>JAVWLP010000018.1:0-39756 GCA_036637915.1 Erysipelothrix sp. | reverse complement strand
AAAGGGCTACGCCCGCATATGAAAAACCACCAGCTAAGCTGGTGGATATTTATTAGTGTGGAAATACGATATCTTTGTGAAATAACAAAAAAATCATGTAAATAAACCGTGATAGTGCTATCATATCTTTATAGGTTTATTTTTAAGAAACAAAATTTAAGGAGAATTACAGTGGAAAAAAATAAGTATCAATTTAAAAAGTCGGAAGGTAAAACACGTCTGTTCATGACTGTTTCGACAATATTTGTAACGCTATCTATATTCTTTATTGCGTTTACAAAATGGGCTCTAGTTACTTTTGGTGATCTAGATTTTGAACAATATCTCTTCACAATTGCTGGACCAACAGCAGGAACACCAAAAGAAATGTATATTAAAGTTGCGATTATAGTGGGTATCGTGATTCTACTGATTGCACTAATCATGGTAGGGGTTTACTACTTTGTTAGACAACAAATGTATATCAATAAAAAAGAGACAGGAAAAAGAGTTCAGGTTCTTTCCATGTCTTTACGTAAGATTATTGTTGCTTGTGTAATTACACTATTTTTTGGGTTTTCAGTTTATTATACAAATACAAATTTGAAAATATCTACATACCTCTTAATGGGTGAATCTGAATTTATTGAAGGACATTACATTAAACCAACTGAAGAAAATATCGCCTTTCCTGCTAAGAAGAAAAATTTAGTCTATATTTTCTTAGAATCATTTGAATCAACCTATTTTTCAAAGGAATTGGGCGGCGCAAACGATGTGAACTTGATGCCGGAGATGACAAAATTACTCCAAGAACCTGGAGCAGTAAACTTCTCTCACCAAGATAATTATGGAGGAATGGTCCAAACTTATGGATCAGGCTATTCCATTGCAGGGATGTTTGCTCAACAATCTGGACTACCTTTTAAAGTCCCTGGTGACGGTAATCAGTATGGCGTTGAAAACAACTTCATTCCAGGTGCTAGAATACTCGGTGATGTTCTTCATGATGAAGGATATAACCTTCAGTTTCTAGCGGGAGCTGATGGAAGTTTTGGAGGTGTTGATAATCTATATCGTACACATGGTAATTTCGATGTGTTTGATTATGTTCGTGCAAAAAAAGAAGGTAAGTTGCATGAAGACTACTGGGTATGGTGGGGATATGAAGATAAAAAGCTTTACGAATATTCTAAAGAATTTATGACTGAACTGAGTCAAAGAGACGAACCATTTGCTATCGTTATTGAAACGATTGATTCGCATTTCCCAGGTGGATATACTGACGAATCATGTTCAACAGAATTTGATCAGCCATATATGAACTCGATTAAGTGTGTAGATAGTATGACCGCTGACTTTATTAGATATATCCAACAACAACCTTATTATGAAGACACAGTGATAGTAGTTATGGGCGATCACTTAAGTATGGATCAAGAATACTTCAAAACTATTGATCCAGATTACGAACGTACAGTATTTAATGCATTCTTT
The DNA here is from genome assembly GCA_036637915.1 of Erysipelothrix sp. Classification (GTDB taxonomy): domain Bacteria; phylum Bacillota_I; class Bacilli_A; order Erysipelotrichales; family Erysipelotrichaceae; genus Erysipelothrix. Next base: position 38,280 of record JAVWLP010000018.1, on the reverse strand, counting down.
AATGTAGATCAATCACTGATCGACCAAGCTAATACTCATAATAGAAAAGCATCAGCTATTGATGTATTCCCAACAGTATTAAGAAGTATGGGAGTTGATATTCGTGGACATCGATTGGGATTGGGAGCGGATCTTTACTCAAATCAAGATACACTTGTCGAAAGATATGGACAACAACATGTTCATGAAGAACTTAAGAAAAAATCAGTTTTCTATATGGATGAGTTCTTGGGACAGCGTTACGAAGAATAACACAAACCCCGTTACCAAAAGTAGCGGGGTTTATCTTTACTCGGATTCAAATCCAATAATTTCTTTTAAGGTGAGATATTCTGAGTCTATAATTGCGAAGACTTGATTATCATATTCAATGTTGTTGATGACGCTTGTTTCGAGTATTAGTGCACCACCATCAATGGGGTGGAAGTAATACTTATTATAGTCTGATTGCAGTCCCTGAGGTTGATCATGACCGGAATTGTTATAATTATAGTATTTTGAAATAATAGAAAGCTCGTGGTTTTCCTTGATTGGAATTGTATCCACATTCGCTAAAGTTCCTCTCAGTGCATGGAGTGAACTGAGTAATCGCAATTTATAATTTTCTTCAGTATATTCTACAGGAATAAAGTAATACTTCATCATACGGTCCTTGGAATCGAGAATCTCAAAATAATCACCATCTGAAATATGGGAGGCATAGTTTGATAAGTTTATAAACTTGTCGCTTTTTGGTGAATAATAGTAGAATAATGCATCTTGGTCATCAAATGATTTCGTATATTTATATGTAAATATATGGTCATCAATCATCGATGCAGTCACAGAACTTCTTTTGATGCTAGGATTTTCTCCGAGAAGTGTTTCAAAAGATACAGATTCAAGACGGGGAAACGAGTCATCCGATTGGTAGAAAGAAATTTGGTTATTATTAGGAGAGTAGTTTCGAATAATAGAGTTTTCATTTTTAGGAAACCATTGAAGACCTAGTGGTTGATTGTAGAGATTATTCCCTACAAATGGTATTTTTATATTGCTATCATAGTCAACTTGTCTGTGAATAAATCTTAAAGTTTCGACTGAAATACTACTATAATGGGAGTCTGTTTCGATGACCACAAGTTTATGTCGAAAACCATCATCAATAATTGTGCTTACTTTACACTCTTTGACATTATATGCCTTACAGTAATCCTCTACGAGTGTAGATAATGAGAATCTCCATCGGTACATGTAACCAATGAGAATAATGAGTGCAACATTCAAAATACTTAGGAAGATAACCTTGATTTTTTTTTTCATTGTGTACCTCCTGTAAGAATAGGAATGATATCGATTCGATTATCTGGGTTTTTAATTTCAATGACTATTTTGTCTGGCATGCTTTCTATATTCCTTAATTGAAGTATTCCGATGTTTTTGTAAGACCTTACGCTAGTTGTGAGAATCGAATTAGCATCATCAACAAAGGTTAAAGGAATTGGCACTAACAATGGCGTCAAATCGTTTGACTTCGACTCGTCAATATAAATACCAGTGGACAGATACAAGATATTTGGAGATTTCAATGAGGATGTATTGGGATAAATATCGTAGTATGAAAAGTAAATCAGAATTCTTTTATCCTTTGTATATAGAATGTCCTTGAAGTGGTAATCATAATTCCCGATGGAAGCTGCGACATCAATTTGTCTTTTGTCTATGATATCAAAGTACTCGAAAGACTCATGATAATCACCTTGTGAAGTATCCAGATTCATTTGCACATAATCAATATATGGTGGGATAAGGTGAACACCAACAATTACAACTAAGATGAATGCTGTGATTGTTGCTATATACTGGAACCAAGCAAAAAATGGATTATGAACCTGATTAAGTGCACGACCAATTTCTAATGGGTCACCAAGATTTTCGACTGCTTTAGCTTCAGCTTCTTCTAGCCCAATGCCTAGTTCTAGTTCATTTTCAATCGCGTCTTGAATATGACTTAAATATTCGCTGCGAAGTGATTTTTTTACAAAAGGGTTCTTAACTTGGGAAAGCATTGCTTTGATGAATGCTTCTCTATTTTTCATGAGTTAGAAACAAGGTTAGTACTATTCACAACTCGTTGTACAGAAGAAGAAAATTCCTGCCACGTATTTTTTTCTTCAACAAGTTGCTTCAGTCCCTTTTTCGTTATTTGATAGTATTTACGGTCTTTCCCAGTAGGACCTTTTTTCATATAAGACTTCAAATATCCAGAATTTTCCATACGATGCAAGATAGGGTATAGCGTTCCTTCCTTCATTTCGAAGGTGCTATCAGAACGTGTTTCAAGCTCTTTGATAATTTCGTATCCATAGCGATCTTGTTCACTTAATAGCGACAAAAGCATGAATTCTGAGCCGATTCGTAACCATTCACGGTGTTTGTTCATAAAAATCCTCCTTACTATGTGTGCCTATGTATATTATACATAGGCAACCTATGTTAGTCAATAAATTGACACTTTTCATGTACAATTCACGTAATGCATATTGATAAATGGTATAATTCGCATGTTATTTTTGGAGAAGGTATATTCAAATGATGACAAATTCAAAGAGAATGGTGAACTTTTTGGATTATAAGGGGAAGTACATAAAAGGTGGAAAGTATGAAAGAATTAATCAAGAAACGGAAGAGAAACGCTAACCGTATCCTATGGATTACATTAGCGATAATTATTGGTTTGTCATTGATTATGTCAGGACCAGCTAAACAAGTCTTAAATTCGTATAAATCATTTCAAGCTAAAGATGTAGATGAGATCATGTCACTCTACGACACATTAGAATCAGGAAAACCTGCCCGTATTAATACAGACGGTCTTGACGATAGTGGTTATTACTATGGTAGTAAAAATAAAGCGGAATTCACATATACACTTGCTTATTTCGATGATATTATCGTTATTGTTAAACAACCAGGATATGATAAATATCTCAACCTTTTTGATGATGAAGGAAGTCTTGTTGTTGAGAATATTAAGCAAACAAGTATTTCTCAAGAGGGTCAGTATCGAATTATAGAAGACTTCGCTGAATACCTTGAAGTCGAACCTGAGTTAATTGAAGATGAGTTTTATCCATTTGTTGTGGGAGCTGTTGGGATTACAAGTTATTCGACAATTTATCTTACATCAATCGGACTCGTTTTGGCTGTAGGATTAGCACTGTTCTTCTATAAACATTATCGCGCACTCAATGATCTTGAGAAAGAGTTCAATGCCGATGAAATGGATCGTATTGACGAAGAAATGCACGATGCACTATTTAGACATAAAAATATGATCTTAACCCCTCACTACTTAATTTGCTTTAAAGGGATGAATATTAAGCAACAAGTCATTCCTATAGACTCACTTGGATGGGTTTATAAAGTAATCACAACTACACGGGTTTATGGTATTCCAACGGGAAGTACTTATGCACTCCAAGTTTGTATTAATCATTGCAAGAAAGAACTTACGATTAATATGAGTGAACCAGATGTAGAGCGAGTTATCGAATTCTTAGGTGAAATGGATACAAAAGCTGTACTTGGTTTCCATAAATCATTTAGAGGTGCATGGAACCGTAGTCGTGATGTAAATCAATTTCGAGAAGAAATTGGTATCGACGATATCGTAGACAACGAAAGTGAAGCAATAGCGTAACTTTCTGTGTCTAAAAGATATATAATAGTAAATATTTATAGGAGGATTATATGAACTATTTAAAGAGTTATTTTGATCACATGTTCAACAGTCAAGGTCGTATTTCACGAAATGATTTTTGGATGACAATGTTATGGGTAATATTATTTAGCTTTGGAGTTAATATTATTTTAGGGATTGTGAGTTCAATGATTGGGAAAGTCGTGAAACTACCAACCCTAATGTATATTGTAGTTACAACTATTTCGGTTATCATGTTGTTCTCGACAATTTCAATGCAAATTCGTCGTCTCCATGATACAGGTAAATCAACGTTATTTATTTTCTTTAACTTGATTCCGATTATTGGTCAATTCATCGTTATTTACTTCTACTGCTTGCCAGGGGATGTAAATGCAAATGACTATGGCTATCCAGAATCAGTTAACTAAATATTCAAGTTGTAGTTCTTAGGAATTACAACTTTTTTAATATCGTAATTAATCTGTGTTATTGGTAAATATGGTAAAGTGTATCTAACGAAAAGAGGGTGTCGATAATGAATGTTGAAATCATGATATATGTTGATAATGAAATTGAGAATGCGAAGTTCTTTAAGCAGGCGTTTGGGGGATCTTTATATGAAGAGACGATGTTTGATGAGTCTAAGAAGATGACGTTAGTCCTTGAAGATTCAGTTAGCCTTGTATTCTTTAAGAGAAGTTTTATTGAACAGGTATCCCCTGAAGTATTAAGCAATAGACCCTCACTTCTATTTCAAGTTGAAAATGTTGAAGACGTATACCGAAAAATTACAAACTTAAAGCAGAATGTAAGTGAACTAAGTTACTTGGAATCTAAACGTACTTTTAATTTTTCGGACTTAGAAAACAATTACTACGCAATTATAGAAAAAAAATATAGGTGATGAAAATATGATTAAACTTCACGATGAACATAAAACGGAATTAATTGAATTTTTAAATCAAGATCCATACACAAACCTATTTTTAGTGGGAGATCTTTTGGCATTTGGTTTTGAAGATTCAATTCAGAGATATTACGGATTCTATGAGAATGGAAAAATAGAATGTGTCTTGTTTAGATTCAGAGATGATAGCCTTCATGTCTTTGGGAATTTAACGGAAGAAGTATTTGAAACAATTGAAATGTTTGTAAAGATCGAATCATTTCCAAGAATTTTTATGGGGGAAGCCACATGGGAACAAGTTAGAGGCGAATTTGATTACCTCATCCAAACTGATAATATTTCGACATTGTCCGTTTACTGTCCTAATGGAGTAAAGAAGGATGATTATGAAGTAAAGCGATTGTTTTCTGAAGATGCGCATGATTGTATTCAACTTATGAAACATCATTTTACCGGGCAACCTTTAACCGTTGAACAATATGCAAAAGAGTTAGATTCTCAAGAACGGGTTTCGTATGGTATAAAAGTTGCTGGTAAATTGGTTTCTATCGCAAGTTATGTTGCGAAAACTGCCGATGCAGCTATGATTATTGGAGTTTGTACTGACGAACACTTTCAGAAACGTGGCTATGCAAGTGCCATCGTAAAATTGATGAGTGACGATTTGTATGCAGAAGGTCGAAAAGGGGTTTTATTCTATACGAATCCTGTTGCCGCAAGAATATATGAAAGACTTGGGTATAAGCCTTATGCACGATACCACATGATCGATCTAAAACGTTCAGAAGAAAATTAAATTCGAAGATATTGACAAACACTTTTTAAAGTTTTAAACTTTATCTGACTAGAAAGGTAGCAAATCGCTATCCGGTGACACTAATGGGAGAAAACTCTGTAAATACAAAATAATTATACGAGAGGAGTTTTTACCATGTTTACATTTAGTGTTACAATAAACACACAACAAGGGCGCGAACTCATTGCGCCTTTTTCTATGTCCGTAAATCAAAATGACAAAATTGCGATTATCGGAGAAGAGGGGAGTGGCAAATCCCTATTGCTTAAAACCTTGTCAAAAAGTCCGCTAACTGAATTAGTTGTAGATTTTCAAATTAGTCATGATATTTCGTTCTACAGACTTCAACAAGATATTGCAGTAGAAGAAGAATCATTAACGCTACTAAAATACGTCATCAACAATAATTGGGACCAGTATGGAGCGTTTGCACAATATCAGCCGACTATCTTACCAGAGTTAGAGGATGAGGACTTTGATCGTGAACTTCACAGTTTTAGTGGCGGAGAACGTGTAAAAATTCAAATTTTAAAAATGATTCTTTCTGAAGCTGAAGTCTACCTTTTAGATGAACCAACAAATAACTTAGATTTAGAATCGTTGCTTTGGCTTGAATCGTGGGTGGATTCGTGTGAACAACCTGTAATATTTGTTTCTCATGATTTAGAGTTCATTCGAAACCTTGCAAATAAAGTGGTGCATTTTGAACATATTCATCGAAAATCGCGATCACAAGTGACAGTTTGGAATGGAAGTTACGGTGAATATATGGACCATCGTGAAAATTCAGCAAACAACATTAATCAAAAAATTGATACTCAAAAAAGAGAACAAGATATCAAAGATCAAAAGTGGCAACGACAATACCAGCAAGTGTCACACCAACTTCAACATGTAGCTCGTCAAGATCCTGGGTTACAAAAGAAAATGAAAGCTTTGAAGGCAACTCGAAAGAGGTATGATCGTGAAGAAGTAAATTCTAAAGTGGAAGAAGAACGCTCAATACAACTTACATTCGACAATTTTTCAGGAGTGCTGCGACATTATAACCTCGAAGTACCTCGAAATGAAATTGATGGGAAGTGCCTTGGATCTAACTATTTATTACATATCAGGCCAGGAGAAAAAATTGCGTTAATTGGAAATAATGGTGTTGGAAAAACAACCTTACTGAAACAGTTCAAAACTCAATTGGAAAATACTGCGAAAGTTGGATATATGGGTCAAGCATATCTTGACCAACTAAACCTCGATTTAACACCCCTTGAAACCTGCCAGAATAATTCTGAAATTGAACATATAAAAAAAGTAACGAATCATCTAACCTCTTTGAATCTTACATATGACGAAATTCATACACCTTTAAAATATTTATCGGGAGGGCAACGTACAAAAGTACTCTTATTAAAACTTGTTTTAAATCAATCGGACATTTTAGTGTTAGACGAACCATCGCGTAATTTAAGTTATCGCTCACGTCTTGAAATGATGTCACTGTTAAAAGAGTATCGTGGAAGTATTCTTTGTATCACTCATGATCGTGCATTAATTGAAGAAGTCATGGAAACATCCTACCAGGTTAGTGAAAATGGACTTTTAGAAGTTTAAAAAAGAGCCGAAGCTCTTTTTTATAATATGAGTGGTTTTTTCTCAACAAGTTTTCCCTCTACCAGAACTTGGACTTCGTACTCATTTCCTTTTGACATTAGGTATTTAAAGAATTCAGTAGCATCGAGGAATCCTTCTGGGCCAAAGAGTCCGATGGACTTGCCTTTATTGTGGGCAAGGGTTTGTGCTGCGAAGGAGCAAGGGAGCGCTGTGGACATATTCATGCGTCCCATTCTTGAAAATTTATATTCTGTTTTCTTACCATCTTTCTCCCCAATTACGTGAACTTGAGAGGCACTACCAATATCGTCTTCAGGAGCAATATCTTCGGGTTCTACATTTTGTGAAATGTCTGTGACTAGATCTACAATTAAGTCATCGCGATTCATATCTTGTCCGTTAATGTGAATTGGTTTATCAAGTGTTAATCCAACTTGTTCGAACATTTTATAAAATGAGATGTCTGATCCGATTGGCCATAAGTTACCACGGTTTGTAACGGTTTTTACACCGGGAATTGATCGAGATAGTGTGAGAGGTTCACCATGACCAACATAATAAATTGGGTACGCCCCTAACTTACCTCCAAAGTCGACGTCTACTTTTCCCGAGACGCTTTCAACTTCTGTAAGTTTTCCGTCTAAAAATTGCGGGCATGTTCCTGTGGACATTTCAATAGCATGCCATAGCGTTGCACCAGCTGCTTGTGTGCTGCCTACAGTACTTACAACCCAGTTAGTATGAATTTCATCCGTACGATCGAGTAACTCAGAACCAAGCTTGCCAAACATATTGGTAGATCCAGGGCTTGCACCTGCACAGATAATTGCGGTGATACCTGCTTCTTTACATGCATCTTCATAACCTAATAGCATTGTTACTGCAGAAGAGTCATCAGCAATATCGACATAATCAATTTTTTCTTTGATACATGCTTCAATAATATGACGCGCAGTTTTGTAGAAGGGGCCCGTCGCATTCACTATGACATCATAATCACGAATTACATCTCTTAGACGCATTTCATCATAGATGTCGACATGAACTGCTTCAGCCTTTAAGCCAATCTTTTTCGCAACGTCTTGCGCTCTTTCTAAATTAATATCTCCAACGCCAACTCGAGTTGTATCATCAGCGGTAGCTATGTCGGAAGCAATACCAGAACCGACACCACCCGCACCAATTACTAAATATTTCATACAATACCTACCTTTCGTATCTCTACCGTAACGCTAATCACACATTAACTCAAACAAGATGTAAGCGATATCAGTTCTTTCGAGAAGAAGTTTGTGATAAAAGGTGGAAGTATGTTAAAAAGAGTGGGGTATGTTAAATGTGTGCACGATATCACAAATAAGGATTGATAAATATTTTCTTCAAAGTCAAACCACGACTTAAATCCAATGGCGTAAAGCATGCGTGATTATAAACACTGTGATATGATTAATGCCGTAGAATTGAGGGATAGATTTGGAACCAATTACAACTTATGATGGCTACACCATCAACTATCAATACAGCCCTGTAGAAGATGCGAAAGCAACCGTAATTTTCAGTCATGGTTTTGTGGAGTATTCGGCACATTACTCCAAACTCGCATCGCAACTAAATGCGTACGGATTTAATGTATTCAAATATGATTTGAGAGGTCATGGTCGAACAACAGCTCCACTTGGAGATCTTAAGGCATATGAAGATTTTGCACTAGATCTCAATGAATGTGTTCAGTGGGTAAAAGAAAAAGACAATACACTTCCTATTTATACAATGGGATTTAGTATGGGAGGAATGATTACCGCATTATACGGAATTTTATACCCTTATGAAGTGTCTGGGCAGATTTTATTGGGAGCGGGGTTATCCATTGCTAGCCAATTTAATGATGTAACTGATGATGAAATATCGGTTCTGAAATTTTTAGAAATGATGGGAACTACAGGTGATGGCGGTATTCGCCAACTGATTGCGATGGATTCACCTTATGTCATTAAAAAAACGACACGTAGGTTTTTAATCGAAAGTTTGGTTAAGGCACCAACTTTTATTCAAGAAAATTATGCTATGTATCAACTACCGGTTTTATTGATTCATGGTCAACAAGATCCAATCATCACTTACAAAGGCAGTCAAAAGTTTTATGATGAGATTGCAAGTGACGATAAAGAAATACTGGTTTATCCAGAATATGAACATGATTTACTCCGCATTCCAGACGCACCCAAAATAATTGCTGTCATAGCAGATTGGATTAATCGTCATTAATAACATCTTATAGTAACTATAAGGTGTTTTTTTATTAACAACATTAATTGTACCTACAACTTTTATTGTTAATTACCTGAAAACGCTTGCGGTATAAATATTTTGTGGTATATTATAACTGTGGCTGTGGTATAGACCATAAGATCTAAACATGTTAAGTGGTTTTTAACACAACCTTACTCAGATACATAGTTATCGAAGGAGAGGGAAAATGGAAGTATTTACATCTTGGATGGAGAAACACTTTGTTCCTATCGCAGTCAAGATAGGTTCACAAAAACATCTCGTTGCTATTCGTGATGCATTCGTAAGTATCATGCCAATTACAATGGCGGGTTCAGTTGCAGTTCTATTGAATGCGTTAGTACGTGACTTACCAGCTAAGTTTGGTGGAGAGGGTATTACTGAAGCATTTGGATGGTTAATTGGAATTAATGGTTATGTTTGGTGGGGAACTTTAGCAATGTTGGCATTAATCTTTGCTTACGCTATTGGTTATCAATTAGCTAAAGCCTATGATGTTGATCCACTTGCTGGTGGTTTAATTTCACTTGCTGCATTTATTGTTGTAACACCACAAGTTGCTTCAATTACACCAGAAGGTGCAACCGAAGCAATCGTAGGTTGGGGATTCTTAAGTGTTGCATATTTGGATGCAAAAGGACTCTTTACAGCATTAATCATTGGATTTATTTCTACAATAATTTACGCAAAACTTATGAATAAAGATATTACAATTAAGTTACCGGATGAAGTACCACCAGCAGTATCACGTGCGTTCGCTTCAATTATTCCAGGTCTTGCTGCATTATATTCTGTAGCGTTACTTGCTTACTTAACTGGAAAATATCTTGATACAAGCATTGGTGATTTAATTCTTCAATATGTACAAGCACCATTCTTAAATATCTCGCAAAGTTTGGGCTCGGTAATTCTAGTTACTGTTGCGGTATCAGTATTCTGGTTCTTTGGCTTGCATGGTACAAACGTTTTAGCACCGGCATTAGATGGTGTTTACAAGTCAGCTTTAGTTGCGAATACAAATGCTTATAATGCGGGGACACCAATTAAAGATTTACCATACTTATGGACACGTGGTTCATTCGATGCTTATGCATGGATGGGTGGAGCAGGTTGTACCTTGGCATTAATTGTAGCAATCTTTATCTTCTCTAAGAGAAGTGAGGATCGTGCAGTCGCTCGTCTGAGTGTTGCAATGGGTGCATTCAATATCAACGAACCAGTTATCTTTGGTTTACCAATTGTATTGAATCCAATTTATATTATTCCATGGATCTTGGTTCCAACGATTCTTGTAATTATTAGCTACGCAGTAACTGTAGCAGGTTTAGTACCACCAGTATTCTTAGAAGTTCCTTGGGTAATGCCACCAGTACTGTATGCATGGATGGCAACAGGATTCTCATTACCAGCGGCATTGTTATCAATCGTTAACTTTGCAATCGCAGTATTTATTTGGGGAATCTTTGTAGTTGTAGCAAATAAGATTGAAATTAAAGATGCTGCATAAATAATTGTGTTAAAATAGAAGTATCATTTAGAGAGGATTCTTCCTCTCTAAATTTGTCATTATTTAAACAATATAACATCATAATCAAGGAGCATATTTATGAAACAATGGTATCTATTTATATTGAGTATGGGCACAATACTCATTATGTATTCTTCACTACAAAAGAATGGTTTAATGATGATGCTTTCGGGGATCATACTTGTGATCGTGGGTGTTGTATTGTTATATAAGAAGAAATAAATACGGAGGATGAAATGGCAAGATTAGGTATATCACTATATCCAGATAACTCAAATGTGAATGATGATGTTGCGTATATACGCAAAGCGGGGAAAGCAGGATTTCGTCGTGTTTTTTTAAGTTTACTGAGTGTTGAAGGAAAAACAAGAGAAAGTATCATTGAAGAATATCGTGAGATTAATAAAGCGGCTCACGAGGAAGGAATGGAAGTTATTTTAGATATAGCCCCTTTTATATTTAAAGAACTAGGGTTAGAGTATACTGACTTGTCATTCTTTCATGAAATGAATGTGGATGGCATTCGACTTGATGAAGGCTTCGGTGGGGGGCTTGAAAGTCAATTGTCATTTAATCCTTACGGTTTAAAAATTGAATTAAATTCAAGTTTGGGTAATGATTACGTTGAAAATGTTATGAGTCACTATCCAAATCCGAATACAATTATTACGTGTCATAATTTCTATCCACAACGCTATACAGGATTGAGTCAATCTCATTTTGACTTTTGTAATGATAAAGTTAAAAAGCTGGGGCTCCCTATAGCTGCCTTTGTATCAAGTCAAAATGCGGATACGTTCGGACCATGGCCTGTCAATGAAGGACTTTGTACTTTAGAAGCACACCGTGATTTACCAATCGATGTGCAAATTCGTCACTTAGTTGCAACACAAATGATTGACGATATTATTATTGCGAATACGTATGCATCTGATGATGAACTTGAAATTTGTTCGAAAATTAATCCGGGTCTGTTATCCTTTAAAATAGACTTTGAGAAAGAACTTCAAGAATCGGAGCGTAAGATTATTTATGAACATGAACATCATGTTCGTGGTGATATGAGTGAATATATGGTTCGCTCAACCATGCCCCGTATTACCTATGCCAATGAATCGGTACGTCCAGAAAACACTCGTGATTTAAAGCGCGGAGATGTTATAATACTTAATGATGAGTATCCTCGCTATAAAGGGGAACTCCAAATTGTAACGAAAGATATGCCAAATGATGGTAGACGTAATGTTGTGGGTCACATTCCTGAAAATGAAATGATGTTATTAGACTTCGCGAAACCATGGCGTCCATTTGCTTTCTTAAAATAGTTTAGGTGGAGGTATCGTGGCAGTTCCAATATATTTACAAATCAAAGAAGACTTGATCAACCACATCAATGAGGCTCCAGCAAATTCACCTTTAGATAGTGAAAGGGACCTCGCAATCTTGTATCGAGCAAGTCGAATGACTGTCCGTCGTGCTATAGATGAACTGGTTAATGAAGGCTATCTCTATCGTGAAGCTAACAAAGGGACCTTTGTTGCGAATCGAAGTTTACACCGTAAAAACAGTCTTGAATATGATGATTCTATGGATGTAACGCTTTTGTACTTTGATGTTAAAGCTCGTGCTGATGTCACAGTACAAAAAGCACTTGCTCTAAAAAATGATGAGCAGATCATCAAAGTAACACGTCTATTATCACAAAAATCACATCCGATAGCTGTCGAAGAATTATACTTTAAAAGACGAGATTTTTCGGATAAAGAGATGGAAATATTTTCTAAGGCTCATGAGCTCAATAAATTTATGGCGCGCGGTACCACGCACTATGAATTCCATGCAGCACTCGTACCGGTACAGTATATGAAAATGTTAAAGATTAAAATGAATACTCCAATTATAGAAATAAGCCGGATGATGACTTCGAAAGATGGTTTATCAATGGGCTATGGTGTATCATATTATAATCCTGATACATATAAAGTTGAAGTAACATTATGACTCTATTCTTAGAGTCTTTTTTCTAGTCATTATGGTTGCGTGCTGGGAAATAAATTGATTAAACTTAATGTATAGAAAGAAGGCATAATATGGAACCAAACTATCGAGTGCTCCTTTATTATCAATATGTAGGTATTGATAACCCTGAGCAATTCAAAGAAGAACACCTTGCATTTTGTAACAGCTTAGGCATTAAAGGGAGAATTATCGTTTCGCATGAGGGAATTAATGGTACGGTTTCGGGAACCATTGAACAAACACAAGCCTATATGGATGGTATTCATAACGATGTGCGCTTTAAAGATCTTGTTTTCAAGCAAGATTTAGCCTATGAACATGCTTTTGATAAGATGCATGTGCGTTTTAAGCCAGAACTCGTAAATTTAAAACTAGAAGAAGATGTGAACCCACTAGAATTGACGGGTACTTATTTAGAACCTGTAGCATTTTATGAAGCAATGCGGGATGAAAATACAGTAATCATCGATGCCAGAAATGATTATGAATTTGACTTAGGACATTTCCAAGGTGCAATTAAGCCAGATATAAAAACATTTAGAGAACTTCCTCAATGGATTAAGGATAATGATGAGTTACTTGAAGGAAAAAAGATATTAACCTATTGTACTGGAGGTGTTCGTTGTGAGAAATTCTCGGGGTGGCTTAAGGCAGAAGGTCATGAGGATGTAGGACAACTTCATGGGGGAATTGTAACGTATGGTTATGATGAAACGGTCCAAGGAGAGCTTTGGGATGGAGCCTGTTATGTATTTGATAAACGTTTGTCTGTTCCAATTAATCGTGTAAATCCTGTTGTGGTTGGAAAAGATATCCTGACTTTAAAACCTAGCGAACGATATTTGAATTGTGCGAATCCTGATTGTAATAAACAAATAATTATGAGTGAAGACAGTGAAGAAAAAACATTAGGAAGTTGTTGTCGTGAATGTATGAGTCATCCGCGAAATCGATATGTACTCAAGCATCACATTTCTAAAGAAACGATCAATCAAAAATTGATGGATCTTCCAGAATCATTTTTGTAGAAAAAGGCCGTTAGTCGGCCTTTTGTTTTTCTGCATAACGTGATTCTAGTTTTAATTTATGTGACTCGAAAATATCTTCGAGGTCCAAATCATAGTGGTTTGCTATGACGATAATATTTCCAAGGACATCTCCGAGTTCTTCAGTGAGATTTGCTTTGCGTTCGATATTAGTTTGCGAGTCTTCGTCGGGTCGATCACGACCAATTTCTAATGCTCGAATTGCTTGTGCTACTTCTCCCGTTTCTTCTGCAAGAAAACCAATTCTAATAAAGATATCTAAATCTGACCAGCCACGTTCGTTGTAATGTTCTTTAACCCAGTTTTGAAAAGTATGTAAGTTCATTGTCATCCCCTCTTTTCTATAAAGTATTATAACTTAATTGTTGAAGAGGTGGTACAATAGTAATGAGACCTTTACATAATATTGTAAAAGGAAAAAGGAGGAACTATATGGATTTAAAATTATTAATTGATGAAGCATTTGATGATTACAAACGTGATTTAGGACGTCTTGTGGGCATTGGTAGTGTTCTTGATGAAAATGGCACTAAACCATTTGGGGAAAACATTCAAAAGGCACTTGAAGAAGTGATCGCAATTTCCAATGAATTGGGATTTAAGACATATATCGATCCTGAGGGATATTATGGTTATGCTGAGATTGGTGAAGGGGAAGATATCTTTGGTGTCTTAGGGCACATGGATGTCGTTCCTGTGGGCGATCTTGAAGCATGGCATACAAATCCATTTGAACTTGTTGAAGCTGATGGCTTCTTAATGGGACGTGGATCACAAGATGATAAAGGACCAACACTTGCATCAATGTATGCTTTAAAGATTCTATTAGATCAAGGAGTTACTTTAAATCAAAGAGTACGCTTTATCTTTGGAACGGATGAAGAATCACTATGGCGTTGTATGAATGCTTATGTAGCGAAAGAAGAACTACCTACAAAAGGATTTACACCCGACTCATCATTTCCACTGATTTATGCTGAAAAAGGGTTAATTGAGTATACACTTATTTCACACCAAAAATCAGATATCATGCTTTCTGGTGGGGACGCGCTTAATGCGGTTCCATCATCTGCTCAAACAACTTATGATGCGAAAGTAGCTGAAGAACTTGACAACCTTGGTTACAAATATACGGTCAAAGATGACATTATTACGGTACAAGGTAAAGCAATGCACGCTCAAGTTGCAGACAAAGGTGAAAACGCAATCGTTTATCTTGCACAAGCTCTTTATAACGCAGATAAGCGTAATGATATGATTGATTTCATCGTTGAAAAAGGAACTGATGCAAATGGACGTTTAATCTATGGTGATATTCAAGATGATATCTCTGGTAAATTAATGTTTAATGTGGGGAAAGTTAAGTTTAGAGAAAATATTCAAGAAGTGGGAATTGATATTCGTTTCCCCGTTACTTATCCAAAAGATAAAGTAGAAGAAATTTTAAAGAAAACTGCACATGAATATCGTATCAATGTAGACCTTTTTGATTACTTAAAATCAATTTATGTTGAAAAAGATTCAGACTTTATTAAAAGTTTAATGGGAGCATATCAAGAAGTTACTGGTGATATGGTTACACAACCGATTGCGAGTGGTGGTGCAACCTATGCACGTGCTATGGATAATGTTGTTGCTTTTGGAGCTATCTTCCCAGGTGCTGAAAAAACAGAACACCAACCTAATGAACGCATTAAGATTGAAGATATGAAAAAAGCAATGAACGTCTATGCACAAGCATTCTTGAATCTTGTGGTGAAGTAAAATGGATAAAAAAAAGCGATTTAAGATGCCGAGTTCGTACACAATTGTTTTTATAGCACTTGTGATTACGGCGTTACTGAGTTATTTTATTCCGCAATCTGTCTTTGATAAAGAATCGGGTAAAATTATTCTAAATGCAGTCATTGATGCTGATGGAAATATCTTACAGGGTCAAGGACTCCAACCATTTGGGTTCTGGGATGTCTTAATGGCTCCGGTACTGGGTTTTCAAAAATCCAGTGATGTAGCAATTGGTATTTTATCGGCAGGTGGATTCTTAAGTGTTCTTCACCACGTTGGTGCTTTGGATGCGGGAATCGGAAGTCTGTTAACAAAGTTTAAAGGAAATGCTCTCATTGCTGTGATGATGTTTGTATTCGCGGTCCTTGGAACTTCTTTTGGATTCTGGGAAGAAATTACTGCTTTCGCAGTTGTTATCGTACCTTTATTCGTATTAGCGGGATATGATGTTATGACTGGTCTTGGCGTAATTTTTATCGGATCTACCATCGGAAATATGTCTTCTATGGTTAATCCATTCTCAACAGGTGCGGCAGTCGCAGCTATTGGGAATCCTGAGTTATCAATCGGAAGTGGAATTGTTCTCAGAACGATTATCTTCTTAGCACTTTATGTGGTTGGAACGATTATGATGATTCAGTATGCAAATAAAGTTAAAAATAACCCTGAAAAATCAATTCTAGCTGATGTCGAAGGTGTGAATACCTTAATTGACCGTAACGAAAAACTTCCTGAATTTACAAAGAAACGTAAACAATCAGCACTTGTACTTATTCTAATCGTGGTGATTATTATCTTTGGATACTTCCCATGGGAAGAAATTGCAGGAGCGGGAGTTGCGAAAGCAATTAATGCACCATTCACGGCCCTAGCAAAAGTTCCATTACTTGGTAATCTGCTTGGAGCAGGTCATATTACACCTCTAGGAACATGGGGATTTAATGAATTTGCTTTCCTATTTATATTAGGGGCTTTAATTCTTAAGATGATTAACAATCTTTCTGAATCAGAATTCTTAAAGATTTTCATTGATGGAATGAAAGATTTGCTTGGAGTTGTCGTGGTGCTTGCAATCGCGCGAGGTATTGCGATTATCATGGGGAACTCTACCATGGGTATGTCAATTACATTTATTTACTGGATTTCTAATGCATTATCAAGTGTTCCACTTTGGGTATTTGGAATCTTTGCAATTCTTGCATACGTATTGATCGGTATTTTTCTTCAATCAACCAGTGGTGTTGCGGGAATCTCAATGCCAATCCTAGGTGCTGTTGCTGCTGCTTTATTCACAACGAGTGTGATTGGAGAAGCCGGTGGACAAATTCTGTTAATTAGTGCCTTTGCGGCAGGTGTTAACTTTATGTCCGGAATTTATCCCTCAGCTACCATCATGGGAACTCTAGAACTTGTAAATGTACCTTATGATAAATACCTTAAGTTTACGTTGAGAATATTGACAGTGCTCCTACTTGTTGCAGCTGTTATTATCTCAATTGCACCGTATATTGGAATTGTAAAATAAAGAGGATAAGACTATGGATATTAAATATAAAAAATTTTCAGCAGAACATGTACCCTATTATTATCAATGGCGCAATGACCCTGAAGTAGCTATCTATGATCAATCAGGATTCCTAAGACCGATGTCTTATGAAGAAGTTGAAGCATGGTGTCAGATTTTAATTGACGGCATGACATACATTGTGGAAGTTGATGGAAAGCCAATTGGACAGTGTGCATTTATGAACATGGATCAACGCAATAGACATGCAGAACTTGCTATTGTAATCGGAGACAAAAACTATTGGAGTCAAGGAATTGGTTCGATAGTGATGACACAACTCCTTGATTGGGGATTTGAAGGACTAAACCTTAATCGTCTCTATCTACACGTTTTTGATTTTAATAAACGTGCAATGGGATTGTATGAAAAATTTGGATTTACAAAAGAAGGTACAATGCGTGATATGATATATCGCGATGGTCGTTATAATGATATCCATTGTTATGGATTAATGCGTAATGAATGGAAGAAAGAGGCTTAGCCTCTTTTCTTTTTGTCCAATTTTGGGTAGAGTATAAGTAAGCGAGGTAATGGTATGAACGAACTTGAAAAAAACGCTCAGGAAACACTGAAATTAGCGAGTAAACAACTAAAATTTCTAACTATGGTTACCAATATAACATCTTATATTGTTGTCGGCGCATTACTGTTTGTAACACTCTATAATATTTTTACTGAAGGTTTTTCGGATACATTATGGATGATTTTAATAACTGCGGTTACTGCACCCATGATTTTAGTTAGCATGAGACGAAAGATTAATGAAAGTCATGAGAGTCGCTTCTTGAAGAGCTTTGATTTTATTGTTGATGCTCAGTGGGTTTGTGGAACTTATCATGACATTTTAAAAGAGGCTATAGAAACATATCCATTAAAAGAAAAATCAGACACATTAATTGAAAGTTACGGAATTACAGTCTTACATAGAAACAAGGATGAAGAAGTTACTGAATTTATGAAGGAATACGATTCTTGGTTAAGCGATAAAATTCTATTGAACCGTTTCAATTTCTTAGATGGTATAAAAAATAATCCAAATATGAGTTTCAACGAATTTGAAGCATTGCGTAACGATACTATCGAACGGATGATTGCAAAAGGGAAAAGTAAAATTGATTCGTTGTTCATAATAACCTATACTTCTAAATTAGACCTTGTCGGATTGTATTATAAGAATGAGTATGAGAATTTACTAGAAGCAATTGAAAATAGGTATCAAGATGCTATTAAACATCAGAACCCTCAATATGAACTTCTAAAAGCGATGGCTTACATGAAACTAGGGAATAACGAAAAAGCTAAAATCTCGCTTCAAACTTGTGTCAATGTTGCGAATGATTCTGTATATAAGCGTCAAGCTGGTTCGATGCTAGTTGACTTAGATTGAAAAAACGTTTCCGGTTTTGGAAACGTTTTTTTTAAAATCTAACGAATTGTTCTATTTTTTCTTGATACAATGACAAGAATGAAACCACCTATTATCGAGAGAGTTGATAAGTATAAGTACAGATTACTAATACCTGTACTTGGAAGAACTTCAGTAGGAGCTTCAGGTCTAGGATCTACTTGTTCCGGCTCAACTGGAGTTACAACAGTTGGCTCTTCCTTGATATCATAAATATAAATAACTTCTTGAGTTGATGTCATAAAGACACCGTTTGCGTTGCTTGGTGTTTCAGTTAAAACATAACCATCAATTGTTTTCTCAACGGATGTATAGTTTCTAGTTAGTTTACCAGATAAAGTTTCAGTATCGGCAAGTTCATTGCCTTCAGTGTCTATATATTTAACCGTTACATCAGCACCTTGTGCATGATCATATACGTAGCTGACTTCTTGAGGTGCAGTCGTGAAGACACCGTTTGCGTTGCTTGGTGTTTCAGTTAGCACATAACCATCAATTGTTTTCTCAACAGAAGTATAGTCAGTCGTAAGTTTACCTGATAAAGTTTCAGAATCAGCAAGAACGTTGCCTTCAGTATCGATATATTTAACTGTCACATCAGCACCTTGCGCATGATCGTATACATAAACGACTTCTTGAGGCGTAGTTGTGAAGACACCATTTGCGTTGCTTGGTGTTTCAGTTAAGACATAGCCATCAATTGTTTTCTCAACGGATGTATAGTTTCTAGTTAGTTTACCAGATAATGTCTCAGAATCCGCGAGAACGTTGCCTTCAGTATCGACATATTTAACTGTTACGTCAGCACCTTGCGCATGATCGTATACGTAGATGACTTCTTGAGGTGCAGTCGTGAAGACACCGTTTGCGTTGCTTGGTGTTTCAGTTAGTGCATAACCATCAATCAATTTCTCAACAGAAGCATAGTCTTTAGTAAGTTTCCCCGATAAAGTTTCGGTATCTGCGAGTTCGTTTCCTTCAGTATCGATATATTTAACTGTTACATCAGCACCTTGCGCATGATCGTATACATAAACGACTTCTTGAGGCGTAGTTGTGAAGACACCATTTGCGTTGCTTGGTGTTTCAGTTAAGACATAGCCATCAATAGTTTTCTCAACAGAAGTATAATTTTTAGTAAGTTTCCCCGATAAAGTTTCAGAATCAGCAAGAACGTTGCCTTCAGTATCGACATATTTAACTGTCACATCAGCACCTTGCGCATGATCATAGACGTAGATGACTTCTTGAGGAGTAGTCGTGAAGACACCGTTTGCGTTGCTTGGTGTTTCAGTTAATATATAGCCATCAATAGTTTTCTCAACAGAAGCATAGTCTTTAGTAAGTTTGCCAGATAAAGTTTCGGTATCTGCGAGTTCGTTGCCTTCAGTATCGACATATTTAACTGTCACATCAGCACCTTGCGCATGATCATAGACGTAGATGACTTCTTGAGGAGTAGTCGTGAAGACACCGTTTGCGTTGCTTGGTGTTTCAGTTAATATATAGCCATCAATAGTTTTCTCAACAGAAGCATAGTCTTTAGTAAGTTTGCCAGATAAAGTTTCGGTATCTGCGAGTTCGTTGCCTTCAGTATCGACATATTTAACTGTCACATCAGCACCTTGCGCATGATCATAGACGTAGATGACTTCTTGAGGAGTAGTCATGAAGACACCGTTTGCGTTGCTTGGTGTTTCAGTTAAGACATAGCCATCAATTGTTTTCTCAACAGAAGCATAGTCTTTAGTAAGTTTGCCAGATAAAGTTTCAGTATCTGCGAGTTCGTTTCCTTCAGTGTCTACATATTTAACGGTTACATTAGCTGCATTAGCGTGGTCATATATATAAACAACTTCTTGAGGTGCAGTCGTGAAGACACCGTTTGCGTTGCTTGGTGTTTCAGTTAGTGCATAACCATCAATCAATTTCTCAACAGAAGCATAGTCTTTAGTAAGTTTCCCCGATAAAGTTTCGGTATCTGCGAGTTCGTTTCCTTCAGTGTCTACATATTTAACCGTTACATCAGCACCTTGTGCATGATCATATATGTAGATAACTTCTTGAGGAGTAGTCGTGAAGACACCGTTTGCGTTACTTGGTGTTTCAGTTAACACATAACCGTCAAGCATTTTCTCAACAGAAGCATATTCTTTAGTAAGCTTCCCCGATAAAGTTTCAGAATCAGCGAGTTCGTTTCCCTCAGTGTCTACATATTTAACGGTTACATTCGAACCATCTGCAAGCTCATATATATACGTTACCTCTTGAGCTTCATTTGTAAATACTCCGGTTTTATTTCCATTTAGGGATTTGAAAATATAATTTGAAATATCTTTCTGAATCGAAGTATAAGGATTAGTTATTTTCCCTTTCAAGACTTCGGTAGTTTCAATTTCATTGTTTTCGGTATCGATATATTTTACAGTTACATCACCGCCATCTTTGAGGTCGTATACATAGATGACTTCATCACCATCAAGGGTTAGGAGACCCGAGGCATTCTTTGGTGTTTTAGTTAAAATATAATTTGGAAAATCCTTTGCTTGAGTATTATAAGGATCACCAACATTACCATTGATAGTTTCTTGAGTTGTGAGTGGGTTTCCTAGTGTATCCATATATTTCACAGTTGTAGGTGCGGCAACAGTTTGTTTAAGGCTAAGTCCAGTATAGTTAATTGTCATCTCCATAACATCACCATCGGATTCTGAAACTAAACTAAGTGTTATTGGATTGCCAGTATAAGTAAAGTTAATAGAATCAGTAATTGTTAAATCTTTCGTGTTAGCAGGAATATCTAAAACAATTTGTTTTGTAAAACCCTTGCCATCAGAAATTTGAATTTTACCTTTACTTGGTTTAAGAACATTATTTGAAACTACAGTGATAGTTCCGGATAATGTATACATAGCGTTTAATTTTAGGTCGTTAAATACTTGACTTAAGTAGTTAGAACGATTCTCGGTTTTTCTTTCGTTTTGGGCCATCCAAACTCGAAGTGAGAAGCCACCAGGAATTGGTTTAAATTGCTCTTCCCATTGGTTGAGATTTGAATCGGTATACCAACCGTTTACAATTCGGTTTGAAGAATAGTATATTTTCCAAAAATCCATTTCGTAATCGTTATTAGTTCTACGAGTAACTTCAAATTGAGGATTCTTGATTAAATCTGGATTGTCAGCATTCACGATTGTGAGTGAATTCGATGCGAACAGGGATGTGACGATAAGGCTGAGAACTAATAAGTGCGCAGCGATTCGTTTTGTAAGTTTATTAATTTTTTTCATTTAGAAATCTCCTTATCTCTTATACGCACACAGGATCGGAGATAGAATTAAAATCGAAGGCCTCCCTTCTATAGTGGAATGTGAAAAACTCATAAGTTTTCACCGAATTTAATATAAGTTTGTGAACCTGTTGTACAAAAATATAATACTCTGTGTTGCTATGAAAGGGATAATGTTGTGCTCAAAAAAAATAACCACGAGTTCGTGATTATTTTATTTTGATAGAAAGTTCAATAATGAACTCTTCTTCTGTTTTAACCGTAATTTCATTAACAAGTAACTTTTCGTAAAAGAAATCTTCAAGTTGTAGATTCTTTTCATTAGCAAACTGAATCATCGCTTCGTATCCTATATACAGGGTGTCGAAACTTCCGTGATGATAATAGGTAAGATATGTTCCTGCTGGCTTCGTAAAATCATTGATACTGGATTTATGATTTAGCTTTGTTACGAAAAGGTGGCTTGGAGCTTCATACGCTTTAGCAAAAATCTTATCTTTGTGTGTGATTGATCCAATGTAGTTTGCAAATAGAATATTATTATCTTCGCAGAAATTGATGTAATCGCTGAGATAGCCGTGTTCATTCGGGGTGTCAATTAATTTACTAATTATAATTAATTCTTCAGCTGCGTTTACAAGCATACAGGTGTTGGCTGGCTGTAGCTCAGCAATCTGTAACATGCTTAGCGTATGTGAAATAAAATTCTTACTCATTTCAAGTGTTTGAATCTGGTTTTCGATTGTATCTAATCTTTGTGATAAAATAGAAGTAAGCTGTTGTGGCGAACGTACATCAAGATATTTCTTAATATCTTCTAGTGGCATTCCCATATCTTTTAAAAAGGTGATGACCGTAAAAGCATAATACTGATGATAGGCATAATAGCGATAGCCATTACTGTCAATTGATTCGGGTTTGAAAAGGTCGATTTCATCGTAATAATAGAGTACATGTTTAGGAACTTTACATAGTTTTGAAAATTGACCGGTTGATAATTTATCATTTTTATTATTCATCTGTGTTTTCTCCTTGACTATAAGGTTACCTTATACTTTATTATAATACGGCTGTAGATAATTGTATAGGAGGGAAATTATGAAGCTAATCCTTAGATATTTAAAGAAATATAAACTCTTATTTTTCTTTAATTTGTTGGCTGTATTTTGCTTCGCGCTGGTAGAACTCGGAATTCCTACCATCATGGCAAATATGATCAACGTAGGTATCGCTAACCAAGATATTCGATATATACAAAACCAAGGGTTACTACTCTTAGGGATTGCAGTTATCGGGGGTCTCGGAACGATACTTTTAAACTACACGTCCAGTCGAATCGCAACACGTATTACACGTGATATTCGTTCGGATATGTTTGAAAAATCTCAAGAATTTGGTCATTCAGAATATAATGAATTTGGTGTATCTTCATTGATTACACGTCTTTCAGGAGATGTATACCAACTTCAATTATTTGTCCAAATGCTATTAAGAATGGGTCTCCATTCGCCGTTTATGATTTTGTTTAGTGGTTACCTAATTTATAGAACCAACCCAACACTTGCTCTAATCATTTCGTTGAGTGTACCATTTATATTGTTGGTCGTTGTAATCGTCGGTAAATTAAGTGGTCCTTTAAGTCGTAAACAACAAAAACTTATGGATACATTAAGCCGAATCACACGCGAAAACATCACCGGTGTTCGTGTTATTCGTGCCTTTAGAAAAGATAAATCTGAATCAGAACGCTTTGAAAAAGTTAATAAAGAATATGAAACAACAGCAAAACGTCTCTATCGTGTTATGGCACGTGCTGAACCATTGTTCTTCTTTATATTAGAAATTTCAGTACTTGTTATTTTATGGTTTGCATCCGTTATGGTTTCAAAGGGAACTCTAGAAGTTGGATCAATCGTTGCGTTCTTGGAATACCAATTCCACGCACTATTCTCATTACTCTTGTTCTCTGTAGTATTTATTCAATATCCTCGTGCGGCAGTAAGCGCACGTCGTATCGAAGAAGTTCTTAACAAAGAGCCTATGATTCAAAATCCAGAAAATGGTGTTCATGAAGGTAACGGAGTTACTGAAGTTGTATTTGAGAATGTTGATTTTGCTTATCCTGACGGAGAAGCTAATGTTCTTACAAATATTAACTTTACTGCAAAAAAAGGTGAAACAGTCGCATTTATTGGTTCAACCGGTAGTGGTAAATCGACATTAATTAATCTTATTGTAAGATTTTATGATGTCACTAATGGTCGTGTCCTGGTTAATGGAGTGGATGTTCGTGAATACGATGTATATTCACTTCGTAATAAAGTAGGATTTATTCCTCAAAAGGCACTGCTCTTTAGTGGAAGTATTTCGCAAAATATTCGTTATGGTAAAGAGCTTGCTACATCTGAAGAAATTGAAGAAAGTGCACAACTTGCATCTGCAAGTGACTTTATTCATGAAAAACCACATCAATATGAAGAATGGTTAAGTGAAGGTGGAAGCAACGTTTCAGGGGGACAAAAACAACGCCTCAGTATTGCGCGTGCTCTTGTTCGTAAACCTGAAATCTATATTTTCGATGATAGTTTCTCAGCACTTGATTACAAGACAGATGCATTGATTCGAAAGAACCTAAAAGATGAAGTTCAAGATTCAATTATGTTTGTTGTTGCGCAACGTATTAGTTCAATCGTTGATGCCGACCAAATTATTGTTATGAATGAAGGTAAAATCGTAGGTAAAGGAACTCACTTAGAGTTAATGAAAGAGTGTCCTATCTATGTTCAAATTGCGAAATCTCAATTAAGTGAAAAGGAGATGGAACAGTATGAAAAACTTTAAGAAATTATTACAATTTTTAACTCCGTATAAAGGAAAACTCATCGCTGCAATCATCTGCTTATTTGTTGCTGCTGTGCTAACAGCTGCAGCACCGATGATTGAAGGGATGGTCACAACACAATTAAGTAATGATGTCCTCGCAATCAGTAAAGGTATTGAAGGCGCTCATATTCAATTTGATGCAATTATAAAAATAATGACC
This sequence comes from Erysipelothrix sp., assembly GCA_036637915.1. Lineage (GTDB taxonomy): Bacteria > Bacillota_I > Bacilli_A > Erysipelotrichales > Erysipelotrichaceae > Erysipelothrix. Next base: position 13,313 of record JAVWLP010000018.1, on the reverse strand, counting down.
ATCTTATTGATTATTTATATCGTTAATGCATTATCGCGTCTTGCAATGCAATATTTAATTTCTGATGCGATTCAAGCAACCATTTATGATATTCGAAATGCTGTAAAGGAAAAGATGACGCGTCTTCCAATTCGTTATTTTGACCAACATTCTGCGGGAGACCTTATGAGTCGTATGGCAACCGATGTGGAAACACTATCTGGTGCCCTTCAACAAAGTTTCTCACAAATTGTTATGGCGGTTCTAGGATTAACATTTGCTGTAATCATGATGTTTGTGATTGACTGGCAAATTGCATTAGTGGGTATTACAATTATTCCTCTAAGCTTTATTGCAATTCGTGTTATTGGATCAAAATCACGTACTCTTTTCTCTAAACAACAAAAGGCGTTAGGAGATTTGAATGGAGTTATCCAAGAAAAATTTACAGGATTTAACGAAATTAAGTTATATAACTATCAAGAAAATGCAATTGATGACTTTAAAAAAGTTAATAACACCCTTTGCGAAAATGGATTTAAAGCTAACTTTATTTCAGGGTTAATGAATCCAACTGTTTCTATGTTAACGTATATCGTAATTGCGATAGCAGTATATATGGGAGCAATGCGTGTATTAACGGGAGCAATGGCTGTAGGTGCCGTACAAGCATTTATACGTTATATTTGGCAAGTAAACCAACCTCTCGCTCAAATGACTCAATTAGCTCCTACGATCCAAGGAGCAATGGCAGCAATGGAACGTATCTTTGAATATCTAGATGAACCTGATGATGTCTATGATGTTGAAAATCCAGTTCAAATTGATAATTACCAGGGATCAGTATCCTTCGAAGATGTTTACTTTGGATATGGACAACAACCAATCATTAAAGACTTAAGTGTCGAAATTAAGCCTGGTGAAATGGTCGCAATTGTTGGACCAACAGGTGCTGGTAAAACAACAATTATCAACTTACTCATGAGATTCTATGATGTTGATTCTGGCTCCATTAAAATCGATGGTATTGATGTTCGTGATATGAAACGTGATGATTTACGTTCGCTATTTGGAATGGTACTTCAAGATACATGGTTATTCAGTGGTAAAATTCGTGATAACATTGCCTATGGAAAACCGGATGCAATGTTAGAAGATATCATTGATGCTGCGAAACGTACCAACGTTCACCACTTTATTACAACTTTACCAAATGGTTATGATATGGAGTTGAATGAAGAATCTTCAAACATCTCTAACGGTGAAAAACAATTAATTACGATCGCACGTGCACTCTTAAGTGATCCTAGAATCCTAATTCTTGACGAAGCGACAAGTTCTGTAGATACACGCCTTGACGCAATGATTCAAGAAGCTATGGCTGAGTTAATGAAAGGCCGTACAAGTTTTGTAATTGCTCACCGTTTATCCACAATTCGAAACGCTGACAAGATTCTAGTTATGCGTGATGGTAACATTATTGAAATGGGAAATCACGATGAACTTATGGAACAAAATGGATTCTATGCTGACCTTTACAACAGTCAGTTCCAAGATTCCTAATAAATATTAAGCTTTCTTCTCTATCAGGGAAGAAAGTTTTTTAATAGAGACAAGAGAAGACAGTTAGACTTGCTAAAGTTCGATGAAATTGTTACACTTTCGGTATCAATTATCTAAAAGGAGATTTTATGATACGAATAGCAACTAAAGAAGATATAGGTGCAATACAACTCATTGCAAATATAACACTGAGTCAAGCGTATTCAGAGGTAATGTCACCTCAAACCCAAGAACAATTCACAGAAGCTCATTACTCAGATGAAGCTTTGATTGAGCGAATTGAAAAGGATAGAATTCTTGTGGCTGAAGACGATGGATTAGTTCATGGTTTCTCGATATATCAGGTGAGGGAAGAAGATACGCGTATCTATGCGATTTATATTCTACCTAAATATCAAAAGCAAGGGCTTGGAAAAGACTTTGTCAAAGAAATCGCCAAACGTGTTAAAAAAGAATCGAAGTACCTTGTCGTTGAAATTGAAAATGGAAACAAAACAGCAGAAGCATTCTATAAAAATCTAGGTTTTGAACTTGAAGGATTTTCACCAGATGAAGTGTTTGGTCAACCTTTCAAAACTATTAAACTGAAGAGAGCAATCTAGGGCTCTCTTTTTATATTAATTCGAACAATAATGTATCCGTTTACATTTTATCTTGAATGAGAAGGAGAAATAAGCTATGATTAAATTCTGAGTGATGGTGAATAAAATGAAAAACAATTATATCCTTCAAATTTTGAAAGTATGTGTTGGCTCTTTTCTTTCAGGATTAGGAATTGCTTATTGTATGCTTTCAGGTTATGGTGCTGATCCAATTACAGTTTTTTTTGATGGGGTAAATAAAGCGACAGGTATGAATGTGGGAACTATAAGTAATCTCACACTTTTAGTTTTAGCTACGGGAGCATTTTTTGTAGATAAAAAGCAAGTTGGAATTGGGACATTCTTGACGCCTTTTTTTATGAAGTTTGGGATTGATTATGGAATGGGTTTAAACCTCATGCATGGTGGTTGGATGGATATAATGTGGTTCATCATCGGAGTCTTCGTTATTGCTATTGGTATTGCTATGGCTATCTCGGCTGAGATTGGTCAGCAGGGAACGGATGCTTTGATTTTGGGTTTGGCTAAGAAGTACGGAACTCAATATTATGTCATTCGTTGGATAACGGATGGGTCCTTTCTTGTAATAGGATTAATTCTTGGTGGCAAGCTAACGTGGGGTACTGTTATCGCTACATTACTCCTAGGAAGAATCATTACTTTTTTCTTAAATCATCTTTTTAAACCTGAAAAAAATCGGGAATCTTCTTTGACAGTCAAAGGTTGATTTGATATTATAATAATTGTAAAGGGAGTAGAAGCCTATCGTATTTTCGTGTAGGTCATTGTTTCGTCAATACGACTCAAAATAGGGTCCGGAACATGCTTAAATTTCGAGACTTTATCCACACGAGTCGGATAGAGTTTTTTTATTTCTATCCTATATATAAGGAGGTGCCCATGAAGGACACAAAGTGGTATACTCAATCACTTGAGGAAGTAAGCACTAGAGTTGATGTTGTAAATGGTTTAACAGCATCACAAGTCATGGAGTCACGAGAGAAGTTTGGAGAAAACAAACTTGTTGAAGCGAAACGTAGAAGTTTTTTCTTAAGACTTCTTGATCAGTTTAAAGATGTGACTATCGTAATATTAATCATAGCTGCAGTTATTAATATTCAATTCGGGGAAGCAGTGGATTCAATTGTTATTCTCGCAATTGTCGCTTTGAATGCTGTCATTGGAATGGTACAAGAAGACAAGGCTGATAAGTCATTGAAAGCATTGCAAGATATGTCAACACCTACAGCGAAAGTTATTCGTGATGGGAAAGAACAAGCCGTTAATTCTCATGACATCGTTGTTGGTGATTTAATTATTCTTGATGCAGGGGATTTAGTGGCTGCAGATATTCGTATTACGAAATCTAACTCACTAACTGTTCAAGAAGCTTCTTTAACAGGAGAATCAGTTCCTGTTGAGAAACATGCGGAGACTGTATGTGCAGAAGATGCAGTTCTTGGAGATCGTAAGAACATGGCTTATTCATCTGGAATGGTTAGCTATGGTCGTGGTCAAGGGATTGTAACTGCAGTAGGTATGGATACTGAAGTTGGTAAGATTGCTCAATTATTAAATGAAACGAAGAATGAACCTACTCCTCTTCAAATGCAATTGAATCAACTGGGTAAAGTACTTGGTATTGGAGCAGTCATTGCTTGTGGAATTATTTTACTTGTAGGGGTTCTCAATAACCATGATCCTCTTGAAATGTTCCTAACAGCTGTCTCATTGGCTGTTGCTGTAGTTCCTGAAAGTTTACCAGCAGTTGCTACAATCGTATTGGCATTGGGTGTTCAACGTCTTGTTGAGCGTCATGCAATCGTTCGTAATCTACCTTCTGTTGAGACATTAGGATCTGCTTCTGTTATTTGTTCAGATAAAACAGGAACACTGACACAAAATGTTATGACTGTTATGGAGTATTGGACTGAAGGCGATGTAAAAGAACTCGCTCAAGGAATGTTACTCTGTAATGATTCACGTAAAAATAATGGTGCCTGGGTAGGAGATCCTACAGAAACAGCACTATCAGTGTGGGCTGAAACATTAAATATGCCGGCTACAGAACTCTTAACACAGCATGTTCGTATTAATGAAGTACCATTTGATTCTACACGTAAACGTATGAGTACTATTAACGTTATTGATGGCGTTAAAACTGTACTTGTTAAAGGTGGAGTTGATGAAGTACTAAATGTTGTGAAATACATGGAAGTTGATGGAAAAGTTCTTCCAATAACTTCGGAGTATATTCAAGAAATTCAAGAAAAGAATAAAGAAATGGGTTCAAAAGCACTTCGTGTTCTTGCTTTAGCTAAAAAAGTAGTTGAAAATGAAAATATCGAATCAAGCGAGATTGAATCAGAATTAGTATTTGTTGGGTTAGCAGGTATGATTGACCCACCTCGTCCAGAAGTTGTAGATGCTATTCGTACAAGTAAAAATGCAGGAATTAAAGTTGTAATGATTACAGGTGATCATGCAATTACTGCGGAAGCAATTGGACGTGAAATTGGTCTTCTTGAAGAAGGACAACTTGTTATTACTGGTAAAGAACTGGATGCGATGGATGATGACGAACTCTTCAATCAAGTTGAACACATTGGTGTTTATGCTCGTGTATCGCCAGAACATAAAATGCGTATTATCTCAGCATGGAAGAAACACGGACATATCGTTGCGATGACAGGTGATGGTGTTAATGATGCTCCTGCATTGAAACGTGCTGACATTGGTGCTGCAATGGGTATTGTCGGTACTGAAGTCGCTAAGGGCGCAGCAGACATGGTCTTAACTGATGATAACTTCGCTACAGTTGTTGTAGCAATTGAGGAAGGTCGTCGTATTAAAGACAACATTAAGAAAGCTATTGCTTATCTTCTATCATGTAATGTTGGTGAGTTACTTGTATTATTAATTGCGATTCTATTTGACTGGCCAGCACCACTCATTCCAATTCATATCCTATGGATTAACTTAGTTACAGACAGTCTTCCAGCACTTGCACTTGGCGTTGATGGTGCGGAAGATGGAATTATGGATCGTAAACCTGAAACATCAAAATCGCTTATTAATAAAGGTATGATGTGGAGAATTGCTTACCAAGGTATTTTAATTGGTGGTGCAACACTCTTTGCTTACATGTATGGTTCAGGAATGCTTTGGGAAGCAGGAGATGTTGAAACTGGTCAAACAATGGCATTCATCACACTTGGTTTCTCACAACTCATTCACTCATACAGTATTCATTCATCAGAAAGAACCGTATTCAAATCATTCTGGAAAAATAAATATCTACTTCTTGCAACATTAGTAAATGCTGTAATGATGCTTGCAGTACTATTTATTCCAGCAATTAATGATCTCTTCAAACTTGGAATGCTCGATTTACATCATTGGGAAATTGTAATAGCAATCATGTTTATTCCTCTTGCAGGCGTTGAAATCATGAAACTTATTAAATTGAATGGAAAACACTAAGCTTGTCGTAAGACAAGCTTTTTCTTTCACATTTGAACTTATGACATATGATATAATAATGAAGATGAAAAAAGGGGGCAACTCTATGAAAGTGAGCAAGGTATTCAATAATAACTGCATCGCAACCTTGATCGACGAACAAGAAGTTATTGTTACGGGATCAGGTATTGGTTTTCAAAAAAAAGTTGGCGATGACATAGACGAAACTCGTATCGAAAAAACGTTTAAAGTTATGAATAATAAACTGGATGAATTTGAAAAATTAATCAAATTAATTCCTATTGAATATTTTGAATTAACGCGTCGTATTGTTGAAAATGCAAATAAAGATTTAGAAATTGAACTCAATGATTCCATCACTCTAGCACTAACTGACCATATCTATTATGCGGTTATGAGATCTCGTGAAGGAATCATACTACCAGGAATCTTCACCGATGAATTGAAAGTATTCTATCCTGATGAAACAAAAGTAGCACATTGGGCAAGAGATGAAATAAGTATGGAATTTGATGCGGATTTACCACTTGATGAAGTTGGTTATATAGCGATGCACATTGTCAATGCTCGTGGGTCACAACCATCCTATCATGCTCAAGAAACGGTATACTTTCTAAAAGAAGTCATCAAGATAATTTCTGAGGAACTGAATACTGAAATTGATAAAGATTCCATCGAATATCAACGACTTACTACCCATTTAAAATATCTTTCTAAGAGAATATTTGGAAAAGATAGTGCTTCAAACATGCATGGAGAAGATAGTGAATTGGGATTGTTAATTGCAGCCCAGTTCAAAGACTATGATATCTGTATTGCCAAAATTACATCATTTGTGCAGCAAAGATTTGATTACATACTATCTCGTGAAGAAAAAATGTATCTCACGATACATATACACCAAATTATGAAAAAACAACTTCGATAATAATTCGAAGTTGTTTTCATTTAGATTAGTTTATTTCACAAGTTTTTTAAATTCATCAGCAACAAATTGAACTTCGGTACCAACAATAACTTGAACAGATTTTCCACCAGGTTTCACCACTCCGGCAGCTCCTGTTGATTTAACTAAGGCTTCATCAACGATGCTTGGATCTTCAAGTTCAAGTCTGAGACGTGTTGTACAGTAATCTGTTGAAAGCACATTTTCTTTTCCTCCAATTGCTTGTAGGATTATCTCAGCTTGATTCACAAATTTATCACTTGATGATGACTCATAAGTCACATCAATATGATCTTCGCGTCCAGGCGTTTTCAAGTTGAATTTGACGATCATGAAACGGAAGATAACATAGTAAACTGCAAAGTAAATAACACCAAGAACTAAAAGCATAAATGGTTTATTAGCGAGAGGGAGTCGCGAACTTAGTATAAAGTCTACGAATCCAGCACTAAATGTAAATCCTGCCATCCATTGGAAAGATGCGGCTATAAATAAAGATATCCCTGTTAGTAAAGCGTGAACGAAGTAAAGTGCAGGTGCAGCAAACATGAATGAGAATTCTAGCGGTTCTGTAATTCCTGTGAAGAAAGCTGCAAATCCAGCTGCAAGCATTAATGACCCGACTGTTTCTTTGTTTTCAGGTTTTGCCGTATGATACATTGCTAATCCCCCACCAACAAGTCCGAACATCATGACTGGGAAGAATCCAGCTTGGTACATTCCGGTAACCCCTTTGATACCAGGAGCTGCATCAACAGCTGTACCCCAGAAACGACCAATATCATTGATACCAATTGTGTCAAACCAGAATACTGAGTTTAAAGCATGGTGTAATCCAGTAGGAATTAAGAGTCGGTTAAAGAATCCGAAGAGTCCCGCTCCTAGAGGTCCAAGCTTACTAATACCCGTACCAAATGCTACAAGAGCTTCGAAGATCACAGGCCAAACAAATAAGAGGACTGCTGAAACACCCAACATGGCAACAGAAGTCATGATTGGAGCACAACGTTTCCCACTAAAGAATGATAATGCAGCAGGTAGTTTTGTTTTAGAGAACTTGTTATACATTAAAGCAGCAACAACTCCAGATATAATACCTATAAAGGCATTATTAATTTTAGCAAAAGCAGGACTAACTTGTTCAACAGGTGTTTGTGTAATCATTGCTACACTTGCAGGTGCTAAAATAGTTGTGACTAACAAGAAAGCAACCAACCCACTTAATGAAGCAGCTCCATCCTTGTCGTCAGATAATCCGTAGGCGATACCAACAGCAAAGATAATTGCTAAGTTATCTATTATTGCGGAACCAGATTTAATTAAAATAGCGGCAATTGGGCTACTAGCTCCCCAACCTGATGGATCAATCCAATATCCAATACCCATTAAAATACCTGCAGCGGGTAATACTGCAACTGGAAGCATCAATGATCTTCCGAGTTTTTGAAGACGTTTCATCATATATTTTCTTCTCCCTTTCTATATGATATTTAACTGAGAACACATAAAAGACCTACAAATATCGCATCAAGCTTTATTTGTAGGTCTTGCCTTCTTCAGTAACAATCCTATCTACACCGAGATGTTAACATGGAATGAATGCGCTGTCAACAGGACGTTTATGAATATAAGAATTTTTGTTTGATTCCAATATTAATCTATTTCAAAAAATTATTGATTTCAGATGCAATCGTTTGTGATTGTGTATGGTGGATGTAATGTGTACCATCAAGCACTATTAATTTACTTTTTTTACTGTTTACTAACATATCTTCGTGAATAGGAATCCACTTAGAATCAGTATCAACACTCTCGCTAGCAAGAATATACAGTACAGGTAGGTTTGTTGGATATTTCAAATCCATGGTCTTAATAAAGTTTGCTTGCATTTGATAACCTTCGTTTTGGGTGGCTTTTGATCCAATGCTATGCAATGAAATGTACTTAAATTGTTGTTTCGAAGTATCATCAATTGGTGGTGTATTTAAAAAGTCATCACCTGTAGATGCCAGAGCTCTATATATACCCGATTTTGCTAAGAAATTAATCATCGATTCTTGATTCTCATCCGCGCCTCCTTGGCTCGGAAGACTACTATCAAGTCCGACTAGCATATTTACTTCGTTTGGATACAACTCAATGTACTTCAGTGCATAAACTCCCCAAATTGAATGTGTAACCAAGGAGTAATCTTTTATATTGAGCGTATCTAATACTGTATGAACTTCGCTAACAAGATTTTCAACTGTACGTGGTTCATCCGTATCATCACTCATACCGTAACCTAACGGCTCAATGACTACTACTTTATGACTGTTTGCCAATTCATCTGATAATAATTTGAAATCCAAGGTAGGAGCTCCAGTCAAGTAACCTGGTAAGAGAACCAATGTATCCTCACCTTGTCCTGTAATTGTTACTTGCATTTCCTTATCACCAACTTTTACTCTTTGTCCATATTCATTTATTTTCGAAACTTCTTTATTTAGTTTAATTTTATTATTAATAAAAATTCCACCAAAAACCAAACAAACTATCAGTAGAATACTCAATAAAATTACGATTAAAGCCTTTAAAAATTTATTCATTACTACTCCTCTATAGTGCCGTTGGCACTCTTACTTAATTCTTGACTTATTCGTTGGATAACATAATCGTCCAATATATCTATATGATTGTTCTTAAAGAACTTCTGCGATACAGAAATCTTCTGCTCGAAAGTCTCAATTGTATTTGGAAAGATTGCATTAATAAACCATGTACTCAACACAAGAACAATTAACTCAGCGGTCTGTTTTGGATAATCCATAGCTAAAGATCCATCACTATTTCCTTCTATAAGGGCATCCTCAATATAAGGAACCAATGTTTGATTCACGTAATTGATGTACTTTAGAAAAAACTTAGGACTATTTAAGAGCTCAAAAGAATTTGAAATATATTTTATGATAGATTCATCAAAAATGCTGGAAATGAACAGTTCTTGAACTTTTTTTAAACCCGTTAATTGTTCATTCTTAGAAATAGTATCAAGAACTTCCTTTGATGGAATGAGTCTTTCAATAACTTTGTCTGCCACATCATCTTTGGATTCAAAGTGGTGATAAAAGGCTCCTTTAGTTAAACCATCTAAAGGATTCATAATATCTTGAACTCGAGTACCATCGAAACCTTTTTGAATGAATAAACTAGTCGCGCTATCCAGAATAAGAATCTGAACTTCTTGAGCTGTATATTTTTTTTTCATACTACCTCCTAAACATACTCTGGGTATGTTTTCATTATATCTCTCGAAAAAACGGATGTCAATCAAAAACATTCTTTGGGTATGTTTTTGATTGGTTGTGATATCTATAATAAAAAAAGAGATAATAGAAAGAATGAGAGCTTAGATTATGATAGAATAGAAAGCAGAATATGTACTAGAAATGAGGTTTATTATATGAGCAAGACAATTATACCGGAAGGATATAAATCTACATTAGGTGTCTATGATACACAAACTGCAATTGGTTTTATCAAACGTTGTTTTGAAGAGGCATTAACTGGAAGTTTGAAGCTGAAAAGAGTTTCTGCTCCCCTATTTGTAGATCGAAACTCAGGTTTAAATGATGATTTAAGTGGTGTTGAAAGACCTGTTCGTTTTGATGTTCCGTCTTTAGAGACTGAAGGTGAGGTCGTGCACTCTTTAGCGAAATGGAAACGTATGGCACTTCACCAATATGATTTCCGCCAAGGAAATGGATTGTACACAGACATGAATGCGATACGTCGTGACGAAGTACTCGATAATCTTCATTCTATTTATGTAGATCAATGGGATTGGGAGCGGGTTATTTCTTCTGAATGGCGTACAGAGAACTATCTCAAAGATACCGTTCAAGGACTTGTGAATGCAATTGTTGAAACATCAAGTAGACTTCATACTAAATATCCTGATGTAAATGTCACGATTGATTCAAATGTAACGTTTGTAACTAGCCAAGAATTAGAGGATATGTATCCTAATTTATCTTCCAAAGAGCGAGAAAATGAATTCGTAAAAGAACATCCAACAACTTTTATTATGAAAATTGGTGGCGCACTTACAAGTGGTGTTCCTCATGATGGACGGGCTCCAGATTATGATGATTGGGAACTAAATGGTGACTTACTGTTTTGGCATGAGCCTCTAAATTGTGCTATGGAATTATCCAGTATGGGAATCCGTGTAGACTCCGCAAGCCTTCTGTCACAACTTGAAACAGCCAATGCAACGGACCGATTAAAATATGATTTCCATCAACAAATTCGCGATAACAAGCTGCCTCTCACAATTGGAGGAGGAATTGGTCAATCTAGAATGTGTATGCTTTTATTAGGTAAAGCACACATTGGAGAAGTCCAGGTTTCACTGTGGGATGATGAGACTTTAGAATCCTGTAAAAATGTAATAGAATTACTATAATGCGATTGAACTATTTATGATGATATGCTATCATAAATAGGCAATTGGACCATTAGCTCAGTTGGGAGAGCGCATCCTTGACGTGGATGAGGTCAGCGGTTCGAGCCCGTTATGGTCCACCATTTTATAACTTGAAATAAGACTTGAAAAAGTCTTTTTTTATACTCAATTATATCGTAGAGGAATAGGGGTTAAAGTATGACGTTATTAAAAGCATCTTTAGAAGATCTTACATGGGTAAATGATCAGTATGAGAACATTGGTTTTGCGAAAAGTAATTTTGAGAATGAGTTTATTACTATTGTGGAACATGAAGGATATTACGCTGGATTGGGTAGACTCGTAAAACTGAGAAATAATGAAGTCGAACTGGGAGGAATATATATTCTAGATGATTTTAGAGGGCTATCACTTGCTCGAAAACTTGTTGAAGGTCTTATAGCTACAGCTCAAAAAGAGGGATTTAGAACAATATATTGTCTTCCTTTTAAAAATCTCCAAAATTTCTACGGAAGTTTTGGATTCAACGAAATTGAAACTTTCGATAATGTCAACTACTCGATTCTAAAGAAACATGCATGGTGTAACGAAACTTATGAAGAGAAGGTTCTACTCATGAAGATAGATTTTGAGATTGAATAATTCGAGCGTATGCCTATATAGGCATACGTTTTATATTTTTATGAAAACTATGTCGAGAGATTTGATGTGCTTAAATTAATAAATGTGCACTAATTTATTAACTGTAACTTACTAAAAATGTATAATTAATATATCAAGTGTCTGGGAAGGGAGTGGATTATGTTTTTCAAAAAAAATAAGTTCACAAAGAAAGTATATTATGAAAAATACGAGCAAGGTAAATCTCGACAAGTTGTTGAATTGAGTAATACCAAAGGATTATTGAAGTATGCTCTTTATTCAGATAAAATAACATACAAAAATAATTTGACGGAAGAAAAAATAGAAACTGATTTTAACCACGATTACGGTTTCACTTATGATTGGCGATTCAATAATTTGCCGCTTGTTTATGTAAATGAGTCTTCATACTGTACCACAGAGAGTATGATAATGCATGGGCATGGAAATGATGGACTAGAAAACTATTTTAAAATGATGAATAGTAATTTGCTTTTCGGAGAAAGCGTAAATCAATTAGATATCTTATTATCGATATTAGAGGATGGATTCTATGAAATTTCAGAAATTATAATTAATCCCACAGATGGAAACGGAAAACTATTTTGGGATATAAAAAACTACCCATACTTTTCTAATGTTACTTCATGCGAATTTGCGCTAAGCCAATCTGGTAACCACTATATTTCTCCAAACGAATATTTTTTATTCCCAAGTCAATTTACGAGTAAATTTGATTCAAATCGTGTGGATTATTATTGTGATTTACATGAGAAAGAAGGTATGCTCCCTTACATAATTACATTATCTTTACCAGGTAATATGATATTGTGTCTCGATGGCCACCATAAAGCAGTCGCAAGTGTAAAATTAGGAAAGTTAGCAAGAGGAATAAATATTAAACGTATCTATCCATATCGGTCTTATAAGTCAGGAAAATATTATCTTTCAAATAATATAGATTTAGAAGTAACAAAAAAAGATTTTGATTTTTCATCAGCTAATCGCTTTAAAAAATATTCGTCTGTATCGTTTCCTCAAATGCAATTAAATACAAAAAAATGGACAAACTACTATCCCTTGAATAGTTTTCCGACATATTTTGAATCACAAGTCTGTAATTATCTAGAAAATCCTAGATTATCAATGGAAATTGCACTGGATGCACTTTTAAAAAAGGATTTTGAGTATATAGAATACTACCTCACATATGCGCGAAGAAGTAATACTGATGGCTTGGAAAAGTTACTAATGTCGATCATCGAGCTTGATCAAATCCCAAGAAGCATTATTAAAGAAGCCTTAAGTTTATTAACTCTAACAAAAAATAATAAAATTGAAGAATATATGATAAACCTGCTGATTAATGAAGAATTAGATAGTGAATTTAAAAAAATAATACTCAGTTATTGGTAAAAAATACAATTTCAAATATGTTAAATATTTTTAGTAGCTAAATATCCTTCATTCTAGTGAAGTATGTTTTACATACATGAAACAAGCTGCCAATTTTCGGAAATTTCGATACTTAAAAACTTATTAAGGAACAGTTATTGTCATTAATTTTAAAACTGTAAACATAATAAGTTTTTTTTTGCTCTTGAAAATCTAGTGTTGGTGAACTCCAATATTGATTTAGAGTCACGGCTCC
>JAVWLP010000017.1:0-40457 GCA_036637915.1 Erysipelothrix sp. | reverse complement strand
GCCGTGACTCTAAATCAATATTGGAGTTCACCAACACTAGATTTTCAAGAGCCTTTTTAAGTTTAGTCTGCAAGAATCAGTGTTACTGTTTTTCCACTTTGACTTGAGAGTGGAAAGGACGTTACATTCTTCCCATCAACGATAAATCCTTTAACTAGTTTTGAATCATCATTGGAAGGATTGTTGAATGTCACTATTTTGCCGTACGCTGCCTTGTAATTTGCAGCTGATTGTCTGCCATCAGCTTTAACTTCACGATCAGCGAGTGTAACATTGTATTCTGTTTCAGCCATTTGTTTTTGAGTTACATTTTGATTAGAGTAATCAGGGTTGATTTTCATAATCGTATCGTAATTGTACTTATCACTGAATTGATAAGATGTCTTAGGTTCTTTCGTAGAACCAATTGATTTCAACCACTCAGTGAATGAGAAAAGTGAATCACCGATGAAACGGCTAAAGTCTTGAGAAACTGGTAATGAACCAACATCGATGTCTTCACAGACTTCATTGGATTTCATGTTTGGTGCTTTATCATAAGTATAGTATGAACATACTTGTACTTTATCAGTTGCTTTAGGAGCACTAATCGTGAGTGATAATTGTTCAGATTCTGACATCTCTTCTTTTACAGGAGTACCATTGACACGAATTTCTGTTTTATATCGAACAGCTCCGTAAATCCAAGTTTCATCATAAATCTTAGCACCTGTATAGACAGCACCATCAGGAGCGGTCATTGTAAGCTTGTTTTCTGCAACCTTAAGTTTATCAGGGTTTGGATAAGCAGATAATGCGACATCAAACTTGATTGTATTCTTAGAAGCTGACGCCGTTACTTTTTGACTGGATAAACTATCAAGAGGTTGAGCAGAAGCTTCTTTAAGTGATGCGAATTCTTTCTTAATATAACCAGTAGTTACTAAATCTTTATTCATATCAGGTAGTGGTGATTGATAAGGGAATGGACCTTTAATGTGAGTAATTTGAGTTACTGAGCTTGGTACAGCTATATCAGTACCGGGACCATATTGTTTATCAAGTTCATTGAAGAGATAACCGTTTAGTTTACCAGCAAGGTTAAATTGATGTTCTGCTGATGTAAAGTATGGTTTGTTGTCTTTTGATGGTAAATCAAATCCAGTCCATGTTGCGATACTGAATTTACTTGATGCACCAACCATCCAACGTTCTTTTTGATTACCTGCTGGAATACCGAAGTGGCCTCCATCTGATGCTTCCCAACGTTGTGTTCCCGTTTTACCAAAGATAGGGTAACCACGTTTCATTGGGTTTGCAGTCCAGTTTTGAGGTTGTTGCATAACATCTAACATTCCTCGAGTTGCAAGATATGCTGCACCATCAGATAGAACTTGTGTTGATGGATATTCAGGAATGAGTGGCGCTGTATTTTCATCAGGGAATTCAATCTTAGTGATTGTATGGGGTTCAATATATTTACCTTCATTGAAGAGTACAGTGTAAGCTCCCGCAACTTGTACAGGGCTTGCAGTAAAGGATCCCCCAATACCATAACCTAAGTTGAATTGAGCATCTTTAGCTTTAACTTCGGAGAAACCAATATTGAATAGATAATCAATCATTGAATCCTCACCAATCTTATCGACGACTCCTTTTAATGCTTTTACAGCAGGAATATTTCGGGAATCTCCGATTGCTTGTTTTAATTCAATTTCACCTTGGAAGGCACGGTCATAGTTATAGAGTGTTCCACCACTATTTGTATATGGAATAGGCTCATCAGTAATTACGTGACTTGTAGCCCAACCAAGATATTCAAATGCTGGAGCATAGTCGACAACAGGTTTGATTGTGGACGCTGGTTGTTTCAGTATTTGAGTACCACGTGGATTACTTAGTGCATTGATATAATCGTAACCACCCACGATTCCTTTAATTTCACCAGTAGCATTTTCAATAACAACAGAACCCATTTGAATTTCGCGATCCTTACCATGATTTAGGTTCGCAACTTCACGGTTTTGTACTTTATCGATAGCTTGTTGTACATCTTTATTCATGGTTGTATGAATAATCATTGTTGTTGTAGCAGGGTCTTTACCTGTTAACTTTTTCGCATCTTTCATGACTTGGTCAGTAAATGCTAAGTATGGGGTACCTACTGAATCAACATTGTTTGTTGAGTTATCTACGAGAAGATTCTCAACTTTAACGTTACGTGCTAATTCACGTTCTTCTGAAGTAATGTAGCCATGATACTCCATTAAGCTTAATACTTCTTGTGTTCGTTTGTTTACTGTTTCAGAGCTGCTGTAGTAAGGTGAATAACCATAAGGGGCATTGAGTACTCCAGCAAGGAATGCTGATTCAACTAAAGAGAGTTCTGAAACTTCTTTACCAAAGTATGCTTTGGATGATTGGCCAACACCACGAACCATCTGTCCGCCACGTCCTGCTCCGAAATCAATTCGGTTCAAGTATTGTTCTAAAATCATTTCTTTTGAAAGAATGTTATTTCTTTCAACTTTTTCAGCAAGGTAAATTTCTTGAATCTTACGAGAAATACCACCTGAACCAGAAGAAGCAGCACCCGTAATGGCACCTTCTTTATCACCATCATTGACAAACAATGAGTTTTTAATTAATTGCATGGTGAGTGTCGAACCACCTTGCCCAAAGGAGATACGGCCACGTTTAAGCGAATCAAATAAGTTTGAAAACGCTGCTTTTGTAAAACGAGGGATATCAAATCCATTGTGTCCAAAGAATCGGGAGTCTTCAATTGATACTAGCGCATCAACTAATGAAACTGGAAGTTCATCATATTTAACATTATTACGTTGAACCATCCCCGTATTAGCGACTACTTCACCTTTATCATCGAGAATTGTTGAAGAAGCTGTCGGAATAAACGAACTGCTTGTAACTTCGGGCGCGTTGCGAATGTTCTTCCATGCAAAAGCACCGACAACCATCGATCCGATAAGTCCAATGGAGACAATTGTGATTAAAATATAAGCGACAATACGTTGCGCACGAGGGCCTTCTTTTTTAGGCTTGTTCTTTTTCACAATCTTCTTCTTGGTTTTCTTTGGGTTATTATCAGAGTTTGATGCATTCACAACTTCTGATCGTTTCCCGTTAGGAACCATTTCATTTTTGTTATTTGTCATAACTACTCCTTTTAATGTAATCATCAATGATCATAATATAATCGCAAGGTACTTGATAGGTACCTGAGACTTCATAGCCAATAGATCGAATCCATTGGATGCTCAATGATCGTACATCATCTTGATTAATATGTTTAATTAAATCTTCAGCGAAGATTAAATAGGTTTCATCCAAAGCATTAAATCGAATGATTAAGAATGCAATGGCACCATGGCGTTTGACGGCCTTAATGTGATTGAGCTGATGCTCGTGTAATGAAGCTAAAGGAAATAACGTTTTATTTTTAGTTTCTTTGGCTTCGAAATCGAGGGCATACCCTTGATAAACGCCTTGATAATCCGTCGTTGAGGCATGTCGGAAATAAGCTTCAGTTATCTTAGCTTTATTTCGAGAAGGATAGTCAACATTCACAATTTGAATGGGTGTCGGTTTCTTATGAACGACTGCTCTATCTTTAAAGAGATAAGCTTCATTTGTTTTGTTGATATCTTCTTCCAGACTCATTCCACGTCGACTGGTTATTCCAAGACTTTTTTGTTTGGAATTCACTTTTTTCCCACTTGGGTACTGTATCATGCAATCACCATGGTTATTATACTATAAACAAGGGAAAATATCACAAAATATCCATTTAGACTCTATCTATATAACATGAAAACTAACTAAACATGTGGTTTATGATGATTTTGTGAAAGATACCATCTTCTATTGATAAGAATTAAATAAGGTGCTTGCAGTCCTATCGGTTATTTGAGATAATAATAGCGAGGTGAAATTTATGGGACAAAAGTTAACAAAAGAAACTATTTTCGACAAAGAATTTCATGTAGACTTTAAGGGTTATAACGCTATCGAAGTTGATGAATTCCTTGATGATGTTATTCAAGATTATGAGTTTTTTCAACAAATTATTGAACAACAACAAGAATTGTTAGATAAGTATGAAGAAACTTTAGCTCAACAACGTCGTAGTTTGCTTGAGTTGGAGAGTAAGAACCGAGTTTCACAAGAATTTCCAAGTCAATTCAGCCATGTAGATATTCTTAAGCGTATTTCACGTTTAGAACAAGCTGTATTTGAAGGAAATAATCAATAAAATAAATAACACGAAAGATAATCGCTGCATGCAAATGTAGAGGAAAGTCCATGCTCGCACAATCTGAGATGGTTGTAGTGTTTGTGCTTGGTGAAAAAATAAGCCAAGGTATAGAGGCATCTATAACGGCGGATCAACATCCTAAGGGAAACTATGGATTGAGACTATAAAAGTGCCACAGTGACGAAGTTTCATTCGAAAGAATGAAAGTGGAACGAGGTAAACCCCATAAGCGAGAAACCCAAAATTGGTAGGGGAGCTTGCGAGATCGAATTCAAGATTAAGCAGGGTGAAATATATATTTCACAGATAAATGATTATCACGACAGGACATGGCTTATTGAGTGTTAATGCATTAAAGGACTTCGGTCCTTTTTTTGTTTTTGTCCACAGTTTAAATAAGATTGTAAAAGTTGGTGATGATTGTTATAATCTTAATGAATGACATTAAGGAGGTTGCAGGTTTGGAAAACATAGGATTAATATTAAAAAACCGCCGTGAAGAGCTTGGATATTCACTTGAAGATGTCAGTATTAAAACGAAATTGTCAACGATTCAACTTAATGCAATTGAAGAGGGGAACATTCAATTTTTTAAAGATGACTTATCGTATTTAAGTTACTTTGTTCGTTACTATGCGAATGCTTTAGACTTAAATTATGATGAACTTCGAGATTCACTCGATGAGACGATTAATGAATTTACACATACGATGAGTGTGACACAAATTCAAAAAACTGAGGATATCAATAACAATATCCAAAATCGTGTTAAAAAGAGTGTTGTACCACAGAAAGTTAAGAAATCGAAAGGTCTTGATTTAAAGAGTTTTGGGCTTATTTCCTTTGTAGTTATTATAAGTGTGCTCTTAATCTTTGCATTCTTTACAAAGATTTTACCTATGATTCAAAGTGCTCAGGATCCAATCAATAAACCAGAGGTAATTGTTCGTCCTAAAGAAGAAAATGAAAATGACACAGATACGAAAGAACCTGTTACAAAACCAGAAGAAACTAATAAAAAAGTAGTCATCAAGAAGATCGATGAAAAAAACTATGAAGTATCTGGTTATAAAGCGGGAGATAATGTCGTCTTTGATTTGAAACTTGCGAATGCTTCCTGGATTGAAGTCTATGAAAATACCAAACGTATGGCTAATCCTGTTCCAAAGGTGTATCAACCCGGAGAAGAAGTCAAAGTAATTGTTCAACCGCAAAAAGACACATTTGTGGAAATTCTATTTGGTTATGCTCAAGGAAATGGTCTTACAATCAATGGAGAACCCGTTGAAGTAGATGCATCTGTTTCTGGGCTAGCTGGCAAAGCAAAACTAAATTTCAAGTTTGTAGAGGAGTAAGCAATGAATTTATCGAATAAACTAACAGTGTTTAGAATTATATTAATACCGATTATTGTGTTGGTGGAATTATTCCCCTATGCATATTTCAATATCTCTATACCTTATATCTCAATTGATTTTGTGACATTATCGTATAAAAATATTGCGGTGTTGGTGCTCTTTACAGTAGCATCATTCACTGACTTCTTAGATGGTTATATTGCAAGAAGTCGTAATCAAATTACAGTCTTTGGAAAATTCTTAGATCCAATTGCTGATAAATTATTAGTTAATACATTATTTATTATCTTTGCAGTACAAGGTGTTGTGCCTGTTGTTGCAGTTCTGATTATGATTTGGCGTGATACTGTGGTAGATGCCGTTCGAATGCTTCTGTCACAAAAAGGACTTGTCATGGCTGCGGGTTATTTAGGTAAGGTTAAGACTGCTGCACAAATGATAGCAATTATTTTAGTATTACTTAATAATTTACCATTTGAATTGTATAATATTCCAGTTTCATCAATCGCAGTATGGTTTGCTACATTAATGTCACTCCTTAGTGGTGCATCTTATGTTATTCAAAGCCGTGCTTACATTAGTGAGACAATCTAGGGTTTATTGAGAACTCAACGTATACTAACGTTAGAAGGAGATGCTTATGGAACAAAATAAAAGAGATAAAGATTTAGATGATGCAATAAAACAAATTGAGAAACAATTTGGTAAAGGTTCCATTATGAAATTAGGAGACCGCTCCGCTGTTGATGTCGATGCAATCAGCTCAGGGTCATTGAGTTTGGATGCAGCACTAGGTATTGGTGGTTATCCTAAGGGTCGTATTATAGAAATATATGGACCTGAATCAAGTGGGAAAACAACACTTGCATTGCATGCTATTGCGGAAGTTCAAAAAGCAGGCGGAAAAGCTGCATTTATTGATGCGGAAAATGCAATTGATCCAATTTATGCTCGGAACTTGGGCGTTAACATTGATGAATTAATCTTGAGTCAACCTGATAGTGGTGAACAAGGTCTTGAAATTGTGGATGTATTGGTTCGTAGTGGTGCTGTTGATCTTATTGTTGTTGACTCAGTCGCAGCTCTTGTTCCACAAGCGGAGCTTGATGGCGAGATGTCAGATGCTCAAGTGGGACTTCAAGCACGTATGATGTCAAAAGCTATGCGTAAGTTATCTGGGGGAATGAACCGTGGTAATTGTACTGCAATCTTCATCAACCAGTTACGTGAAAAAGTGGGGATTATGTTTGGTAACCCTGAAACAACACCGGGTGGTCGTGCATTGAAGTTCTATTCGTCTGTACGTCTTGATATTCGCCGTTCTGAACAAATTAAACAAGGCAGTGACATTGTAGGAAATAAAGCAAATATTAAAGTTGTTAAAAACAAGGTTGCGCCACCGTTCAAAGCGGTTCAAGTTGAAATCATCTATGGTAAAGGAATTAGTTACTTAGGTGAGGTCATTGATATGGGTGTTGATTTTGATCTTATTAATAAGAGCGGATCATGGTATTCATACAAAGATGAGAAAATTGGTCAAGGACGAGAAGCAGTTCGCGTATTCTTAGAAAATAATCCTGAGATTACAGAAGAAATTGCATCACAAATTCGTGAGCGTATCCTGCCAAAAAGAGATAGTGAAAATATAGAAGAAACAAAAGACAAAGCGTAATGCTTTGTTTTTTTTTGCCTTCTTTGTTGGAAGTGGTTTCATGAACCGAGTGGTCATGATTTAGTTCTTGTGAAAATATGCTAAATACAGTATTATATATATGTTAGGAAACTAATATAATGATTTAAAGAAGGAAGAGGAATAGGATGAATACAACAATTCTACTATATTCCATCTCGACCGGTATTATAGTTTTAGTGGTAACGATTCTTGCGATGGTCGTTATCAACAAAAATGGCTTAAATCGTTCTAAAGAATTATCAAAAAACATTATTAAAGAAGCAGAAGAAAAAGCTGAAACTTCAATGCGTCAAGCTCAACTAGAAGCTAAAACGCAAGCCTATGAAATTAAGCTAAATGCTGAAAAAGAACTTAAGAATCAACAACACGAAATGCAAGAATATGAAAGAAAATTAGATCGTCGTGAAGAAAATTTAAATAATCGTGATGCTAATCTTGTAATTCGTGATAAAGAAATGTTGCATAAAGAACGAGAATTGGATTCAAAGAATCTCGAACTTACCAAGATGGAACAAATTTTAAGTGAACGTACTGAAGTTCAGTTACGGGAGCTTGAAAGAATTGCTTCCATGCCAGCATCTGAAGCTAAAGAAGAACTTTTTGATATTGTTGAAAAACAAATGGAACAAGAAGTACTCGCATATATTCGTGAACGTGAAGAGATGGCTCATCAAAGAGCTGAAGACGTCGCAAGAAACATAATCTCTTTGGCTATTTCACGCTATGCACAAGAAGAAACTACGCAAAGAACATCTTCAGTGGTAACACTACCTAGTGAAGAAATGAAGGGACGTATTATTGGTCGTGAAGGTCGTAATATTCGCGCATTTGAAAATGCTACGGGTGTTGATCTTTTAATTGATGATACTCCAGAAATAATTACACTTTCATGTTTTGATCCAATTCGTCGTGAAATCGCACGAATGTCACTTGAAACTCTCATGGTGGATGGTCGCATTCAACCAGGACGTATTGAGGAAGTTGTAGATAAATCGCGTAAAGAACTCTATCAAGTCATTCAAAAAACAGGTCAAGATACCTTATTTGATTTAGGTATCAGTAAGATGGATAAAGAAATTGTAACGGTATTAGGACGTTTGAAATATCGTTATAGCTATGGTCAAAACGCTTTGGCCCACAGTATTGAGGTTGCAAACCTTGCAGGAATGATGGCAGCTGAACTTGGCTTAAATCAAAAACTTGCAAAACGTGCAGGACTCTTACATGATATTGGAAAAGGTTTAGATTTTGAAATGGAAGGATCACACGTTGAATTGGGAGTGCGTCTTGCTAAGAAGCATAATGAACATCCTGTAGTTATCAACGCGATTGCATCTCACCATGGTGATACAGAAGCTACAAGTGCTATTGCTGTCTTAGTTGCTGCTGCAGATACATTAAGTGCTGCACGACCAGGAGCGCGTTTCGAAAGCTTTGAAAATTATATTCAAAGACTTGAAGAACTTGAAGCTATCGCTACAACTCGAGAAGGAGTACAACGTGCATTCGCAATCCAAGCGGGTCGTGAACTTCGCGTTATGGTTATTCCCGATGCAGTAAGTGATCTTGAAACCGTTAAGTTAGCACGAGAAATTCGTGAAGAAATCGAAGAAAAACTTACTTATCCAGGTCAAATTAAAGTTAATGTTATACGTGAACTTCGTGCTCAGGAGATTGCGAAGTAATGAAGATTTTGTTTATAGGTGATATCGTAGGAGCGAGTGGTCGACAAATTGTTGTCGACCACTTACCTATGATGAAGGAAAAATATGGCATTGATTTCACCATTGCTAATGGTGAAAATGCTGCTCATGGTAAAGGAATTACTCGTAAGATATACAATCAACTCACCGAAGCAGGCGTCGAATGTATTACGATGGGAAATCATACCTTTGCTAAAAGGGAAATATTCGATGATTATGAGTATTGCCCAAATTTATTGGTTCCAGCAAATATCGAACCGGTTGAATTTGGAAACTACTACAAGATTTTTGATGTTAAAGGAAAATCAATTTGTGTCGCAAATATGTATGGTGAGGCATTTATGAATCGTGTTGGAGGAAGCCCCTATCCATTCATGGATGAACTTCTTGAAACTACAAACTGTGATTTCTATTTCGTTGACTTCCATGCGGAGTCTACCAGTGAAAAAATGCTATTTGCTCATGTATACCAAAATGATATTGATGTTTGTGTCGGTACACATACTCATGTCCAAACTGCAGATGAGCGCTTGATAGGTCAAGTAGCCTACATTACAGACGTTGGTATGTGTGGTGCAAAAGATAGTATTATTGGACGCGATGTTGAAGAAATATACGAAAATGTCATTCTTCAAGAAAAAACCTACTATACGGTTGCGAAAGGTGAATCCTTTATTAACGCAGTTGTCGTAACTGTGAATGATGAGACAATGAAATCTGAAAAAATTGAACGTATACAGATTGGATAAACGGTACTTTGGTACCGTTTTTTTAATACAAGCAAAAAGAGTGTTTCCTTAAGTGAAATATGATATTTTAATAACTATTAGGGTTAAATGTTATTATTTTGTAATTATTTTAAATTTTTTGACTATTTTTAAAACTATTTGCAAACTCCAATCGTTATATTAGTGTATCGATAGGAGGCCAT
The DNA here is from genome assembly GCA_036637915.1 of Erysipelothrix sp. Classification (GTDB taxonomy): domain Bacteria; phylum Bacillota_I; class Bacilli_A; order Erysipelotrichales; family Erysipelotrichaceae; genus Erysipelothrix. Next base: position 30,517 of record JAVWLP010000017.1, on the reverse strand, counting down.
GATGAATGACGATGCAATTAAAGCATTATTGTTAGAGGATCTTGCTGAATTCCAAGTCAGTGATGATCATCGCCAACAAATGTGGATGGAAATATTAGCGGCCCTTGAAAGAATGTTAGAACCGGATAACGGTGGAAATTAGGAATGGGGATAAGAATGTCAGTTTCCAAGGATGCAAAGAGTATTAAATCCGATAGTCCAAAAGACTTTGAAGAACTTTATAATGAAACACACAAAATGGTATTTTATATTATTTCGAGACTCGTACGTAATCACCATACTGTACAAGACCTTGTCCAAGATACTTATATCAGTGCGTTTGAAAATATTGATCAACTCGATGACCTCGATAATTTCCAAGCATGGGTGAATCGTATTGCTTCTAATAAAGCAAAGGATTTCTTAAAGAAGAAAAAACCGAACCTGTTTACAGATCTTGTTAAAGAATCCGATCAAGACTATACATATGAAGTTGAAGACACTCAAACTTTTGATCGACCTGATATTTTTGCTGGAAATCAAGAAGTTACGAATGTAATACAAGACGTTTTATTTCAAATCCCTGAAGACCAACGACTATGTGTGATGATGTTCTATTTTGAGGATATGACAACACGAGAAATATCTGAATCTTTAAATGTAAGTGAGAACTCAATAAAAAGCCGATTACGATATGCTAAAGAAAAGATTAAGCACCTTTTAGAAGCAGCAGAAGGCGATGGTTTCCATCTCTATGGATTCAATCCACTTGTGTTCTTCATAGCAGGTATGAAGGCTTCTTCGAACATTATTCCCTTTGATTCAGGTATGGTCTTTCAAAACATAACACAAAGTATGAATGGCGCCATGTCTGGCGCAGCTGATAATTTAATTCTTAAGCACAATTCAAATCAATTCAGTCAAACTGTCCAGACATTTGTTGTTACTGCTTGTTCCTTAACATTGTTTATGAATATGATAATGCCACAAAATGACCCATTCTCATTGCCTTATATCGATACAAACACGTCATACGAGAATACACTTTCAGATAACCAGGAAGTGTATGACGATCAATCGCTCCCCAGTACTACGAATAATTCAACGATAACTCATCATTCCCCCGATGAAACGGTTCCTTTAATGACACAATCAAAAGTTAACCTTATCGAATACCTAGACATTCGTATTACTGGAACGAGTGGTAATGCCGTATTGACGGTTGAACTTAAACCAAGTCAAGATACCGAGTTAAATCAGTATTTACAATCAATTAAAATAAATTCAAATAAAAATACCAAGCTTAAAAATAACGAAACAATCTTCTTTGAAGCTCAAGCTCCGGTACATGAAAATTATGTACTTCAAAAAGGCTCATGGGAATATACAGTTTCAAATTTAAAAGAAAATAATAAAGTCATTCCACCGAAACCAAGTAGCGATATTTCATATGTCAAAGAAGTTAAAAACTTTGTAGATGCTTACTTGTCTGACACAAGCATATTGGAGATGTATTTAAATCAAAATCAACGCGATGTTGAAGGAAACTTACTCACTATTGATGCAGGAAGTAATTATCGAAAAATGACAACTCATATTGGTACAGATTCACAATATCGATATGGTTATGTGGAATATCAAATTAACTCAAATACGATACCAGTTTACTTAGGGATACTTGTGAAGATTCCAATTGAATCAAGTGATAATCTCGAGGTAACATCAGCAGTTTCTAAAAATGCATCCTTTAATCTTAAAAAATACCTGGGTAATGATGCGATACGCTGGGATCAATGAAATGAAGGGGATGACTATGAAGCATTTAAAAAAAAGCAGAAGTTTGCTTGTTTTCACGCTGATTGTGGCACTTTTCACAACAAATGTAAGTGTTTATGCAGATGAAGATAACAATAGTACTCAAGAGATTAATGACTTACAGAGTTCTTTATTTAGAGAGTATAAAATTGATGTGGTTGAAGATGACCATAAAGATGCACACTTAGAAATAGAACTCAAATGGAATCTTGAAGATGAGACTTTAAACGTCATAGAAACAGGTTCATATTATGAAGTGATATTACCTGAGTCATTGATTAACGTTAAACTTAAAGACTCTGATTCAGGTATTCAACTTGTTGAAAATAAACTTAGAGTATCTCTAAATTTAAAAGAAAAAATAACTTCTGGAACAATATTACTGAGCGCACAACTCAGTGATTCGTTTTTAGACCAAGATAATTTAATCTTAGATTTGAGTTCAATCTCGAAAGAGTTTGAGCCTTTTCGTATTCTACTACCAATGCTTGATGATAAAGATGAAACCCACTTAGAATTACCCGTGAAAATTTCACGTTTTACGCTTAAACCTGAATCTTCTGAAGATACTTATTATTCTGGAGAAGAAATTCTTATGTATGTGGGCATGTCTTTAGGAAGAGATAGTGGAACCATGAATCATGCAACTCTTGAAATAAAAATACCGAAAACGTATTTAGATGTGGATTCGATTATTATTTCTGATATGAATAGCAAGCATGATAAATCAGTTCGTATTGAAGATGATTTTGTGATAATACAATATTGGAACTTTCCAGTAGCATCAGGTGTTTCTATGGACTTACCGTTTAAGTTTAAAATGTTAAATGGAAAGACGCCTGACAAGCATTCATTAAACATCGAAGCTACTCTTAAAAATGATTCAGATCAAAGCATCTTAGCTGAAACGATGGAAACAATTACACTACAAACCCAATCACTCATTCTTACAAGTCGAATCAATAATAATCTTAATGGACGCGATAGTGTGGGTGGGCTTGAAAGTAAGTCCAATCCTGGATATCTTAGTCTTGATTTAAATGAACTTAGTTTTGTAAAGTTTACCTACCAACTTGCACCCAATGTATCTAACACTTGGGGAAACAGAGAGTTTGAAAAACTAGTGATTGAGTATCAATTACCAGAAGAAGCTTTCTTTAGCCAGGAAGATAATAGAAACTGGAGCTATGATGAAAAGAAACGAACTGTTACCTATATTGATGAACCTCAGTCTCCGATTGTAATGGGTTCCAAGTCGAAATCGAGTACAGAGCCTTTAAATCTAAAGTTTCCTAATGGGGAAATTGACTCAATGGTGGAAGGTACTTTGAAAATTACAGGTTATCAAAAAGATATTGGGATGAATGAATCGCCACTTATTTGGGAAACACCGGTAACATTTCGATTAAAAGCAGATATTCCAACAGTTCAAGATCCTATTAATTTTTATAAGTATGGAGCAGGTTCATACTTCGACGCTGCAAAGTCTAAGGAAAAAGTAGGGCAATGGCGCATTCGACTTAATAACAGTGCTCAGGCCACCCCAAACAACCGTTTACGCGATGTAATTATTCGTGATTATAATCTCGATAGTAATTTAAAATATACAGGTCTTCAATTTGATAGTGATTCATTAAATGGATTTGATGGTCGTTTAAATATTGATGTTATTTCTAAAGATCAAACTAGAACTCGTGTTAAGTCTAATTGGCATCCAACAGGTAAAGAAATGGTACCCTTTCAAAATGTTGATATTGATTCGGTAGAAATTAGTTTTACTGAAGGCAGTTTTCTAGAAGGTGGTAAGAATATCGAATTTTATGTTCTTACTGAATTTAGAGATACATCAGCGAACCTTATATCGCAACAAGAATCACGCCGGGCACTGCATAATTATGCTGCAGTTACTGGAAGATTTCAAAATGGACAAATGGTATCTAAAAGCAGTAGTGACACCTTAACTATCATGAAGGTTGATCCATCTGTTGGAATTCAAAAAGAAGTTGATAAGCCACAAATTAGTTATTTTCTTAATGATACTGTATCTTATAAGTTAAAGATCCGTGGAACGATGTTAGATAATATGCAATCTCTTGATAATTTAACTGTTGTGGATTTCATTCCACAAGGAATGCGTTATGTTGAAGGTTCAGGAAATGTAAAATTTTATAATACAGTAGAAAGTAACGGGAACATTAAATCGGAGCCGACCGTTATTCCTAACTATAAAAATAGTGGTAAAACCGCATTAATTTGGAACTTGGAGACTGTAGAACATACGGGACTTCTGTCAACCTCGCTCGCTACTATTTCTGAAATCAGTTACCAGCTTCAAATTGGTAGGATGACGACTATGGGTGATAATGAAAATGAAGCATTTCTGACCTGGACTAACAGTGATGTTATTAAACCCTATCAATCAAACAGCAATAATATGAATGTAACTGACGATATCTACAATCTTAACTTAAATCATGAAGGGAAAATTGCAAATAGCCGTCGAACGATTCGATACATAGCTACGCGCGAAGTCATCCTTACACAAAGAGTTCGTGGAAATCTTGATCAACATCATTTGCTTCCACCAGGAGAAGCTCGAACAGAACAGGGCAAAGACATCTCATATCTTCTTTCAGTATTTAATAATTCAGAAGAACCGATTGATGCCTTCACACTACTCAAAGTATTTCCTACTACAGGTCAATTGAGTGTGAGTGAAGCCGCGCTGGATCGTTCTTTAGATTCAAGTACATTTTATTCAGACATGACGCTTCGATTAACAGAACCTGTAAGTGTTCCTGAAGGGTTCATCGTTTTATATACCCAAGATGCGTATACTAACGATGAAAGAGACTTCGTTAGAGAGGCGCATTGGCAACAGAGTCTTGATGACTACACTCTGGCCACGGCAATCAAAATTGAATTAAAAGGTGCAATGACACTCAGCAAAGTCACAAATATCGATTTTGAAATTAAATTACATACCATTGGAGATTATGAAGAAGGTTCCCGAGCATTAAGCTCTTATGCGATTGCTACTACACCTACTTTGGATTTCTTTGAATCAAACATATCTGAAGTTCGTTACGTTAAATACAACGTTAATGGATTGGCTTTTGAGGATACAAATCGTAATGGTGCTTTTGATACCAGTGATGTTCCTATACCTAATCTCAATGTAAAGCTAGTCGATAAGAATCTTAAACCGGTTTTAGATCCATGGTGCAAGGTGTATGAAACTCAGACGGATTCCCTAGGGAAATATTCACTTCCAGTTTATACAAAGGGAGATTACAGAATTATTTTTGAGATGCCTGATGGATATCATGTTTCGGATAAAAACACGGATGTGAATGGGTCGAATATCAATCACAAAGGAATCTCAGATTGGATCAATCTTAGTGAAGATAGGATGGCGAGCACAGTTAATGGTGGTTTTTATGTTGAAACATCACACTTAACAATCTCTAACAAGCTTCTTGATACAGATCAAAAAGTTTACTTTAATAATGATAACTTTATATATCGAATTTTGATTAACGGTAAGCCCTACATAGGACCATACATAAAGAAAGATATTCGTGATCCACATTCTAATCAAGAAATGCGTACAGATTCGGGATTGGTATTCTTTAATAGCAAGGAATCTATTGAAATTTTGGGTTTGACTCAAGGAATGCAATATGAAGTTGAAGTTTTAGCGAATGATGCCTATATTCCTACACCACTCAGTCGTGTTTTAAAGGGTGCCATTTCTCACAGCCATCATGATGTAACGTTTGTACACTCACTTCGAAATTTAAAAACGAATTACACTGTTATAAAAAAATGGCAGGGCGGACCTGCACTTAAACCTGATATTCATATTCAACTTTATCGTAATGATATTGCTTACGGAAAACCTATAACATTAGGGTCTGGTATGTTAGAGTATCAATGGCAAGATTTACCTTTACAAGATGAGTTTGGTGATAAATATCGATACCGTGTTGATGAAGTAAATGTACCTCATGGCTATCAAAAATCAGTTTACGAAAATATTATTACCAACACTTATAAAGAAGAAATCATGAGCTATGAAGCTAAAATGATTTGGGTTAACAGTCCTAAAATAAAACCGGTAATTAAACTTCAATTAATGCAGAATAATATTCCCTATGGTGATATTGTGGAAATTTCGAATGAGATGAATCAGTATCAGTGGCATAACATTCCTAAAGAAGATTATGAAGGGAATCCACATGAATATCATGTCATTCAAGTGGGTGAATATCCTGACTATAAAACAAGTCTTTACAACAACCTTGTAGTCAATACATATATTCCTAAGTTAAGAGATTATACAGTTTCTAGTCAATGGTTGGGTGGATTTAAACAGAAACCAGATATAGAAGTTCAATTACTTCAAAATGAAGAACCATTCGGAAATCCTGTTTGGTTCAAAGACGGCCTCTCACATTACACGTGGTCTTATTTGCCAATTAATGATAAGAATGGTGATGTTTTTGAATACCGAATCGAAGTTCTAACGTACTTGCCAGGTTATCAAAGAAACATACAGGGAAGCCAAGTAACTCATAGATATACGCATTTTGATATCGACGTCAGTGAAATGACGCCCGAGGAATTACAAGTATGGCTCAATGGAAAAGAGGGTTCGAACCCGAATCACTTAAATCCACCATTTGATCCACGTAATTCTCATAATCCCTATGTATTGGGTGCAAATAAGAGTCCCTATGCAAATACAAGAGATACCCTTCCTAATACAGGCATCGCAGCGAGGATCCAATCCCTTGGATTTGAGTTGACACTTGTAGGAATTGTTTTATACTTCTTATCAAAATGGGTGAGAAAACGAGATTAAAGAACACTCTTCATCTTATGATGGAGAGTGTTTCATTTAATATAAAACTTTGATAAATGACGGTTAATTAATTATGTGTGAGCTTATTATTGTGATACAATGTATTACAGAGTGTTTCTCTATTATATTGAGTACAAAACTCAATGATCATGCTTAGGTGTTCGTATTATTAACTTTATTCGTTCTAGTGTATAATATAAATAAGAATAAAGCATAAATCATAAATTTAAAAAAAAAAGGAGATTTTTATTATGGATAAAATTCGTTTTCTCGCATTAGGAGGACTCGATGAAGACGGCAAAAATATGTCGTTAGTTGAAATCAATGACGAAATTTACGTTATTGATGCAGGGTTAAAGTACCCTCAAACAGATCAATTAGGAGTCGAAACAGTTATTCCTGATATGAGTTACTTAAAACAACGTGCTGATCGTGTTAAAGGTATTTTTATTACACATGGTCATGATGATGTCATGGGAGCTCTTCCTTACTTAATCAAGGAAGTCAATGCGCCAATCTATACTACACCACTAATTGCTTTAATGATTGAAGATATCTTTAAAGAAAATAAAATTCGAAATACAAGTATTTTCAGAATTAAACGTAACGGTCGTTTTAGAATCAATAGTCGTGAATGCGTTGCATTTGGTGTTACACATTCCATTCCGGATTCATTCGGAATTGCAATCAGTTCTGATCAAGGATATATTGTTCACGGATCTGAATATATCATTGACTTTAACGTGAAAAATGCATCGTTTGAAAGTGATATCGCAAGCATTTCTGAGATTGGAAAACGTGGTGTTTTTTTACTCACTGCAGAATCAGTAGGTGCAAAACGTACGGGATTTACATCCCCAAACCATCGTATTGATAAACGTCTTGAACGCGTGCTTGAAGATACAGATGAACGTGTATTCGTTACCTTGTATGAACAAAATATTTACCGTTTAATGGAAGTTATCGAAACAGCTCAAAAATTCAAACGTCGAATTTTCTTCTATGGAGAAAAACAACGTCGTTTAGTGCGTCACTTAGAAAAATTAAACTACATTAAATTACCAAAGAATCTAGAAATTGCACCTGAGGAATTTAACAACGATATCAAAAACGTTATTATCATCGTTTCTGATGTTGGACCAACTGTTTTCAGAAAAATGGCTCGTATTGCGATGGGTGAAGACCAAGTCGTTGATATTAAAGAAACTGATCATGTAATTGTTGCATCCCCTGAAGTACCTGGTACCGAAGCGGAAGCAGGACTTATGGTTAATGAACTCTTTAAGGATGGCGTGGATGTAACAACCATGAACTATAAAGAAGTATTATCAATGCATGCTTCTATCGAAGATTTAAAAATGATGATATCAATCTTCAAACCTCGTTATTATGTTCCTGTAAAGGGAGAGTACCAAAACCTCGTTGCGAATGCAGATATCGCAACTGATATGGGAATCTCCGCAGCTAATATCGTTATTTTAGATAACGGTCAAGTTGCAGAATTTGTGGATGGACGCTTGAAATCCACATCTGAAATTGTGAAATTAGAAGATTTACTGATTGATGGTAAAGATCATTTAGATACATCAGGACTTGTTTTACGTGATCGTCAAACACTTGCTACTGATGGCGCAATCATTGTTGGTATTGTCTTAAATAACAAAACTAAAGAAGTTATTGGTGGACCTGATATTCAATCACGTGGCGTTATTTATCTTAAAGACGCAGACAATGTGATGAAAGAAGTCGGTAATATTTTAGAAAATAAAATTGCGGAAATGGTTAAGGAAAAGAAATATGACAACATCACAGCTCGTAATGAAGCACGTGACTTAATGTCAAAATTTGTATATAAGCAAACAGGAAAACGTCCAATGATTTTACCTGTAATTATTGAAATTAGAGTTTGATTGGAGTGATAGGGATTGGCAAAAAAGGGGAATACTAAAAAAGAACAAGCAAAACAAAAAGAGCTTATTCGCTTTATATCAGCGATAGCTATCATTGGTTTTTCACTTGTTGGATGGTTTAAATTTGGAATCATAGGGGTTTTCATCAATAGCCTTTTACGTGTTCTTGTGGGGCAATATGTCATCCCTTATTATGTATTGATTATTGTCATTTGTGGCTTATTGATCTTTAAACCACAAGTGTTTAAGCAAACGGTCAGAGTATGGTTTGGAGTGGGACTGCTCTTTATTGCGATGGTTTTAATCCTAAGTCTAACATTCAAAACAGACGTAATCGGCTTTAATGTCTTCACAGCATATCTTAAAGATATTCCGAAGATATTTAGTGATGATACACTTCCTGCTTATGGTGGTATTATCGGATCATTAATTTACGGACTGTTATCGTATCTATTGGATCGTGAAGGCGTCATCGTCTTTACAGTTGTATTTGGATTGATTGGATTAGCATTGATTGTGACACCCCAAAGAATGTTATCAACTGCATCGACTCAAACAGAGAAAACAAAATCTTTATTTGAGAAGATGAAAGAAAATAAACAAGAAAAGCAAAGACAGAAGACAGAGAAAAAAGAAGAAAAACTAAATTCTGTTGATGAAATGATAGAACAAAATTACCAACCACAAAAAACAAAAGCACAATTCTTAAATCTTGATGATCAACATGTCAATCATGATTTACCTGAGAATACTGTTACTAAAGACAATGGTCAGATTGCATTTTTAGAACCAGATGAAATTGTTGAAGAAGAAGCCATTGTTTCTGAAACATCAGCTTCAGCACCTGAAAAACCAAAGGATGATAAACGTCCTATGACTTATGAGAAATATAAGGTCCCATCACTTTCTTTATTAGAAGGTACAAAGGGGTCATCGCGGTCTGCTCAGAATGATTCTTCAGCAAAAGAAAAGGGTCAACGACTTATTGAAGTACTGAAACAATTTGGCATCGATGCGACACTTGTAAACATCCATATCGGACCAGCTGTCACTAAGTTCGAGTTAAAACCCGATAGTAATGTAAAGATTAGTAAAATTGTTTCGATTCAAGATAACTTGATGATGGAACTTGCGGTTAAGACATTAAGAATTGAAGCTCCAATTCCTGGGAAATCTGCGGTGGGAATTGAAATTCCAAACGTAGAAATGATGCCAGTAAGAATGCGAGATGTTATTGCTCAAGCACGAACGAAGTTTGAAGATAAAGATAACGTTCAAGTTGCGTTGGGAAAAGATTTAATGGGTAACCCTATTATCGTTTCCTTGAATAAAATGCCTCACTTACTTGTTGCAGGTGCAACAGGTAGTGGTAAATCAGTTTGTATGAATGCAATTATCACATCCATTCTTCTTACAAAAACACCGGATGAATTGAAACTATTGTTGATTGATCCAAAGAAAGTTGAATTTACACCTTATACCGATATCCCGCATCTGATGGGGCCTGTTATTTCAGATCCTGTACAAGCTTCGGGAGCATTGAAAGTAGTCGTTGAACAAATGGAATCTCGTTATGATGCATTTTCAAAAGCTGGCGTTAGAAATATCGCAAGTTTCAATGAAAAGGTTAAAGCCTTCCCAGAAGAGGGACTTTCACCGATGCCCTGGATTGTAGTAATTATTGATGAGCTTGCCGACCTTATGGCCGTTGCTGGTAAAGAAGTTGAAACGAGTATTCAACGAATTACACAACTTGCACGTGCTGCGGGAATTCATTTAATCGTTGCGACACAACGTCCTTCTGTGGATGTTGTGACAGGTATAATTAAAGCCAACATTCCATCTAGAATTGCATTTGCTGTTTCATCAGCCATTGATTCAAGAACAATTCTAGATACACAAGGTGCCGAGAAGCTTCTTGGTTATGGAGATATGCTCTATATTCCGATGGGAGAACCCAACGCAACTCGTGTTCAAGGTGTTTATGTTAGTGATGAAGAAGTTAAGAAAATTACAGAACGATCCAGTTCACAAGCAAAACCGATTTTTGATGATGCGTTCATTCAATTGAACGGTGTGGAAGGAAATCATGGTTTTGTGAGTCAAAATGATGATCCACTCTACGAGGAAGCATTTGATTTTGTAATTCTTGAACAAAAAGCTTCAACATCATTACTACAACGTCGCTTTAAAATAGGTTATAACCGAGCTGCAAACCTTATTGATGCACTCGAAACAAACATGGTTATTGGACCAGCAAATGGTAGCAAACCACGCGATGTTTATGTTAAACCAGATGAAGAAGATTTATAAATAAAACTGGTATCTTAGAGTGAACCGAACCCCAAATCTTAGACAAAGATAAGGAGGTTCGGTTTTTCTATGGCGAAATTAACTAGAGAACAAAAAATTGAAATATACAATAGAAAAATGAATGGAGAAACGCACTCGAATTTAAGTGAGATTTACGGTATCAATCGATCTGTAATTATATACTTAGTGAAACTTAATGATTTACACGGATCTATAATTTTGAGAAATGATTCAAATAGATACTATTCTCCTGAATTTAAGCTAGTCTCGATTAACCGTGTGCTAGTTAATCACGAATCAGTTAACTCTGTTGCGTTAGACATTGGTTTGAGTTCAACTGGAATGCTTAGAAATTGGATACGAAAGTATAAAGAAAACGGTTATAATGTCATTGAGAAGAAACAAGGGAGACCTTCCATGACAAAACCAAAAATATCTAAAAATCAAAACTTAACTTCTGAGGAAGAAATCAAAGAACTTAAGAAGAGGCTTCAATATGTTGAAGCGGAAAATGAATACTTAAAAAAATTGAAGGTCATAGTGGACCAAAGGGTGGAACGCGAAAAGAAGAAATAGTAAAAGTAGTTTCCTCACTACGACCTAAGTATCCCCTGAACATGCTTTTAATCATTTCCGGATTATCAAGATCTACTTATTATTTTTATATCTCGAAAGCAGATCCGGATATCAAAAATGATTCTTTAATGAATTTAATTATCGAAATCTATTATGACCATAAAGGTCGTTATGGCTACCGTAGAATCACATTAGAACTACTAAACAGAAGAGTTAAAGTTAATCACAAGAAAGTCTTGAGACTCATGAATAAAATGGGATTGCATTCAGTCATACGAAAAAAGCGTAAATATTCATCGTATAAAGGGACAGTCGGAACGATTGCTAAAAATATCGTTCAGAGAAACTTCGAAGCAAACAAACCTAATGAGAAGTGGTTTACAGATGTGACTGAATTCAACTTACGTGGACGGAAGCTATACCTATCACCAATACTCGATGCACATGGTAGGTATATTATTTCTTACAGTGTATCAACAAGTCCGAATCTAGAACAAATCAAAGAAATGATGAACAGAGCTCTTGAGTTGAACTTATCAGTCACAAACACTGTTCTTCACTCAGATTGAATAAGAAGTCAATAAGAACATTAGCTCTTAGCTTTGCTGCCTTCAAAGCATAGTGAAAAAACTCCATCTCCAATGAGTTCAAATTTTATGATAAAATATACTTATACGAAAAACTCTTCTTTAGAACAAACTGCAAATATGATTCTTGTGAGTTTCGTACACCCTGCGATGATTGCTGCCTTAGGAGCTAAACCATCGCATTTCTTTTTCAGTACAAAATCGCGTACCGGATTATTCTCAACTTTACTCTTACTTGTTCCTGCAACAACAAGGTATAATAAGCATCTCAGTCTATGATTCCCTTTTTTGGTAATACTTAAGTGTTCTCCTGAATAGTTTCCTGAGGAGTGAACAGTTGGGTCGATTCCTGCGTATGCACATAATTTAGATGCACTTTCGAATCTATCGATGCCTTGAATCTCTGCTGCTATTCTCGCAGCAGTATTTTTTTGTATTCCTGGAATACTAATTAGATAGGGATACTCTTTTGTTTTCATTCCTAATGTAATGATGCGATCAAGAAGGTCATCTACTTCATTCATAATAATTCGTAGTTCTTTAAGATGGTTTGAGAATATCGTTACTAATACATCATCTTCAAGAACTGGAATTTCAATATCTTTAAAATACTCTTTAACGAGAATGGCAAGACGTTGTGCTTTAGGTAACCCACAATATTCTCTTTTTACAAAAAATTCAGTTAATTGTTTTTTGCTTTTTTGTCTAAGCTTATGTGGATTTGGATATCTCGTGATCATATCTAAGAATGTATTGGAGTACACTCCAAAAAGTGTATCAATTCGCGGATATACTAAGTCTAAATGCTCTCTGTACTTCACTTTCATCTGAACCATCAATTGTGTTTTGAAATTGTAATAGGAACAAAGAGTTTTCAAGTCACTGTATATTTTGGAACTGCTTTGAGTAACTTTCAAACGTTTTAAATAGTAAACATTAGCTATAGTACTACAATCGATTTTATCCGTTTTAGTGGGTCTTATATCACTTTTTCTTACTTTAGCGGATAGGAGTGGTGGTATTGCCATATAACTGAAGTTATTTCTTTTACAATATACCTCAATCGGTTTGGAGTACGTTCCAGTATGTTCAAATATCACATAAGGTTTCTGACCATTTTGATCTAATAGAAAATTAAATAAATCAGTAACTTTTTTAAATCCGAATTTTGTGTGTTCGAAGCCAATGACTTCGGATGCTGGCACACCTGCACTATAAAAACCTTGGAAGTGCGAATTACCTTTAGAAACATCAATAGCAATACAAGCTCTTTTGTTTTCTCTATTCATAAACTTCGCCTCTTTCTATATTTGTGGTTGATCTTTTACTTAATCACATTGATACGAATTTCAAAACTCAATTAAATTAAAGCAAGTAATTTAAGAAGAAGAGCATTCAGTATGACGAACTCGAAGCTCACGACCAAGGACGCTCTCGGTAACCACATTCACCTTTATCAGTTCTGTATTTTCGAGATCAGATGTCTCATAAGATTTGTTAAGTTGCAGCTATCCAAAAATCAACTGATAATTACATTATAGATTTTATAAAGACATATCTATAAATAATAGGTATGTCAATATTATATATGTGACCAAGGTTGGCAGTACCAACATACATACTTCACGAGTAAACTGAAAGAAAATAAAATGGTTCAAAGTATGTCTCGTAAAGGCAATAGCATTGATAATGGACTCATGGAAGGATTCTTCGGGATACTCAAGTCAGAAATGTTTTATGGTCATGAGGATGAGTACGAAACACTCGATGACTTAAAGCCAGCGATTGATGAATATATCGATTATTATAATACCAAAAGAATTAAGGGAAAACTAAAAGGACTAACACCTGTTCAATACAGATATCAGTCCTTGAGTTTACTCCCTAATTAAACCGTCCAAGATATTGGGGTCAGTTCAGAGTGTATACTCTGAGGTACCAGTTTCTTTATATCAAGAGGGTTGAAAAATCATGTTCTATTATTTCTACTAAAGAAAACTTTTCATGTTCATATTCAAACTTAAAAATAGAACAATTCTGAATTTTACCAGTTCGCTTCACAGGACTGTTTTCTTCCCAATTTCTTAAAAATTGTGCCATTGACCCGCCATGAGATACAACTAAAATAGAATTAGAAGGATCATTTTCTGCAATATTAATCATCACTTGATTCAATCGGTTTCTTACATCTAATTCACTTTCACCACCAAATTGAGTAAAAAAGTTTCCATACGGTAGTGGCGGATTTAAATGTTCTCCTTCAGCCTCCAAATCCCCAAAATTCCATTCTTTTAGATTCTTAACTCTAGTATAGGGAATACTCATAACTAACTCAAGAGTATCAGAAGCACGCTCTGATGTAGAACTATAAGCAGCATCAATTTTAATATTATTCCTCTTGAAATAGCTACCAGCTATTTTTGCTTGCTCTATTCCTAATTGTGTCAGGGGAGAATCGCAATATCCTTGGATTTTAGATTGCTTATTAAATAATGTCTGTCCATGACGCATCATATAAAGTGTTTTCATTTTCTATCTCCTTTTCGGTTATACTAAGAGTGTAACGTATTGGAGTAACTCCAAGTCAAGAGAATAGGGGGAGTATTATGAAAATTAAAGAAGTTTCAGAATTAACAAAAATGTCTGCTGATACATTGAGATATTACGAAAAGGAAGGACTCATCGGTCCGATTCCACGCATTAATAAAGTAAGAGAGTATCGAGAAGAAGATGTGAATCGTATTATTTTTATTCAACATATGCGTACAGCTGGGATGAAAATAGGCACATTGAAAGAATACCTTGAGATGGTTGATGCAGGTGAATCCACACAAGAAGATCGTCTTGAAGTACTCGAAAAACATCGGGATAATCTTATATCGGAGATACACGATTTAGAAAAAATATTAAATGTGATTGATGTGAAAATCGCAAACTATCATTCACGACTTTCAAAAAAAGAAAAAGAACTAAAAAATCCTCACAAATCGTGAGGACTTTTATTAGTCAATTATAATTGAGATTCCGAGGACTTCTGGGCCTGTATGGATAGCGAGTGCAGGTGAGATAATGGTGATGCCAACCTCCGTAAGTGAAGGAATTGCTTCTTTTAATGATTCTTTTAACTCATCATAGTTTGTTTCTGGATTAGCAGTTAGTAGTTCAATTTTACTTGTCTTTGCATTCTCTGCAAAGCCTACACATGCTTCAATCATTTTCTTAACAACACGACGTTCACCACGAACTTTATCGACTGTGTGATAGATGCCTTCTTCGTTACATGAGATGATTGGTTTAATGTTTAGAATATTCGCAACTGTCCCCGCAACATGACCAATACGTCCACCACGAATGAGGTAATCCAAAGATCCTACAGTGAAGAATACTTTTGATTTGCTTATTGATTCCTGTAAGTCTTTTACAACCTCATCAAATGACATGCCATTCTCTACATTTTGTGCAGCGCGAATTGCGAGATGACCACTGCCCAAACTAATGTTTTTAGTATCAAATACGGATACTGTTAGTCCATCAATATCATTACTAATATTACGGATTGCATTGTACGTACCACTCAAACCAGAAGAAATGGTAACGACAACAACATGAGTGTACCCCTCATTTTTGAGTGCTTCTAACGCATCCACAATATCTTGTCCAGATGGTAGGGACGTTGTTACTTTTGTTTCTTCTAGTCTTCTTAATACTTCTGGCATTTCAATATCGACACCATCGATATATTCTTTACCATCTATGTTAATACGTAATGGAAGACTTTTGATATTATATTGATCTTTAAATTTCTTATTTACATCGGATCCTGAATCAACGACGATAGCTATTTTTTCACTCATGAGTGTTCTCCTTTTGCACATAGGCATTAAATGTATAGTTTGCAAGAATTTTCGCAGCAAAGGCGAGGGTGGCTGCTTTTAGTGGGGTTCGAATACGCTCAGTTGTTTCAAGCTTTAAGTCATATTGATACAATTCATTCACCAACATTTTTAAACTCTCTTCAATGGATTCCACAAACATATCGTAGACAACATCAATGTCATACTGATTTAATGCTCCCTCAATCCCACTCGATATGTTTCCGATACTAAATATCGATTTTAGAATCGAAATGGTAATAATATAGACGAGATGTTCTTGCTGATATCGCTTTTTGTGCGGAGCAGGCATCATCTTGTGTTTGACATAATTATTAACCATTGACCGTGTTAAAATTGATTCCTCAAATTGAAATAATACATTCAATTGAGTATTAGTATATTCGATAACTTGATCTAAATATAAGGGTATTTGCGGTAGTTCGTTAAAACGAGGCAAATGCAAATTCTCGAGATCTTTTATCCAGATTTCTTGTTCTTTCATGTGTCACCTAGTTTCTAAAACTAGATTAACATATTATAGTGACTATATCAACGAACTAGGCGTGTTATTTTTCACATTTTCAGTCTTTATCTATGCTTTATAAAATCTTACATATTATGAAACATTTGAAGAAGCACTTGATTTGAAAGCGTTTACAGTGTATCTTGAGAATAGGAGGAAATACAAATGAAGAAAAGCTTTAAGAGTTTAGTACTTATTTTAGTATTGTTTCTGTTTGGTACATCAGCAGTCCCAATGGCTGTGGGTGCATCAGAGGATGATATTGTAACGATTATGCATACAAACGATATGCATGGACGGCTTGAGCCCAGTGATGGTTTGTATGCCCTAGCGAGAGTTAAGGGATATAAAGACAATATGAAACCTCTGCTAATGTTTGATGGTGGGGATGCCTTCCAAGGGTTACCAATTTCCAATGCTAGTAAGGGAGCTGATATGGCTCGAATTATGAATGAAGTTGGATACGATGCGATGGTCGTAGGAAATCATGAATTTGATTTTGGTTCGGCAGTAGCTCTTGGTAAAGAAGATGGATTTGGTAAAGTTCTCGATTTCCCATTACTTTCATCGAATACTGTCTATGATGATAATTCTCTTTTGTTTAAACCGACGGTTACTTTAGATATTCAAAACGGTCAATCACAAACTTTAATGAAGGATAATTATAAAATTGTTGTAACAGGTGCTACAACACCTGAAACACACACTAAAACACATCCTAAGAATATTGAAGGAATCAAATGGAAAGATCCGATTCCTGCTGTAACTGAAGAGCTTGAAAAGGCAGAGCATCAAGATGCTGACTTCTTTGTTGTTCTAACTCATCTTGGAATTGATAAAGAAACCAAAACTGAGTGGCGTTCAGATACACTTGCCGAAAGTCTTGCAGCAAATCCTAAATTGAAGGATAAACCGATTATTATTGTTGATGGTCACTCACATACTCCAATTGAAAAGGGAATCTTCAAAGGTGATAATGTGATTCTTGTACAAACAGGAGAACACCTCAACAATCTAGGTGTTGTGAATTTGAATCTTACCAATTTTAAAAACTCTACAGCAAAACTTATTCCAATTACAAAAGATCTTGCTGAACCAGATCCTGTGGTTAAAGGAATGATTGATGATGCTTACGAAGGCTTTAAGGAGTCTGTATCAGGAGTAGTACTTAATGACAATAAAATTCTTTTTAACGGTCAACGTGAATTCGTAAGAACTCGCGAAACAAACCTTGGTAATGCCATTACAGATGCAATGGTAGCTTATGGTAAAGAAGGATTTAGAAATCCTACTGATTTCGCGATGATTAATGGTGGTGGAATTCGTAAAGATATTAAACCTGGGGTTGTAACTGAAGGGGACATTATTGGTGTCTTACCATTTGGTAATATTACCAGCCAAATTCAAGTTACCGGAAAACAAATCTTACAAATGTTTGAACATTCAGTTCGAACCACAACAACCGAAGAATTAGATGCACACGGTATGCCTTTAATTTCACCTAATGGTGGATACTTACATGTGTCAAACACCATTCGTGTTATCTATGATACAACGAAAGAACCAGGAAGTCGTGTACTCGGAGTCTATATCTATGATAGTAATGCAGATGAGTTCTTACCTCTTGATTTAAATAGGACTTATTATATGGCAACCAATGATTTCTTAGCAGCTGGTGGAGATGGTTATAGCATGCTCGGTGGAGCTCGTGAAGAAGGACCATCATTAGACCGTGTGTTCGTAGATTATCTAAAAAATAATAATGCTGTTGACTGGGAATTATATGATGCTGAATTAAAACCGTATCGCTTACTAACAATGTTAGAAAGAGACTACAACCATGCACTCTTGGATTATGATGTTCTTGATGAACTAATTAAAGAAGCAGAAGCACTTGATGCAACGTTGTATACAAAAGAAAGTTATAGTGAAGTCATCAAAAATCTGGAAAATGCGAAAGTATTATTGCTAGAGAATATAGGTGACGAAGATATAATCACTCAGGAAATGATTGATGATGCATCAAATAATTTAAAGCAAAGCATTGATAACTTGAAGAAGGTGGAAGAAACAACGGGTCCAGAAGAACCCAAAGATCCAAAACCAACTGATGAAAATGACAAGGATAAAAATAAAGGAAATGGAAAACTACCTGGAACGGGTGTGGATCCACTAAACTTATCTCTTATCGTGGGTACTGCGACATTATCATTAGGTAGTGCAGCAATCTATTTAGAAAGAAGACGTAAACAATAAAAAACTCCCGAAAGGGAGTTTTCTTAGTATTAATAGAATGATTTAACTTTAGCGACAACATCTTTACGATCAAGCTTGATAGCTTCATCTTTATTACGTTCTTTGAACTCTACTTGATCTGATTCAACATCGCGACCAACTGTAATTCTTAAAGGAACACCAATAAGATCCATATCATTGAATTTAACGCCTGGTCTTTGTTGACGATCATCCAAGATTACTTCAACACCTACTGCAGTAAGTTCATCATATAGTGCGTTTGCATAAGCAACATGTTCTTCGTTCTTGTAATTGATAAGAACAATCGCAACTTGGTATGGGGCAAGATTGAATGGCCATACAATACCGTTTTCATCATTGTTTTGTTCAACAATCGCAGCAATCGTACGTCCAAGTCCAATTCCATATGAACCCATGTGGACATCTTGTAATTTGTTGTTTTGATCAAGATATTCAAGACCCATAGCTTGTGAATATTTAACACCGAGATTAAACGTATTACCTACTTCAATACCTCTTGAGAAAGTTAGAAAACCTTTACCATCTGGGTTCGGATCGCCTTCTTTAACATTAGTGATATCTGCAAAGCGAGTTGCTTCGAAATCAGAGTGATTCACATTGATATAGTGATGATTATCTTCGTTAGCACCAACGATAAAGTTCTTAAGTCCTTCAATTTCGTGGTCAACGACAATATCTATATCTTTAAGACCTACTGGTCCAGCAAATCCGACATCAGCACCTGTAATTGTTTGAACATGTTCGAAATCAGCAAGTTCAACTTCAAGCGCTCCGTATAATTTAGAAAGTTTTGTTTCGTTGACATCACGGTCTCCAGAGACACAAACCGCTACATATTTATCGTCAAGACGGTAAATAAGCGTTTTAACAAATTTTTGTTTGGGTTGCTTTAAGAATTCCGCAACTTCTTCAATTGTTCGTACATTGGGAGTGTAGATTTTTTCAATGGATAACGCATCTTCTTTAGAAATGATACGATTTACGTTCGCAGCAATTTCCATGTTTGATGCATAGCCTGTTTCTTCTCCAAGAACTAAGATATCTTCTCCAATATCTGTTACTGCTTGGAATTCTTCAGATAACAAGCCACCCATGATTCCTGTATCGGCTTTAACGATTCGATAGTCTAAGTGAGTGCGATCAAAGATACGTTTGTAAGCTTCAAACATTCCGTTGTAAGAAACTTCAGCACCTTCTGCAGTAGCATCAAATGTGTAAGAGTCCTTCATAACAAATTCACGAACACGAATGAGTCCATAACGTGGTCTTGCTTCATCACGGAACTTAGTTTGAAATTGATAGAGGCTAAACGGCATGTCTTTGTAAGAACGAATTTTCATTTGAGCAGCTTGCGCAAATAATTCTTCGTGGGTAGGTCCAAGAACAAATGGTTTTTGATAGCGATCTTTCAAAGTAAACATACTTGTCCCGATAATATCACGTCTTCCTGATGCAATATATACTTCTTCAGGAATTAATGTCGGCATGGTCATTTCTTGCGAACCAACACCATTCATTTCTTCACGGATAATATTTTCAACTTTATCCTTAACTTTTAGACCTAAGGGCATGAACATGTAAACACCAGCAGATGTCTTGCGGATATACCCAGCTCTAACTAATAAATTGCCACTCGTTGAATCTTCGTCTTTTACATCTTCACGAATGGTATAGAAAAAACTATTACTTAACTTCATACGTCACCTCGTTATTTTTCTTATATAGTATATCACGAAAGACAAAAAAGTGTGATATAATAGTAGTACCTAGAAGGTCTAAATATTTTTCCGACACTTTGATATAAGGGAATCCGGACGTACCACTAACAGTGTGAATACTGGTATTTATATCAGAATCCCAGAAATTAGTGAACAGGATACCCACCTGTAAGAAACAGGGACAATATATCACCCTTCTGGGTCTTTTAAAAGTTACAATCTTTAGGTTGTGTTTAAGGCCTAAACAGTATAAAATAAGAATGAATTAAGGATGGTGAAGTCATGTTCGTATTATTAAACGCATTTTGGTCAAGCCTTTGGAGTTTCCTAGGGGGCGCATTAGTTGGTGGTATCGCAGCATTTTTTATTTCTAAACGTATGTTTGAAAAACAATTGAAAGAAAACCCACCCGTAAACGAAAAGATGATTCGTGCTATGTATATGCAAATGGGTAGAAAACCTTCAGAAGCACAAATTCGTCAAATCATGAAGTCGATGGGACAATAAAAACACAGGCGACTGTGTTTTTTTTATAAATATGAAAAAAATTTTTAAAAAATTAATTCTTTATATCTTAATTATCGCAATTTCCGTGGGTGGCGTAGTTGTGTATTTTGGTCATAAAGAGTATAAGGAAGTCATTCAGACGGTGCCGCTTAATGTTGCGATTGATGAGATAAGACAGCGTGAAGACTATGTCTTGCTAGCGGAGATGAATCCAATCGCTCCTCAAGCTATGGTAGCGACAGAAGATGATCGGTTATTTGAACGACATGCAGTATTGGATTTCTGGGCTATTGGCCGAGCAACATGGCGTAACATCACATCCTTCAGACTGGTAGAAGGTGGATCTACAATTCCACAACAAGTCGCGAAAAATATTTACTTTGATCACTCTGCATCCTTTGTAAGAAAAATATCAGAGTACTTTGTTACCCGTGATTTACTCAATCAGTATACAAAAGAAGAAATATTGGAATTATATTTAAACATTATTTATTATGGGGACGGATTCTACGGAATATATCAAGCAAGTGAAGGCTATTTTAATGTATTGCCTAATGAATTGAATGATGGCCAGGCAACATTGCTCATGGGATTACCTCAAGCACCATCTTATTATGCATTAAGTACCAACTTAGAAGGTGCGAAAAAAAGACAAAAACATGTGTTAGCACGTATGGTTGAAGAAAAACAATTAACACAAGAACGCGCTGATGAAATTTATGAAATTGATATTGAATATAAGTAGGAGAAATTAAATGAGAAAAACAATGTTAAGTGGCATTAAACCAACAGGACAATTAACACTAGGAAATTATATTGGAGCTTTGAAGCCTTTTGTGGCATCCCAAGATGATTTTGATTTGAAAGTGTTTATAGCAAACCTCCATTGTGTAACCATGCCTATAGAACCTGAGGAATTGAGAACAAACTTGAGAGATGCACTGGCATTCTATCTTGCAAGTGGTCTTGATCCGAAGCGTTGTTCAATCTTTTTACAAACCGATGTACACGAGATTGCTCAGCTAGGATTTATCATGGCTTGCTTGACACCGATGGGAGAATTGAATCGTATGACTCAGTTCAAAGATAAAAAAGATACGGGTATTTCGTTGAGTGGCGGATTTTATACATACCCAGCACTGATGAGTGCTGATATTTTAATACATCAAGCACATTATGTTCCAGTCGGAGAGGATCAGAAACAGCACGTTGAACTTGCACGTAATACTGCAGAACGCTTCAATAATCGATTTGGAGAAACATTTGTTGTTCCTGAACCTGTTATTCAAAAAGTAGGTAGTAAAATATATTCACTCCAAGATCCTACGAAAAAAATGAGTAAATCGGATAAAGAAGGTGAGAAAGGTGTTATCTACCTTCGTGACGATTTAAAACAAGCTCGTAAAAAAATCATGTCAGCTGTGACAGACAGTGTAGGTATTGTGCAATATGATCCTGAGAATCAACCAGGTGTTGCGAACTTACTCACTATCTACGCATCGCTCAAAGAAATTACAATTGAAGAAGTATGTGCTGAATTTGAAGATGCACAATATGGCACCTTTAAGAAGGCTGTTGCAGATTGTGTATGTGAAGAATTAGAGATGTTACAAAGCAAATACGATGATTTCGTTGGGAGCGAAATCATCGATGAAATATTAAAAGAAGGATCGGACGCTGTGCGTCCTGCTGCTCAAGAAACTCTAGCAGAAGTGGAAAAAAAGATGGGAATGATTTGGTAAAACATTTTCAGAAAATGTGAAAATTCCCTTGCTATTGTTTCAAGAAAGACTTTTATTAATGAAATAAAAACAGTATAATAATGATAACGCAAGGGAGGTATACATTATGATCATACTTTATTCATCCCCTGGTTGTGCGTCTTGTCGTAAAGTACGTCAATGGCTCAAGGATCGGAATCTTAAATTTATAGAAAAAAACATTTTTACATCTGTTCTCAGTGAGAAAGAGATTAAGCATATCTTAATGCGTAGTGAAAATGGAACCGAAGACATCATTTCAAAACGTTCCAAAGTTATGCAAGAATCTCAAATCGACTTAGATGATTTATCCATCAGTGAATTAGTTACATTTATTCAACGTCATCCATCTATCCTAAAAAGGCCAATCATTATGAATGATAAATCCTTTTTAGTAGGGTATGATGATGAAGAAATTGATGCTTTTCTACCTCCAGAAATGAGGAGTAGTAATCGCAGCTTTTCAGTGAATCAAATGTTTGATAATGACAGATTAGAAATGAAAGATGAAAAAAAATGAAAATATTAGTAGGTTTATCAGGTGGCGTTGATAGTGCAGTTGCTGCATATCTTTTAAAAGAACAAGGCCACGACGTAACATGTGCATTTATGAGAAATTGGGACTCATTTGCAAATAATGACATATTAGGAAACCCAACCATCAAAGATGATATGTGTTCTCAAGAAGTTGATTATGACGATGCAAAAAGAGTGGCAGACCATTTAGGCTTGCCTCTTTTACGCGTAGACTATGTTAAGGAATATTGGGATAATGTGTTTACTTTCTTTTTAGAGGAGACTCAAAGAGGAAATACACCTAACCCGGATATTCTATGTAACCGTTACGTAAAATTCGATGCATTCTATGACTTCATGGCTGCGAATGGCTTTGAAGCACTTGCTACAGGACACTATGCGAACACCCGTGATGGCAAGATGTATCGTGCAAAAGATCTAAATAAAGATCAAACATATTTTTTAAGCCGTGTAAGCAAAGAAGTATTACCACGCGTTATCTTCCCACTTGGTGACTTAGATAAACCAGAAGTAAGAGAAATTGCGAAGAAGTTAGATTTACCTGTTGCTACAAAGAAAGATTCAACTGGAATTTGCTTCATTGGAGAACGTCAATACCGTGACTTCCTTAAAAATTATCTTAAAGATGTCGAAGGTGACATCGTTGATATTGATACTCAAAAGGTATTAGGAAAGCACACTGGTGTAATGTTCTATACTGTTGGTCAACGTCATGGCCTGGATATCTCTACAGCTGTAGGACCTTGGTTCGTAGTTGGCAAAGACCTCTCAAAAAATATAATCTATGTTGGTAAGGGAAGTGATCACCGATTACTTTATGCTTCCAAAGCAGAAATTGCGGATGTTAACTGGTTTGCTGATAAAAAAGAAGATATGAAATGTACTGCAAAATTCCGTTATCGTCAAAAAGATATGAATGTTTCCATTCGTTGGATCGATGAAACACGCATTGAAGTAACCATGATTGATGATGTAAAGGCTGTGACTTTAGGACAAGAAGCTGTTTTCTATAATGGTGATGAATGTCTTGGTGGCGGTCGCATCGATAAGGTCTTTGATATTGATGGAAACGAGGTAAAGTATGACTCCAATTCGAAATCATAATTTGGAATCAAAAGAGAGCCGCTTTACACTAACACAAACACTTTTGATTTTAGTTATTTATTTTGTAGGATATTTGGTCGTGATGCCAATGTTGGGAACGGCAATGTCTATCTTTGTCTATAAAACTCCATTTGGTTTTATTCATCCAAACTTTTTGATGATGATTTATCTTGTAATTCTTGTTATGGCTTTACTTGTAGCAGGAAAAACATTAGGTAAGTCATGGAAAGACTTTGTTTCTGGCAGTAAGAGTATTGATCATGATAGTCCTTGGATATCAGTCCTTAAATGTTGGGGGATGTTATTTCTCTTTAACATTATTTCTGGACTTCTCATGCAAATTCTTTTAGGACCCGACGCACAGGCTGGAAATCAACAGCTTGTGGTTGAAAGTCTAAAACAAGCACCACTCATCAACATTTTCGCAACCGTTATATTTGCTCCAATTGTTGAAGAACTTGTATTTAGAGGTGCTCTTTATCAGTCATTCCGTTCTGAAAAATCATTTTGGAAGGCGATTGCAGTATCATGTTTACTCTTTGGAGCCATTCATGTATTGCCACAATTTGCAAATACTCATGAGTTATCAGAGTTACTCTATCTTATTCCTTATTCAGGAATGGCGTTCTTTATGATTCTTGCTTATGAAAAAACGGGTTCTATTTTTGGGGCAATGGGCGTTCATTTCTTGAATAATCTCGTTGCGACTGTTATGATTTTAATTACAATGTAGGAAGTGATGTTTCGTGGAAACAAGTATAAAAGGCGTCGTAGAAACATGCATATTTAAAAATGAGCAATCTGGATTTGGAATCTATCGGATTGCTCTTTTAAACAGCAATCAAAAGCCACTGACAATAAAAGGACCACTCATTAATATTGAGCTTGAAAGCTATTATGAATTTCAGGGATCTTATCATGAAGACCCACGATTTGGGATGCAGTTCAATGTGGTATCGTTTACTAAAATGTTACCAGAACATCCGGATTTTATTGTTAGATTTCTATCGGGACCTAACTTTCCAGGGATTGGAAATAAAACAGCGACTGCGATCGTTGAGAAATACGGGAATGATGTTTTAGATCGAATTCGACAAGAAGATGATTTCGTGATTGATGTAAAGGGATTAAGTGCAGTTAAAGCTCAGAAAATCATCGATGTTATTCGCACTCAAGATCCTATGGAAGACGCTGTATCGTTTCTTGTAGCTCATGGGTTGGGTAATAAACAAATTATTAAGATTACTAAAGAATATGGTGAGAAAGCCATTGAAGTTATTAAGGATAATCCTTACCGTCTTGTATATGACATTGACGGTATTGGATTTAAAACAGCTGATAAAGTAGCGTTATCCCTAGGTTTTGATTTGGATGATCCCTTACGAGTAGAAGCGCAAATTCTTGATACGTATAAATCGACGGTATTTGGTGCCGGAGATTCTTATATTTTAATCAACAATTTCAAAAATATGTTTATCAATCAAGATAGTGAACTCTTTGATATTGCTTATGAAAACCTAATTCGTCAACGGGAGTTGATTGAAGATGAGGATCGATTGTATCATTGTACACAATATGACGCAGAAAGTTATGTTGCGAATTTTTTAACTGATTTTGAATATCGTGGTTACGATTTTGATTTAGAAAATTTCGATGACAAACTTAATGAAGTTGAAGAGAAACTAAGAATTGAATTTGATCAAGTTCAAAAGGATGCGATTACTTCTTTTTTTGAAGAAGATATTATGATTCTCACCGGTGGACCTGGTACTGGTAAGTCGACGTTGTTGTCGGGTATTGTAACTTTGATGCAAACACAGATGCCATGGCTTAAAATCGTCCTCTGTGCCCCTACAGGACGTGCAGCGAAACGATTAGAAGAATTAACCAACGTCCAGGCAGCAACTGTGCACTCTATTTTAAAATGGGATTTAGAATCGAATAAATTTGGAGTTAATCAAGAGAACCCACTGGAAGCGGATGTTGTAATTGTTGATGAATTTTCAATGGTTGATATATGGTTGTTTCAAAACTTACTAAAAGCCTCTACAAATGTTAAAAAATTCCTATTTGTGGGCGATAAAGACCAGCTGCCTTCAGTAGGTCCAGGATTTGTCTTAGGGGATATGATTGCAACTAATGGTTTTGAAACCATTGAGTTAGAGCGAAATTATCGTCAAGAAACAGGATCGGAAGTTATTGATTTAGCCATTAACATGAATCATGGCATTTTTGATGTTTCTAACTATTCTAGAGATGTTAGGTTTTTCAATAATAAATATGGAAGTGTTAAAGACATTGTACTTCGTGTAGTGGACGAAGCGTTGTCAAAAGGGTATGATTTAAGTGAAGTTCAAGTATTGGCTCCAATGTATAATGGACCAGGCGGAATTGATAATTTAAATCACTTCCTACAAAAGATGTGTAACCCAGAGAATACCTTGAAGAATCAAATAATGGTAGGAACACGAATCTTTAGAGAAGGTGACAAAATTCTTCAGTTAAAAAATCAACCTGATGACTTCGTGTTTAATGGTGATATTGGTGTTCTTGTTGAAGTTGAGACACGCAGACTTGTGGTTGACTTTGAGGGAACCATTGTTGAATATGAAGCACAAAACTTTATTAATATTACACATGCATATGCAATGTCTGTTCATAAAGCACAAGGTAGTGAGTATCCGATCGTAATCTTAGTAGCAGTTACAGACTTCTATAGAATGTTATCACGTCGTTTGTATTACACTGGCGTTACTCGGGCATCGAAATCTTTGATACTTGTGGGTGAACACCGTGCATTTGAAATTGCAGTTGAAAATGCACACGAATCAAAAAGAAATACCTATCTTGAACAAAGAATTAAAGAAAATAACAGAAAGAGGAACTAAAAATGAATGAAACAACACAAAAACTAATTGAAAGCCTAGAATCAATCGAGAGCTTCTTAGATGAACATGGAAACCAAATGGATGAAGCTTCCCTAAAAACATGTCAAAATAAAATTGAAAATATTATGAAGCGTCTTGAAGGATTTACAGAGTAATTTTTGATTTTGAGGTTATTTGACTATGACTGAATTCCTGAAAAATCCATCCTATGAGAATATCGTTCGACTTGTAGCCATTATTCTTGTAGCAATACTGTTTTATTTTCTTGACGTGGTACTTGACCATATTCCAAATACGCCCCGAGCTAAAAGATGGCTTAAAGTGGCCAAGAAAATTACTTTCTTGATGATGTTTTTACCACTTGGAGCAGCTATCGTGATAGAGGAATCTTATGGTATTGATATAAGTGATTCGTACTCTTTATTCGCTTTCTTTGGGACACCAATATTCATTTATTTTAATTTCACAATCAAAAGTAAAATCAAGGAAATGAATTAAGCTGGTGTTAATTCTATTTTTGCGACTTTACAAAAATGATAAGTATGGTAGAATAAAAGATGTCTGAGACGTGATGAATCTTAGACGTTGGTGGATTTGGTTTGGGAGACAAAATCTATTATTATGGTCATTATGACTATAATGAAAAATAACACCGCATAATAATGGTGTTATTTTTTTTTGTTTATTTTTGTTTTAATTCGTTGAGAATTTCTTGTAATAGTTTTTCTTCATTACTTGGTTCAATATCTGCTGGTACTTCTACTTCTTCAGGCTTGCTGCGTTTCAATGTATTGAATGCTCGAATCATTAAGAAGATACAGAATGCAATAATTACAAAATCAAGTGTAGCTTGTAAGAACATACCGTAATTAAGAGTAACTGGCTCCGCAGCTCCCCAAAAGTTTGGAAGTGTAGCCTTTAAGCTGTCAAGTTTGATCCCGCCAGTTATAATCGAAATCAAGGGTGTAATAATATCATTAACTAAAGATGTGACGATTTTACCGAATGCGCCCCCAATTACAACCCCAATTGCCATATCAAGAACATTACCTTGCATTGCGAATTCTTTAAATTCATTTAAAAACTTCTTCATTTTCACGTCTCCTTTAGCTATTAGTTTATAGTATTTCACAGATAATTTGAAGATATATGAACATGGAATGTGTTATTATAGTCGTAGTATTAAAGAAAGAAGGTTATTTATGAGTGAATCAACTGTTTTAAAGTATTTTAGAGAGATATCTGCGATTCCTCGCGCTTCATTTCATGAAGAAAAAATTGCCAATTATTTAGTTAATTTTGCGAAGGATTTAGGATTAGAAACTATTATTGATGACATGTATAATGTTATTATTTTCAAACCAGCATCAAAAGGTTATGAAGATGCTCCAGTAGTGATGTTACAATCACATACAGATATGGTTGCAGAAAAGAATAAAGATAGTAACCATGACTTTGATAATGATCCTTTAGACCTTTATATTGAAGATGGATTTTTACATGCTAAAGGAACAACATTGGGTGCTGATGATGGTGCTGGTGTTGTTTATATGATGGCAATTCTTGCTGACAAAGATGCGAAACATCCAGCACTTGAATGTGTCTTTACTGTTCAAGAAGAAACAGGTCTAACAGGTGCTACCGAACTTGATACTTCAATGTTAAAATCAGAACTATGCATTGGTTTAGATGGATCAGGAGAAATCGAAACATATGTTTCTTCATGTGGAGGTGTGCGTGGTGTTCTTAATAAAGAAGTTACTTTCGAATCAAAAACATCCGACACTGTTACTGTAGAAATTCGTGGTCTTCTTGGAGGACACTCTGGAGGAGAAATTGATCAAGAGCGTGCTAATGCCTCAAAACTAGCGGGTATTATCTTACGTCGTGCATTGGATGAAATGTCACTTCGTGTTGTTGCGATTGATGGTGGTCTTAAAATGAACGCTATTACTCGTGAAAATGATTTTACAGTAGCTGTTGAAGATGTTGAAGCCTTCAAAGCTTGGTTTGAACCCGTTGCAGCAGAATTCAAAACACAATATGAATTTTCAGATGCTGGTTTAACATTTAATCTCATCGAAGGAACAACTGATAAAGTTCTTTCAGAAAAAGATACAGAAATGGTTGTTGATATGCTCTTCATGCTTCCATATGGTGTTATCCAAATGAGTAAAGCGATTGAAGATCTTGTCATTACTTCCGCAAATATTGGAACGGTAAACCTTAATGATGAACGTTTCGAAATCTCAGTTTCCCTACGTGCTACGCAAGCATTCGTAAAAGAAAATGTTATGCGTCAAGTTGAATGGATTGGAAGACAATACGGAATGAATGTTGAGTTTTCTTCAAATTATCCAGGATGGAACTACGATGCCAAATCGCCACTTCGTGCTAAAACTCTTGAAGTCTATAAAGCAATGCGCGGAACAGATATGAATATCGTAGCGACACATGGTGGCATGGAATTAGGTATCTGGAAAGGCAAAATGCCAGAACTAGATATCGTAAGTTTCGGACCTATTATGTTTGATATTCATACACCAGATGAACGTTTAGACCTTGAATCATTGGATCGTACTTATGATTTCATGGTTGCACTTCTTGCATCTCTAAATGAACTCTAGGATTATTTAACAGATCAAAATAATAATGGGTTAACCGAATATTGATACTAAAAATAAAATGTGATATTAGTAACCCAAGAAAAAGACCACAGCGAGTAGTTTATAAGCCGTGGTTTTTTCATTTAAAAACTTCAGATAGTCTTGAAACTTGGAAATAGACTTAGCGATATACTCTATTTATAAACGGTCAGTTTCACTACAATTATCACTGCTATTGAGAATTTAATTCGTTAAACTATTATCGTTAAAGTCCTGTTGGACTTTTGAGTTGTATTCCATCTGAAGTTTGAATTTATGAAGGACTTGAAAGTATCGTGAATATTGTCTTTGAATTAAAGTTTTTCATGAGTAACCAAAAAAACTTCTTGATTAATAGATATTTTTGTAACTGACATCACATCTTTTCATACTCCAAATTTAGGAAATTCATAATATGATTATTTAGTTAATTAAACTTTAGATTAGTGAGAAAGTGGAAAAAAATATTTATTCACCGAGCAAACAAGTAATTTGGGAACGATAAATTTTTGATGTAAATAAAATAAACTTGACAGAGAGTTGATAAAAATATAAAATACATTAGTACGAAATCCGACTATATATAAAAGAGGTGGTCTATGACTAACAAGAATGAAAAAAATATAAAAATAGATA
>JAVWLP010000016.1:0-42681 GCA_036637915.1 Erysipelothrix sp. | reverse complement strand
ATAAAAAAGTGCTGATGAGATAAATATCTCACCAACACCAGATTTTAAAGAACCCTTTTTTTTATGAGACAGCTTTCGGGCTGTCTTTTTGAATGTAATCGATTGCGTTACTGGAAATAAGCCTTTTTGTAACATCAATAGGCATTTTTATGCTTATTTCACATACTATCAAGGGTGTCTTGATAGTATGTCTTTGCAAACAAATAAACGGTTTGCTAGAAAATTGAGGGACATAATGAAAAATAAAATATTAACAGGTTTACTAATTTCTTCATTAAGTATTGGAGCATTCACAATCCCAGCATATGCTGAAGAATCTACAGGAAAGAGTGAGGCACAAATTTCTTTTGAGCTTGATGAAGATGGCGGAGATATTCCAGTTAATCCAGTAGATCCATCTGATCCAACAGACCCAGGAGATGTCGACCCATTGCCGAATAAAGGAACGCTAATTTTGACAGGTATTCCAAAGATGCTAGGATTCGAAAATCAGAAAATTGGTAAAGGATTGCAAAGTTATGAATCCACAACGTTAAAACCAAACTTACAACTACAAGATAAACGTGGCGCTTTATCTAATGGTTGGAATTTAGATGTATCATTGGGAGAATTTAAAAATGGAAACGAGACAATTCCTGGAATTTTAACGCTAAAAAATACAAAAATGGCTCAATCAAATACGCCCGAGCAAGTTGAACCTACTTTATTAGATACAAATGTTGTTATTGAATCTGGTAAAGGGCCACAAATGATTGCAACCGCTGGAAATCAAGAAGGATTGGGACATTGGATCTTCTACTGGTATGCAAGTGAAGGAAAAACTTTGAATGATAATGTCGAATTGAAAATGAATTCTAATCTAGCTAAAGACTTAGAATATAAAGCGACACTTGATTGGACTTTATCAGTCACACCTTAAAAAAAATAGCTGACAATAGTTTGTCAGTTAGACCTTGTTAATAAAGGAGTTATTGATGAGGTCCAGCTGATAAAAATTATGAAAAGGGGATCAATATGAAAAAGAAAATAATTTCTTGCTGTATTTCACTTTCTATCCTGATTGGTTTCACAACGAGAAGTACGTTCAGTCAAGAAATAGCAGATAATAGTAAAGAGATAGAACTGGTGGAAAAAGGTGGTGCTATAAACGATTTCGAGATAACCGAGGATGAGTACAGAGTACCGGCTATTATGGATAACGTTACTTTTATTCCAATGGAAGATGGTAAAGATGTTATTGAAGATAAAGATGAAGGTGAGATTTTAGTTTCTGAAATTAAATCAGATTCCACTACAGTTCAAACAGGATATATTGGTGGGAATAATGAAGCTACAGGGATATACTACAATTTAATACCGATGGGGAAAGATAGTATTCTCATACTAACAGGTGGAAATCTTGTTAAGTCATCGTATCAAACTGTCGAATCAGGACTTAGGAAAAATGGTTTGGATCCAAGTGATGTTGGATGGATTATTATTGACAAACAAGTTTGGGTTTCTGATATGTTCGATAGCTTTTTCTCTAACTTACCAAATTTAACTAAAATTAGTGGAATCGAAAAAATTGGATTTAAGACGAAAACAAGTGCAACATCACTATTTTGGGGTGAGAATCTTTTAACAGAAATAATAGGAATCGAAAGTTGGGATGTAACCAATGTAACAGATATGAGTCAAATGTTTTCCGGAACATCGAGCTTGAAAGAACTCAACTTGAATTGGGGAGAAAAGACCAAAAATGTTCAAAATATGAGATTGATGTTTGTATCATCAGGAGTTAAGAAAATAGAAGGAATCGAATCATGGAATGTAAATAATGTCACAGATGTATTTGGTATGTTTGCATTTACAGAAAGTTTATCAAGTATCAATATTAATTGGGGAGCAAATACGAATAACATTACTGATACCGCATCGATGTTTTATAACTCTCGAATTGAAAGAGTTGAAGGATTTGAATCGTGGGATACGACAGGAATAACAACCTATAAAGATATGTTCTTGAATTCTAAAGTTATATATATAGGTTTACCTAATATGTCACCCAATGCAAATGTGGATGTTGGAAACATGCTAAACAGTGATACGCTATTTTTAATTCAATTTAACTCAGTTTTTGAAGTTTCTCATTCTCAGGCAGTAGCAATGAATTTGCCAGAAGGTGAGAAGAATAGGTGGAAATCAATAACCGAGGAAAAATCATATAATTCAAGTTTGGATTTACTAACAAATGTCAATGGTAATCCGGGGGTATATATGAGACAAGAACCACTAAAACGTGTTGATGTCATGTATCTTATTGACTATGGAAATGGATATGAAATACACAAAGAAGTAAGTATTAATTCAGGATCTGTTCTAACTCCGGAAATTGTTGAAATCAATGAATATCACGAAACAATAACAGATTGGTATTATGATGAAAATCTTATGATTAAACATGATGATAGAAATCCTATAAGTAGAAATATGCTTCTTTTTGGGAAAGCAACTTATAATACTCAAGCTGAAATACCAAGGAATCCCAATGATCCAACACAAGTTGGTAATATAGGAGAAACTGTCACGACTGGAAATCAAGGTCTACTTCAAATTATATCAGTTCCATCAAAACTATCATTTGGCAGACAAAAAATAGGCTCAGGAAATAAAAGCTTTAGAGCTGAACAGAGTAATCCAAATCTGCAGATTGTTGATAAGAGACGTCAGCAAAGTGGTTGGGAATTAAGTGTTGGAATGAGTGATTTTATCAGTAATTCAAATCCACAGTCACGCTTTACTGGGCTAGTGAAATTTAGTAATACGAAAGTCGTGGGAAGTGTTTCAGATGCCAAACAACCATCGTATATTAACAATGAAATTAGGATCAAATCCGGTGAAAGTCCACAAATTATTTCAATTGCAAATGAAGCAGAAGGATTAGGGCAATGGATCTTCAGTTGGAATGGAGAAATGTCAAATAATAACAATACTACGCTAGAAATTAATACAAACCAAGTAATGCCAGATAATTACACATCAACATTAGAGTGGACTTTGATTAGTACGCCGTAACGAGGGAGATAAAGAATGAAAAAGAAACTAATAATAATACTGATGATTGTAGCTGTAAGCTTCACTTCGCTAACAAAGATATCTGCGGAAGAATCACGATACAACGATTTTAGCGTGACACCAATTTATAGTGAAAATCAATTAAACACTAATGCAGGATATTATGATTTGCGCCTGAATGAAAATCAAGTGGAAACGATAGTGCTAAGAATTAGTAATGAAGGACAAGAAACGATGAATGCTGAGCTTCAGATTACCAACGCTGTTACTGATGATAACGCGACAGCTAATTATCACACGCAAGAAAAACCAAGTGACAGTGCTGTTAATGTAATGACGGATATTGCATCTTTGGAGTCTTCTTCATTTACTGTTGGACCTGCAGAGTCTATTGATGTTCCAATCGCAATAACCGCACCAGATCAAGCATTTGATGGTGTTGTTCTTGGTGGAGTGTCGGTAATTGCAAATGGAAAGTCAGATGATAAAGTTCAAGGAACAGGTGTCGTGTCTGCGATTAAGTATTTGGTCGCAATTCAACTTAGCATGACTGATAATGTTCCAGAAAAAGAGTTGGTAAATACAGCCCAAGGAGTAAAAATTAAACATGATTTACCAGCGTACTATGTGAGAATTTCAAATCCACAATCAGTAAATATGAAACCAATCCTTATTCAGGGAAAACTTTATGATACTGATGGAAAAACTGTGATTGGAACCGTAAATAATAAAGCTGGAAATATTCTACCTGACAGTCAATTTGATCTTGTATTCGACATGATTAATCCAAACAAGAAATTAAAAAATGGTGACTATAAATATGAGGTTGAAATTACAGATGGTGATGATTCATGGTCGTTTGAAGATCATATTCATGTCGTTGAAGAAGTTAGTGCTGGAATAAATAATAATGCTAAGTTTGAAAATGAAAAAAAAGATTATTTTGTCTGGATTCTATCGATAGTGGTCGGAGCTTTACTAGTAGTAATCGCAATTTTATATCATAAACTAAATTCAAGAAAGTCTAAAGTATAGAATGAATCGGACTCAAAAAGCGTTAATTCGCTTTTTTTTTATGCAAAAGAGACCTTAAATTTGCGATGGTATGAAAAACATAATGATTAAGTTATAATTAGAGTAATTGGTTGAGGGGAAATGGGAGCGTAAATGAAAAAAAATATCAAACTATCTGATTATAAACATATAATTTTAAAGAATTGGTATGTAATGATACTCGTCATGGTAGTCGCAATGTATATGGGGCCTGTTACTTTATCAAAATATAATGGTGAAGTGTTTTTGTATGAGAAAATTATTACTGATTATTTTGAAATTTGCGCGATTCTAATGATTTTCTCAACACTATGGATCTTTAAGCCGCTTTTAAAAGAGAAAGAAATCGATAAGTCAGATATTCTGACTAGACTATTCGTTATAGAAACTTTAGTGATAGTACCTCTTATAATAGTTTCTGGTGTGTTTTTATCAGAATCATTTCTATCCTTTGAAATAGGATCTATTTCGCTAATTATCATTCGTTTGTTGGGGATTTTAGTTATCCTAAATGCAGTAATGTATACGGTGTGTTATCTAATATTAAAAATGGCAACATGGTGGGAAGCAACAATATATACCGTTTTATTGTTCGCTCTACCCTACGTTATCTATAGTACTATTGAGTTATTTATGCTTATTTTTGTATCCGGTTATCCAGTTATTTTAGAAAGTGAAATATTAGGTTTAGTCAGCCCAATATCTGCGTTAATTTCCATTAATTACTCCGGGGCTTACAAATATGGAATCGAGTTTTTCATCTCATATTGGTTTATTATTATCTGTATCATTCATTATTCGTTCAATAAGTTAATCACTGGTCGAAATCTAAAAAAAGAAAAAATGGATTTTGCTAACTCGAAAATTTCACAGGTAATTACCATTTTTCTAACGAGTACTGTTTTGGTTTTACTGGGTTTAATTCAACTCATCAGAATATATAGTACAAAACAAGAGATTGAGTTAAAATATCTCATACTTCCTATTTTAGGGACACTCGTAATATTCATAATTTTAGCATCACTTCAAAATCGTAAATTAATGAAGCTTCGAGATCATTTTGTGAACTTGGGTGTAATATGTGTCATTACTGGAATTGTTATTTCACTAGCGTATTTTACAAAGGGCTTTGGTATGGGAGAAACAATTCCTGATGTAGAGGATATATCACATATCACTGCAGTTACTGTATTACCTCGTGATTATGATGCTTTGAGTACCTGGGATATCTATCCTTATGTTAGAATCACCGATAAAGATTCTATTGCTGAAATCATTAAATTCCACGAATCGGTGATTAGGGATCTAACTATAAATAATGAAATTTTACCAGTGAGAGAAAGTGAGCCTTTTTTTCTTAATTTAACCTACTATAAAGAAAATGGCGACAATGTCGCGAGAACTTACTATCTGAACGAGCATCAGTACGATCAACTCAAAGAACTTCAATATACACAAGACATATTAAAACAGTCAGAACCTCTATTTGAAAATAAAGTTAAGAAAATTAGTGTTTATAATGATGTTTTTACGCATGGTATTAATTTAGAAAATCATATTGGTGAATTAATGGATGCATACTTACAAGATCTTTCTAGAATAACATATGAAAATTCAAAGAGTGAAGATAATCTCGTTCGCTATAATATCGTATATTCGATGGATACTTTAAAGTACATTGATGACTATGGAAACTATCAAGAAAAGGTCAATGACTTCGATTATTTTTATCAAATAATTGTTGATGATCGTTATGTTAATACAGTCGAATTTATTAAGAATCTCAAAGAACCATCATATCTTGTAAACTTTGAGTATTCTATATTTGACGACAGTATTGATTCGGAGAATATTATAAAGGATGGTCGCGTAAAAAGAACACAAGATTTGCATTTTAAAGTGAGTGACTTTATTGCATATGAAAAGCAGGTGGGAGAGATTGAACGCTATCAAAATAGACTTCTTAATATTTACGATAAGAACAAGACATACGATAAATTATTTATTGAAGGAAAAGATGGCGATTTGAGGATTAAAACTTTAATACCAATTTCAAATGATAATTAGATTAAGCCAGTATTTATTGAGAAAACTGGCTTTTCTCTTGTTTGACTTGCTTACTCTTAAATGTTAAGATTTTAACATAAAAACTCCATATATTTCTGGTAATATGGTCCGGAAGTTTCTACTCATATCCCGTAAAGATGTGAACTATGGCAAAAGGGACTTTGCATTTGCAAATATTTTTTATTTTCTCTTTCTGCCAACATGGCAGTTTTTTAATATATTTATTGAAGAGGAGAGAAAATGAAGGAATCGATAAATCGTTTTTTTAGTATTGAAGCATCAGGTTCAACAATTAAGAAAGAATTAGCGGGTGGACTCACTGCTTATCTTTCAATGGCATATGTAATTTTTGTTAATCCTATAATTCTTGGTCAAGCGGGAATGCCCAAGGATGCAGTCTTTATGGCAACAATAATATCATCAGCGATTGCAATGTTTATTATGGGATTTTATGCAAAAATTCCATTGGGACTTGCACCTTGTATGTCTATGAATGCCTTCTTTGCATTCAGTGTTGTATTGGGGATGGGGATATCCTGGCAAACGGCATTAGCTTCGGTTTTAGCTTCATCTGTATTATTTATTATACTCGCTATTAGTGGCGTGCGTGCTAAAGTTATTAAAGCAATTCCTATGACAATCAAGCAAGCGGGAAATGTAGGTTTAGGTCTCTTTATCGCATTTGTTAGTTTTAAAAACTCTGGCATTATAGTGCCTAACGAGAGTATGTTTATCACTTTTGGGGGATTTCATAATCCGAACGTTATCATCGCTTTCGTAGGAATCATTACAGCCGCATTCTTTCTTGTTAGAAAGAATCAGTACGCAGTTTTCTATGGAATGATTGGTGCAGCATTATGTGGTCTATTTATTCGACTTGGTTATAATATGAATTTGATTAACCTTTCAGCAGAAGTGGCATCTTCGTTGCCACAACTTCCTCAAGGAAGTCCGATTGTAATGCCTTCCGTTCCTTGGAATGCAATGGTCAGTGAAACCCTGTTTGTTGCAATTAGAGAACTACCAAATTTACTTAATCCACAAGCAATGATTGTGGTTCTAACGTTCTTGTTTCTGGATTTTTTTGGAACTGCAACGACACTATCTGCAGCTGCATCACAAATTCCTCATTTAAGTGAAGAAGAATTTGAAAGTAATAAGAAAATTTATGTTGCGGATGCTTTAGGATCATTTTTTGGAGGTCTCCTTGGAACATCAAGTTTATCAACATATATTGAATCAGTGTCAGGAATTATCTATGGAGCACGTACAGGGCTCATGGCGGTGACTACAGGGGTCTTATTCTTGCTGTCAATGTTCTTCTATCCGTTACTATCCCTTGTGACTGCGGCCGTAACAACGCCTGCTATGGTGGTTATCGGTATATTCATGATGCAAAACATCACAAATATTGATTGGCATAGTGGTTATGAATATGTCATTCCTTCTTTTCTAACAATTGTTATGATGCCTTTAACAGGATCCATTGCATTAGGGCTAACTCTAGGTTTCGTTTCATATTGGTTATGTATGTTATTTGCGAAAAGAATTAAGGAACTTCCAACAGTAATGCACTTTATTACGCTAATATCCATAGCTTACATGTTTACTTTGTAGTATAATTTGAGATAAAAATGAGAGAGGGAACGTATGAAATTATTAGAAGATAAAATTAAGGAGTGTGGGTTTGTAGCAACATCTGATATTTTAGATGTAAGTCAATTTTTAAATGCCCAAGTTGATGT
Source organism: Erysipelothrix sp. (assembly GCA_036637915.1). Lineage (GTDB taxonomy): Bacteria > Bacillota_I > Bacilli_A > Erysipelotrichales > Erysipelotrichaceae > Erysipelothrix. Next base: position 34,759 of record JAVWLP010000016.1, on the reverse strand, counting down.
GGAACTCATGCAACAAGTAGGAAAAGATTTTGCAGAATATTATAAGGATTACGACTTTGACATATTCGTTACAGTTGAGAGCTCGGGGATTGCTCCAAGTGTGTTTGCAAGTCTATATGCTAATAAACCTCTTGTTGTGATTAAGAAAGATCAAACAGAAAAAGATAGTGAAATCTTTGCACAACAAGCATGCTACTCTTATACAAAGAAGAATGCATACTACCTTACAACACGAACACAGTTAATTAAGAATAAGAAAGCAATCTTGATCGATGATTTCTTAGCTCAGGGCAGTGTCGTGAAAAACGTAGAGCTACTACTTAAATCTGTAAATGCGACTCATGTTGCGACGGGAATCTGTATTTCAAAAAATTATCAACCAGGTTATCAAAAACTGATTGAAGAGGGACATGATTTATACTGTCAAGCACAAATCAAGTCATTGGATGCAGAAACTAATATAGTGGAATTTGAATCATAAAAGTATACTTGAAACTTAGATCTTAGATCTGAGTTTTTTTTATTTCTATGGAATAAAAATCTCTATTTTTAAAGACATGTATCAATCTTTTCAAGCATCATCATGTATGAAATTAGTCTGTCATGGTATTCTTTTACTAAGCAGAGAAATGCTACAGGAGGTAGATATGACATCATTAAATATTGAATTTTTTCATGATGTAATATGCAGTTTTTGTTACCCAATGTCTTATCGGATGCGTAAAATAGTAGCGGAAATACCAGAAATTAATATTATTCATCGCTCTTTCGCTCTTGCACCCACATCTGAAGACTTGGCAAGAATGTTTGGATCACACGAAAATGCGAAAAAGCAAATTATGAATCATTGGGAGCACGCTAATGATAACGATACTCTTCATCGCTTTAATATACAGGGAATGAAAGAAAAAAACTTTTTATTTCCTACATCAATACAACCTTTAAGAGCTGCAAAAGCTGCGTATTTAGCTGGTGGTGAATCACAATACTGGGATGTATTTGATGCGCTTCAAAAAGCTCTTTTCACTGATAATCTCGATATTAATAATGAAACAGTGATTAAAGAAACTGTCAAAAAAACAAGAATCGACTTTGATACATGGTATTCAATCTATGTATCGGATAAATCGCTTCAAGAAGTTAAAAAAGACTTCGAAATTGGGAAATCTTATGGAATTCAAAGTGTGCCAAGTTTGGTTATTGACGGAAAGTATTTAATTAATGGAGCATTGGATGAAGAATATCTAATTAAAGTTTTAAGGAGCAAATTGATGGATAAAAAAAAGGTGACTTCACTCGAAACTTTGAATGAAGATGGTGAAGCATGTAACTTTGAAAATGATACATGGAAGTGTGATTAGAAGCTTGTTATAATCTAAATTAATTTAACTTAAATTTCTTTAAGTTTCGCTTTAATTTCATCTTTGTGTCCATTTCTAACTGTATAATTTATATATATAAAATAATGTTTTTTCTGAGGCGGAAAAGCTTATTCTAATAGATAAAATGAAATATTTTGGCGATATCAGGAGGAATTATGAAAAGAAAATTAATCGGGTTGCTTGTTGTAGTGTCAATACTAACCAGTAATGTATATGCAACTTATGCAGTTGATACGCACAACGTTAATACTGTAGAAGAAAAAAATGAGAAGATAGTTTCTGAAAAAAAATCTACCAATGACGACTCTAAATTATTGGGTGGCGCAGAATTAAAAGATGATAAATTAGACAGCGCAAATAATGAAAAAGAGGAAGTTAAGGAAGTAGATAGAAACAATGCCATAGAAACTGGGGAAGAAACTCTTCCTTTGCCAAAAAACATTGATGAAACTCATACTAAAAAATCAAGTAAGGAAATTGCAAGCAAAATCAATTGGAATCTTAGAATAGCACGATCTGTTAATGGAAATAAATCTGGAAAAGATTATGCATTGTCAGTTCGTAAAGTTGGTGATACAAATTGGATGTACCCTAATGTTGTTGCCGTTGACGCAACTGTTCCATACCAATATGCTAATCTTGAAATCGAAACAAATGTTGACTATGAATTTGTTCTAAGATTCTTCTCAGGAGATAATCTGCTTGAAGTTAAAGCAGATCATTTTAAGGTAACTGAAAACGGGGTCATCGACAGTATTAATAATACAAGTATCATAAAAAACACACTAGAAGATAATCAAGTGGTGAGTGAAGTTTTAGGATATCAAAAGAAGACACAATTAAGAAATGGAACAATGTTAATCTCAGAAACACCAGAAGTATTAAGAGACATAAAATTCTATGATAAAAATAACATCGAAACTCCTATTCCTTCAACAGGATTCATGGGAGAGGAAGCACTAAATTTTGTAGTTCCAGATAGCGAGCCATACTTTTACAAGCTTGAAAAAGAAGGATACAAAACAGCAAAAGGTACAATTCAAAAAGGATCAGGATTCATGGAGTTGTTGTTCACTGACTTAGAAAATAATACTGCGGAAAAAAATAATATGATGTCTTATATTATAAAATTTGAACCTAATGCACCAAAACCTGTGGGCTTCACGTTCAAAGGTCTTGCTTCAGAAACACAAATCAAAGTTAATAACATCGCAGAGAACATAACTATTGATAATCATAATGTAACAGTAACTTTTTCTGATACTGATAAGATAGAAGTTAATTTAACATTAGAGCATAAAGATTATGTTCCTGTCCAAATTAAGATAGAAATTAATAAAGATGGTAGCATGAAAATTTTAAATTTAGATGCACTCACAAAGGTAACGCGTCTTGTGGAATTAGAAAGATCGTCAATTTTACTTCAACAAGTGCCGAACTTTATTGCAATACCGGATGGTAATGGACGATTAATTTCAACAACCTCTCTCACCAATATGTATTCTGGTGATAATGATGTGTATCCCGGTGGAATTAAGAAATCTAAATTTGTAATAACAAATCCTACTAATCGTAGATATCGTCTTATCGACTACACTGTTAAACCGAGCGAAGCTTATTTAAAAAATAGAACGACGTTAAGAAATGATTCCACAGTTTTGAGAAAATACTACGAACTTTTCAATCCAGATTACGTGATTAAAAAAGGTTCAGCAGTTCATGTTTTTGATTTTGAAAAAATTAATGGAATAAGTCTCTATGATGGATTGTTGAAAGTTTATCAAGTTCAAAATCCAAATCTTAAGAGTTTAAGTGACCTTGATCCTAACACAATTCAGAAAGAAATCTTTGATAATAAATACGAGTTCTTCCTTGATGAGTGGGAAGGTGATAAATATGCTGACTATGCTTATGAAATCAATACAGGTAAATATGCGATTAGAGAACTTGATACGAAAATGATTGATTTTGCACAGTATCACCTGTTTATGAACGGTCTATACTTCACATTTGATACAAACAGTTTAGGTGATCTCGATATGACTTCAACATTGAATAATCCATTGTATAAATATTCAAACTACGCAAATAGAGATGAAGCAACTAAAAATGCAGTCTTAAATTACTTTAAATCCAAAGGCGTACTTGAACCGGGAGAGACAGTTTCATTTGAAAACTTTGCTTATGTTCTCGCTGGAGATCTCATCCACGATACCTATCAGCCTTCTTTGACAAAATTTGATTTTGATATTGAATTAAAGTATGGCATTGTTGGAATAGATGGCTATCTATTTACAGATGTTAATGAGAATGGAATTTTTGATGCTAATGAGAAGGTATTAGAAAATACTGAAGTACGTCTTGTTAAAGATGGTAATATTATTTCTAAAACAACTACCGACTCTCAAGGGTACTATCAATTTCCAGATGTTCCTAGTGGATCATACAGCGTTGAATTTAGTATTGATAAAGATCACGAAATTACGAAACTAAATCAAGGACTTGATGGAAACAAATTTGATAAAAATGGTAAAGTAAGTGTTTCTGTTGTTGATGAAGATGAAAACTATCATTTAAATGGTGGTATTAAAGCGAAAGTTATTGACCCGATAGATCCAATAGATCCAGTAGATCCAATAGATCCAGTAGATCCAGTAGATCCAGTAGATCCAGTAGATCCAATAGATCCAATAGATCCAGTAGAACCAACGAAACCTGTAGATCCTACACTTCCAAATACAGGGGACAATACCACAATCTTTAGTATGGTGACTGCGGGATTATTAATAGCGGGTACTGTCTTCATTGTGATATCTCGACGTAAGAAAACAGACATATAATATTGATATAATCTAGGGGAAATACTAAAAAACCTCATAACTTCAGTGTGTAATCAATTGAAGAATAGTGAGGTTTTTTTGTTTATATTTTAATCTTATTTAGAATTTTTGATTAAAATGAATTTCGATAGTCTGAGGGAGAAATATTTTGCACCCTTTTAAAGTATTGAGAGAAATATGATGAGGTGGAAAATCCGACGATACTAGCAATCTGGGAGATTGATAAATCGGTGTTTTCAAGAAGTTTTTTTGATTCAATAATTCTTTTATTAAGAACAAAATCAATCGGTGCCATACCTGAGTGCTCTTTGAATATATGTGAGAGATAATACTTATTCATAAACGTTAAATCGGCAAGATGGTCGAGGGTAATGGGCTCTCTAAAGTGGACATTTAAATAGTTTTCAAGAAAGACACAATCTTTGTTTAGTTCCTCATTAACATCGCCAACATCGAGAAGTGTTTCAGTACGTCTCACCGCATTGATAACTAAGATGTTTAGGAGATTATCAATGACAAGGTCAGAGTAACTGTTATGATGTTGAAGTTCAGCAAGAATCGCCTTTAAATAAAAGAGAATTTCATGTTTGTACTGACTATAATTATGAATTGAAAATCCAAGATCATTTTCGAGACCTGCGAAGAACTTAACACCGTCAATACCTAGCACAATGTACTCAAGGGGATTCTCTTGATCACTGACTTCTGTATGTATGATATTTGGGTTAATAATGACCATATCATCTTCCTTAACAGGAAAGGTAGAGCTATCGTTGAACTGAAAGTGTCCTCTCCCTCTGATGACATAAAACAGCTCTGTAAATGGATGAGAATGAAGCGTTGAATGCCAGTCTGCATCATAAGAAGAACTTTCAATATAGAGGAGCTTTAATTTTGAAATGAGTTTTTGCATGTTTGCTGTGGTTTCCATAGAATACCTCCGATGCCATTATATTACGAAAATTTCGGAATAACAAGATGTCACATGACTCGGACAAGATATTGGTTGTATACGCTACCAAATGCCGATAAAATGAAAGTGTAAATTAACGAGAGGTGAATTATGTACAGTACAAAAATAGATGAAGTAATACAAAACTTTGACTTTAAAGGTGAGTTACGTTCCTATGACAAGTATGGAAGTGGTCATATAAACGATACTTATTTAGTAAGGTTTACGGAAGGAAACTATATCCTACAAAGAATTAATCATGAAATATTTAAAATTCCAGAACAACTTCAAGAAAATATTGCTTTAGTGACTGAATTTATTGGTGACAAAATTGAATCGCAAGGAGGGGATCGTTATCGCGAAACCCTAACACTTGTGAAAACAATGTCTGGGGAAAACTTTTACCGTGATAGTCTTGGTTTATATTGGAGAGCTTATTTGTTTATTGATGATGCAGTGTCTTATAACTTGGTCAAGAATCCTGATGATTTTTACCAGTCAGCTCTCGCATTTGGCAATTTCCAATATCAGCTATCAGACTTTCCTGTTGAAAAACTACATTATACAATCCCTAAATTTCATCATACTCCCACTAGATTTGAAAACTTTGTTATCGCGGTAAATGAAGATAAAAAAGATCGTGTTAAGTTAGTTCAAGAAGAAATTGATTTTGTATTAGCGCGTAAAGATTTTACAAGCCTCTTATGGGATTATCATGCAGAAGGTAAATTACCACTTCGTGTGACGCATAACGATACTAAATTGAACAATGTTCTTATTGATGCACGTACTGGTGAAGGATTATGTGTGGTAGACTTAGATACAGTCATGCCAGGATTTACGCTTGACGATTTCGGAGATTCAATTCGATTTGGTGCAACTACTGGAGCGGAGGATGAAAGAGATCTCTCTAAAGTCAATTTTGACTTGGAATTATACAGTGTTTATGTAAAAGGATATTTAGAAGGATGTCAGGGTAAACTTACCGATTTGGAAATTGAGTTGTTTCCCGAAGGGGCTAAAATGATGACTTTGGAATGTGGTATTCGTTTCTTAATGGATTATCTTGAAGGAGATACATATTTCAAAATAGCTTACGACGATCACAACTTAGTGAGAGCTCGTACACAGTTTAAATTAGTAGCTGATATGGAAGAAAATTGGTCAGCAATGAAAGAAGTCGTTGAAGAATACCTTTAGAAATCACTTTCAAGTATCAAAATGTAGAAAATTACGAACATAGCAAGATTACACATGTGCAAGGCAATATATTCGTAGATAAACCGCTTACATAGAATTATCATAGAGTTATACAGGAGGAACAAACAATGAAAAAGTTATTCGTTGCAATGTTAGCGTTTCTGTTAGTACTAACAGGATGCGGTAAGAAAGAAGCACCTAAGACAGAGAATAAAGTCTTAAAAGTCGCAGGACTTAATGGTGGTTATGAAACAGACGGTTGGAATGCTGTCATCAAGGCGTTTGAGGAAACAAAAGGTGACGGAACAAAGGTTGAGGCAACATTCGAAAAGAATATTTCAGATGTACTTAGACCACAAATTCAAGCAGGTGACACACCTGATGTTATCTATCTTGCAATCGGTGGAGCTGGTAAATTAACAGACACAATGATTGCTGAAAAGAAAATTGAAGAAATTTCAGATGTATTCAACATGAAAGTATTAGGCGAAGAAAAAACAGTTAATGAAAAATTAACTCCAGGGGTAGCAAATACATTAAGAACAGCACCTTATGGTGATGGTAAACAATATTTAGCACCTAACTTCTACGCTCCAACTGGTCTTTTCTATAACAAAGGACTCTTTGAATCAAAAGGGTGGACACTTCCAACAACTTGGGATGAAATGTTCGCACTTGGAGATAAAGCTAAAGCAGAAGGAATCGCATTGTTCACATATCCTACAACAGGTTACTTCGATGCATTATTCTCAGCAATCTTAAATGAAGCAGTTGGACCTGAAAAATATGCAAAACTTATGGCTTACGACTTAGAAACATGGAAAGATCCAGAAACTAAGAAAGCATTTGAAATTGTTGGAAAACTTGCTGAATACACACATCCAGATACAGTAGCTCAAGCTAATAAAGAAGGATTTACAAAGAACCAACAATTAGTACTTGATAACAAAGCACTATTTGTAACTAACGGTACATGGTTACCAGGTGAAATGGAAAAAGCTCCACGTGCAGAAGGATTCGAATGGGGATTCACAGCAATTCCTAAATTAACTGCTGATGGAAAAACATACTCATCAACATTTACTGAAGAAGTATATATCCCATCTGACGCTAAGAATAAAGAATTAGCTAAAGAATTTATCACATTCTTATATTCAGACAAAGCAATCGAAATCTTTGCTGCAAACAAGAATGCGATTCAACCAACAACAAATTCATCACAATTTATCAAAGATGAATCAATTAAAGATTTCTACAACGTTTACGACAAGGGCGCTGTTGCTACATCCGTTGGATTCAAATCAGTTGAAGCTGTCGAAGGTGTTGACTTAACTTCAGAAACCGGTATCTTATACGGAACTGTAAACGAAGTTGTTTCAGGACAAAAAACAGTTGATCAATGGTATGACGCAGTAATCGAAGCTGTCGCAAAATTTAAATAATTATAGAGGTTATATTAAATAGAGCGATGAATGCCAAAACCATTCATCGCTTCCTTATGATTGGAGTGGTATTATGAACAAAAGTAAATCGCAACGACGTTTCGTTATTGCATGTCTCACACCTGCATTAATACTCGTAGCTATCTTTATGGTATATCCAACCTTGAACATATTCTTCATGTCTATGTTTAAATGGGGTGGCTTATCCGATTCAAAAACGTTTGTTGGTTTGAATAACTTTATAATTTTATTTAAAGATCAATATTTTATTCAGGCTTTCCAAAACTCAATAGTCTTAATTGTTGTTGTTACCTTGTTTACATTCTTGTTTGCAATTTTATTTGCGAATGTACTTGTAAGAGAAAATGTCAAAGGAAAGGGATTCTTTAGAGTTATCTTCTATATTCCAAACATTCTCTCCGTTGCCGTTATTGCAGCAATCTTTGCTCAAATATATGCGGTTGACCAAGGTGGACTCCTCAATAATATTATTGCACTATTTAAACCTGATACTTGGAAGAACATTCAGTTCTTAGGGGATCCAAACGTTGTACTCTATGCAATTGCTGGAGCAATGATCTGGCAAGCTATTGGTTACTATATGGTTATGTATATGGCAAGTATAAGTAGCATTCCAGAACATCTTTATGAAGCCGCTGAGATTGAAGGCGCATCACGAACACGTCAATTCTTCCAAATTACATTACCACTCATTTGGTCAAATATTCGTACAACGCTCACATTCTTTGTTATTAGTACGATTAACATGAGTTTCTTATTTGTTAAAGTACTGACGTCAGGCGGACCTGGTGGAGCCAGTGAAGTCTTCCTTAGTTATTTATACAAACAAGCATACGATAATGCATCCTATGGTTACGGGATGGCAATTGGTGTCATGATCTTCTTATTCTCATTTGCACTCTCTGCAATTATTAATAAGATTACTGAACGCGATACCATACAAATGTAGGAGGCAAAAATGAAAAAATTTAAAGAAATGTCAGCCGACAAAGTTTATAAAATATTCATTTATTTTGCACTTCTTATGTTGGCCGTATCAATTATTATTCCACTCGGTTGGGTATTCTTAGCATCACTCAAACAACCTCACGAATTCTTTATGAATCCGTGGAAATTACCTGATGCATTATACTTCAATAACTTTGTAGAAGCATTCAAAACTGCAAAAATGGGAGATTACTTCTTAAACTCAGTAATTGTTACAGCTCTTGGAATCATTATCCTACTTGTAACTGCACTTCCTGCATCCTATGTACTTGCTCGTTTTGATTTTAAAATGAAGAAACCCATTAATTCCATCTTTATGGCAGGACTTTTCATCAATGTTAACTATATAGTTATTCCAATATTCTTAATGTTACTAAAATTAAATAAAGGTGCTCAATCAATGTGGGGCATGGATATGTTTCTAAATAATCGTTTGGTATTAGCTATTGTTTATGCAGCAACTGCATTACCATTTACAATCTACCTCTTAACAGGTTATTTCAAGACATTACCTAAAGGCTTCGAAGAAGCAGCATCCATTGATGGTGCATCACATTTCCAAACAATGATGAAGATTATGATACCCATGGCAAAACCAAGTATTGTTACCATTATTCTCTTTAATTTCTTATCATTTTGGAATGAATATATTATCGCATTGACACTCATGCCAGGGGTCAATAAAACCTTACCTGTTGGATTGATTAACTTACAACAAGCTGCTCGTGGTGCTGCAAACCCAGGACCACTCTATGCCGGACTTGTCATAGTTATGTTACCAACTTTAATTCTGTACATCTTTGTACAAAACAAGCTTACTCAGGGTATGACCTTGGGTGGTATTAAAGATTAGGAGACCGCAAACATGACGAAAATTAAAGGGCGGGTTACTTTACCAAGCCAAAATAATTTCTATGACGAAACAAAAGACTTAATGAACCGTTGGGGTGCTGATGCACTTCGAGATAGTGACGGTACAAAACTAGACGATCAAATCAAAGATCTCGATGCAAAAATATATACAACCTATTTTGTAGCACGAGGTCATAATGAATTTGCATTACAACATCTCGATGAGATGCAACAGCTCTATCTCATGAGTGATTATACATTGGCTACTGAAACAGTCTGTACAATCGACTTCATGAATGGGTTTCTGACTGAACAAATTAAACCAGACTATAATCATGATCCTAAAATATGGTGGGATGTTTATGACCGAACAACAGAAACACGTGTTGATCCAGTTGATTGGACTGTAAATGAAGAAAGAAATCAAGTAGAAATTCATAACGCAATTCCTTTCCATGAATATACGGTAAACTTCTTATCCTACATGATTTGGGATCCAACCCAAATGTATAACCATATTACAAATGACTGGGGAGACAAACCAAAAGAAATTCCGTTTGATGCTCGTCAACCTCACTCTCATAAATATATGGTTGATACTCTTATTGATTTTATGGAAAATAACCCTAAGACTGACGTTGTCCGTTTCACAACATTCTACTACCACTTTACATTATTCTTTAATGACAAACGCAAAGAAAAATTCGTAGACTGGTTTGGATATGGATCATCAGTATCTCCTGCTGCTTTAGAAGCATTTGAGGCAGAAAAAGGGTATCGTTTAACGTCTGAAGATTTCATTACTAACGGATACTACAATTCAACATTTAAAGAACCAACGGATGCTTATCGTGATTACATCGATTTCCAACAAAAATTTGTAGCAATGCGCGCAAAGGAACTTGTTGATATCGTTCACCAATACGGTAAAGAAGCGGTTATGTTCTTAGGTGATAACTGGATTGGTACAGAACCTTATGGTAAGTACTTTGAATCCATTGGACTCGATGGCGTTGTTGGTAGTGTTGGTGGCGGAACAACACTAAGACTTATTTCAGATATTCCCCATGTTAAATATACAGAGGGACGTTTCTTACCATACTTCTTCCCCGATACTTTCTTTGAAGGTAACGATCAAGCAATTCTTGACGAAGCGGTTGATAACTGGATATCTGCACGACGTGCATTGCTAAGAAGTCCATTAAATCGAATAGGTTATGGTGGGTATCCAAGTCTGGCTTACAAGTTCCCTACATTTGTCGATTATATTTCCGAAACAACAGAACAGTTCCGTGAAATACTAACACATGTTGAAGACAAGAAAGCATACTCAAAATGTACAGTTGCTATTCTTAATTCCTTTGGAAAACTAAGAACATGGCAAAGTTACATGGTAGCCCATGCACTTCACTATAAACAAATCTATTCATACCTTGGTATTTTAGAAAGTTTAAGTGGCTTAGATGTCGATGTTGAGTTTATCTCATTTGATGAAATTAAAAATGGTATTCCAAGTCACATTGATGTCATTATTAATGCGGGCGATGCAGGAACTTCTTTCTCAGGAGGAAGTCAGTGGAATAATCCAGAACTTATCTCAACAATTAGACAATGGGTACACGATGGACACGGATTTATCGGAGTGGGTGAACCCTCAGCACTAGAGAAAGGTGGTCATTTCTTCCAACTCAACGACATCTTTGGAGTTGATAAAGAACTTGGATTCACACTTTCAACAGACAAGTACTTCAACAAACCACTTGCATCTCACTTCATTACAAAAGACTTAACTGAAACCTTCAATCATGGTGAACAAATTAATAATACCTATGCACGATTTGAAGACACTGAAATTATTGCAATGGACCAAGAAAACGTAACAATTGCTGCACGTGATTACGGTCAAGGTCGTGGGGTTTATCTCATGGGACTCCCTTACAACTTCTCAAATACACGTATTCTCCTACGAAGTATCTACTACTCCATGAAAAAAGAAGAGGAACTTACACGATTCTTCTCCTCAAATATCTATTGCGAGGTTAATGTATACCCTGAATCACATAAAATCGCAATAGTGAATAATACCAATCAAGTTCAAAAGACTATCATCTATGATGGTCATGGAAACGGAATTGAAATTGAATTATCAGGATCCGAAATATTGTGGGGTAATGTTCATGAAAAAGATATTGAATTTACTGCTTAATATCCTTCTTTTTGTAGGTGGTTTTACCCTAATATTCACCTATCATAAGGAAATCAGCATGCAAAATCTAAGTTTAATGATTCTAGGTTTGTGTATGTTATTAGGCAATATTTACTTGTATAATCGAAATTTTAAATAAGTCGCTTCGGCGGCTTTTTTTTATGTTAAGTACCATTCACTTGTGAATATTTTTTATCGCTATTTTGACATATAACAAGATAATATATGGATACCACAACATAATTAAAGCGGTTACATTATCAGACCTATATACTTAAATTAGCTAAACAAATCATAGCTAGAGGAGGAGTATATGAAGAAGTTTTTGACAGGTTTTCTTGCGTTGATCATTGCCCTTACAACAATGACTACAAACCCAAGTAAAATCTATGCTGACGATGCTGCGGAGTGGCAATCCATTTCTGCAAGCAAAGGGACCGTGAAGGAAGTTATCAAAGATGGCGTACGCTATTATGAACTTTCATCATCAGATAAAAATGATAATCAAGGTAACCCTGCAATATTCAAACCCAATAAAGAATGGAAAACAGATGGTAAAGAAGCAAACTTTACATTTGACTTTATTGCAGGGAATGCCCCTGAAAACAACCGTTTTGGTGTACATTTATTTTACACAGATTCTAATAACTTTCTAACTGTAGCATACGATGCAGGAGGATGGTTCTGGGAATATAAAGTTGGTGGAACAGGCAACTGGATGCAAACAGGCCGCATTCCTGGTCCAACTCTAAATAGTAAAAACTCACTTGAAGTGTCATTAAAAGATAATCTTTTACACGCATGGGTGACTGGTGAAGATGGTAATAAAACACACCTCTTTACGCAATCAATAGATGCCAATATCATTAATCAACTTCAAGAAAAATCTGAAGATATCGTCGTGAAACTTGGGACATATTCTGGAACTTTATCAAAGATTCTTGTCAAAGCTGATAACCAAGAGAATATTGTAATTCCTGAACCGGAATTTGAGCGACCTGTTCTCGATACTTATGAAGAATACACACTGGAAGAGAACTTCGAAAACTTAACGGAACAACAATTAAAAGATATGTTCAAAGTTGAAAAAGGGAAAGTGGCGACTTCAATTGTAGAACAAGAAGGTAACAAATCTTTAAGATTGGATTTCCAAGCTAAAGATAAAAATATGATTGTTTTTAGAGAAACACCATTACTTGAAAACTATACTTTTGAAGCAGATGTAACTGTTGAAAAAGCCGAAGATGCCATAAAAGATATGATTCGTTTTGGTCAAGTGGGTCGCGTTCAAAAAAGTGGTGAATATGGCTACGCTGTTATGGGTGATAATCCAGGGGAGTACTTTACAGAAAACTTTGGTGCGAAACCTGCTTGGTCTTCAACTTCAAAGGGAACGGTATTAAAACCTAATGAAGTACACCGTTGGAAAACGGTTGTGGAAGGTCAAACAATAACGTTATTCATTGATGGTCAACAAATCTTGTCTAATACAATGGATGGTTTAGGCAAAGGACTGGGAGCATTTGGATTCTTTAAAGATCGCGGTATTGGTTCAGTGTTAGTTGATAATGTTAAAGTCACAAAAATAACACCTGAACGTCCTGTAGATCCTGATAATGAAGGCGTTGTACCTGTAGAGATTAAATCTTCAGATATGACTGTTCGTCTTGACGAAGCATTTCCAAGAGTCATGGACTATACTCTTGCCAGTGGTAAGAAAATGGATGGACAACCAACCAAAATCGATACAATCAAGATTAACAATATTAATATTGTACCTGAAGTCACATCAGAAAAAGTATCCGAGAGCAGTATTAAATATCTTGTAAAAGCAGTCGATGCTGAAAATAAGATTAATGCTGAACTTACAATGCTTTTTGAAGTGAAAAATAACACACTTGAATTTAAGATTACTGAAGTGAAGAATAACAATGCTACGCAAACAACCAATGCAGAAATTATCCGTACTATTGAAATTCCAAATCATAGCCTTGTTTCTGTAAAATCAACAGAGCCAACAGCAAATGTTTATGGTGCAAAAATATCAACGGATACTACTGTAAATGGTGATACATTAACGCCAGTTAATGACACATTAAGAAGTTTCAACAGTAACTACATGTATGCTGTAATTTCAAATGATGAACTCTCAGCAAGCATGCATAGTAACTCTCAATTCTCAACTGGTGGAGGTTCAAATGACTTTGTTCGTTTAAATGCACGTGCTAAAGAATTTGAAACATTTAACTCAGTGGGATTATCAAGTTCACCATGGATTTATCATCGTGATGTTATGTTCAATGAACAAACACTTGAATTACCAGAAGCTAAAGTTGTTATTACAGAAGATGCTAATGATGATGGTGTTGTGAACTGGCAAGATGGTGCGATTGCATTTAGAGATATTATGCACTCACCAATTGGTGCTGAATCTGTTAAGGATTTAGTCGCTTATCGTATTGCAATGAACTTTGGGTCACATGCTCAAAACCCATTCTTAATGACTTTAGATGGTATTAAGAAAATCAACCTTCATACAGATGGTCTTGGACAATCTGTCTTATTAAAGGGTTATGGTAGTGAAGGACATGACTCAGGACACTTAAACTATGCGGATATTGGACGTCGTATGGGTGGTGTTGAAGAGTTCAAATACTTAATTGACGAATCAGTAGGATATGGTGCTAAGATTGGTATTCATGTCAATGCTAGTGAAACTTATCCTGAATCGAAATACTTCAATGAAATGATTCTTCGTAAATCTGCTGATGGGTCGTATAACTATGGTTGGAACTGGATTGATCAAGGTATCAATATAGATGCAGCAGTTGATCTTGCAAATGGCCGTCGTTCAAGATTTGAGGACCTTAAAAATTTAGTTGGTGATAACCTTGATTGGATCTATGTTGATGTATGGGGTAATGGTCAATCTGGTGATAACAATGCTTGGGCAAGTCATCAACTTGCAAAAGAAATTAATGATCAAGGATGGCGTTTAGGTGGAGAATGGGGTTATGCATTTGAACCGGATTCAACATTCCAACACTGGGCAGCTGACCTTACTTATGGAGGATATACTTTAAAAGGTATTAACTCTACATTGACTCGCTTTATCTTTAATCAACAACGTGACTCATGGCCTGCAGACTTCCCATCATACGGTGGTGCTGCGGAATATCCACTTCTTGGTGGTTATAACATGAAAGACTTTGAAGGATGGCAAGGACGTAATGATTACAATGGTTATATTGTAAACCTCTTTGAGAACAACCTTTCTACAAAATATATCCAACATTTTAACGTGAATCGTTGGGAAGAAGGAACTCCGGTTAATATGACAAACTCAAAAGGTAAAAACTTTGACTGGACTCCGGAAATGATGGTAGAACTTGTTAATGATGCAAATGATAAAGTAGTGATTGAAAGAAAATCAAATGACTACAAAAATGATCGTGCGAACTATCGTTCACGTACCATGAAACTTAATGGCCGTTTGATCTTAGATGGTGATAAATATCTTCTACCTTGGAACTGGGATGAAAATGGAAATGCTATTACAGGTGATCAAGAAAAACTTTATCACTTCAACAAAAAAGGTGGAACATCAACATGGGAAATTCCAAGTGATTGGAATGTATCAGACGTTAAGTTCTATCAATTAACTGAAACAGGAAATAAATTAATTGGTACTGTTCCAGTAGAAAATGGCAAAGTAACTTTAGATGCAAAAGCAGATATTCCTTATGTAATCTATAAGGGCGAACAAGCAGAAAAAGTAGTAACTTATGGAAATGGTGCTCATATTGTGGATCCTGGATTCAACCGTCAAAATCTTGATGCATGGGTTGTGTCAGGAGAAAATGCTGAAGTCATGAAATCACAAGCAACCAATGACATGTTACGAATTCAAGATAATACAGAAACTACAAAAGTTAGCCAAACTCTCACAGATTTAGATGCTGGTGAAACGTATGTAGCGTACGTGGGTGTTGATAACCGTTCTGATGCAAAAGCGATTCTTGAACTAAGTGTTGATGGCGAAATTATCTCTAACTACACTGAAAAATCAATTGCGAAAAACTATGTTAAAGCATATGCACACAATACAAACTCATCAACAGTAAATAATAACAGTTACTTCCAAAATATGTTTGTATACTTCACAGCACCTGCGGATGGTAAAGAAGTGAAATTATCACTTATTCGTGAAGCTGGTGATGGAGCAACTTACTTTGATGATGTTCGTGTTACTAAAAATAGTGGTAACCCACATATCGATGACGATGTCTTCTTCCAAGACTTTGAAAACAGTGCACAAGGAATTTATCCATTCGTAGTTGGAAACCTAGAAGGTGTTGAAGATAACCGTACTCACTTATCAGAAAAACATGCTCCATACACACAACGTGGTTGGAATAATAAGAAGATTTCTGATGTTATTGATGGCGATTGGTCATTGAAGACAAATGGTTTAACACAATATGAAAATCTTGTTTACCAAACAATTCCTCAAAACATTCGTTTTGTAGCAGGAGAAACATATAAAGTATCCTTTGATTATGAAGCAGGTTCAGAAGGAACTTATGCAGTCATGATCGGTGATGGAGAATTTACAGGAAATGAACAACAAATTCCTCTTGCTGCAACATTAAATGATGATGGTGCACAACGCTTTGAAATTGAAATAACCGGTGCACAGTCAGGTCAAACATGGTTTGGTATCTATTCAACAGATGTTGCTCCAAATCTTCAAGATTCAACTGATAAAGAAGCAAACTTCAGAAGTTATAAAGATGTTATGCTTGATAATGTTCGTGTTGAGAAGAAACTCCCTCCACTTGAAGTTACTTTAACGGAATCCAACTTTGGCGTGAGTGTTTCAGGTCTTTCAGATGTAATCGAAGAAACAGATAAACTTGTTGTCACAGAAAATGAAGCACTTCAAGCTGAATTTGAAAATCAAATGATTGATGCAGATGTTTATGATATTAATGTTGTACGTGATGATGTAGTAGTGAACCCATTAAATGGCGAAGTAACAGTTACAATTCCAACACGTACACAACGTCAATTCCTCTTCATGAAGGAAGCACAACCTATGACTGAACTTCTCCACCGTCAAGCTGATGGAACATGGGTAGCAGTTGCAGCAACACAAGAAGGTAGTGCCTTGACATTCAAGACTCAAGAATTGGGTACATTTGCACTTAACTACGGTAAAAAAGTTACAGTTGTTGATAAGACAAAACTTGAAAGTCTTCTCAAAGATGCTCAAAAACTTATTGCTGAAAACTATACTGAAGTTAGTTGGGCTCAATTTCAATCAGTCTTAACGAATGCTAAGAAACTGTTTGAAAATACAGATGCAACACAAGTACAAGTTAATTCAATGATTCAAGAACTTACTACAGCGATGAGTAAACTTGAACTGACCGAACTTAAAGATATCAATTATGATGCGTTACAACTGGTTGTAGATACTTATAAAGATCTTAAGAAGGAAGACTACACAGAAGAAAGCTGGACTGAGTTTGAAACGGTTCTCCAAAAGGCTATCGCAATGTTAGAAAACAAAGATGCAGAAAATCAAGATGAAGTTGATGCACTTGTTATAACTCTAAACGATGCAGTAGTTTCATTGGAAAAAGTTGAACTAATCGATCCTGTAGACCCAGTGAAACCGGTCGAACCTAAGAATCCAAAACTACCAGGTACAGGTGTAGAATCACCAATGAGTATCATGATAGTAGGAATTTCAGCAATTGCAATGGGATCGTTATTCATAATTCTAAACAGACGTAAACGTCAATCTCATTAATAAAAAAAGACTTCACTCAATCTTCGAGTGAAGTCTTTTCATTAGTCTCTGGTGTTGGATTATCGATAATCGGATCATCAATTGTAGGCTCAATAATTTCTTCTTGATTGTTTTCTGTAAGAGCTGCAGTTTCTAGAGCTTCTTTCTCTATTTTAATTTCTTCAAGTTTTGAATTAGCTTGAGACAATTTTTCTTTTTGACGCTTCTTAGAACGGTGGCCCAGATAAGCGACCCATCCCGCAACGTTTCCCGCAATATTCACTACAATCCATACAAAAAGTCCGGACTGTGTTGCAGTGTCGATACCATAAATTGACGTTGCATAGTATAGGGATATGAAAGCTGCAATCATTCCAATACCATAAAAGATATTGAGAGCCCAAGAGCGAAATTGTAAAATGAATAAAAGATAGAGGCTCATTCCAAATGAAACAACAATTTGACTAAGAAGGGCATCAAATGTGAAGTGAGCTCCCATAACTAGAAATACCAAAATTACGAATGTCAGCATACTAGCAAAAAATAAACCGATACTTATATATAATGATTCTTTAAAATGTTGTTTGTTCATAATGTAACTCCTTTAATAAAATATACCACATTTAGTTATAAATGCATTCACTTTGATGTATTATAATAGTAGAGGTGCAAATATGACACATAATTTAAAAATAGAGGGAACCGGCAGAGTTGTCGTCTCTCCGGACATGATGCGATTGAATTGTGAGTTAGTCCAAACTGGAAATTCATATGCAGAAGTATTTCATAGTCTGAAAAATCAATATGCAATAGTAATTGAAGCGTTCAAAAATGTGGAGTTAAATACTGCATTTATCAAGACATCCTCGATTGATGTGGAAATTGATGAAGAATCAACTAAGAAAACTCAATTCAAGGCAAGACAACGCTTAATATATGAAGATAGAGTTGAACTTAACAGACTAACAAAATTGCTAGACGAGCTTCAAGAAACAAATAATTTTAACTTTTCGTTATCATATTTTGTGAAGAATCCTACGCCACACCTTAACGATGCTTTGATTCTTGCGATTAATGAATCGACAGATAAATCAAAAATCATTGCGGAAAGCTCGGGAATTCGCTTGGGGCATATCACAAGTATTGAATATGCAAACAACAATTACGCTCCTATGATGCATCGCGCGGTAGGAATGGACTCCTATGGAGAATTAAATGTTGACGATATTATCTTTACACAAACGGTTACGATGTCATGGGAAATTAAGTAGGCTATCATTAGATAGCCTTTTTTAATAGGATTATTGGAAAATTTCCCAGAAGAATGAATGGATATCTATAACGGTTGATTTATAATCTAAGTGTAACCGATATCAAGAATATCGGATTAGGAGGAAAAAATGGATCGTTTTATTCAATTTATTGAAGAAAAAATGGTGCCACGTGTTTCTAAGATAACCAATACACGTTACTTTGGAGCATTGAAATCTGGGTTTATGGTAATTATGCCTCTTACAATCATTGGATCAATTTTCTTATTGATTACTGATTTCCCATTACCAGGATATGCAGATTTTATGGCAGGTATCTTTGGGGCAGATTGGACATCATATTTGGATTCAGCTTATCGTGCAACATTTAATCTTATGGGGCTTCTTCTTGCGGGAACTTTAGCTTATCGACTTGCAGAAGATTATAAATTAGATGCACTATCAACTATGGTTTTATCACTTGTAGCATATGTTGTGGTACTGCCTAAATCTGTACTAACAGAAGGTGGTGAAACGGTGGGACGTGTTCTATCGTTTACATGGCTTGGAACTCAAGGCGTTATCACAGCAATCATCATGGCATTTGTAACTGTAGAAATTGTAAGACTATGTGTTCAAAAGAATCTTACAATTAAAATGCCAGATTCAGTACCATCAATGGTTTCGCAATCATTCAGTGCATTAATTCCAGGATTAGTAGCTGTAATTGTAAGTTTACTATTAAGTGGATTATCAAGAATTGTAGCGGGTTCATTCCCGGAATTAATTTATCAAATTATTCAAATTCCACTTGAAGGACTCACATCATCATTAGGAGCAATACTTGTGGTTGCTGGATTGAATGGATTCTTATGGTGGTTTGGTATTCACCCAACAGTTGTGAACTCAATTGTAAATCCATTACTCAATGCAAATTCAGTTAAAAACTTGGAGCTGTTCCAAGCAAATAATCTTTCAATGCAAACAGGTAACGTTGGAACCATTCAAATGATAGATCAATTCGCTACCATTGGAGGAGCAGGACTAACCTTAGGTCTTGTGATTGCTATGATCTTTGTCGCAAAATCATCACGTCTAAAAACAATGACAAAGTTAATCGGAGTTCCATCAATCTTTAATATTAACGAACCCATTATCTTTGGTCTTCCAGTAGTCTTTAATCCACTGATGTTGATTCCAGTCACAATAGCGCCAATGGTATCAGTACTGATTGCATATTTTGCAATGAAGATTGGATTTATGCCAATGTTTAATGGTGTTATGGCACCATGGCCTACACCACCAATTTTCTCAGGTTTCTTAGTAGCAGGATGGCAAGGTGCTGTAGTACAGGTGATTTGTATTGCTGCCGCAACTTTAATTTACTATCCCTTTGTAAAAGCACTGGATAACCAGTACTTAAAAGAAGAGAAATAATAATTAATATATAAAAAAATGATATAATTCAAGAGAACGGAGGCGTTGTTGTGAGTTTACGAAAGCAAATCTCGCTTCATGCTCATACTTTGACAGAAATGGAGAAACAATTTCTCCGAAATCTCTTGGAAAATGCTAAAGAGTTTGAACCAAAGTCATTCACAATTGAAAATTTAGCGGAATACTTTAATGTTTCAAAAACTAGTGTTCACCGATTCACACAAAAATTAGGTTATGACAGTTTTATTTATTTCCGAGATGATTTCTTCAGAAAAGATGAATCGCATGAAATGAAAGAAAAAAAAGATAACCAATATGTAGAAATGCTACAACATACTTATGAGTTAGTATCTTCAAGTATTACGGATAACTTATTGCTAAAGATGCTCCATGCTAATCGTGTTACCTTTTATGGTATGGGGATGAGTAATTTTTTAGGTAAGATGTTTCAGATTAAATTACAGCTTTATGGGAAAATCGTAGAGCAGTATGATGATTCGAGATACATGAGACTTTCAGCTAGAAATTTAGTGAAGGGGGAAGATCTCGTTTTTGTCATTTCTCGAACAGGAAGACCTCCTGAAATTGTGGAAGCAATTGTAGAAGCCAGTTTACGTAACATTGATATTGTGTTAATTACTGAAGAACCTGTTTCGCCGCTAGGGTCTCTAGCGACTGACATTATTCAAACTTCTTTTAGCCAAGATTCTGATCAATCCATTGATACAAGAATCAATGCGCATATTGCATTGGATATCTTGATGAATCGATTTATAGAATTCAAAGAGAAAGAAGCTTTAGATTATGAAAGAAACGATAGCGATCTTGAATCGTGAAACTAATGGATCAAAAAAATGGAACCGAGAATATATAAATCATCGGTTTAGATTAAAAGATGATAATATGATCTATCCGTTATTTATTGCGGATATGGATTATCGCCATTCTGATCAACTATTGGATGAAATAAAAGCGGTTGTAGCAGACGATGACTTTGGATATTTTGATTTGCAACCTGCTTATTATCAAAGTATTCAGGATTGGTATCGAAAGATCCATGATATTGATATCAACAAAGATTGGATCATTGCCGCCAATGGGACTATAGCGGCTCTACATATGGCTGCGCACTGTATATCGAAAGATGACAACTACTTAATGCTAACACCCGTCTATGGGGTGTTTAAAGCTCTTGCAGATGGTTTTGGAACACGATACGAAATGCCTTTAGGTACCGATGAAGAAAATCAATACTTTATAGATTTCAATCTATTCGAATCCATGATTGTGGATAATGAAATTGGAACACTATTATTCTGTAACCCACACAACCCTTCAGGAAAAGTATGGTGCTATGAGGACCTTAAGATACTCGTAGAAATTTGTAAGAAACATGATGTCAAAATATTTTCGGATGAAATTCATGCAGACTTTACATGGAATAAGTCCTTCGTGTCTCTCGTTGAATTCCATGATATCTATGATAAAATACTAGTAAGTACTTCACCCAATAAATCCTTTAATACATCAGGACTCACAACGTCATACTTATTGTGTCCTTTCAAACCATGGAAAGAAAAGATTGAAGATACACTCAGACTTTTCCATATATCTGTGAATCGAATGGGGGCAGAGGTATCACGGATTGTTTATGAATCTGGTGAAACTTGGTTAAATGATATTAAAGAAATTATTTGGAAGAATATAACCTTTGTGTCTGAGATATGTCATGATGCGGGTTTAAAAGTAATTGCACCTGAGTCGGGGTATCTTGTTTGGATATCTGGAGAAAAGCTAAAAGACGTCGACACTTATGTTCAAAATCTATCTTATGAAACAGGCGTGTTACTCGAAACAGGAAGTCGTTTTATCAGTAACTTTAATTCACATTTGAGAATTAATGTTGCGACAGATCCAAAGCTTCTTAAAGAAGCCATGATTCTATTCACGAATCATTATAAAAACTATAAAGGAGAGTAAGATGAAAAAAGTACATAATACAGATAAAGCACCAAAAGCAATTGGACCTTACGTTCAAGCAGTCGAAGCGAATGGCTTTATCTTCACTTCAGGTCAACTTGGGTTAAATCCAGAAACAGGAACACTGCAAGAAGGCATTGAAGCACAAGCACATCAAGTCATGAAGAATCTGCAATCTGTTTTAGAGAATGCAGGCAGTGATTTTTCTAAAGTAATTAAGACAACAATCTTGTTGTCAGATATTGCGGATTTCGCAACCGTTAATGAAATCTATGGTAGCTACTTTGGTGGCGAGTATCCTGCACGATCAGCTTACCAAGTTGCGACATTACCACTAGGCGGTCTTATTGAAATTGAACTCATTGCACTTGTATAGTGATTGATATTAATGAAATCTAAAGCTGTTGTTTAGTATGAAAACTCCTGTAAGGGAGTTTTTTTAATTAATGACATCTCATCTTTCTATCAGAGTTTTTGCGGATAACACACGGTAAAGGAATAGTTCAGTATCGATGAATTAGACAATAGGGAGTAGAATTTATGAATAGAGAAGAAAAGAAAGAAGCATAAAAAAGAGCGCCAGAAGAGTTAGAACTTGTAGTTAAAAGCGATGAAGTATGTATAAGGGCAAGAAAGCTCGTGAAACAATGGGTGGAGTAGTCATAATATTGAATGGAATATACGTGCAGATGAATTCCGTTTCTCTTACGAAACCAGGTATTAACGCGACAGCTGGCTTTATGGGTTGGACTTTGTTAGTTGTTTCAATCTATGCTTTAGTAATCGGAGTACTATTTCTTATTAACAAGGATATTAAACACATGAAAGATGTTGTGAAAATAGAGGCGGCAAAACTCGAAGAACAATACAACGTTAAGGTATAAAACGACGAAAATGAATTAGCTAGTGTTCAACTAAAGTTCTTATTGAAGCAAAAACGTCAAAAAATAAAGTAAGATTAAATGAGAAAAGTCTTCATATTTTTCCTAAAAAACACTAAAATTAACGTTTTCATCAAAAATTCATAATTAATTTAAAAAAAAGACCGAAATGTACAAATATTTCAGTCTTTTTATATAAATACCGGTCGAAAATGAAAAAAACGCATAAAAGAACAGTTCAGCTGAAATCAAATTTTCAAACTACTAATAGTTGTGAGAAATAATCAAAACATATGTGTTAAAGAAACTTGAATTAATATTTCATATAAAGGAATGAATTTTACCCTGAATGATTGGACTTACACTTTTTTTAAGCTCATAAAACACTTATGATTAACCATCTAAAAGTCATGAACAAGTAGTCAGTAGAGCTAACTAATACGAATAATGATGGTCTGATAAGCAAATCAAGTATGACCCTAAAAATGAGTTTAAAAAGGAACAATTTTGGGCTGTCATACTTGATAAAATAGTGAATTAATATTTCATATAAAAAGAACTTTGAGAAATTTGTGTAAAACTGTGAACAAATCACAAAGATACGGAAAACGATTTACGAAAATTCATGATAGTCATTCAAACTTGACTCAAAACGATCATTTCTCGCTTAGATACTGGATTGTCGTTCGGAAGCAATCTTGATAAAAAAAATCCTAAATTTTATGATTATGGTATGAACTTAAAAGTTTACTTAGGAGGAAAATTTAATGTCATTAATTAAAATGAGTTTTGAGGATGTTCGTCAGAAAGCATCCGAGTATTCCACAGCATCTTCTGAAATTGAAGCGTTGTTAGCTCGTTTAGAAGGATATCAATCAGAATTGTCAGCAGTATGGGAAGGTTCATCTTTCCAACAATTCGATAGTCGTTTTGAAGAACTGAAACCACAAATTCGAAACTTTGAAAATTTGTTAATGAATATTAGTGAATTCTTGAATTCTGCAGCTGGGACACTTGAAGAAGCAGATGCAGCAATTGCAAACGCTACAAAATACTAATTAATAAATTTACTGCAAGCATCGAAAGATGCTTTTTTTATCAATATCAATGAAGGAGAAATATTTTGAGTAAGAAAATGAAAATAGTATCGATGGTGACCTTAATTGTGTCGGCGATATTTTTAAGTGTTATTGGGTTTGGGGATCCTAAGGAAACTAAAGTTAACAATAAACTCGTGATTGCTGTCGTTAATGATGACGAAGGATCTAATTTTAACAATTCAAAAGCGCATTTTGGTGCAGAGCTATTATCTGGATTGGCTAATGAAAAAAAATATACATGGAAAGAAACTTCTCACCAAGTCGCAGACTTGGGTGTTCAAAGTGGGGAATTTCCAATTGCCATCTATATTCCTACAAATTTTACTGAGAAAGCAATCGCAATCAATACAGAGTCACCTGATAAAGCACTCGTAGATTTTAAAATTAATTTAGATAATGAATACTTTGATACGCATAGTACGGCAGAATTTATTACTGAATTTGAGCAATATACGAATACAGCATTATCAGAAATGTATTATGAACTCGTCTTTGAATCACTCTCAAGTGCTAAGTCACAACTCGCATCGGTTACAAATGAGCAAGACAAACTTAATACTTTGTTCAGTGATGACATCCACAGTAACGCAGAAGTTAATCAAAATAATATTGATGCGATGATAGAAGGCGGATTACAGAATTATGAAGATAATAAATTAATCTTAAGTGAGACTGAACAACTATCAACGCCATTTGAACAAATGCAAAAAGAATACATCAACATGGATACTGCGAATCAAGATTTCAGAGATTCGTATCAAGAATATGGTGAAAACTTAACAAATTTTTCAAATGCTAAACAATCTTTAAATGAACTTTCAGCCGCGTCCAAGGAAAATATATCACTTTTAAGGAATAGGATAGAAATTCTTCATGATGGATTGCAATCAGAAGTAGAGAAAATTTCTCCTCAATGTAGCACAACGGGAACGGGTAATGATACAGTCGAAACGTGTTCAAAAAACTACTCGGAGATGTATTTGAACAGTGTTGCGAAGCAACTTAATATTCTAGACGAGAATTTACCAATTTCTGAAGCTAACATATTGGGAGCATACTCTACGAGAGCAGATAGAAGTAAGGATCAAATTAAGTATTTCTTAGGGGAAAACTACTCAGAAAACACGAAGGTTTCAGAAGTTATCAAAGCTTTAGAAGCAAAAGAAAGTGACCTTCAAGCTTATCGTAATCTCGTTTCAAAAACTGATTTATATCGTGATTTGAGGAATCTCAGTCAGGAAGTAATCGGAAATAATTTTGATGAACTATACAAGGGAAATCTAAACCCAATTATTAATGACTATCTCAAAGAAATACCAACATCAATGATTAAGCTAGATAATCATACAGAAAGCTTTATGAAGAATGTAGCAGTAGTTGAAAGTTATCGCGTAAAAGAACAGGTTATTTTCAATAACGAGTCAGGCTACTTAAATTATGATGCTGTATGGCAAATGCCAAAGGGTGGTTTGGAAGCTGGTTTGTACCCAATTGAATTGTTGTATCAAAAAGATGATGAAACAATTGACTTCAATGCAGAAATTGTGACTAAGAAAGGTCAAGACTATCGCATTACGAAAACCTCGGAAAATGGTGAAACTAAATATCAAATTCGACTACTTAGAAAATTTACTGCAGCTGAATTTATTGATTTAGAATTTAAACTATATTCTGAATCAGGAACAGAAATTAAAATTTATGACAGTGCTAAAATAGTCCTAAAATTAGAGAATACAAATATCCCGGAAATTGAAACTCCTGAAGTGCCAGGGGATACAGAGAATCCAATAGATGGGGAAAAAATTAGATTAAATGAACCTGTGGACAATGACGATAAAGAACCTGTATTTATTGTGCAGCCATTTAAACTCGTTCATAGTCTTGAGAAAAAGGATGACTTAAATGTACTATCACACTTGAAAATTGATACTAATATACAATTTTCAGGTACAATAATTCCTAAAATTGAACAAGGATTATACAGTAACCAAAAACTAGTTAGCGGTTCAGAAATGATCTCGAAAATTGATCAACTTGTTGACGAAATATCTACTAAAATTTATATCACTATATTAAATAATTTCAAAGAAAACTTAGTTGAGTCTGAAAAAAATATGATCCTTATGACGGATTCAGCAGCTCAGTTCGAAATAATGTATGGGAAATTAGTTGATCTCGATAGTGTCATTATGGATATTAAGGATTCCCAAATTAAATTAAGTAAAGTTGTTAAAGCGGACCAAGCATCGGTTGAAGATGAACCAACCTTCCAAAGTGTCGTTGGGGAAATTGAGATCTTTTCCCTGGAAAATAAAAATCATGATAAGGAATTGAGCGAACTTCAAAAATCTGTTCGAGAAGGAACATTAGTTTTAGATGAGAATGTAAGAAACTCACATGATATTTTGGTATCAATTGATGACTTCCCAACGTTACTTAGTGATTATGAACAACAAATTAGGATGTTGAGTGAATCATTTGAAGAAACCCAAAGAATTTCGAATGAAAGTAAAGCGGCTAATGATGCTTATACATTAGGTATTTCTAACTACAATGCCCAATCAAATGAATTTTCAAATAACAGTGATAGCTATCGTAAAGAAATTGAATCAATCTTTAGTGAAAGTGTCATCAACGGTAAAGTTAACGAAGATTTAATGAAATTCTTAACCAGTCCAGTGGAAGTACGTAATCAAACACTCTCTAATAATGTTAGCCACGAAGAAAAAGCAATCGTGTACCCATTTGTTGTGATTATTATTACGTCAATTATTTCAATTATTATTGGAAACATATTTGCTATGAGTGACAGAAAAAATAAACAAGGAATCAAAGTTTTAATACCAATCTTGGCCTCTATTGTAGTTTCATTTATCATCGCTCTGATTAGTGGTTCTAAAGTTGGACTTTCTATTGAATCTCAAGCACTGTGGACATTAGAAATTATGGCAATGTCACTTCTGGTTATGTCCATTACTCATGTTGTTGGATATTATACAAATACCTTTGGATTGATTGTTTCACTCCTACTCGTAATGATGTACATTCTTATGAATGGTGCTGTACTGGCAAATATCAAACAACCTTTATGGGTCGAATCCATTAAACCTATTTCACTGTTGAGTTGGTTTGAACCTGCATTGCGAGCACTAATCATGAAAGTATCATTTAATCCAGTAGCACTAATACTATTATCTCTATTAGGTGTCGCAGCGATTTACCTACTAACAATCTTACCTAGAAAGATGAAGAATAAAAATGAAGTGTCGCTCGAAACAGAATAAGTTTCTTAAGATAACCTTGATGTTCTTTTGTGTTATTGGAATTTTAATTGCTTCGCCTATTCATGCTGAAGAGCAAGAAGAGAATAAAGAAGAGGAATCTAAAACAGGTATTAAAATTAACTCGGGACGATTAAACAGTAAAGAATCAGTTCAAGGAATTAAAAATCAAGAAAAAGTATTTTCAAAAGAAACACAACGAAATATCGAAATAAACAAAGACCAAAAGATTAATAATACTGAGCGGATGGTTGATGGTTTATTTTCAGGAAATGAGCCGTATAAAGCAGAAGTTATTATTTTTGCTAAGGGTAATGAATATAAGAAACAAGAAATTAGATTTGAAAGTAATAATTATCAATATTTAAACTATGCTATTGGATTGATTGTAATCGTAATAGGTGGTTACACGTTGTTTAAATTAATTGGAGGCGAAGAAGATGGTAAGTAGTCACATTAATATAAGTGTTGGTCTTGAGAAATTTGGACGCGGTAATGTTGATTACCGTGTACCAACTGATCAAAGTGTCCAGGAATTTATTTTAAATGTTTTAGATGTTAGTTTTATTTCGGTTCCTCTTGATATGAATGTATTCGCAATTAGGGTTGCTGCAAAAGAATTAACATTGAGTGACACTGAGATTCTTGCGAATTATCCAATCACTACAGGTGATTATCTAGAAATACTATGATAAAGGAGATAGGTTTTGAAAATTAAAAGCAGAAACTATGAGTTGGATTTTAAGGAAATTGAGGATGTCAGAGTTTATAATGTTCCAAAACTAGATACAAGCTTAAAGAATGTTGTCGAGTTTGAACGTCTCAATCTATATCCAGAATACCTACTACCTGTAGAAGTTTCGGATGAGAATGATAACTTCATCGTTAAAATTCAAACAACTAACTTAAAGACAATCGACAGTGTTAAAACTGAAGATATTGAAAACAAGCTAAGATTTATTTATAATCTTTGTCTTTTGAAGGAGCTTGTTGAGGCAGGAATCAATCCTATGATTCACCCAAATAACATGGTAGTGGATATAAATCTAATCCCGAAACTGTACTATAGAGGGATTAAGAGTGTCTTAGAGCCTAAAGAATATTCAGATGCAGACTTTCTTGTTGAAGTAAAAGCAATGAGTGTGTATCTATTGTCAGGTGACTATGACTATGAGGCCCTCGTTCGAAGTGGTAATAAAATTAAACAGCCAAAGGGTATCGAAAAATCAATAGTTGAATGTAAGAGTATTGAAGAAATTAAAGACTTAGTTTCTCTGGAAGCAGAGAAGATTAAAAAAAATAACTATCTCAAAACAACACGTATCGATAAGAAAAAGCTAAAAAACAATAAAATTGTTAAATTATCTTTAGGTGTTACAAGTGGTGTTATGGCAATCGTAATTGTTTATACTTTTGCATTTATGATTCCATTTAAAAACGATCAGATAAATGCGACATCGTATTACCTATCAAATGATTACAGTCAAGTTCTTAATGTTTTAAACGACTATTCGATTAGTAAACTTTCTACATCTTCAAAATATGAACTTGCCGATTCCTCAGTACAACTTTCTTCACTATCTAAAGAACAAAAAGAACTCATTCGAAAGCAACTTTCGATTAATTCGTATGAGATGAACATGGATTATTGGATTTATTACGGACGTGGTGAATATGAAAAAGCCCATACTACTGCTTTAGCACTTCAAGATCTTGAGTTGAAGTATTATGCCGTTGTTTCATATCTTGAGTACTTAAGTGTTGATACACAAATGTCAGCAAGTGCCAAACAAGCATTGATTCAAGAGTATGAAGGATACCGAAGCACCTATGAAAATGAGCTGAAGAATATTGAAACTAACGCTCAGAAAGAAACAAGTAAAGGAAGTGCTAAGGGTGAGTAGGGGTCTGGGAGTACACATTGTTTTTGATGATGTCATACGAACTCATAGATTTAAAAATAAAACTCCTATTACCATTTCCAATGATATGAGTTCGGATTTGTTTGTACAAAAAATCAGCTATGATAGCTGGATAAAAATGAACAGTGTTGATGTCTCGCTACCTATTATTATTGAATATAAAGAAGGTGCGCAAACAGAAAAAATTGCTCTTAATTCAGGCGAAATGACTCAGTTTACATTAGGCGAAGTTGTAGTGAAGGTATATGCCTTCGAAGAAGTTGAACCAATCGAGTATATTACTAATGGAGTTAAAAAAATTGTGTTTGGTCCAAAAGGGGATATTGTATGTCAAGCATTAAGTGCAATCTTAAGCCAACAAGGAAATAAAACTGAAATATATCCACTAGATATATGCTTTGTAAATGGCAAAAAAATCTTCGAGTCAACCCAGTTAAGAGGTGGCGATCGAATCTTTATTGCAGGATATGAGTATACGTATCTAACGAATGCAATTGTGATTAATCAAAAAGTAAATCATGATATTTTACTCCCTAAAGTTGGTAATTATAATTCTCACTTTGATGACAACTATCCTGACTTTAGACGATCACCACGATTGATTTATGTTGAACCTGTCGATGAAATGAAAATTGAGATGCCACCGAGCCAACCATCAAAACCGAGTGATAAACTTGCAAAAGTTATTATTGCTCCTTTTGCGTCTTTAACGACTACAGTTGTTATGGCACTGATACGTGCAAATATGACTTTTGTCTATATTGGTATCGCAACGACGATTATTGCTGTAATTAGTGCTATTGTATCCTACTTCCAAAAGAAAAAAGAATACAAAATAGCCGTTAAAGAAAGAGAAACGTACTACGAAACCTATCTCATCAAATGTGCTCAAGACATTGAACAAACTGTTGGCGAACAACGTCACTCTTTGAACTACCATTATCCAAGTCTCAAAGATTTGAATACTATGGCTCAAAATGTTGATTCGCGAATATACGAAAGAAATAGACAACATTTTGATTACCTTAAACTTAGAATCGGAACTGGTATTGTACCACTCAGTTTTAAGATTGGTTTTGAGGAACACGAAATTGAAATGGAACGTGACCCACTCGTAGTCAGGGCTGGAAAACTAAAAAGTAAGTTCGTAGAACTTGAAGATGCACCCATCTATATTGATTACTCTTTAGGAATGATTGGATATATTGGAAAACAATCTGTTGTAGTAGATGAAATCATTAAAACTTTGATGCAATTGTCATTCTTTCACTCCTATCATGACGTCGAGTTCTTAACGGTATTTAATGAACTGGATAAGGATCGTTGGATGCCCTTAAAATGGTTACCCCATTTTAAAATTTCGGCTTTTAATTTACGTGGATTCGTTTATAACGAACGCAGTAAAGATCAAATCATGAGTAGTATGACACAACTCTTAAAAGATCGAAAACAAGCTATTGAAGACAAAATAACAGAACCACGTGGTTTTAGTCCTCATTATGTTTTTGTGATAGCTGATGAAAAACTAATCATAGATCATCCTATTATGGAATATCTAACAGATGATCCTATTGATTTAGGTGTGACTTTAATTCATGTCAAAGATGTTATTGAAGATCTTAATGAAAATACGAAGACGATTATTGATATTAGAAATAGTAAGTATGGGACAATACTGACAGAAAATGAAAAGTTAAAAAATAAATTCTTTTACTTGGATAACGTTGATTTTGATTATGAAACGTATTGTCGAGCATTGTCACCACTCAACCATCTATTGAGAATATCCTCAAGTATTCCCGAAAGAGTCTCTTTCTTAGAAATGTATCGAGTTGAAAAAGTTCAGGAATTAGGAATTAAAAGACGTTGGACTCAAAATGAAAGTTACAAATCCCTTGCAGTACCTCTTGGTTTAAGAGGTAAAGATGATATTGTACAACTCAATCTTCATGAGAAGGCACATGGACCTCATGGACTCGTTGCTGGGACTACGGGATCTGGTAAGTCTGAAATTGTTCAGTCATACATATTATCTCTTGCAGTAAACTTTCACCCCTATGAAGTTGCATTTCTTCTGATTGACTATAAAGGTGGAGGGATGGCCAACTTATTTAAAGATTTACCACATCATTTAGGTAGTATTACTAACCTTGATGGTTCACAAAGTATGCGTGCTCTAATCTCAATTAAAGCAGAACTACAAAGACGACAAAGACTCTTTAGTGAATTTGAAGTCAACCATATTAATCAATATCAAAAACTCTTCAAAGAAAATCCTAAAATGGTTCCAATGCCTCACTTATTCTTAATTAGTGATGAGTTCGCCGAACTTAAGTCTGAACAACCAGAGTTTATGAAAGAACTCGTGTCTACAGCACGTATTGGTCGTTCATTAGGAATTCACTTAATTTTAGCGACACAGAAACCAAGTGGTGTTGTAGATGATCAAATCTGGTCAAACTCAAGATTTAAACTTTGTTTAAAAGTTGCGGATGTTGCAGATAGTAAAGAAATGTTGAAGACACCAGATGCAGCCAATATTACGCTTCCAGGTAGATCATACTTGCAAGTTGGTAATAACGAAATATACGAATTATTCCAATCTGCATATTCGGGTAGTGACTACACTGAAAATAAAGAAGATGTAATTAAAGATAATCGTATTTACTCGATTAATGAGTTGGGACAATATGAAGTATTAACTCGAGACTTAAGTGGCCTTTCAAACAAGAAAGACATTAAGAAGTCAATCACCGAACTAGATGCAGTCATTGCTGAGGTCCGTAAAATATCCGTGGAAGAAAATATTAAGCCACTTCCTGAACCTTGGTTACCACCTCTTGAATCAAAAATCTTTACACAAGATTTAGGTGCACTCAATTTCAAAGACTGTTGGAAAGAAACAATGGATCTCAAAGTTCCTTTTGCATACAAAGATCAACCACATATTCAATCTCAAAGTCTCCATGAATTAGACTTTGCTTCAAATGGTCATATGGTTGTATTTGGTTCACCAGGATTTGGTAAGAGCACTGCTCTACAAACAATTGTAATGAATGCAACACGCCTACAATCTCCAGAATTGTTGAATGTTTACCTCTTCGATTTTGGTACCAATGGTCTGTTACCGTTACGATATTTACCACATGTTGCTGATCTATTTACGATTTCAGAAACTGAAAAAGTCATGAAGTGGATCCTAAGAATATCTAAAGAAGTATCGCTTAGGAAGAAAAAACTAAGTGATGTAGGTGTTGCGAATATGAGTCAATATCGCCGTGCTACGAAAGAATCATTCCCTAATATAATGGTTGTAATTGATAACTATGATGCGGTAAGAGAAAGTAGCTTCCAAGAACAACTGGATGCAATATTAACTCAGTTATCAAGAGATGGTGCTTCACTCGGAATACACCTTGTATTCTCAGCAGCAAGAAGTTCAAGTATTCGTTATCAAATCGGATCAAACTTTAAGATGCAAGCAACACTCTTTATGATTGATGCGACCGAAGTTTCATCGATTGTTGGCCGTAGTGAGTTCAAAATTGAGGAAATCGAAGGACGCATACTCATGAAGTTAGAAGAACCTACAGTAATGCAAATTCTTCTTCCTGAACGGGGTGAAGATGAGCTGGAAATGTATCAAGCTTTGAGAGAAGAAAGCAATCAAATGTCAGAGCATTATACTGGAGAAAGACCTTTACCAATTCCAATGATGCCAGAAGTACTAAATGAGGCATTCTTCTATGAACAAAAAACAGTGAAAGAAACCTTGAGTAATCCACACTTGATCGCACTTGGATTAGATTATCAGAATGTTGAAGCAAGTACGATGGATATTTCTCAAAATATATATTACCTTGGAAATAATCAGAACCAATTAAACAATCGATTGAGAATGTTACTCACTACACTAAACAAACAAAAAGATGTACAGACGACATTACTTGACATTGAATCGAGACCGTTGATTGTGAATCAAGATCTTTTCAAGAATTATCGTGATACAGCTGAAGGACATGAACGTGTTGTTCGTGACCTACATGGCATCATGAAACAAAGAGAGAAAGAATTGGGTGAATACTACGCATCAGGGGATATAGAAGGTGCAAGAAAATACCTAGAGTCCCAAAATGAAATCTATGTTTCAATAAATAATATCTTTAAAATTTCGGAAGGTATTCAAAAAGGAGCTCAAGTGATGCTCTTAGAACTCTTAGAGAATCAAGGGCGTCTCAAAATATGCTTCTTAGTATTTTATGATTTATCAGGAATTACAAGCTCGTATGGTGAGATTCAAAAATATCTCAAGCGAGTCGAAAAAGTACTCATTGAAATGAAAATTTCAGATCAAAATGCTTACACAAGTAATTCAAGAAGCTACAAAGAGCCTCAACTATCGCAAAATGACTGTTATATTCTGGATAATGGCAATGAAACGAAGATTCGTTTCATTGAAATGTAAAGGAGATTGTTATGCTAAGCGCAGAAGAAAGAAGAACAAATCGAAAAGAGAAAGCAAGGTTGAAAGATATTCGAAATGAACTAGTCACACTAAAGAACATGATTAATAATTCGGATTTCATGAATTCAAACTATGGCATAATCATGGAAGACATGGGTATTGTTATAAAAACAGCCAATACATTTAATGCCACAAAATATTTGGGGCTAACTCATAACGATCTACCCGATACCGATGATTTCCAAAACTATATCAATCAATTCAAGTATCAAAAAAACGCAATTACTAACTTAAAGTCAGCACTTGTTAATAGCCTACCTGAAATAGAACAGCGGATTCAGTATTATGATACTCAAATATCCGCGATTAAGGTGATCTAATGGCGAAGAAACAAGTAGTGGGTGCGGTATATAGTGGTGATGGAAAAAAGTTCACAGCACAAGAAGTAGTTGAGATTGATTTGGATTTTGATAAGTTAGTCAGTGATATGAGCGGCATTATGGGTGAATACACTCGTGCAGGTTCTTATATTACTAAACATAGTGGGGTTGCAGATGAATTTGAAGGAGAGGGAGCTCAATTAATTCAAGAATTAAATGGATGGAGTGAACTCTTCTACAAGCAATTATTGGAAGCTCTTGAAGAATATAACTCATTTCTTTCGTTAGCTGCGGAAGAAGCAAACAAACGTAATAATACACCGGAGGGCAAACGATGGAAAAACCAGAATCAATAGTACTTACAGAAAATGCGATTCATGCCTT
>JAVWLP010000015.1:27187-43921 GCA_036637915.1 Erysipelothrix sp. | reverse complement strand
TAACCGGTATTTTGATATGAGTTTTTCCATAAGGAATATCATAGTTACCCAGCCCCTCAACTTTAGATGTTGAGAGTGTTGCTTCACCATCAAGTTTTAAGGTGCTTTCTTCAGGTGTTAAATCAACGTTATAAACGAGTGTTCCCTTATAGAAACTTGGCGTTAATTGATTCTTATTCACGGCAAGATACTCTAAATAGTTATTTGCATAAATTTGGCGATAAGCATGAATCGTGTAGGTTTCTTGGAGATCTTTCTCGTTAGAGGTGACTTCAATTGTGATCGTGTTATCCCCTACTTGAAGATTTTGATTTCCAGTTACCTTATAAGTAGCATTTGGATCTATTTTTTCTATTTCCATTTGTAATGTCGTAACTTCATTATCGACATTAATAAAGTACTCATTAACATCCGAACTGAATCCTTCGTCAAAAGGATAGTTTTCTACGTTTAATTTTTTTAGTTTTGCAGAATTTATCGGTGCTCGATTCACAATAAACGTGAATGTTTTAACCGTACCATTCTCTGCTGTAACATTGATATTAAATTGGTTACGACCTACTTTTAGTTCATGAGTCCCCAATCCAGTAAGCGTGGCGTTCTTATCTTCTAAGACTCCATCAAATTGAATGGTTTCATGAGAATAATCTAAGTTTAATTCATAGCTTGTTTGATTATTTTTAAAGGGTTCAAATTGACTTCCATCAATGGACAACTCTCTAAGGTCTGTGTTATCAGATCCTTCGCGGTTGACCACAACTGTATAGACTTTACTTGTTGATGCTTCACTTACTACTTCTACATCAATAAAGTTATCTCCAACTTTAAGTGGCACTGTTTTTGGATAGTTCACAACTGCGTCGTCATCTTCTGCTTTTGCAGACACGTTTACAGAGTGAAGTTCAAATGGAGCCGAAGCTTTATATACCGTTTTATTTGATACAAAGTTCGGTTCAAAACGAATACCACTAATTGATAACTGAGATAGATTCGCATTTTTAGATGGAACTTTATCAACTGTAATTGTATAATCTTTGGTTGTTTGACGATCTTCTGCCGTAACCCTAACAATCACAACATTCTTGGTTCCTGTCACAAAATCATGATTTCCTAATACTTCATAGGTTGCCTTTGGATGGAATGGAGATGCTGAGATACTTAGTGCTCTTCGATCAGTTCTACCCGAATAAGTTGAGACATTTTTATCGAATTTGATTTCCTTATCAAGAAGTCCATTGACATACAATCCCACGAGTGATGCATCACTTGAAGGCTTACGAGTCACAACAATTTGATAATCCATGATGATGTTATTTTTGGCACGAGTTCTAACTTTAATTAAGTTTTCTCCAACTTGTAGTGGGTAGCTTCCCAAGCCTTTAACTTCTATACCAGTGGTAATGACTTCACCACCTACATCAATTTTAGTCACATCATTTTCTACAGTTGTACGGTAGAACTGTTGTTTGGAATCAAACTCTGGTTTTAAAGTTCCCGAAGATGTTTTCAAAGTCTTCAAACCAATGTTTTCAGATGCTTTTTCTTGAACTGTAACATTCAAGGCATAATCCTTATGTGCTGATAATCCTTCCGAATCAACTCTTACGATGACACGGTTTTTACCTGGATTAAGGACATTATCAAGTATTTGTACTTTTGACTTAGGATTAACTGGCAATGCCTCTACCGTAAGTTTACTTGTTCCTTGAGGTACGAGTAAGGAATACTCAATAACATCAGACTTAAACTCACGATGCAATGCTCCTTCATGAACATAAAGCGTTTTTAAATCCGTATTGCTTGATTGGTCACGAACAACATCAATAGTGTACGTTGCAGGAGATCCATCTTCAGCACGAGTCTTAATTTCTATGATATTAGAACCAAGTTTGAGTTCATGTTTTCCATCCCCACTCATAACCGTAGATTGAATCATTGGTTTGGCTTCAAAATCAATTATATCTACCTCGTTGTTTACATTGAGTGTGTATTTATAGGTATCAGCATTAAACTCAGGTTCCATTGTCCCTTCTGGTTTTGTCATAATTGATTTCAACCGTGCATCTGCATTAGGTTTCATTGTTATATTGAGACTGTAAGTTTCAATACGTCCACTTTCTGCTGTTGCAAGAATCTCAACCCGGTTGGTACCCGTTAGCAATTCAATACCTTGATGCTTCGATACTTCAGTAAGCGGATGCTTCGTTTCTGTTTTGAGATTCAATCGTTCTTCCGTATATGGAATTGTAACGTTGTACTCTAATGTTTCCGGATTGAAATCTTCGATTTCAAAAAGGTTTGAAGTAATACTTGTAAGTTCGTTATTATCAGAGATTGCTTTATTGATCGTGAAAACATATTGATTTACATTTCCGTGATCTGCTGTAACACGAACATTGATTATATTCTTACCACCTCGTAGTCTGACGGTATTACCTGATGTTGTATAAGTGGCTAGTTCATTGGCAAGCTCAACTTTAAGATCCGGATTAATCACATCATCTGCCACTTCAAATGTTTGTTTTAATACATCTGGATCAAAAGGATTCATTTCTTTGCCACCAATAGAGATCGACTTAATCTTTGCATTCTTAGATTTACTACGATTGATTTGAATGCGATAGCTTCCTTTTGTACCATCTTGAGCTTGGGTATTAATCACAAATCGATTGGATCCGACTTCTAATTTTTTAATGCCAAGTCCTTCAACTGTAGTTGCTTCATTATCAACAACACCCACAAGTTCAACTTCATCGATTTCATTCTCAACATTCACGACATAATCATTCAATACCTTCTGATAATTTGGTGATAATGGTATAGCTTCACCACTATGAAGTACTTCAAGTGATTTCAAGAAAACATTTGAACTTTCTTCACGATAAATATTTAGTGTATAGTTTTTTACAAGACCGTTTTCAGCAGTGACTTCATACGTTAGGGTATTCATACCTAACTCAAGTTCTGTTGACTCAGCTTTCACATCAATGACAGCATTTGGATCCATTGTTTCGGCATGTATGTCGAGATCTGATACTTTTTCAAATTCATGCGGAACGGATACATAGTATTCTGTAATATCAGGATTAAATTCTAAATCACGTTCCGGTTTAAGCATGCTCAACGATTCTAAGTCAGCATTCCCTGTCATATCTCGATTGATTTCAAAGGAGTATGCATGGAAACTCTCACCATCTTCACTCATCACATCAATGTAGTAGTGATTATCGTAACCTGGTTGCAGTTCAATAACACCTTCACCAGTCACAATTTGATAGGCATGTGATTTAATTACAGAAAACTCCAACGAACGAATTCGCGAAGGAACTGTCATGCTATAGACAACTCCATGAGTTCCGAAATCTTGATTAACATCAAATTTCGGTGATAGCTTACAGTAATCATCAGATGCTGAACAAAGAGAAGGAATTAATCCATTAATTAAAATATTTTCAGGCATTGATTCTTTCGAAGCTGGACGACTTACCTTAATGCTATATGCTTTAATATCGCCATTTTCAGCGGTAACCACTAAATCAAATTTCTGATTGCCTGCGGGAATATCGTATTTACCATTACCGACAATTGTGGCATGTGGATCCATTGCTACACCTTTGATATTTAACTCTGTAGTTTCCGCATCAAGTTCTACAGTATATTCTGTTTGCTTAAGATCAAACTCTGGCGTTAATTTTCCAGAACTGATTTCAATTTTTGATAAATGGTTATCTTCTGATGCTTTTCTCAATGCGGTGATGCGTACATAACCATTGCCTGAGTTTCCTACTGTATAACCGCTATCTTTACCTGGAATTCTTTCAAGTCCCGATTTTAGTTCTGTTTCACTGAGATAATATTTCTTATCGACTGTGTATCCTTTAGGTTTGTGGGAGGTTTCTGTTAAGACATAACCCGATCCACCACCGCCACCGCGATCATCATCAGCTGAGTAGTCAGGATTTACACCACCGCCGCCGTACCAGCCACCGCCACCGGCGCCACCACGACCATTGTTAGCATAAACACCACGTCCACCAAGACCGAAATCACCAAATAGTCCCGCTGCAGTTTGAGAACCACCTTGACCACCCGTACCATAATTTTCTGTACGTGATTGGCCATAGTTTCCCCCTCCCGCACCACCTGGTTTATTGGAGGCTCCAACAGAACCACCACCACCAGCTACAAGAATACGATGATAGAGTGATTCCCCTTCGACATGAATATCAGATGCTCCACCACCATAGACTCCATTACTTGCTGAGGCACCACCACCGTTATAACCTTTGGATATTGAATTACCAAATCCCCCAACGTTTATCGTTAATTCCTCACCTTGTTTTAAGTGTACGAGTCCACTTGCATAACCACCTTTACCACCTGATTGCGAGCCACGGTTTCCACCTTCAGCACCCCAAGCTTCAAGTTGGTAATTTCCAGTATACGGTGCAACAAACGTTTCACTCTTACCTTTATATACATACTCATAAATCTTATCTTCACTACCTTCTCCTGAATCAGATCGATTCACATTGATTAGATAGATTTGTTTCCCTACATGCGGTTCATCAACAGTGATTGTAATTTTATTTTTACCAGGTCTTAAGTAACCATTACCACTTACATTAATTAAAGCCTCATGGTCGTAAGCTACCGCATCAACATTGATTGAAACCATTCCCATGGGTATATCAATATCATATTCAAATGTTTCCGGTTCAAATTCAAAATTTATCTCAGATAATTTTAATGATTTGAGAAGATTTGTATCTTCAATACGAGGCGTAATTGTATAAGTATTCGATTCATTACCCGTCTCGGATGTAACTCTAATTTCGACTGGTTTATTATTTTCAAACTCTATATTTCCAAGTCCTTCAATAACTTGACCGGGCTTATTTTTTAATCCTTCGATAAGTGCATTACGGTCTTGCTTATAATCAAGTTTGATTTCATAGTCCGTTGTTTTCGAATCAAACATGTCGATTGATTGTTCATTAATCCTTAAATCTTTCAGACCTGTATCCTTGGATGCTTCACGATAAACATTAAGCTTGTAGATACCAAGTGTTCCATCTTGAGCAATTACTGGAAGTTCCACAACTGTAGTTCCAGGCATAATTGTAAGAACATTATCTTGATCCCATTGCAACTCTGCATTATGTTCTGTTACTTCCCCTTTAATCACTAATTCATATTGATCCGTGTCCAAGACCACATTGTACTCACGTTCACTTGCATTAAATGGTTTATCCATGGTCCCTGAACTCAGTTCTAAAGATTTTAGTGTTGAATCTGATGAGTAAAGGTTAAGTAAAGAAATACGAACTGCTCCGTTTCCTTCTTTACCCTCAATTGTGTAACCATCAGGTCCTGGCATATTTTCGTTACCTGCTATCAAGTTTGTATTAACAAGTTGATATTTGCTAGCTGGCGCATAGTTAGTTGGTTTGTGGGATGTGCTAGTGAACACATAACTTGAGCCACCACCGCCGCCGTAGCCGTAACTGTTACTTCGTTCGTTACGGTTACCACCGCCACCAAACCATCCAGCACCACCACCACCGGTCTGAGCCGTATAACTGCTACTTTCATAAATTGCAGAGCCTCCAACCCCAAAGCCACCGTTGGCACTTCCACCGCCTGTCTGCGTTCCACCGCGACCATAACTTGAAGTTCCAGAAGCATTGATTCCTTGAAGTCCACCCGCAGCACCACCATGTCCAGTTTTACCTGCAGATCCACCACCACCAGCAACTAAAATACGATTATAGAAACCTGCACCGCCAATTCGAATATCGGTAGCACCGCCACCTCTTTGAGTTCCAGAGAAGTTAGAACCACCACCATTATAACCTTGGCCAATATTATTATTTCCGTCGCCACCTACAGTTACATTCACTATTTCA
Source organism: Erysipelothrix sp. (assembly GCA_036637915.1). Classification (GTDB taxonomy): domain Bacteria; phylum Bacillota_I; class Bacilli_A; order Erysipelotrichales; family Erysipelotrichaceae; genus Erysipelothrix. The sequence goes on along the minus strand of JAVWLP010000015.1, from coordinate 38,012 downwards.
TCTTTAAGAAGATAAATTTCACCAGTTGCATAGGCGCCTTTACCACCTAGGAAATCACCAACATTTCCACCTTGAGCACCCCAAGCCTCAAGACGATACATACCTGTGTACGGCACGATGAATTGTTCTCTTTTTTTACTAAAATCATATGACATGTCACGCTGACGTTTTGCTTTGATGATATACACTGAGTCATCAATGCCATCGCGAGAAACAGTGACACGAATCGTATTATCTCCAGGCAACAGTTCCTCATTTGAGGCCCCTTCGACTTTTACCTTTGCATTTTCATCAAACGTTGTCGCAACAATTTTCAAGCCTCCATATACATAAGATTTCATCTCATAATCGTATTTATTACTGTCAAATACAGAAGAAAAAGCATTGGTGTACTGTTCGACTTTTAAATCATAAAGTTGTGAACTTTTTTCGCGTTTAAAATTAATGGTATAGTCCTGTTTAGTTTTTTTGTCTGCAGAAATAACAGAAACCACTTGTGTGCTGTTATGATAATTATTTTTTATTTTACCCGTTCCAGCAATGACTTGTCCTGTATGACGTTTATCAACAGTGATCTCATCATCATTTTTATAATCCCCTGGAATCATAATTGTGTATTCATATTTATTAGGATTATATCCTTCAATTAATTCACCGTTGATTCGGATGCCATCAAGATCTGAAGTACTCTCTGTGTTTTTACCATAATATGTAATTCTTGCGTATCCATTTTCTTCATGACCTATCTCTCTAATCCCGTTAATGCCAAAGAAACTTTCATTGCCAGACATAACTTGGGTTTGAGTCATTTCATACTTTGAATCTGGTGCATAATTACTTGGACGATGGGATTGAGGAATTGTAATTCCGTTTTCGATATATTTGCCTGTGAGGACATAACTCGAACCACCACCTCCGCCGTATCCGTAAGAGTCGCTACGTTCATTCTTATTTCCACCACCGCCAAACCAACCAGCACCTCCGCCACCTGTAGTGGCATTATAACTGCTTGATTCATAGGTTGCATTTCCGCCAGTTCCAAAGCTTCCACCAGAAGATCCATAACTACTTTGACTTCCACCTTGACCATATCCAGATACACCCGAAGCTGTAATACCCGCTAAACCTCCAGCTGCACCACCATGTCCTGTTCGACCTGCGGCTCCACCACCACCAGCTACAAGAATTCGATGATAGACACTGGTTCCTCCAACACGAAAATCAGTAGCACCACCACCACGATTATTACCGTTATAACTTGAACCACCACCATTGTAGCCATTACCGTTTTTATATTCGCCATAGCCACCTACAACTACCGTGATTTCTTCACCTTTTTGTAAAGTAATTAACCCAGAAGTATAACCCCCCTTACCTCCAAGCATCGTGCCAACACTTCCGCCTTGAGCTCCCCATGCTTCAAGTTTATATTCCCCATCATAAGGTGCAATAAAGACTTGGAAGTTCGTCTTGAAATCAAAATCAATACTACGTGTTTTATTTACATTAATTTTGTATTCAGTAGACTCAACTCCGGAACTTGAAACAGTTACGATAATGACTTCATTATCTTCATCTTTAGACTGTGTCCTTACAGATACACTTGCATTTTGATCATATGTTTCATATTCCACTTCAATATTTTCATTTTTAAAACTTTCAGTAATGTATTCAAATTTATTAAAATCAAAGGACTCATTATCTTTAAACACATGATTTTTAACATTCAAGTTAAAGAGCTTCGTGCTCGGTTCACGTTCAAAATTCAAGGTATAAACCTTGCTTGATTTTCCATCTGCTGAAAATACATTAAGCTTCTGAACTTGATTATGATAATCAAAACCTATTTTTCCTGTACCCGCTACAATTTGTCCTGTATGTCTACGATCAACCGTAATTTCATCTTCCTGTCTATGTTCTCCAGGAATCCGTACAGTGTACTCAGTTTTATCAGAATTAAATCCCTCGATGAGTTTTCCATTGATTCGAATACCATCTAAGTTCGCAGTATTTTCATTATTTTTACCAAAGTATGTTATCCTTGCGTATCCATGTTCTTCATGACCAATTTCCCTTACGCCATCAATTCCAAAGAAACTTTCATTACCAGACATGAGTTGTGCCTGAGTCATTTCGTATTTTGCATTGGGTGCATAGTTTGAGGGTCTATGTGATTTAGGAATCTTTATACCATTTACGATCCGATCACCGGTGAGAACATAGCTTGAACCACCGCCTCCTCCGTATCCGTAAGAGTCGCTGCGATCATTCTTATTTCCACCACCGCCAAACCAACCAGCTCCACCGCCACCTGTAGTAGCATTATAGTTGCTTGATTCATAAGTTCCATTTCCTCCGGTTCCAAATCCACCGCCAGAAGATCCATAACTGCTTTGACTTCCACCTTGTCCAAATCCAGACACACCTGAAGCGGTAATACCTGCTAAACCTCCAGCTGCACCACCATGTCCTGTCTTACCTGCGGCACCACCACCACCAGCTACAAGAATACGGTGGTAGACACTGTTTCCTCCAACACGAAAATCAGTAGCACCGCCACCACGATTATTACCGTTATAAGTTGAACCACCACCGTTATAACCATTACCATTTTTATACTCACCGTAACCACCAACAGTTACAGTAATCTCCTCACCTTTTTGTAGTGTAATATGTCCCGAAGTATAACCACCTTTACCTCCGAGCATCGTACCAACATTTCCACCCTGAGCACCCCAGGCCTCTAATTGATACTCACCATCAAATGGCGCGATAAAAACTTGACTCTTCGATTTAAATTCAAAATCAATATTACGGTGTTTCTTCACTTCTATTTCATATTCAAAAGGATCAATGCCATCACGTTGCACACTTATAGTGATCAGTTCCTTATTATCACTTATTGCTTCACGTACTACAGAGCCTACAGCCTCTTTATCATAAGTAGTAAAACTAACATTGACACTTTCATCTTTAAAACTATCAACATAGTACTTTGAGACAGTAGCATCAAAAACGACATTATCTCTAAAAACATGATTATCAGCTTTTAAGCTTTGAAGTTTATTACTGGATTCACGTTCAAAATTCAAGGTATAAACCTTGTTTGATTTTCCATCTGCAGAGAAGACATTAATTTTTTGTACTTTATTATAATATTCAAATTTAATCTTCCCTGTACCCACGATGATTTGATCCGCATGACGTCGATCAACAGTTATTTCATCTTCTGAATTATATTCTCCTGGTATCTTAATTGTGTATTCTGTTCGTTTTGGATCAAAATTATCAATTAAGGTTCCATTGATCCGAATACCATCAATTTCAGGACTACTCAAATTTTCGCTTCCATAATAAGTTATTCGAGCATGACCATTCAAATCATGACCAATTTCTCTAAACCCATCGACTCCAAAGAAACTTTCTTTACCTGAGTATATTTTAGTATTAATCATTTCATATTTTTCTTCAGGGTAATACTGAGTTGGCCTATGAGACTTAGGTATCTTAATACCATTTTCAATGCTGTCTCCCGTTAATACGTAACTCGATCCGCCACCGCCACCATAGCCATAAGAATCACTACGTTCATTTTTATTTCCCCCACCGCCATACCAGCCAGCACCACCACCACCGGTTGCAGCCTTATAACTACTATTTTCATAAGTTCCACTTCCACCAGTTCCAAAACCGCCTCCAGAACTACCATAACTACTTTGACTTCCACCTTGACCATATCCAGAAGCGCCATTTGCTGTAGCTCCTACAAGACCGCCTCCAACAGCACCATGACCTGTCTTTCCTGCAGAACCACCACCACCTGCAACCAAGATACGATTATAGAGACTTGTACCACCTACACGAAAATCCGTGGCACCTCCTCCACGTTGATTACTATTATAACTTGAACCACCGCCATTGTAGCCACGACCATTATTATAGTCACCATCACCACCAACAGTAATCGTCAACTCTTCACCTTTTTTTAGATAGAGTTCTCCGGAAGCAAAGCCACCTTTTCCTCCGAGGTAATCACCAACAGATCCCCCTTGAGCACCCCATGACTCTAATAGGTACAATCCATCCTTTTCAACATTGAAAGTGACAGGTTTACCTGTATACTCGAAGTTGTAAACTTCTGGTTGTACGCTCGATGCTTTTGCTTTCGTATCATTTGCAAAAATCTGAAACGACGACAAAAACACTACAAAAAAGAGTAGTCCGAGCCCCCCAGCACGAGAAACTTTTTTAATATTCATTTAGTAAATCTTCCCCTCTTAAGCACAATTATTATAAGCTGTAATAATATCGACCTTATAGTACAACAATTAAGCGTTTTTGTGTGGAATACTTGCGGATTTTCATCTTAAACACCCAAAATACAAAAAAGAGTAGTAAAATATACTACCCTTCATAAAATATAGCTATATATAAAAAAGGAGCATAAGCTCCTTAGTAAGATTATTTTCTTAATCCTAGTTTTGTGATTAATTCACGGTAACGGTTGATGTCTTCATTACGTAAGTAAGTTAATAGGTTACGACGACGTCCAACTTTTTTAAGAAGTCCACGGTTTGAGTGGTGGTCTTTCTTGTGTACTTTCATATGTTCTGTTAACATATTGATTTCTGCTGTAAGAACTGCTACTTGAACTTCTACTGAACCAGTATCGTTTTCTGTACGAGCATATTCTTTCATGATTGCTTGTTTTTCATTTTTAGATAACATTGTGATTTCCTCCTAATATCTAAAGTCCTTCACGACCGAGAATGATGTCGAGGTAACAAACACCCCAGTTGTAAAGCTTATAAATAATATCATGAATCATTTGATTAAGCAATATAATTCTATTATTTAGTTTCGTGATTCATAATTAATATTCAAACACAAATGATTGGTTCTGAACAGATTGGAGTATGGGTTCAAGATACGCCTTTAAATCATCCGTATCAATTTCAAAGAAGTCTTCTGTTTTACTTCCTTTTTGATATAAATATAAGTAAGATTCGTCATCAGAAGCAACAATAAGTTTAACTACATATTCTTCATTTAACTTATCACTGCAAAGATTGTATACTTTCTCATTATCTGTATTCTCAATTCTGATAATAGGTTTCGCATGTTTAACTAAATCTTCAAAAGAGACTTTATCGGCAAGTGTCAATTTTACAGAAACTCCTGGATTCTCAGGATACGTCTCTGTTAGGTAAACATCTTCGTAATGAGCAAGTGATGTAATCTTGACATACGTCTTCATCGTGTTCGCAGAACACCCCACCAACATCATTAATAGTACTAATAATACGCCAATCCTTCGCGTCTGATTCATAAAGAATATTTCTCCAATCTTTATTTAACAAATATTATATAGACTAACACTTTTTGTGATGTCTTTCAAGAGCCATTTTTCTAGTGACTCTATGTCTTAAGTTTCAACTGAATTTATCATATCATATTTAAAATTATCGTAAGTGAAATTTCACGAAAAAGATATCCCATGTTATACTATTCTCAAATTGGAGGGAAATATATATGAAGAATGTTGCATGGATTGGTACTGGAGTCATGGGTAAACCGATGGCATTACACTTAGCTGATGCAGGTTATGAAGTTTCTGCTTATAATCGTACGTTTGAGAAAGCTAAAGCAATGGAGCCAAAGGTAAAGGCGTTTGAGTCAATCGAAGAAGCTGTAAAGAATGCTGATATTGTATTCACGATTGTAGGATATCCTAAAGATGTGGAATCGGTCTACGAAGAAATCATGAAACACGCAAAGAAAGGAGCTATCCTTGTTGATATGACAACTTCATCACCAAGTCTTGCAGTATCGCTTGCAAAGAAAGCTCATGAAATGGACTATGAAATACTAGACGCTCCTGTAACAGGTGGTGACCTTGGTGCGATTAACGGAACACTATCAATCATGGTTGGTGGTAAAAAAGATATCTATGATGAAGTCTGTCCGCTCTTAGAAGTCATGGGTAAAACAATAAACTACATGGGTAAAAATGGAAATGGTCAACATGCTAAATTAGCAAATCAAGCTGCGATTGCTGGTGCTATCTCAGCAACAGCAGAGGCACTTCATTACGCAAACTATCATGAAATCGACATGAATACGATGCTTGATGTTATTGTTGGTGGTTCTGCATCATCGTGGCAAGCAGCTAATAATGGACCGAAAATGATCCGTAAAGATTATGCTCCTGGCTTTTTTGTAAAACACTTCCTCAAAGATCTTAAACTCATTCTTGATGAAAAAGGGCCTCTATATCTACCTGTCGTGGAAAATGTAACAAAGATGTACCAAGTTTTAAGTGATAATGGTTATAGTGAAGACGGTACTCAAGCCATCATCGAATACTACTTACAAGAACTCAAATAATAACTAAAAGACACATCCTCTTAAAATCAGAGAATGTGTCCTTTTTTATTCATCTTCAGGTAAGATATCCATAAATGGAATCAATACATCGTCTAGCATTACAAATCCAGCAAAAGTGGTAACTAAACGGTTCTCTTCCACAATCAACAGCTCTTTTTGAACTCCTTGTTCGATTGCATCTCTAAATACTTCAAACATAGGTTGTCCAAAACGAGATTCAAAGCGTTTAAATTCAATGCCATCTCTTAATCGTAATCCCATCATAACAAATTCAAACATTTCATCTTGTAGCGTAAGATTAATGGATTCAGCGTAAGCATCTTTTTGAAGATACTCTCCAAGTTTTTTGGTCCATGTCTTACGTTGGTGGTCAACCTTGAGACTCGAACCGGGCCCAAGTGCATAAAAGTCCTCGTAACGCCAGTAAACTTGATTGTGTTCACTACGAGATCCTGGAAGGCTAAAGTTCGAGATTTCATATTGCTCGTATCCCGCGTTTTCCATGATGTTAATACATGATAGAAACATTTCTGTTTCAACTTCAACAGGAACTGGCTTGATTCCTTTTCTTCCAAATAACGAATTGGGTTCAACAGTAAGCGCGTAGATAGAAACATGATCTGGTTTCAATTCAATGACATCACGCATCGAAGATTCAAAGCTTTCTAATGTTTGTCCTGGTAGTCCATACATCAAATCTAATGATATGTTGGCAATTCCAATCTCACGAAGGAGGTCAACACCTTTTTTTACATCATAAAATTTGTGATGACGACCTATCTTTTCTAAAAGATCATCGTGTGTTGTTTGAACTCCTAAGCTCATACGATTCACACCATAGTCATAAAGAAGTTTTACTTTATCATAGGTTAAGTTTTCAGGGTTTCCTTCAAATGTCCACTCATACTCTGTTGCAAGCTTGGGTTTCAATGCTTGTAAGAGTGCTTCAAGTTGATCATCTTGAAGAGAAGTCGGTGTACCGCCACCAACATAGATTGTTTTTAAATTTCCAGGTAACGCATTAATTTGTTGAAGAAGACGAATCATAAATTGATCCGAAATCATTCTCGCATAGTTAAATCGCGTAAAATCACAGTAACCACAGATGTGATCACAGAAAGGAATATGAACATATAGAGCTTCAGTACTCACGTTTCATAACCTCCTTTATTTTCTCTTGAATTAATATATCCATGTCATAATTGTTATCGATACATATTGCATAACAATACATCATGACATCGGCTAATTCTTTCTTAAGTGCTTCTTCGTTTTCGTTGAGACTGTGTACAAGTTCCTCAGCTTCTTCTTTTACGCAAGAAACTAAGAACTCTAAAGTATCACTTTCATCCCATCCAAAATGACGTCGCATCGCTTCAAACTCTTGAAGTGTTTGCTTATTCATCATCCATTGATAGAACCGACATGAACGCCTCTTGAGGTATTTCTACATTTCCGACTTGTTTCATTCGTTTCTTTCCTTCTTTTTGTTTCTCTAAAAGTTTCTTCTTACGTGAAATATCTCCACCATAACATTTAGCGATAACGTTCTTACGAAGCGCTTTAATTGTTGATCGCGCGATAACTTTTTGATTGATAGAAGCTTGAATTGGAACTTCAAATTGTTGTCTAGGAATTAATGTTCTTAATTTTTCAGTAATTGCTTTTCCACGATGGAATGCAAAGTCACGGTGAACAATTGTAGAAAGAGCATCCACAATTTCACCATTTAATAAGATATCCATCTTCACAAGATTTGATTCGCGATAACCAATAAAATGGTAATCAAATGAAGCATATCCTCGTGTTGATGATTTAAGACGGTCGAAGAAATCATAAACAATTTCTACAAGCGGTAGATGATAAACAATATTCATACGTGTCGCATCGAGTGCTTGCATATCCACATAGATACCACGTTTATTTTGACACAATTCCATTACTGCTCCAACATAATCTGTCGGAACAATGATTTGTGCTTCAACAAACGGTTCTTCAACACGGTCAACACTTGATGTGTTTGGCATCTTCGAAGGGTTATCTAGACGAATCATCTCACCACTTGTCATAAAGACATGGAAGATAACGGATGGTGCAGTAGCAATAAGTTCTAACTGATACTCACGTTCTAAACGTTCTTGAATAACATCCATATGTAGAAGTCCTAAGAAACCACATCTGAATCCAAATCCAAGAGCTTGGGACGTTTCTGGTTCAAATACTAAAGAAGCATCATTTAGTGACATCTTCTCTAAAGCATCACGTAGATCTGTATAACGTTTACTATCAATCGGATAGAGTCCACAGAAAACCATTGGGTTTAACTTACGGTACCCTTCTAGAGGTTGTAATGCAGGTCTATCAGCAAGCGTAATAGTATCCCCTACTTGAACATCTTGGATGGATTTGATGCTTGCACCAATCCAGCCTACTTCTCCTGCGACAAGTTTATCTTTTTTAACTTCGACTGGTGTACGTACACCAAGTTCAGTTACTTCAAATGTAGCGCCAGAAGCCATAAATTTAATTTCATCCCCAACTTTGACTTCACCTTCTTTAATTCGAACAGAAGCAATGACGCCTCGATAAGAATCATAGATTGAATCAAACACCAATGCTTGTAGTGGTGCTGTAATGTCACCTTCAGGTGATGGAATTTGCGCAACAATACCTTCAAGTACTTGTTCTATGTTTAAACCTGTTTTCGCCGAGATTAAAGGTGCTTTACTTGAGTCGATTCCTAGCACATCTTCAATTTCTTGTTTAACTCGCTCAGGATCCGCTGATGGTAAATCAACTTTGTTAATAACAACCATAATTTCAAGATCATTTTCAATTGCAAGATATGCATTTGCTAATGTTTGTGCTTGAATTCCTTGTGTTGCATCAACGACTAAAATGGCCCCTTCACATGCAGCAAGTGAACGTGATACCTCATAGGTAAAGTCAACGTGACCTGGAGTGTCAATTAAATGGAATATATAATCCTCGCCATTGTCAGCATGATATCCAAGTTGAACAGAGTTAAGCTTGATTGTAATACCACGCTCACGCTCTAAATCCAATTGATCAAGTAATTGTTCTTGCATATCGCGTGTCGCGACAGTATTTGTTTTTTCTAAGATTCGATCTGCTAACGTTGACTTACCATGGTCAATATGAGCAATAATCGAAAAGTTTCTAATATTTTTTTGATTCATAAATTTGTCCCTCATAAGTATTTCTTAATATGTTTAATTCGCGGATAAAGCAGAACCATCATTCCCGCTGAAATGATTCCTTGTGCCGCATTTTGAAGCGCAGAGACAAAGAAATATTGAATGTTTCCTACTAGGAAAGCATCAATTGTTGCATAAGATAAGACCATCATTAATGCTGCCATTCCAAATGGAAGAGCACGCTTGGGCGTATCAATATGTTTGCGCAATAAGAAGATTATTACGACTTCGAAAGCTTTAATAAACAGTGTGAAGATTGCATATTGTGGATAACCTGACATTAAATCAGCCATTGCTGATCCAATACCCGCTGCAAACATTGCACCTCTAAATGGTAAAATAATTGCAGCTACCATAATTACAAAATCCCCGAGATTTAAATAACCATAAGGCAATGGTATTTTCACAAACATGGTGATAGATGCGATAAGGGCGGTCATCAGTGCAATTAAGACCATTGTTTGTGTTCTTTTTATTTCATATTGTTCATTCATTCAAACATCTTCCCTTCCCAATCACGTCCAACGCCATTCGCAAAGTCTTTTATGTCCATAGCTGGTTTCCCCGATAATTGAATTCGTGTTAAAACGATATAGCCACCTTTAGCTGCAACCATCATACCATCCGGTTCAACTGAGACAATTTCCCCAAGTTCGTGCTGATGATCTTTCATGATTTTAGATGCACTATGGAGTTTGATATTTTGTTCTTCAACGACACCATATCCTACTGGCCACGGTATTAAACCACGAATGTGGTTGTAGACATCATCAATATCACGATTAAAGGAAATGTATTCATCATCTCTTTGAATCGTATACGCAAGTGTAACATCTTCACCATTTTGCTTTTGACGTTTAAGTTTACCCTCAAGGTAATCTTTTAAGTCTTCATGAATCAGTGTTTTAGAAACCTCCATGAGTTTTGCTTCAACATGACCCATTGTATCATTTTCATCAATCGGAACACTTTGGAAAGCTAACATATCACCACTATCCATTCCAACATCCATATGCATTAAGGTAACTCCTGTTTCCTTCTCACCGCGGATAATGGACCAATGAATTGGAGCACCACCACGGAATTTAGGTAATAATGATGCGTGAACATTCAGGCAACCAAATTGAGGATAATCAAGAATTACTTTCGGTACAATTTGACCATAAGCACAAGTAATAATCAAGTCAGGCTTGTAGCTCAACACTTCTTCAAAATCTGTT
>JAVWLP010000015.1:0-27177 GCA_036637915.1 Erysipelothrix sp. | reverse complement strand
ATTTTTAATAGCCAGTTCCTTTACAGAAGAGGCTTTCAATATTTTCTTACGACCAAAAGGTCTGTCGGGTTGTGTCACTACTGCCACAACATCATATCCGTCATCCAACAATTGTTGAAGGATAACACATGAAAAAGGGGTTGTCCCCATAAAAATTACGCGCATTTTATCACATCCTATGCCTTATTATAACACGGTTAATTTATTCATGTATACTTCTCACTTTAAAAGATTAAGAGTGTCATGTTTCGCCATATGTTCACTTTAGCGTAATTGATATATCACAACAATTTTGATACAATTAATCTATGAAAAGGAGGATTTGTAATGCCGAATATTAAAAGTAATACCAAACGTGTAAAAACGAATGAAAAATCAGCGCTTAGCAATAAACGCCAAAAATCACAGTTGAAAAATACACTCAAGAATTTTACCGTCGCAGTTGAAAATCAAGATAAAGAGAAAGCAACCGAGTTATTTAGAAATGCAAATACTCTCTTAGACAAATCAATGACGAGTAATATTCACCACAAGAACTATGTGAGCCGTAAAAAGTCAGATATTTCTAGATTGTATAATACACTCGACTAACACTGAATTCGTTCAGTGTTTTTTTATGCTCCCACAACTTTCATCAAGAATAATTCAAAGGCGATGAAACGGTCGATTTTCCCAAGCTTAACACCTTGATCAATAGTTCCTAATTCATTTAATAAACTGAGAACTTCCCATGAATTTCGATACTGGTTTCTCAATATGAAACCTACTTGTTTATCGCTCATATCAAGAGTACTCGCAATACGTTCATTTCCATATCCTGATTCACTCAGAGCTCCAACTTGATAGAGGCGTCTAAGACTTGATGCTACCAAACCCATCAATGCTATTGGATCAAGTCGTTGTGCCAAGAGCTCTTGATATACTTCAATGGCTGTTTTACCATCTTTTTTTAGTAATGCATCTGACAATCTAAATACGTTATCATCCAATTCACTTGAGACCAACATCTCGATATGTTTTACCTCAATAGGTTCACCAACATTTTCAAGTTTCAGTAACTCTTGTTGAAGTCTCACTAAATCCATTTTAACGCGACTCGCTAAACTGCGTGCCGCAGCCTCAGAAATCTCGAAACGTTCTTTGGCTTGTTGACGGATGTAATGTGAAATATCTGCTTCACGAGGATCTACTACAACTTTAGTTTTCGCATTCTTATCCAACATTTTTTTTAATTTCGATGATGCCAATAGTTTTTTTTCTAAAACAAGAACGAATTGAAAATCGTTAAAATGAGTAAGTGTTTCAATTAGCGAAGCTTCATCTAATTTACTTGAATCTTTATCACTGTAACGCAAAATTATAAATTGATAATTACCAAACAAGGAAATCGTATGCATGGCTTCATTCAATAAATCATACTTAAAATCACGGTCTGCCATATTAAATTCCATACGATCTAAATCACCGTAGGTTGCAGCCACTGCCTTTTCAATGTCCTTAATTTCTTTATCAATCAGAACTTTATTTTTTCCTATTAAAACATCTATCATCGAATCACCGTTTCTATTATATCAAATCCGTGGGATGATGTAGTAATATATCGTAGAAAAGGATACAGAATAATTGATATAGTTCCTTCCTTGGATGTTTCCAAAGCTCTCACATTCGCATTATACAGAGTTCTCTGTACTGAAGCGTGAGGATGCCCATATGTTTTAGGATCAGAACTTATCATTCCAAAACGTGGCTGTATTGATTTTATGAATGATGGGTCCGTTGATGTTTTAGATCCATGATGGCCCAATTTTAAAATATCAATCTGGTGATGAGGGTAGAATTTAATGATATCTAATTCTTGTTCACGAGTTGCATCTCCCATAAACATGAAACGTAAACCTTGAATCTTGGTTTCGCAGATTAGACTATTTTCATTATCACCTTGATATGTTTTGTCATTGAGAAGAAATCGAAACAAGGGAACTGATGCTGGTTTTTCGTCTATCAGTGTAACTTCTGGATATCGCTTTAGAATGTATTCGACATTTCCAGAGTGATCCAAATCATCATGGGTCACAATAAGGTAATCAAGTTTGGAAACACCATATTGATTTAACATTCTAGATAACATTCCTTCTTTACTCGGTTTTCCCGTGTCGATCAAAACACTCATTGCATTTAAAGGGAATTGAATCAATGTAGCATCCCCTTGCCCAACATCGAGATATCTAACTCGAGTCGATAATGGAAATAACATAAAAAAGGTCATTGATAATACAACACACTTCTTCCAACATTTTTTCGCTTTAATGGTACTCATAACTAATAAAACAATTCCCACAACACTAGGCGTCCCAACTAGTTCCTGCCTTTCGATTATGGGTGCATTCATACATTTTGAATATAGGTTCATGATGAATTCTATAACAACAAAGTTTTGACCCAATAAAACCGTAATCAGTGCAGCAATAAAGAGTAATCCTGCCATGAATTGATGGAATTTAAAGGTAAAAGGCTGAATGATAGAAAATTTGTGAACTTTATGAAGCATTACCAAACCATTAAAAATATAACGATTTGCATCCGATGTTTTTATAGAAATATTCGTGTATAAGAAATATCCAAAAGGTAATAAAAATGAAAGTGAATGAGAGCATTTTGGAAAAAGAGAAAGTAATATCATAATCGTATACTCACGATTAAAAAGCAGTAAGAACATGAGTCTTATCAAAGAAAAATCAAAATCAAAATAAAATAATCCGAGACCTACAACACAGTACCGAATATTTTTAAATTGTTCCTCAGTAAGTTGCCTTCGAAATATGCATTTAATTACAAGTAAAACGCCGGATATTTGGATTGAAAAAGAGCTAAGCATTGGAAAATCTTCATGATAATCGTTAAGGAGAATTAACCTACCCCACTTGTTATCCTTTACTTCATTATGTATTTTGAACTTAAAAAGCGACATATTTCGTAAGGTGCTAACTTTCGGATTACTAATTTGATACTGTGTTCGCATCATAGACTGGCGATACGTTTTATCAATTTCGGTCTTGATTCCTGTAACTTCGATAAAGTCATGTATCCGACCTTCAAACTCTCCTTTAACAACATAGGATTCATTCAGTCCTTTTACAGTGTAGCTATACGGATGAATAGTAGTGACAATTCCTCTCACTGAATCTTGAGAATGAAAAATATAGTGTTGGTGAAAGAGTACTAAAGATAACAATAAAAAAAGATATCGATGATTTCTATTGATCCGTTTCATGTTGATTAACGAAAGAAGTGATACAACTACACAATAAACTATTGGTTTTAACGAAACGGCATTTAATAGCAACAATTCATAAACTACAAGCATATTAAATCTTTTATCTTTTCAAATTTTTTGGGCCCAATTCCTTTAACATTCATAAGGTCCTCTAAGGTTTGAAACATCCCTATATCACTTCGATATCCAACGATAGCTTCTGCAGTTGCAGGGCCGATTCCTGGTACATCAATGAGAGCTTCTACAGATGCAGTATTGATCGAGACCTTTTGTTTTTCTGTAAGAACAGGAAGTGTAATTACATCTCTGTGAAATAATACTTGATTCAAATTTAATGATTCGTAGTCTATATTATGTGGCAAATCAATGTCTTTTATTGCTTCTTGAATCGTTGCGAAAGGTTCAATTTCAATATCTACAGTTTTTCCGTCAATCACTAATGAAACTGTAATTTTCTTTACATCCTCTTCAATGGGATGAATATCGTAGAGGGAAAGTAGAACCAAAATGACTAAACAAATAAGGACTCCCAAAATAAAAACTCGTTGCATGCAATCACCTATGTTAAATTAGGTAACGACACCAACAAGTCCTTATTAATATTATTTGATTTTTAGAATCTTAACTTTGTAAGGTTCGTCAACTTCAACTTCTACGATATCGCCAACAACAGCATCAAGCATAGCTTGTGCAAGTGGTGTAACGTTTGAAAGCTTACCATGTTCTGGATCGGCTTCAACAGAACCAACAATTGAATATGTTGCTTCTTCATCAAATTCCATATCTAGAATTGTAACGGTAGCTCCAAGTGAAACAGTTTTATGTTTCTTTGTGGTGCTTTCGATAATTTCAACTTTAGAAATTGTATGTTCAAGTTCACGGATTCTTGCTTCAACACGCGCTTGGCGGTCACGTGCCGTATCATAGTCAGCATTTTCGGACAAGTCACCTTGTGCACGTGCTGCTTTTAAATCTTCAATAACTTCTGGTCTTTCTACATCGATTAATTGACGTAGCTCACGGTTTAACTCATCAAGACCTTCTTGTGTTACAGGAATTCTTTCTGTCATTTTATCACTCCTTGATTAAAAATTATAACATACTCGCATTAATGATACTACTTATTTTGGTAGTTAACAAATCAATCGCTACAGTATTATGAGCTCCCTCAGGAATAATAATATCTGCATGACGTTTTGATGGTTCTACGAATTGTTCGTGCATGACACGAACGGTTGTCATGTATTGTTCAATAACATGATCCAATTGACGTCCACGTTTGTTAACATCACGAACAAGACGACGAATGAAACGAATATCTGCAGGTGCATCAACAAATACTTTGATATCAAGCATGTTTCTGAGCTCTTCGCTGTCAAGAATCATTAACCCTTCGATCACGATAACATCACTTGGTTCAATTGTTTCTGTGTATTGACTACGAGTATGATTCATAAAATCATAAACTGGTTTTTCAATTGCTTGACGATTTTTTAGCTTTGTAATATCACTGACAAGCAAATCCATATCAAATGCAAATGGATGGTCATAGTTAGTATTTAAACGAACTTCCATTGGCAAATGGCTTTGATCTTTGTAGTAGTCATCCATACGAATAATTACTACATTTTGAGTTTCCTCAAAGTGTCCCTTAAGTATCTTAGCAATACTTGATTTTCCTGATGCACTACCACCAGCAATCCCGATAACAATTGGATTCATACTTTCCTCCTAGTATCCTAGTAATTCTTTTCGAACAGCTTCGTGTTCTTGATAAGTAACTTGGTAATATACTTTACCATCTTTTACATTATTGACATCTGCTATAAAGAAAATATAATCGCTAGGCGTATAGTTCAATACAGCAGTAATTGCCTTTAATGAAGGATTTAGGATTGGCCCTGGAGGCAACCCTTCATAAACGTAAGTGTTATAAACAGTATCATGTTGGTTATTTTTAGCGCTCTCACACTCAGTCCATGAATCAAATTCATAAAGCGAATAACATACGGTAACACTTGATTGAAGTTTCATATTTTGTTTCAAACGGTTTAGGAATACTCCCGCGACAAGTTTCATATCTTCATCAGTCGATGCTTCGTATTCTACGATTGATGCTAAAGTCATGATTTCTTCTTGAGACATATCGAGTTTCTTCAAATCATTTTTATATTGTTGGAATTTATCATTTCCATTCTTGATAAGCTCACGAGTGATATCTTCTTCACTTGCATCTTTTTTAAGATTGTAAGTATCAGGATAGAGATAGCCTTCAAGCTTCACTCTCACATTATCAAGTTTTAGAACAGATGCAGGAATAACTTCATAGTCTTTCATGAGAGACTCAATAAATTCGTTGTTATTCCACAGTTCTAAAAATCTCTCAGCCTTAGTATTTGTTACTGCAGCAATTTCTTTCGCAATATCTTTCGCCCAGATTCCCTCTACAAGAGTTACTGTAACATTGTTCGTAGTATCTTTTGAAAAATCAGGATCAGCAAGTCGCGTCAGAATTTCTTTGGAACTTAAAGATTTATCCAATTCAAACGTTCCGTGGAATGTTTGGTTTTTCTTACTAATTTTTGATTCGATTTTTGTAAAGTAAGCAGAACGAATGATACCTTCTGATTCAAGACGATCTAAGGTAGTTTGGAATGACTCCCCTTGTTTCACTTCAAAAAGAACAGTTTCGCTGTTCTTTGTAACACCCTGGGTATTAACTTTATAAAGTGCGAAGAAAGAGCCAAGTGCTATAACAAGAGCAACAACTATTCCAACTAAAACGCGTTTAGTGGTTGTGGTCATGGTTGCAGTTTTCGTCATGAACGTGTTCTTCAGCTTGGATGATGAATGTATTGAATACTTCTTCAATCATTGCCCATTCTTTTTCTTCAGTAACATTGTTCAGTTCGCCTTCCTCAGTATAAGATGATACGAATACTTCGCCTGTTTCATCTGCTGGGTCGACATAAAGTACATAACTCTTATTGTATTCATCATCGTTAAATGTGAATAAAATTTCCATTTCTTTTTCTGATCCATCGTCGTCAATAACTACGATTGTTTTTTCATCTACTGATTTATTTTCTTCCATTATAGGTTTCCTCCATGGTGTTTTACTTGATCTAAGTAAGTTTGTAAAATATGAACTGCTGCAAGTTGGTCTACAACTTTTTTACGTTTCTTACGAGAAACATCCAAATCAATGAGTTGGCGATTTGCCACTACACTGGTTAGGCGCTCATCCATAAGTACTACATTACAATCAAACCAAGTTTCTAATGTTTCTTTAAATGATTCCGAAAGTTGTGCACGCTCTCCGATATCATTATTCATCATCTTAGGGTATCCCAAGACAATCGTTTTAACCTTTTCTTTTTTAATAAGTGACTCTAAAGGTTCCTTAAGTTCATCAACGTTTACACTATAATAAAGTGTTGCATGAGGATGGGCAAACATACCCAATCCATCAGAGATTGCAACACCACATGTTTTTGAACCTAAATCAAGTCCAATGATTTTCTCAATCATTTATTTTCTGTTTGGCTTAAGTAGAACCGCACAAGTTCTTCTATGATTTCGTAACGTTCAACTTGTTGAATCATTACCCGAGCATTTTTGTGTGAAGAAATGTACGCAGGATCATTTGAAATCAAATATCCTGAGATTTGGCTGACCGCCTGGTAGCCTCTTTCTTCTAAAGCTAAAGTTACTTCATCGAGGATTTCTTTGATCCGATCTTGCTTAACAGACTCTGAATTAAAAGCCATTGTTTCTGTTACATTATTTCGAGACATGCTATCACTCCCTTATACTCTAATTCTATTTTATCGCATTCAAACCAAAAGTTAAAGTTCAATCCCCACTTTAGTGAAAATTAAAGCCTTCGCATCCCCCAGTTTTGTACTATCTTTACCACCAGATTGCGCAAAATTAGGGCGACCGCCACCATTTCCACCAGTAATGGTTGCTGCTTCCTTAGCAAGATCCCCTGCTTTGTATCCAGAAGAAATTGCATTTTCACTACATCCGACAATAAAGTTTAGTGATGATTCCTTAACATTTACTACAACAACGATATCTACTTGGTTGCGGATACGTTCCACAAGATTTTTCAGTACAGCAACTTCCATATTTTCTTGTTCAATCCAGATAAACTTAAGATTGTTTTCGATTTCTACGGCGTTTTCAACATATTCCGTAGTTTTTGATTTAAGAACATCAGCTAACATTTCTTGGTTTTTATTCTTTAATTCTTTAATTTCTTTTTCGAGTTCATCAATCTTATCGAGAATATTCTTTTGTGGTGATAATTTAAGAGCTGCACGAATACTTGATACTTCTTGATCAAGAGCATGGAATTCTTGATAGGCTCCTAAACTTGTTTTACCTGTAATTCGTCGAACTCCCGAACCAACACTTTCTTCTGACACTAGTTTAAATGATCCAATTTCTCCAACTGATAGGGCATGGGTACCACCACAAAGCTCTTTAGAAACAGAGCCCATTGAAACTACACGAACAAACGGACCATAATTTTCTGAGAATAAAGCCATGGCTCCTGTTTTCTTTGCATCTTCGAGTGCAAGGACTTCTGTTTGAATTGGTAATGATTTCGCAATCCAACTATTAATTAATGTTTCAATTTCAAGACATTGAGCATCCGTAACTTTTTCGAAGTGATTGAAGTCAAATCTAAAGTATTCATCATCAACATAAGATCCTGCTTGGTTCACATGATCTCCAACAACTTGTTTTAATGCTGATTGAAGTAAATGAACACATGAGTGATTTTTACGAATTAAGATACGTCGCTCTTCATTGATCTTAAGAGTAAATGCATCACCTTCATGAATTTCTACTTCAGATTCTACATGATGGAGGTGTTGACCACCATTTGCTTTAGTAACATCACTAACCGTCGCAACCACCTTGCCATCAAGTTCAAGTGTTCCTGTATCGCCAACTTGTCCACCACTTTCAGCATAGAATGATGTTTCTGCGAAGACAACCTCACCTTTACCTAAGAAGGATGAAACACGTTTCCCATTTACAAAAAGCCCTATAACTTTTGATTCATTTTCAATTGAATCATAAAGGAATTCACTTTCTTCATGGAAGTTAAGAAGATCTTCTTGTTGAGATCCCATTGATTCAACTTTATGGCGACTACCACGAGCTCTTTCTTTTTGTTCTTCTAATGCTTGTTTAAATCCCTCAATATCAACATCATATCCTTGCTCTTGAGCAATTTCTAATGTCAGTTCAATTGGGAAACCATAGGTATCATAAAGCTTAAATGCAATATCACCTGCGATTGTTTTACCATCTGTTGATTCAATTGTTTCAAGCAAGAGCTTTTCGCCTCCAGCAAGCGTTTTTTCAAATCGTTTTTCTTCTACATGAATCAGTTCTTGTACCATTTCTTGACGATCTGCAAGATAAGGATAGAACTCACCCATTGTTTCCACAACTACGGGTACAAGTTTATATAAGAATGATTCAGAAATATTAAGAACTTTTCCGAAACGTACAGCACGACGAAGTAAGCGTCGTAAAACGTAACCACGTCCTTCATTAGAGAATGTTGCACCGTCAGCTAGTGTAAACACTAACGAACGAATATGATCAGATACAACGCGGTATGCCACAACATTGTCTTTATAAGGTGTATCACTCATCTTTTCAATTTCACGAATAATCGGCATGAAGAGATCAGTATCAAAGTTTGTTTCTCCGCCTTGCACAATACTTACAAGACGTTCAAATCCCATACCCGTATCAATGTTCTTTTGTGGTAACTCTTCAAAAGTATGAATGTCGCCACCTTCAACACCATCAAATTGTGAGAAAACAATATTCCAAATTTCTACATAACGGTCATTTTCTAAGTCTTCGAAGAATAATTTCTCACCAATGTTTTCAGGATCAAAATCAGGGCCTCGATCGTAGAAAATTTCCGAGTTTGGACCACATGGACCATCACCAATTTGCCAGAAATTATCATCTGTTTTTAGAATTCTCTTTGGATCCACATTAAATTTTCGGGTCCAAATATCGAATGCTTCTTGATCATCTGTGTGAACACTAAAATAAGCTTGATTTACATCCAAACCAATCCATTCTTCGCTGAATAAGAATTCATAAGCAAATCCAATGGCTTCCTCTTTAAAATAATCACCAATTGAGAAGTTACCTAACATCTCAAAGAAAGTATGGTGACGTGCTGTTTTCCCAACGTTATCAATGTCATTTGTACGCAATGATTTTTGTACATTCGTAATTCTTGGGTTTTCTGGTTTTACACGGCCATCAAAATATTTCTTGAGAGCAGCAACACCAGAGTTAATCCATAGTAAAGTATCATCATCAATAGGAATTAATGGTGCACCTGGTTCAACCATATGATTTTTCGATTTGAAATAGTCTAAGAACATATTTCTGATTTGATTTCCTGTCAATTCTTTCATAATTGCCTCCTAAAAATAAAAAAAACATTCCAACTACAGGAACGTTTTCACGCGGTACCATCCTGATTTATACGCCGAAACGTATACACCTCAAAGTTTTTAACGCAAACCACACGGAGTTTCCTCATCTGCTAAAGGAGCATTCATAAATTTCTATTCGGCATTCTCACCACCAGCCGTCTCTTTAAATAAAAATTACTTTACGAATATATCTTTAGTACGATTATCGCATTTATTATATCATATTTTTTCCTATTGACTAGCCTTGAACTAACTTTTCTACTTTATGAACATCTTGGATATTTCCAATGACCACAATCGTGTCTCCCACTTCGAGTGAAGCATCAGGTCCTGGTGATAAAAGAACCTCACCATTATGATTAATGGCAATGATAGTCATTTGGGTTGTTTGATAGAAAGCAGAGGTCGCAATTGTTTTCCCAACGAGTTCTGATTTAGATGAAATCACAAATTCAAAACGCTTCATCGGATCTGAAAATGAGAAACGTGAACTGAGATCTACAATTTGATCTACGATAGTATGTATTTCTACTTCAATTTCATTTTTCTTAGCCATCAAATCAGTAAGTCGATGTTTTAATTCCGTAACATCACTCACAGAACTAAACGATTTAAGATATGCAATGGCATGTGTCTTATCACCGATGATGACGCCATAATTATTTATAACATGAACACATTCAACTTCCTCTAATAAGTTTACTGCACGTCGAATTGTTTCAGGTGATACCTTATACTCACTCGATAAAATTGAACGTCCTGAAATACGTTCCCCTTCCACAAGGTCATTGCGAGCGATACGGGCAGCAATATCGAGTGCAATTTGTTGGTAGATAGGTTGTCGTTTTATTCTTGTCATGGTGTCACCTCATTGCACCTAATATAGCATAAAAAAACTGCAATTTAAACTGCAGTTTTAATATGTCTTAATAATTAAACATTAATGTTGATAAATAACGTTCTCCAGTATCTGGAAGAATCACAACAATGTTCTTACCTTTGTTCTCAGGACGCTTTGCAAGTTCAATTGCTGCAAATACTGCAGCACCTGAAGAAATCCCTACAAGAAGTCCTTCTTTGCCAGCAATATTACGACCTGTTTCGAATGCATCTTGATCTGAAACTCGAATAATTTCATCAATTAATGATTCATCTAAAATTGAAGGAATAAATCCTGCTCCAATACCTTGAATTTTATGAGGTCCTGGTTTTTCTCCTGAAAGAATTGCGGATGTTTCTGGTTCAACTGCAACTACTTTTATATTTGGATTTTGTTCTTTTAGATATGAACCGGTTCCCGTAAGTGTTCCCCCTGTTCCGACACCCGATACAAGAATATCCACATTGCCTTCGGTATCACGATAAATTTCAGGTCCAGTTGTATTATAGTGCATCTTAACATTTGCTGTGTTATCAAATTGTGATGGAATAAATGAATTTTCGTAAGATTCAGCAAGTTCATTTGCTTTCGCAATGGCACCTTTCATTCCAGTACTTCCATCTGTTAATACAAGTTCAGCTCCATATGCTTTCAATAAGTTGCGACGCTCAACACTCATTGTTTCTGGCATTGTGAGAATGACACGTAATCCCATTGATGCACCAATTGAAGCTAAACCAATTCCTGTATTACCACTCGTTGGCTCAATAATAACTGTTTCATCATTAATTAAACCTTCTTTTTTAGCTTGTGATAACATTGCGAATGCAATACGGTCTTTAACACTTCCACCAGGATTAAAGAATTCGACTTTCGCTAAAATATTTGCTTGAACATCGTATTCTCTTTCAATATTCTTTAAAGATACGAGCGGTGTATTACCGATTAATTCTGTAAGTTCATTATATATTTTCATAGTAACCTTGTTATCCTCCATGTTATATATGTATTATACAACACTCTCATTAAATTACAATTCGTTTACTCAGTCGGAATCATTGACTTTACCTTTTAAAACCCCTAACATATATTCATGTAAGGAGTGATGATTATGAAACTATCAGCACGAACACGCTACGGTATCGCAGCAATGACCTATATGCACATCAATGATCAAGATGTTACTACGTTAGTTAACATTGCTGATCACTTAAATATCTCAAAAATTTATTTGGAACAAGTTTTCTCAAGCCTAAAACAAGCAAACCTTGTAGATGCTATTAAGGGACCTACAGGCGGTTACTTCCTCAAGTCAAAAGAGTGTAACATGTACAACATCCTTAACGCTTTAGAACCCTCTATGTTTGAAAAAACACCGCCATCAACTGATGACGATATTATAAACTCAGCTTTGTGTACACACTTGTATACACCGCTTGATGAAGCATTAAAAGCAGAACTTAAAGAGATTAAACTAAAAGATATCGCCGAAATCATTAAAACTGAATCCGGCGACAATCATATGTATTATATTTAATTTTCTTCAGACAAGGCATCTTCGATGTCTTGTTTTTCTTTGGTTACACGTACCTTCGCAATCACTTTCTCATCAAGATCAATAATTGAGAAACGATAATCACCAAAGACAACATCCGACTCATCAGATTGTACATCTTCTGCATTCGGAATTCTTCCCAGTTCTCCAACTATAAATCCACTCACTGTATCGTAATCATCAACCGGTAAGTCAATTTCCAGGATATCTTCGAGATCTTCAAGATCCGCATTCCCTTCAACCAAGTATTCACCAGGATGAACAAGAAGAATATCTTCAATCTCTTCATCATCATACTCATCCATGATATTACCCATAATTTCTTCAATCAAGTCTTCTAATGTTACGATACCGGCTGTTCCACCATATTCATCAATAACAACAGCAAAGTGTGTTTTCGCAAGCTGTAACTCTCTAAAGAGTTCATCAGTGCGTTTTGAATCAGGTACAAATATTGGTTCACGCATAACTTCTTTAATATTAAAAAGTTTCGGATTTTTTTCCTCATTAATGAAGCGTAATATATCTCGCAAATGAATTACACCAATAATATCATCAATGTTTTCTTCATAGACGGGATAACGTGTAAAGCGTTCTTCATCAATTAAGTCTAGAATTTCATCAAACGTTGTATCAACATCGATTCCAATGACATCCGTACGGTGCGTCATAATATCCGATACATCTTGATTATCAAAATCAAAGATGTTATTGATCATTTCTTTTTCATTAATATCAATTTCACCCGCATCCACCATGATACGAATTTCTTCTTCAGTTACTTCATCTTCAGTTTTATTCGGATCAATACCAATAATTCGTAAAACAACATTTGTTGAAAACGATAGGAATCGAACTAGGGGTTTTGTAATAATTGACATTATCCAAATTGGATAGACAACAAAGAACGCAAACTTCTCTGGATTTGTCATAGCAATTCGTTTCGGAACGAGTTCTCCAAATACCAACATTAAATATGCAGTAATTAAAGAAATAATCAACATTGAAATTGGTTTAACCATTGCGGATGTCATCCATCCATTATTCACAACCCAATCTGTAATTATTTGCGCAAACGCCTCGGAAGCAAACATCCCTGATAAAATACTTGCTAATGAAACACCAATTTGTATCGTAGATAAAAATCGGTTAGGAACTTCTTTAAGTTGTAGTACGATCGTTGCCTTGCGGTTTCCATCTTCAGCCATGCTCTTTAGTTTATTATTATTGATTGATACAAATGCTAATTCACTTCCTGCAAAAAATGCATTTAAAAGAATTAACACTAGTAATGTAATTACTTGACTTAACATAGTACATCCCCTCGTAGAGCATCTTCTATTCTGCTGTTTATATTCATAGTAGGGTTAGGTAAACTACCCTCGTCACTGTTTTCCACAAACAATCCTCCGTTTATATATATCAAATATTTTACAAACTTCCCTAATTAAAGTCAATAGGGTGGCTTTTGCCACCCTATTTGAATTAATCATCAAATGTCTTCAACGCTTCACTCATATTGACGTGATTAGTTCGTCGAGCCATCAATAAATTGATGATAATTGAAATAATAAATGTTAAAGCGATCGAAGCTCCTACACTTGTCCATAAGAGCTCACGATTAAACATAACCGCGTCAATCTCTGCTTGTAAGATTACAAACTTATGGAGATAATACCCAAAGAATACACCAAAGAACAGACTGAGTACTGTCAGTACAATGTTTTCCCTCAAAATATACTGAGCGAGTTCTTTTGGATAAAAGCCAAGAACTTTAAGTGTGGCAAGTTCTTTTTGTCGTTCGGATAGATTCATCGAAATCAAGTTTAATAATACGATGAGTTCTAAGGCGAACGCAGCCCCAACAACAACATAGATAACAATATCAAAGTTACCCATGGCATCTTGATAACTGTCACGCATCTCTTTTAGAAACGACACTGAGAATACATCTGATTGTTCTAACAAGG
This sequence comes from Erysipelothrix sp., assembly GCA_036637915.1. Taxonomy (GTDB): domain Bacteria; phylum Bacillota_I; class Bacilli_A; order Erysipelotrichales; family Erysipelotrichaceae; genus Erysipelothrix. The sequence continues at coordinate 13,007 of JAVWLP010000015.1, read as the reverse complement.
TTGTTTTAAATGAATCTGATGCTGCATCAGTCTGAAACAAGATAACATTATCTTTAACTTCATTTCCAGTTACACGTTGATAAGTATCATCGCTCATGTAGGCATAATGCATGACGTAGTTTTCCACAATTCCCGTAATCGGAACTTGATACTCTCGATCTAAGATTTCAAATGTGAACATGTCCCCTACATTGAGATCTTCTAGAATTGCAAGTTTTTCAGAAATAATAACGCCACTATTGTCAACCACGATATCATCATGTGATTTTCTATCTTTAAAGTTTATAAATTGATTGAGATTTTTAAGATCATCTGCCACGAACATTTGCGCATCACGTGTTCCTACGGTAATCCCTTCAGACATGATTTCAATGCTACCATCTAATTCGACTTTTGATAAATCAACTGAACCATTATAAGTAATCATTCCGTCATAATTGATAACCTGATCAAAATGCTTATCAATAATTGAGTAAATAGAATGACGCAATCCAAATCCAGTAATCAAGAGTCCACAGCATCCACCAATACCTATAACTGTCATCAAGAATCTCGTTTTATTTCTGAAGAGATTTCGCATACTTACTTTATAAAGGAAACTCATCCTTTCCCATAGGAATGTAATTCTTTCCAAGAAGATGCGTTGCCCCGATTTAGGAAGTGGTGGTCTCAATAGATTAGCCGTCGTTTCACGACTTACCTTCATAGAACGACCCATCGCAATTCCTACCGATGAGAGGAAACTTACCAACAATGGTAACCACGCATACGATAAGATAATTCCTGTTTCGAGTTCCGGTGTTAAATACATAATACGATAGGCGTCATAGATTAATGTTGGTATAAAGTAAAATCCGAGCGCAATACCTAGGATTGATCCTAAGAACCATGCAATAAATGCGAATCCCACAAACTTCAAGGAAGTCTTAAACCAAGAATATCCCAAAGCCTTATAGACTCCGATTTGCATTCTGGATTCGTCAACCATTCTTGATACTGTACTTAATGTTACAAGAATTGCGACTCCAAAGAAAATAAGTGGAAAAACTTGTCCAATTGCCTCAATCCGATCACTATCATCATAAAATTCGCGATAACCAATCAATACATCTTCACGACCAAGGACAAACGCCTTACCCGTCCGGTTTTCTTCGATTTCTTTATAACCGTCATCAATTATTTGTTGTGCTTCATCTATTTTTGAAAAAGTATGAGTATGTTCTGTTTGATAGGTTGCTTCTTGCTGATTGTAAGTTGCAAGTCCTTCATCGTATTTCTTCGAAACATCCAATAGCACTGCAGAATTGGTTCTAATTTCTCCAAATAGAGTGTCTATTTCAGTCTGTTTCGCATCAATTTGTGTGAGTCCATTCTCAATCTCTTTTTGTGCTTCAAGTAGTGGTTGTTCATTTTTTTCAATTTCAGCCAGTCCCGCTTTGACCATTTCGAATTGTGCTACCAACTGAGGGTATTCAGGTGACGTTGGATCTGTACTTTCAATTTTCTGTTCAAGTACTTCATACTTCACGAGAAGGTCATCTTTTTGCACTTTAATTTGAGCCAATCCCGCCTCGACTCCAGTTTGTTTCTTAATTAAATCACTACGTTGCTTATCAAGTTCAGTTTGAACTGTCTTTTGTTTTTCTTGTGAAACTCTTAAGACATCACCGATTTGCTTTTCAAAAGATCCTGCAGCCAGCTCCATATCAAGACCCTGAGCCATTTTATAAATACCATCATCAATAGTTGTATAGAGTCCATCAAGTTTTGCTTTTCCATCATCTAATTGTTTTCTTGCATCTGCGAATTGTATTTCCGCTTCATCACGTGCAGTTTTTAATTCTGCTTCAGCGTCTTTAAGCTTTTCAAGTTCAGGAGCAATTGCTCTTTCATATCGTGCTTGGGTTAGAACATCTTCCTGAGCTTTAACTTTTTTAATTTCTGCATCAACGTCGGCGCCTTCGTTTAGGTAAAAACGAGCACTGGTATAGATATCATGCTTAGCTGTTGGCTCATTAATATATAGAAAACCAAGAATATTTCCTGAACCTATTTGCGAATTACCACGTTCTAAATTCATATAACGACTTGATTCTACAAAACCAACCACTTTATAAGACTCTGGTTCAAACACATCATTATCTTTAATCTCAACAGTATCGCCAGGTTTCAGTCCACGTTGATCCTTAAGGATATGGTCTGCAACCAACTCGTGAGATTGTTTGGGAAGTTCTCCTTCGATTAAGGTGATGTCTTGACTTGTTAGTTTTGTATACTCAATGAGTTTCATCACACCATCGAAAGAATCAGATTTCACAAAGCTATCAGTATCATTGACACCCACAGCTTTGCCATCAACGATGTTACTCAAGGATTCAATCATAACATCATCGATGCCTAAGGTATGACGAAATTCCATATTTAAAACATCATGGGTTTCCATATACAGGTCTGCTGTTTTACGCATATCATACCCTGTAACACGGATTCCTACAAAGAAACCGACACCCAGACATGTAATTAAAAGGATGGCTACAAACTGCAGCCATTTTGCTTTAATTTCACGAAGTATATCCTTTACCATACGATTTCATCTACATCTTTCACATCGTTATTAAGGCAATCGGATTCAACACGACCATTCTTAATTTCAATAACGCGATCTGCGAGTTGTGTAATCGTTTGATTATGCGTAATGACAACAACAGTCATGCGATAGATATCAGAACACTCCCTTAATACTTTAAGAATCTGTTGTCCTGTTTCTGTATCTAATGCCCCTGTCGGTTCATCGCACAATAACAATTTCGGATTTTTAGCAATCGCCCGAGCAATCGCAACACGTTGTTGCTCTCCACCACTCATTTGTGCTGGAAAGTTATTCATTCGATCTTTTAATCCTACTTGTTCTAAAACTTCTTGAGGATTCATGGCATCTTTACAAATTTGAGTTGCGAGTTCTACATTTTCAATTGCTGTAAGGTTAGGAATTAAGTTATACGATTGAAATACAAATCCAACATCATCACGACGATACTGGGTCATTTCTTTATCATTCAGATTCGAGATTTCTTTACCAGATATTTTTACAGAACCAGATGTTGGCTTATCCATTCCACCAAGGATGTTCATAACAGTGGTTTTACCAGCTCCTGATGGACCGACAATAACGACAAATTCACCTTCATCGATTGAAAGAGAAACACCGTCTGAGGCTTTTATTTCAACATTTCCGACTTGGTACACTTTTTTCATATCATTAATTTGAATATAACTCATTGATACTTCTCCTTTACATAACGAATGAGAGCCTTATGATCATTTTCAACTTTCTGATAGATTACTTGTTCTAAGAGTTCATTTAAAACTTTATTAATCATTTCCAGTTTGATTCCCATCTTCTTAAGTAAGTTTCCATTAATTGCGAGGTCTGTTACATCAGTTGGGTCCTCATTCACTTCAATTTCTTCTAATATACGCATAAAGTGGTTGCAACGTTCCAATTGATAATTAGCTTGGAATGACTTCGCCATATTATCGGCACGCTTAAATAAAACTAAATCTTTGGCATACTCCATATCGCTATTTTTAACTAAGAGTTGTAAATCTTCTTTTGTAGGTTGTAATTTCAAACCATGATTTTCAATTAGCCACAACATCTTTTCTTTTTCCTTCTTAGAAAAACCATAGCGACTTAAAATCTTATTAGCCTTGATATTACTTAGCTTTGCATGTTCAGGATAATGAGCAATGCCATCTTCATCAAAGACCTGTGTTTCTATTTTTCCTAAATCATGGAATAAAGCCACCCAACGATAATTTGCTTCTTTTGGTAAGTAGTTCATACAGATTACCGTATGTTTGTATAAATCGTATTCATGATACGGATTGTGTTGATCAAAACCAATCATCGTATTCACATCTTTAAAGATTGATCCTAAGAATTCAGGATAACCCATCGCTGTTTCTAAAAAATAACATCCTACGAAGTAACGGTCTAATTCCTGGCGAATCAAACTCTTCGAAAGTCCCTTCATAAGTTTTGTTAATTTTAATGCAGCACTTTCTGTTTCTGGTTCAAATGCAAACCCCGTTTCAGAACGGAATCGAAACAGTCGTGCGACACGAATGGGATCTTCACGAAAACGAATCATGGGGTCACCAATACATCTTAATATTTGGTCTTTAAGATCTTGATATCCATTGAACGGATCAATGAGTCCTTCATCTAAATCATAATAAAGGGCGTTAATTGTGAAATCACGTCGTTTCGCATCTTCATAGACATCATCAACAAAAGTAACAGTATCAGGATGACGGACTGTTTTATCATAGCTTTCAACACGCATGGTTGTGATTTCTATATTATAGGGATCAACTGTAAATTGAACTCCATACTGATTCTTTTTATAATTATTATAATCTTTAAATATTTTATCGAGCAGTTCAGGTGTCGCACTGGTTGCAATATCCAAATCATCTGAAGTATATCCCAGTAGTGCATCTCTAACAAATCCACCTACTATATATGCTTGGTAAGACTGACTGTGTAATGCATGGAAAACATCTTGAATTTCGGGTTCTAAGTTTATCATAAGACACCTCCGCGTAATTATTGTAACATAACAATGTTTTAGTGTAACTTGAATCTCTTTAAATATGAGTGATTTCATGGTGCCATATGTTTATAGATTCACAGGTAACTCACTTTCGGTTCATATTATACACCTTTTATAACAATATTGAAGATAAAAAATAACGATTCAAGTCGTACCTCTATGGTATAATTAAAATCTAAAAACAATCATAATCTACACTGTTTACGTCTTTTGCAACCTTCAGTTGACATATTATACGGTACAGATGATAGTATGCAACAGCACGGATTGGTAGAATTAAATCATCAGAAGGAGGACGTTTATGATATTAGCAGATAAGATTATTAAACATCGAAAACAATTAGGTTATAGCCAAGAAGAATTAGCAGACAAACTCGGAGTCTCACGTCAAGCCGTGTCAAAATGGGAGAGTACACTTTCCATTCCAGACTTGGATAAAATTATTAAAATGAGTCAACTGTTTGGGGTAAGCACAGATTATCTTGTTCTTGATGACGTAGAAGAAGCAACACCATCTGTCGAAGATGATGATTTAACACCCACACTAAATCTTGATGAAACAAATCGTTATATGGATACTGTAGCGCGTGCTGCAATCAAGATTGCATTCGGAGTGCTACTTTGCATCATCTCTCCAATTCCATTAATCGTACTTACAAGTATGGTTGAAAATGGAAGCATTCATATTACAGAAGACGTTGCATCTGGAATTGGTCTTATTTTCTTAATTGTAGTTGTTGTGATTGCGGTAGCTCATTTTATTTACTACGGAAGGCAACTCAATGAGTATGAATATTTAGATCAAGAACCCTTTAATTTAGCCTATGGTGTTGAAGGTATTGTCAAACAAAGGAAAAAATCATTTGAACATAAATACCGCATCACACTTATTACAGGAATTGGTTTGTGCATTCTTTCCGTACTTCCGATATTCTTCTCAATGATGCTCGGAGTGTCGGATGATGAATACTATATTGGTGTCGCTTTACTACTTATTTTAGTTTCAATTGGAGTTTCTTTCATTATCAAAGCCTCGATGGTTTATGGCAGCTACCAAAAGTTACTTCAAGAAGGAGACTACCAACGCGTTAAGAAAACAAAACGAAAAAAGATGGATCGTATCAGTGGTGCCTATTGGTGCACGATTACCGCTATTTATTTAGCCGTTAGTTTCTTAACCTTTGCATGGCATATCACATGGGTCATTTGGGTTGTAGCAGGTGTCTTATATGGCGCCATCGAAGCATTATTTGGTGAAGACTAAAAACTTAGGGTCAGAAACTTTGGTTTCCGACCCTTTTTTTATATCCATTCAAACTGATGATTCCAGACACCATCTATTTTTTGATAGACCATACACTCTGGCATTTCATTTCTAGAACCTACAATAAATTCAAAGTAATGGGGTTCAATCATATACAAGGTCCAATCAGGATTCACTTCAGGACGTTGATTTTCAATTTCTTGCTTCCACCATTCGAATTTTGCGTTGGCTTCCATTCTCGATAAAAGAGGCTTGGGATACTTTGAGACGATTGAATACGCTTGGACACCTACAGGTTGTTTAAGAAAATTACGAACACTTTCCTCAACGCGCATTATTCTTATCTTTCCTTCGATATTTACTTGTAGGTTTGTATTAGAATTGTAGAAACTAAGATTCGCAAAACTTTGCGATTTCGATAAATCCATCCAGAAACTATCTGCATTCATCGCGATATATAAATTACCTGAAGCATCAATGGATTCTATAATGTGCGTTCGTGTTCGAATACACCCGTGACGATCTACCATTGAAAGTGTTCCACTTAGTAATTGTTGTCCTTTTGAGTGAAACCAACTTTGAAGTAAATCAGTAGGATATGTTGGATATGAATTTCTGTGATTACACATTTGATTAAGCATTGAATTTCGTTTCTTTGTCATGATGATTCCTCCTATAAATGACATCATTTTCTTTGATAATGCCATTGTAGGGTATGGAACGCGTTCCATGTCAAGCCATCTTTTATATAATATTTTTAAGCTCCATCATTTCGTAATCAACTACCACTGACTGCATCTTTTCTGAGAATAATGATTCGTAAAGTTTTCTTCCAACGGTTAATAAATTATAATCAATACTCATAAAATTCATTAGGGTACTCATGTACGTACTTCCTTCACTAATAATGAAGAAATTTTTGTGATGGATTAACCCTTTCTTCTTTGCCTCTACAATTAGGCTCGCCCCTACCTCATCAGAATCCACAAAAACGCCAACAGTATCATCCTCTTGTACCTGATTAATAATCTGATTCATCACTTCTTCCGTATTTTTCTCTGACAACACGCCATGAAAAAAATGAGTTGTAGCTGGTTTATTTAGTGTTTCTTCATAAGCACGCCATTTTGCTTGCGTACTCCGGCTCAGTTCAACAGATTTATTGGTGGTTGTAAAGATATCTGTACACCCATAATCAAGAAGATGTTGGTATATCACATAGTAAGAATCAATACGTCTTGGATAAACATTAGTTATTCCAGGGATTACTTTCTCACGGCAGATAGTGATGGGTCCATATTTAGAATATTCAGTTAAATAATGATCCTCACAAGCCTTTGAAATGAAGATGAGTCCATCCAGTTCTTTCTTACGAAGCATTTCTAAGTAAAGAAGTTCTCTTTCAATGTCATAGTTAGAACACAACAACATCACGTTATAACCATCCTTATTAGCTGCATCAATAATTCCTTTTGAGACAGTATCATAACCATAATAATCTACTTCAGGAACAACGAGCCCAATGCATTGAGTTTTTCCTTTACTTAATTTAACGGCATTAGAGTTACTAACATAGTTAAAATCATCCATTATTTGTTGAACACGACTTCGAACCGCATCGGAAACATAAGGATGATTATTTAGAACTCGTGACACCGTTGATACAGATACATTCGCTTCTTTCGCAATATCTCGAATATTAACCATAGCACGCTCCTTTTAAAATAGTATACCATTTTATAGCTCTAATCGATGGCTCTGAAAACAATATTGTTTTTATGTTATCCCATTATCTTCACAGACAAGATTGTGAAAATATAGGCATGATTAATTGTGAAATACGGCTTTATGAGTGGGTTTGTTAAAAGTGTGTAAATTTGTGAATTTCGAGTTGAATTTATTTTTGAAATATGAAATTATAGTCTTGTCCAAATTAAACATACAGGAGGGGACAATGAAAAAAAATCTATTAGTATTACTAGTCATGATTTTGTTTTTAACAGGTTGTAGCGCAAAGGGTAATGATAAATCATCAAAAAACATTGATGAATTGACTGTCTTTTTCGTTCCAAGCCGTGATCCAAAAGAAATCGCAGCCAAGACTGAACCACTTAAAGCATTGATTACAAATCAATTAAAAGAAGAAGGTTACACAATTGGTAATGTGAAGATTGAGATTTCACCAAACTACGAAGCAGCTGGAGAAGCACTAGATGCTGGAAAAGCACATATTGGATTCATCCCTGCAAGTACCTATGCTTTATACTCTGAAGATAAAAATGTCGATGTTATCTTGGCAGCTTCAAGAGATGGTTTAAACAAAGATTCAGAAAATGCTAAAGATTGGAATGATGGTCAACCAACACTTCCAGTTAGTGACCAAGTTACATTCTATCGTTCATTAATTTATGCAGGAACATCTTCAAAAGGACGTGAACTTGCGGAAATCGTAAACAGTGGCAAAAAATTAAGTTGGGATGATTTAAATGGCGCAACATGGTGTCATTCAAACACAACTTCATCTGCTGGTTATGTATACCCTTCATTATGGTTATCAGAGAACTATGATGGAAAAATGATTGCTGATCTAACAAATAAAGTTGAAGTTACAGGCTACCCAGATACTGCCGCACGTCTTGCTACAGGACAATGTGATGTAGGTGTTGGATATGCTGATATTCGCCGTGACTACGAAAAGAACTGGACTGTAGAATGGAAAAAAGAAAATATCTGGACTGAAGTTGATGTTATCGGAGTTACTGAAGGAATCATGAATGATACAATTTCAGTATCCAACAAACTTGTTGATGATGAATTCAAAAAAGCACTTCAAAAAACATTCATCGAAATCGCTAAAACCGAAGATGGTAAAAAAGCAATTGAGATCTATAACCACACTGGATATAAAGAAGTCACAGACAAAGACTATGACTCTTCACGTAAAGTACTCGAGTTATTAAAGAAACAGTAATTGTAGTCAGTTCTTAAGCGGGGTAACCCGCTTTTTTAAAGTAGGAGAGTTTTATGATTAAATTTAATAATGTTAGTAAAGTATATCCTAATGGTGTGAAAGCCTTGGATGGTGTTAATTTAGAAATTGAACAAGGTGAATTTGTCGCAATTATCGGTCTATCCGGTGCTGGTAAATCTACATTACTACGCAGCATTAATCAGATGCACCCGATTACAGAAGGAGAACTGATTGTGAATGATCACGATGTTTCTTCACTAAGCGGTAAATCACTTCGTAAGTTTCGCCGTCAAATTGGAATGGTTTTTCAATCGTTTAACCTCGTTAAACGTACGACTGTTATTAAGAACGTTCTTACAGCGCGTGTTGCAGAGATGCCTTGGTTCAAAAGTTTATTAGGGCTCTATTCGAAAGAAGACACCCTTGCTGCTCTTGAAAGTTTAGATCAAGTTGGGATTCTAGATAAAGCATACAGTCGCGCAGACGAATTAAGTGGTGGTCAACAACAACGTGTCGCCCTCGCAAGATGTCTGGCTCAAAAACCACAAATTATTCTTGCAGATGAGCCCGTTGCTTCACTAGACCCCATTACAGCCCAACAAGTTATGGCAGATTTCGTAAAGATTAATGAGAACACTAATATAACCGTTATCGTAAACATGCACCATGTAGATTTAGCTCTTAATTATGCAAAACGCGTCATTGGAATTAAGGCTGGTCAAATTGTCTTCGATGGACCAAGTTCAGAAGTAAATGAAGAAGTATTAGAGCTTGTTTACGGTCGTTCTCTCAATGAAGATGAAATGATGGGAGTGAAGTAAGATGTCCTTTCTTAAGTCGATACTCTATCCTAAAAGTATCACTTTAGATAATGGAAAGGTTGTGAAACCACCAATTAGAATGAATGTCATTGTTTCAATCATCCTAATTATCCTTATTTATCTAAGTGCTAAAATCACAAGATTCAACTTTTCAATGCTTATCCAAGGTGGAAGTGAATTCTTTAAATTCTTAACACGAATGATGCCACCTAACTTAGGGTTTGCTAAAGAAGTTATGAACCCAATGTTACAAACATTCGCAATGTCATTTCTCGGAACATTGCTTGCAGCTATCTTTGCCCTTCCTGTGGCTTACTTATCCGCAACCAATATGAATCAAAATGTCATTTCTCGTACAATAATTCGTTTTGTCATGAGTATATTTAGAACCATTCCAGTTCTCATTATCGCCTTGATCATGACCTATATATTTGGTTTGGGAACGTTCGCGGGGATGATAGCTATTTTCTTATTTACTTTTTCAATAGTAACAAAGATGACTTATGAGCAAATTGAAATGGTCGATATGGGCCCCTTCGAAGCAAGTATTTCTACAGGAGCTTCACGCTTCCAATCATTCATTGCCTCAGTCATACCACAAATTAACGGCCTGTACCTATCGACCATCCTTTATAACTTAGAGATGAACATTCGTTCTGCCGCAGTTTTAGGATATGTAGGCGCAGGTGGTATTGGAACGCTGATGAATCAAAGTATTGGATGGCGTCAATATCAAAACCTTGCAACGATTTTACTCATATTACTTATTAGTGTCGTCTGTATTGAGGCCTTGAGTCGTCAAATTAGAAAGAGGTTATCATAATGAATCCAACAGTTCACACGGTTTATGATAACCGTCCCAAGAAATATAAAAAAGTATTATTAGTAGTATTAATTGTCTTAGCAATTACTTTATTGTCAGTTCCTTATGTAGATTACAATGGCATCGTTGAAAATGGGATGGATATTGTAAATAGTATTCTTATGGGAATACTCAAACCAAACTGGGATGTGCTACTTACCCTTTCGAAAGAAGGCGTTCCCTACCTTGTCTTTGAAACGGTTGCTATTGCATTCCTCGGAACATTTATTGGACTTATTCTCTCGATTCCAATTGCATTTTTATCTTCTGAGAATATTGTCTCAAAGAAATTTTCATGGATTGGTACTTTTGTTATCACAGTTATTCGTACGTTCCCACCATTTGTATACGGGCTCATGTTAATTAGAGTATCGGGTCCTGGTGCTTTTACGGGTGTTCTGACGCTTGCCATAACATCCATCGGCATGATATCTAAAATGTTTGTAGAGGTTATCGAAGATTTAGATCAAGGCATCATTGAATCCTTGGATGCATCAGGTTGTAATACGATTCAAAAGATTAGATATGGAATCATCCCTCAACTTATGGGAAACTTTGCATCAATTTCAATCTACCGCTTTGAAATAAATGTAAAAAACGCATCAATTCTCGGTCTAGTAGGTGCTGGTGGTATCGGTGCACCGTTACTATTTGCCATGTCTGGGTTTAGATGGGCTGATGCTGGTGCCCTACTTTGGGGATTAATTATCTTAGTTGTTGTGGTTGAAGCATTATCATCAAGAATACGTTCAAAATTATCATAAATTATAAAACTCTCAGTAATATCCATGTTAACATTGATACTACCGAGAGTTTTTTAGTTTCTAGATTTAAATAAATCAGAATCCAAGTCTAAGTCACATATTATTTCCGAAATAATATTAGCTTCTGTAATTACCATTTTAATGAACTCATCAGATACTTCTTGATTATTTTTAATTTCAAATGCATCTTCACCTGTGTTTACCGCTATATAAATAAGGCCTTTTGAGACTACGATACTTAAACGTGATTTAAATTTATTTTTAAGACTCATTACGCGGTTCATAAAGTGTGGTGTGAAAACATAGAATGCCTCTTCTTCATCATCCGTGTAGACATCAAACTTATCGTTAAACTCATAATCCTCAAGTGTTATTTTTTTTACATTTGCTAGCTTATGACCTTTAAAGATACCACTTAAAAACTTCTTATCTTTAATTTGAACATAGTTTAAGGTTTCCTTATGAAAATCAAACTTATATATCTGTCCTTTAAAGTCTGTACTTGTTGTTGTATGACCGTCACCATCTGTCGTTTCTGTATAAGTCCAAACATCCGACCGTTCAAAATCAACGCCGTTTTTTCTTCCTTTAAGAAGATCATTACTGTTGTAACGATTTCCAAATGGTACCACTGCAATCTTCTTCAATGCTTCTTCATCAAATCCTCTCTCAGGATCAAATGACACATTCTCAAACATTTTATCAAAAACAAGACTATTAATTGCTTTTTTTACACTTGATTTGTATTTTTTAATTTTAGGGGTTACATACATAAACCGAATTGCGGAAATTAAAATAAAGCTTAAGAGCACTGGCATAATAAAACTTGCTGATGAATTTGTGCCATTAGAGCCTTGGAATGCTGCTAGACTCAAAAATGGTATAACAATCGATATGACAATCAGTAATGCATTTATGGAAGATGCACGAGATGCTGACGCATACTCCGTTTTTAATTCATTACGTATTTTTTCTATTTCTTCTTTGTTTATATCCATACTTACCTCTTCTCTATAATATCAAAGGATACTGTGGGAAGAATTCGTTCTTCAAATTGAGCTTCATAGAAGGTAGCTGGTTTAGCTTTTGCAATACCATTAATGATACTTCCCGGAAACATAGATATTGTCTGGTTAAGTTTACTAACATTATGATTGTAGAGCCTACGTGCAGCTTGTAGGTGCTCCTCTGTATCAGCAAGTGCTCGTTGTAGCATAAGATACTGTTCACTGCTTTGGAGCTTAGGATAGCTTTCTGATAGTGCGATAAGTTGTGTCACAGTTTCATTAAGTTGTGATTCATATTCACTTCGAGTCACAAGTTGTTCATTACGAGACTTAATTACAAGCTCGAAGGTTTCTTTTTCATGTTTAGAGTAACCTTTAACCACTTCCACAAGATTTGTAATTACGTTGTATCGTTTGGATAGTGCGACATCAATTCCAGAGTACCCCTCTTGAACTCGCATCTCGCAGGATTTAATACGATTATAATATATAATCGTTATTGTTAAGAGTATAAAAATGATTCCAATTATCAAATACATATTTTCACCCACCTTATATATCAACGGTATCTAATTTATATTGTGATGTCAATATAATAATTATTCACTAGATTATACTTAGTTAAATTTTGGTACTTAAAAAAATGGTTCTTTAAAATCTGGTGTTGGTGAGATATTTATCTCATCAGCACTTTTTTAT
>JAVWLP010000014.1:0-44301 GCA_036637915.1 Erysipelothrix sp. | reverse complement strand
TTCAATAAGGATTTTTAGTTGAATAAATGATTGAATCAAAAAGATAGGGAAAATAAACCCTATCTTTTCTACCTAAGTGATCTATTAACAGTAGACGTTAACATGTGAGTTGTTTTTGTTGATTCATAACTAACGATTTCAGGTTGTTTGTTTACTTCAATTGCATGAAGGAAATCTTCAACTATCTGCACAAAGCCTCGCTTCTCAAGAGTAGGAGTCCAATCTGAGAATTCATGAGTTGTATGTGCACCATCTTGATGAACAATAAGTTTGGTCATCTCCTCACAGCGCGAAAAACATTCTGCGGACATAACCTCAACAGATTCACTATGGCCCCCAGAGTGCATATTAATCGTTGCCAGTCCCGTGCTATTTTCAGTATGCACTTCAAGATGGGCGTGATCCAGAATTCCATCATGAGATACTGTTCTTACATGATGAGATAAAATTGGTTCGTCAAGTAGATATACAAGTGTATCTACACAATGAATCATCATATCGAAGATTGCGAACTTGGCTTCTTGGTCGGTGTTTTGACGATGTTTTTGGACCATAACCATTGTTTTATTCTTAACTTGCTTTTGGATTTGATAATTCGGAGCATAACGTCGGTTAAATCCTGTCATAAGAATTAAGTTATGATTTTTAGCGTAGTCAATCAATTCGTTTACTTCATCGATATTCTCGCTTATAGGTTTATCAACATAGACATGAATTCCTAATTCAAGAAACTTCCGTATTAATTTTGCATGCGTGTCAGTTGGCGTATGAATCATCACAGCATCCAATCCGAAGCTAGCGAGGTCATCGATATCTGTGAATGTATTCTTGAAACCATACGTTTTAGACAGTGATTCAAGTTTACCTGAATTGCTGGAGTATAAGCACCATTCAACCTGACTATTCAAATTTGAGTATGTTGGGATATAAGCTTTCATCGCAATATTTCCAAGACCAATAATTCCAATTTTTAACATTCGTAATCTCCTTTTTATTTATCATATCATAGCATTCATAGAGATATAAAAAAATGGTTGTACTAGGAATAAATTAGTCCTAGTACAATCATCTTTAGTTTTTGTGAAGTTCGTTGATTTCTTTTATTAAAGGATTGAACCACTCACCAAAGTCTTCTGACTCAGCAAGCTCTGTGTTACCTTTGGAATTCGAACGATAACTATCAACATTAGCTTTGAAACTCTTATCTACATGGTCTATGTAGATTGGAGATTGATATTTTGACTGGCGATAGTATATTTTTAAATTGGGGTCATCGATGAGTTCTTTCTCGTCTGCGAAGTATTCATCATAGTGTAAATCCACAATGTTATCTGAATTCTTATCATAATCGACCTGCATGCTTGCATACAGTCCTGCATCCACGTCTTGAGTTACTGAAATCATAGTTTGCGAAGACTCCTGATTCAATTTGGGTTCAATTTGTCGAAGTAAAGGGATGAACCCCTTTGAACCGCTCGTTGATGAACCTTCTGGAGTCTTAAAGTTACCTGAGACTGAATTTTGTTCAATGACTTGATGTTCAAGATAAGTCATCGTGTTCACGATAGTAACAAGAGATACGTTGGTTCTCTCATTTTGCATTTGCCAGTTAGCATAACCGGAAGTTCTTTTAGTTTGGTTTTGCCAAGCCACTGCAAAATAATCCCAAGGTGCTCTTTCATCAAGATGAACATGAATGATTCGATCTGCAGAAGGATCCTTCACAATAGATAATGTAGCGAGATAACCACCATTAAAGTAAAGCGAATCGTAGTAGAAATCGCCTTGAATAATGCCAACATCAGGTCGACCAGACCACTTCATTCGAGCTTCTTTTTCTTCACCTATATAGACTTTTCCATTATTTTTACCTGTAGTGGCACCAGAGACAACATCAAACTCATTCTCTTGACCATTAACTTCAAATTTAATATGCGATTTAGAATTTTCTTCAATTTTATTTTGGAAATTACTTGTACATCCACTTAGTAATGTACAAAGTAAGATAAACGGGATAAACTTTTTCATTGCAACTCCTAACTCTTTTAAAACTATGCGTTTATATTAGAGTAGCATATGTATTCCGTCAAACGGATAGCATAGATTTCACAAAACGTTCATATTATGATATTAAAGAAATGAAAAATAACAAAGTGAATAACCGCCACTTAAGAGAGAGTCTCAGGAAATATCTGAATGATAATTATGCAGACAATGAGAAATGTTTCACTATATAAATGAAAGATGAATATAGTGAGAGTTTACATAAGAAACTATTTCAACTTGTAAGGAAGAATGTCACAAAACTAACACTTAAAAATAATTTGCGACTGGTATTATTAATAAAAGAGATTAACTCTAGAAAGATTGAGACTTCAGATGAAGAAAATTGTATTGGTATTGTTGTGTAGTCTCGTTTTAGTTGGATGTGATGAAAAAAAGACGGAAGTTGATAAAGAAGAAAAAGTTGCGGAAGTAGAGAAGGAAAATAAAGAATCAAAAAAATCTGAAGAAAAAGAGATAAAAGATGAGGTAATGACGGTTGAGAATAATGCGGATTTCGCAAAATTGTTAGAGGTCGCATCAACAGATTTAGATTACGTAATTTGGTTTGCAGATACTTATAAAGGAAAAGTAATTGAGTTTGATGGATCTATCCAAGATAGTATGAATCACAATGGTAAGAAAACTCGATTTAATTATTTAATTTATGCTGATGATTACGAAGAAAATAAAGCAAGTACAGGACCTTCTTTTAAGTTTGAGGACATTAACTACCAGTCTTTTAATTTTACTGGAGAAAAGCCTGAATACGTAACCGTTGGATTAAATCTTAGATTCAAAGCTAAAGTTGATAAGTTTAATGCTAATACAGGCATATTTTTTATAAAACCTGTAGAAACACTTGTCAGATAAAGTAAAGGGAATCTGCTAGTTAGCAGATTCCTTGTTTATGATTATGAGTATATAATTTCTACACCTACATTATATTTTATCATATTTTGAAGATTAGATAAGAACTAACATCCCCCTCTAAATAGTTTATAATATGTATATAGGAAAGTGACATACGAAAGAGAGGTATAGTATGAAAACTAAAACAAATGCACAATTATTCTTCAATCTAACGGGGGTACTTATTATACTCATTAAATGGTATCTGGAATCTGTTTTGGAACCCTCGAATATTTGGCTCATTGCTTATAACTGGGTTCTCTATATTTACCTATTCATATTAATCTGTCTTATTTTCAAAGATATAATTGATCGTAGAAAAAAGAAGAAAGAATAAGGATGCTAGCTGTAACGAGGAGAGTTTTATCATTAAACTCCTTCGCTACAGCTTTCTTTGTATCTAAGATTAATTTTTATATTAAGTTGATGAAAGGATGCGAAAGATTGTATCCCCACAGTATCCTCATAGCAATTTAAACAATAAAAAACCCTCTGTTAAGAGGGTATAATATTCAATGGTGCTCCGACACGGGCTCGAACCGTGGACCCACTGATTAAGAGTCAGTTGCTCTGCCGACTGAGCTATCGGAGCGTGCTAATATATTATAACGCTATCGAAAAATAATACAATCGTTTTTAGAAAAATATATAAAAAATATGAAAAAAACAAGTAGTTCTTAGAAGCGAAATGGAATGACAAGAAATAACTATGTGAAACGAAGGATATGATCCCTACATGCTTGCGAGTAGAGTATGGATGACTTATAATTACTAACAGTTAAGGGAGACAATTATGATAGAAACAGATGCGTTAATCATTGGAAAAGGTCCTGCAGGAATTCAGGCTTCTGTATATCTTAAACGGGGAAATGTAGATCCTATCGTTATCGGTAAAGGATATGGTGCAAGTGAACAAGCAGAAGTTATTGATAACTTTTATGGGTTTACTTCAATTGGTGGTGTTGAGTTAATTGAAAGAGGTATTGATCAAGCTCGTTCACTTGGAATTGATGTGGCAGACGATGAGGTTACATCAATATCTTTTGATGGTGAAGGATATGTCGTAACTACGATTAATGAAGAGTATCGAGCAATGTCTTTGATGTTAGCAACAGGTTCTCATCGTAATGTACCCCGGATTCGAAAAATTAGGAATTATGCTGGAAAAGGTGTTTCGTATTGTGCAGTATGTGATGCTTTTTTCTATAGAAATAAAACGGTTGCGGTAGTAGGAAGTGCAGAGTATGCCGCGCATGAAGCATCAGAGCTCGTGGAAATTGTAGATAAGGTTTATGTTCTTACGAATGGGGAAGCGCTCACCGGTACCTTTGATGAGCGTTGTGTTATCATTGATAAGAAAGTTAAATCTGTTTATGGCGACGAAAAGGTTGAAGGTGTTGAGTTTGAGGATCAATCAACATTAGAGTTAGAAGGTATTTTTGTAGCAATCGGTTCTGCAACAAGTACAGACCTAGCCAATAAACTTGGTGTGTATGTTGAGAATGGACGTATCGTTGTGAATGCTGAAATGGAGACAAACTTACCAGGACTCTATGCAGCGGGAGATTGTACTCCAGGAGTTCAACAAATTGCGCGTGCAGTATCCGATGGTTGCGTCGGTGGAATGAACATGATTAGCTATATTCGAAATAAGAAGCGAGGAAAGTAATGAAATTATTTGCAAGTGATTATGATGGAACGTTATTTAAAGATCGTATAATTAGAGAAGATGATTTGCATTCAATTCGAAAATTTAGAGAACAAGGTCATAAGTTTGGATTAGTATCGGGAAGATCGATAGACTCCTTGAAAACAGAAATCGAGAAACATGATATTCCTGTTGATTTCATCGTAGGAATTAACGGTGGTGCTGTCGAAACGGGTGAGGGAGAACAACTTTTCATTAGCACGATGGAAACTGACATTGCTCATGAACTAATCGAAGCAGTGGAAAACTTCGGTGTGAAATTCTATGGTGCTAACGATGGTTACCGTTTAAGTCGTGTCTATTGCAGTGATGATGTGGATGACTGTTTCAAGCCTAATATTAATTTAGTACCTATGGATATCATGCTTGATGAAGGTGTTAGTGCCATGTATGTTTGGGTTGGAGATGAAGATAGAGCACAAGCTTTAGCTAATATGATTACAGAGCAATATGGTGATCAAGGTATTATTGCTTATCCAAACGTTCATTCAGTAGATATTGGAATTAAAGGAATTAGTAAGTCTACCGGATTAGAGATGATTATTGACCATTATAATGTTGATGATACAGTTTATACTATTGGAGATAGCTTTAATGATGTGCCGATGATAAAAGACTTCCATGGATTTGTAATGGAAAATGGTGTTGATGAAGTGAAGGCATATGGCAAAGCAGTTCATGAAACTGTTGGATATGCACTTAATTCAATCTTAAAAGATGTTCAATAGACAAGCGCAAAAGCTTGTTTTTTGATATGATAGAACAATAAAGAAGGTGAACGAATGGAACTTCATGAATTGAATCAAGAGGAAATTAGTGAACTTGAAGAAAAGTTACTCGATGAAGATGAGTATCGTGATTTAGCAATGTTATTTAAAATGTTTGCGGATCCAACACGTCTAAGAATCTTTACGGTATTGTCCGAAAAGACAGTCTGTGTGGATGATTTGAAAGAGATTTTAGGAATGTCTCAATCTGCCATTTCTCATCAACTGTCATCACTTCGTAAAATGAATCTTGTGAAAAGTCATAAGGTTGGAAAAAACTCATATTATTCATTAAGTGATGATCATGTTATGGAAATATTTAAGCAAGCATTAACACATGTGAATGAGTAAGTTGTAAAACTATTTCATGAAAACAAAACTCTATTTACATTTTATGTTACAAAAGGTATAATACATATCTAGAAGAGATAGGATGATGGTATGCAAGACTTATTAAATAACGGTTATTTCTGGCAAAAAATTGACTCACTTGTTTTATCTACAAATGTTGTTATTTCACAAAAAAAGGGATCACACCATCCTAAGTATATGA
Source organism: Erysipelothrix sp. (assembly GCA_036637915.1). Taxonomy (GTDB): domain Bacteria; phylum Bacillota_I; class Bacilli_A; order Erysipelotrichales; family Erysipelotrichaceae; genus Erysipelothrix. The sequence goes on along the minus strand of JAVWLP010000014.1, from coordinate 38,318 downwards.
ATATGGTCTACCCTGTGGATTACGGATATTTGTCAGATACTGATCAAATTAAAGTATTCAAAGGCAGTATAAAAAGCTCAAGTATCGCAGCTGTGATGTTAGTTGCTGATATCTTAAAACGTGATTTAGAAGTAAAACTCTTGTGGGGTTGTACTGAAGAGGAAGAAATAGAGATTCTTCAATTCATCAATCAAACAGACTATCAAAAAGGAATCCTTGTCCGTCGTGGTAATGAAATGCCAGACTGGGCTCTAACTGACTAAAGTAATTGTGTTATAAAAAATAAGAAAATCCCGAAATCGTAACTTATTGATTTCGGGATTTTTGTATGCTAGCGACATAACACGGTTGCTAACATCGATGGATCTGTATGTTCGAGGCCCCAATCACATATCATATCTAAGACGGGGATTAGCGATTTACCTTTAGCAGACAATTCGTAGTCAACATGGGGTGGTACGGTAGGATGAACTGTTCTGGTAATTAATCCATCACGTTCAAGTTCACGGAGTTGAACAGTTAATGTTTTACTAGATATCTCACCGATAGAGACTTGTAGAGCATTGAAGCGAACAATCTTATTTTCGTATAATTCATAGAGAATGACTGTTTTCCATTTTCCTTGAATGCATTGAAGTGTAGCATCAAATTCATTGAGATACATAAGTGACTCCTTTACTTACCTTTGGGTTACTGACTTACATAAAAGTGCGTACTATTATTTCTATAAATAAAATTATACACTAATTTTAGAAAGAAGGTATTGTAATGAAAACTGGATTAATTGTAATTACTGGAGCAAGTTCAGGATTTGGAATGGAAATGGCTAAAAAGTTTCATGGAGAGGGAAATCCACTCCTTCTCTTAGCGCGAAGAATTGAACCTATGGAAGCACTTGGGTTTGATAATGTTATCATCCGTAGTGTGGATGTGACAGATGCATCTCAAGTTGAAGCAGCTATAAAAGAAGCTGAGGAAGTTTACGGTCCAACAGAGGTTCTTGTAAATAATGCGGGTGTTATGCAACTTGGCAATGTTTGGAACCAAGATCCTGCCGAATGGACAACTATGATTGATGTGAACGTCCACGGTGTTTTGAATGGTATTCGTGCCGTTATTAATGGAATGATTGAACGTGAACATGGAACAATCATCAATATCTCCTCGATAGCAGGATTTAAAACATTTACGAATCATGCTGTATACAGTGCAACCAAATATGGTGTTCACGCATTAACAGAAACACTTCGTAGTGAAGTTTCGGGTTCGAATGTTCGTGTATTACTTGTATCTCCTGGTGCTGCGGAAACGGAACTTCTATCTCATACAACAAATGACGCAATTAAAGATGGTTATGTAGAGTGGAAGGAAACAATGGGAGGTAAAGCAATGGATCCTAAATATGTCGCGGAAGTGGTATCGATGATGGTGAATATGCCACAAGAAGTATCCATTCGTGAAGTCGTCATTGCTCCTACAAAACAAGATAACTAAAAGAGTTTGATTTATAATAAAAAAGCTAGAAGGCAAAATAATGCTTTCTAGCTTTTTAATACATAACTATTTTAAATTGAAAAGTGTATTAATAGCGTATGAAATACCATCTTCAAGAATATCGTGGGTTACAAAGTCAGCACATTCTTTTACGTGGTCTGGGGCATTTCCCATTGCGACACCAATAGCAGCTTTTTCTAACATTTCCATATCATTAGCGGCATCACCAAATGTTATTACCTCATTCCAAGTTAAATTAAGACGTTCAAGGACTTCTTCAATTCCTGAAATTTTACCCGCGCGTTTTGAGTAGATGTCATAGGCATCGGCATATGCTTTCGCGTAGAAACCATCGGGGGAGAGGGGATGAGATGCTTCAATTGTAGCTTCGTCTCCCATTAAAAATAGACCCATAGGAACTTCATCTCCCTCGGGGATAAACTTTAAGTCTGTTTTGTCATCGAGAATATCAAGTTTAGGAGATCCTTGCATGTAGACAGTTTGAAAGATATTCATGTCATTGACGATTTCCATGCTATGTTGCATTTTCATACCTAATCCGAGGTCGTGTTCAAGTGAGTAAGTAATCATTGCATTTACTTCATCACGTACCATTGGGACACTGAAGATAACATTGTGATCCTTGTTGTAAACACAGGCACCGTTAATTGTGACATAGTAATTGGGTTTAATTGTTTCGTGAATATCATCATGAATAAAATAAAAGGCTCTTCCTGTAGCAATCATGACTTCAATTCCGGATGCTTTGAGTTGGTTTATTGCGTCCACGGCACTGGGTTCTACAGTGATTTTTCCGCGCTTAATGAGAGTGTCGTCGATATCAAATATCGCGAGTTTTATGTTTTCTGTTTTCATAATTAACATTTTAGCATATTTTCCTAGAAGTTTAGTCATGTTTTCTGTATAATATAGCATAAGATTTAAGGAGGATAGATTTTATGAATGGTAAAGTGATTAAAGAAGCATATACATTTGATGATTTACTTTTGGTACCTGCTAAGTCGCAAATAGTTCCTGCACAAGTGAACTTAAAGACACGCTTAACAGACAAAATTACATTGAATATTCCAATTGTTTCAGCTGCAATGGATACGGTGACTGAGGATGCCATGGCTATCATGTTAGCGAAACTTGGTGGTATGGGATTTGTTCATAAGAACATGCCTGTTGAGGATCAGGCACAAATGGTTCGTAATGTTAAAGAGGCTGCAAGTGATGTTGAGAACTATGCTGATGCAAACGTCGATGGACAAGGACGTTTACGCGTTGGTGCTGCAGTAGGCGTTGGACAAGCGTCTCTTGACCGTGTTAGAGCACTTGTTGATGCTGGTGTTGATATTGTCGCAGTAGATAGCGCTCACGGCCATTCTGAAGGTGTCATTGAGACTGTTAAGGCAATCCGTCAAGAATTCCAAGACTTAGATATTGTTGGTGGTAATATTGTTACAGCTCAAGGGGCAACCGATTTAATCTATGCTGGAGCTAATGTTATTAAAGTTGGAGTTGGTCCCGGATCAATTTGTACAACACGTGTTGTTGCAGGTGTTGGGGTTCCTCAATTAACTGCAGTGAATGATGTTTACTCCGTAGCACGTCAATATGGTGTTGGTGTCATTGCTGATGGTGGTATTAAACTATCAGGAGATATTTCTAAAGCCCTTGCTGCTGGAGCAGACTGTGTTATGTTGGGTGGACTTTTAGCAGGTAGTGAAGAAACACCTGGTGAAGTACTCGAAGTATTTGGTAAAAAAGTTAAAACATATGTTGGAATGGGTTCACTAAGTGCTATGCAACGTGGATCATCAGATCGTTATTTCCAAGGTGGTGTTAAAGAGCTTTCAAAACTTGTACCTGAAGGTATTGAAGCTACTGTTCCTTATAAGGGATCCATTAAGGATGTTATCTATCAAATGTTAGGTGGCGTGCGTTCAGGAATGGGATATTGTGGTTGTGCCACTATTGAAGAAATGCATTTGAAGGCACAATTTGTTAAGATTACTGGGGCAGGACTTCAAGAGAGTCATCCTCATGATGTGGATAACGTTAAAGAAGCACCAAACTACAAACGATAGGAGCCAATAATGAAACAAGATAAAATTGTTGTAATAGATTTAGGAAGTACTGAAAACGCTGCAATCGCGCGTTTTATCCGTAAGCACCAAGTATACAGTGAGGTTTTACCTCATGATATTTCACCTGCTACCTTATTAGATAGAGAAAATGTTAAAGGTATTATACTTAACGGTGGCATGAATCGTCTAGTTGACGGTGCAAATGTTACCATCGTTGATGAACTCTATAATTTGAATTTACCAATTATTGCTATCGATTATCCAGAATCTAAAGCAGAAGTGAACTACGATGAGATTCCAAGTGATGAAGTCCTTGAATCATTCGTTTTTGAAACTTGTAATGCAGATAAAGACTGGAATGTTGAGAACTTTATCGAAGCAGAAGTAAAACGTATTCAAGATGAAGTCAAAGATAAGAAAGTATTGTTAGCATTATCTGGTGGTGTTGACTCATCCGTCGTAGCTGCATTACTGATTAAAGCCATTGGTAAACAACTTGTTTGTGTTCATGTTAACCATGGTTTAATGCGTAAAGATGAATCTGAAGGTGTTATTGAAGTATTCAGTAAAGACCTTGGAGAAAATCTAATCTATGTTGATGCATCAGAAAGATTCTTAACTAAATTAGAAAATGTTGATGATCCAGAGAAAAAACGTAAGATTATCGGAAATGAATTTATCGAAGTCTTTAATGAAGAAGCACGTAAACTTGATGGAATTGACTATCTAGCTCAAGGAACAATCTACTCAGACGTTATCGAAAGTGGAACAAAAACATCGAAAGGTGTTAAATCACATCATAATGTCGGGGGACTTCCTGAAGATTTACAATTCAAATTGATTGAACCAATGGCACAACTCTTCAAAGATGAAGTTCGTGAATGTGGGTTAGCGCTTGGTCTTCCTGAAGATATGGTATTTAGACAACCATTCCCAGGACCAGGACTTGGTGTTCGTACTTTAGGTGCAATTACTCGTGACCGTCTTCACGCAGTCCGAGAAGCAGATGCAATTCTTCGTGAAGAGTTTGTGAATGCTGGACTAAATAAAAAGGTATGGCAATACTTTACGGTTATTCCAAACTTTAAATCAGTTGGAGTAAAAGATGGCCATCGAACATTTGATTACCCTATCATTATTCGTGCTGTAAACACAGTCGATGCTATGACTGCAACAATCGAACCCATTGATTATGAAATATTAAATGTGATTGTCGCTCGTATTCTTGCCGAAGTCGAAGGTGTAAACCGTGTACTATATGACTTATCACCAAAACCAATCGCAACGATTGAATGGGAATAATTAATCTATAACAAAAAATTTCTTCATTATGAAGAGATTTTTTTTAGACAAAAATCAGATAATCTAGAGTGATTTAAGTAAATATTCGAATGACATAATAAATAATAATTAAATTTGGAAAAGTAATATAATATAATCAAAGTAAAGAAAGTCGTATCACGTTGTGGATAAGTAGGTAATTATTATGGTTGAATTTAGAACAATTGAGGAAAGTGATGTGGAGGCATGTGTTCATGTATTCAAAAATACATTTTCTAAAGAACCCTGGTTTGATGAAGATTCAATCGAAGAAATTGAAAATTTATTCATAAATCATATGAATAATAACTACTTTGTGGGTTATGTTTTAGTTGAAGAGAATACAATACTCGGTATTAGTTTAGGCTTTTCTAAACCATGGATTAAAGGTATGGAGTATTATATCGATCAGTTTGTAATCAGTTATGATTATCAGGGAAAAGGATTTGGTTCAATATTTCTGGAGTTAATTGATAGTGATATAAAATGTAGAGGTATGAATGCCATTATTCTTAATACCGAAAGAGGTTTTCCTGCTGAAAAGTTTTATACTAAGAATGGATTCACAATCCTTGAAGATCTAATTGTTTTGGGGAAGTAGAGACTCTTGGATTGAATGATTATACTTTTGAAATACATTAATGTATAATCAAATTATATAGGAGGTATGCTTTATGTATTGTGTTAGAATTCGTTTACAACAATTAAGTGAATCGAAGTGATAACTTAGTTGTGTAGCAAATGCATAATTAACATGAAAGCATGCTAATGCTCTTTTTGTTGACAAGACTGGTTATCCCAGTCTTGTCTTTTTTTATCTTGGCAAGGCTGTATCGTCTTGTCTTTTTTATGTGTTTGTAAAGAAAGGAAGGTTAATATGAAACCTTTAATAGAGTCAAAAGAAATATTAGTGGAATATGATAATAAAGTAATTTTAGATATTGAAAAAGTATCAGTATACGGAAACCAAAAAATAGGTATTGTCGGTAAAAATGGGTCGGGGAAATCAACGCTAATGAAAATTCTATCGAAACAGATAGAAGGTTACAATGTTATTCATAACGCTTCTGTTCATTACATGGCTCAAAATGAGTGGGACTTAACTCAAGAAATTAGCTATGAACAATTGAGTAAATTAGGGATTATCCATGAATCAGATAATTATAGTGGTGGAGAAATAATGCGTACAAAACTCGCAGAAGCATTCTCAATTATGCCGGAAGTTTTGATTCTTGACGAACCGACAAATAACTTAGATAGTGAGATGAAAGAAAGCTTAAAGTATCAGTTAATATATTATCCAGGAACCCTAATACTCGTGAGTCATGATCGAGAATTTCTAAATGAAGTTGTTGAAGAAATTTGGGAACTCAAAGATTCACACTTAAGTATTTATCCTGGTAACTATGAGGATTATGAACAGTACAAAAGTGAAGAATTGAGAAGCCAAATTAACAAGTATGAAAAATATCAGTCTGAGATACAGATACTTGAAAATCAAAAGACAGAAATTAAAGTAAAATCACAAAAAATGAGTCAGAAAAAAATTAAGAAAACAGAACAAGGAGGGAGATTGAGTCATGCAAAAGGAAGTGATTCTAAGCAAAAAAACTTAAATCGAAAAGCCAAAGAAATTGATAAAAGGATAAATAGAATGGATAAAATTGAAAGAGTAAAAGAAACTAAAAAAGTCATCTTCACTCCAAATGTTGCGAGAAAAATTCATAATCCATATCCAATAAAAGGTATTAATCTAAATAAGTCGTTTGGAGAAAAAACAATTTTCCGAGACTTCAACTTTGCAATTCCCCTGAATGCTAAAATAGGAATCATTGGATCCAATGGATCTGGAAAGACAACTTTAATTCGTATGATTATAGACGAAGAGGACGGAGTCGAAGTGGCTCAGAATAGTTGTATTGGTTACTTTAAACAGGACAGCATAGAGAGTGTTCAGGACGTCTCTGCAATATCATATTTAATGGATAACCAAACGTTAAATGAATCAGTTATCCGAGGCTACTTTTCAAGTTTAGGATTTGAACAAAATAAACTCCATACATCAATGAAAAATTTAAGTGGTGGAGAGATTATGAAGCTCGTATTAGGTAAAATGTTATTGTCAGAGAATAACATTATTATTTTAGATGAACCGACTAATAATTTAGATATTGAATCCATAGAAGCACTGGAATTAATGTTGAGAAGTTATAATGGAACCATACTCTTAATAAGTCATGATGATAAAGTAATTAAAAATATATGTGATGACACAATCAAAATAACAGAATAAAAGGAGCGATTTTTGCTCCTTTTGAACTTCTATTGACGTGTATAACTCATAGCTAATATTTCTTGAGTTGTGGGGACAGTGAAATCTTTTTTAATAAGGTGACTTTCAATAAATTCGATGAGGTAATCTAAGAAAAGAGGAACTGCAGCTGAAGAATCAATGTTTTGATTGAACAAGCGATTTGAGAACCCACCATGCACGATGTAGAAGAAATCAATGATATACGTTTCTTTATCTTTTGGAAAGTAACCTTCTTCGAAGCATGGCGCATATAGCATCTGATTACGCTTAATCATATCTTTATCTGTCACAATTTGATTCACACTATCTTCATTAATTGGAAATATATCAAAATAGGTCTCTAATCGTGAAAGTGAGTCCTTTGTGTGCTCAGAATTGAACACATAAGCATAGGCTCCTGGATTTTTAAATGAACACTCTGCATAGATTCTCCAAGAAAGTAACAATGCCACAATTGGGTCGAAATCTTGGCTTAAGATATGTGCAAAGCTGTGTAAATATTCCGTAACACTATCAATCATGGCGAAGGCTATTAAGCTTTCGACATTATCAAAATAGTTATAGATTGTTGCGCTATTATAGCCTGCACGATCTGCAACGTTACGTATAGTAATTTTACTGATACCTTCTTCTTCCGCAATCTCTTTTGTCGCATCAATGAAAATGCGCATGATTCTCTGTTTTTGAATATCTTTCTTGTTTGCTGAGGTCATTTTGTCACGCTTCCTTTAATAGAATTATAACAGATGACACCTATAATATATTAGAAAGCTGTGAAAACTATATTTAATTATACTAATTTTATCTGTTTATCAATAAAACTTGCGATTATTTTAACATACTTTACTAAAAAACAGACAAACGATATAGATTTGTTAATCTTATGGTTATATACTAATCACATGATTAGTTTGATAAATAACTAACAAGGAGGAGAAGAAATGAACAATGGTTCAAAGCCGAAAGCAAGTATTGATAAGAGCTTGTTTTTCATTCCGTTAGGAATAGTAATCGTTTTTTGTGTGTTAGTTGCAGTATTTCCAGATTCATCATCTGCTGCTTTTAACGCAATATTTGGGGTAATTACAGGAAATTTTGGTTGGGCTTTACAATGGTTTTTCTTTGCAAATACAATCATCATGATTTATCTAGCATTTAGTAAATATGGTGATAAAAAACTGGGAAATGAAAAACCTGAGTTTAGTACTCCTGTTTGGTTGGGAATGTTATTTGCAGCTGGAACATCTGGAGTTGCAATTTATTGGGGATTTAGTGAGTGGTTTCAATATGCAGTCGCACCTCCCTTTAATTTAGAACCTTTATCAAGAGAAGCGATGACTTATGCATCGACCTATAGCTTTTTCCACTGGGGACCTTCCGCCTACGGATTGTATGCAACAGTAGCTGTAGTATTTGGATTCTTCTTCTTTGTAAAAAGAGAAGATACGAATAGACCAAGCGTCGCTTGTGCATCTGTTATTGGTGAAAAAAATTCAAAAGGTTTACTTGGAAAGATCATCGATATTGTTTATATGATGGGAATCATTGGAGCGGTGTCTGCAGCAATAGGTTTATCAACACCTCTAATTAGCGCAATTATTGCTGATTTATTTGGTATTGAAAAAGCGCTTTGGATTGATGCATGCATCCTTGTATTCTTTACTATATTCTTTGTCTTCGGAGTTTATGGTGGATTACAAAAATCTATGAAGTTTATCAGTAACTTAAAACTTGCCTTAGTAATTGGACTTCTCGCATTTGTATTTTTAATCGGTCCAAAATCTTACATGTTAAATACATTTACAGATAGCATGGGTATCTTTATTAGTGACTACTTTAAAATGATGTTTGCTACGGAGCCTCATACAGCGGGAACTTTCCCTCAATCATGGACATTGTTCTTCTTTGCGTGGTGGTCAGCATATGCCTTAAACACGGGAATTTTCTTAGCACGTATATCACGAGGTCGTTCCATTAAACAACTTGTACTTGGATCTACTGCTGCATCATGCATTGGATGTTGGTTACATTTCATTGTTTTAGGTTACTATGGTATGAATGCATATGAATCAGGTGTAGTGGATGTTATTAATATCTTCCAAACACAAGGTATCACGGATGCTATAATCGCTATCATCAAAACAATGCCTATCGCAACAGTCGTACTTGTAGTTATGCTCGTAGTTATGGCAGTTTCAACTGTTACTGTTATCAATAGTGCAGCATACACACTTTCAATTGTTTCTACAAACAATCTTCCAGCAGATCAAGAACCAGGACGTGCGAACCGTATATTCTGGGCCATCGCTCTGGGAGCTCTAGGACTAGTTCTCATCTTTATCGGAGGACTGGGACCAATTCAAACAATTAGTCTCTCTACTGGAATTCTTACGATGGTGATTATTATCATTATCTTTATCGCATTCTTTAAATATGATGGTAAGAAATGGGATGAATATATGGAACGAAACGAGCGTTTAGATGCAGAAAATAAAGATAAAAAAGTGGAGGTTCAAGAATGATTTATATCACTGAAGAACAAATACAAAATGTTGTGAATATGCCAATGGCACTCGATGTATTTCGAAAAGCATATGTGGATAATACGAAAGACCTAATTTACACGGGCGGTCGAATTGTCATGCCTATTATAGATGTAGAGAATAGCGGTCAATGGCTTACAGCGATATCTAAGAGTCAACCCTATTTTGGATCTAAGTTCTCTTCGGTTTTTCCAGGTAATTTAAATAAAGGTTTACCGAGTGTTATGTCGACAATTAGCCTTTACTCGACAGAAACTGGAGCGCTTCAAGCTCTACTAGAAGCAAACTATCTGACTGCAATTAAGACCGGTGGAAGCGCAGGGGTTGCGACTGATGTCATGGCTCGTAAAGATGCATCCAAATTAGGAATTATTGGTTCAGGACTCCAAGCTTTTACACAAGTTATGGCAATTCAAGAAGTTAGAGATCTTGATGCACTCTATGTATATGATATTAAATCTGAATATGTCGAAGCCTTCATTGAAAGAATCAAGAAAATACAAAACAAACCTTATGAGATAATTGCATGCTCTTCTGCAGATGAGTGTGTATCGGCATCTGATATTATATGTACCTGTACAACATCTCATACACCTGTATTTAGTGCTAAGGCACTGCAACCTGGAACCCATGTCAATGCAATTGGATCATTTACCCCCTACATGCAAGAGATTGAGGAAGAAGTCGTAATAATGTCCAGTAGAATTATTACTGAACACGTTGATGGTTTGTGGGCAGCAGCTGGAGATGTCATCATCCCAGTTGAGAAGGGACTAGTTGCTAAAGAAAAGGTTGTCGGATCGGTCGGTGACGTTCTTGTTGGAAACGTTGTAGCTCGTGAAAATGACACCGAAATTACACTATATGAAAGTGTTGGATCATGCGTACTAGATGTCGCAATCGCGATTGCATCGTACGAATCAATTTCTAAAAAGTAAATAAAACCTTGCAAATAGTGCATTAAATCGAAATCATTCTCCTATTGAATCGTAGCTATTTGCAATAAATAATCAGCTGTATTGGTATGGACGTGTTTACATGTCTGTTACTAAAACAGCTTTTTATTTACTCCAGTTGGTTGTTTAGACTAAGTATTGATGTTATATTGAATGTAGAGAAAACGATTTCATATGGTTGTTAAAAATAATCATTCATCATTCAATAAGACAAGATAAGAGAACGCGTCATTGTTTTCCTTTTTGACTTATACAATCCTCAGACTATTTTGAGAAGTGAGTGAAGCTATTTTTAGTGCGCAAAATAATGTATTGCATCGGGTGATACCTAATTCATCTTGATCGAGATGAGACTTGGGGATTAGCTTATTAAAGTTTTAGGAGGTATATGTCAAAAAAAATAGTGGTACTACTGACATTTCTATTAGTATTGGTAGGATGTAGTACGAAAAGAGAACTTAAGTTCAATTCAGGAACTGGAGAGTTCTTAAGTGGAAAGTACAGTGAAAAAAAAGAGGTAGAAGGAAGGAATGTTGAATCTTATCTACCGAAAATAAAGGAAGAGTATCTACCATACTTCCTGGGTTGGGTTGACGAATATGGGGAATTCATTGACCCCAAGAATATTTCTACTCAAGTTAAGACGATTACAGTTAAATGGGATGAAGAAAAAATTGTAAATTATCTACAAGATAAAGAATCAAAACAAATTATTAATGATCTAACAGAGTATATCAAATCTAATAATACGAATAGTGATCTTAAGTACGAATTTAGTTGGGAAGAAAGAGATAGAAAACAGTATCTTGTAATGAATGCTATCCTGATTAATCAACACTTGGTGTCAGTGCTGTCCGATAAAAAAATGAGAGCAACGGGCCGAGAAGAGTTACTTAAAATATACAAAAATCTTGAAGGACACACTGCGCAAGTAAAAAAGTGTAGTTATAATAAATATCCTATTGTTACCAGAGTTTCATTAGCTGACGAAGAAAATACAATTGTTTATGAGGCCGTAGGTAATCAAGTATCAATAAATGTTTTTGATGTATAGCGAGGATGCATATGAAAAAAATAATACTAACATTGCTATCAATGTTTATGCTTGTTGGATGTAGCACGAAGCGTGATATCACGTTTAAAAATGAGTCTGTGAGATTTGAAAATGGAAGACGTAGTCAAATCATTGAAGTCGAAGGATCAGACATTCTATAATTTCTTCCTTCTTTTGTTAAAGAACTTGAGCCGTATTTTATAGGTTGGATTGATGATGACGGAGATTTGGTAGATACTTCTAACATTTCTACAAAAGTCACAACCTTGTCTGTGAAATGGGATGAAACGTCGCTAAATAAGCATCTTAGAGAAAAAGAAATTGAAGAAGCAGTAAGTGTGTTTAATCAGAGTGCACTTGAATCTAATACCAGTGAAGAGTTTGACTACGAGTTTACTTGGGAAGTAATAGATGGAGTCGATTATATTGTCATAAATACAATATTGCTTGATCAGGAGATGATTCGTCTTCTATCTATTAAGAGAGTTCGCGACCAAGCTAAGGATCAGCTTATAAAATTATATGAACTGATTGAACAGAGAGACGAAGAATTCAAAGATATTTATAATGGTAAGTTTCCGATTGTGACACGATTTTCACTTGATAACAGCGAAAAAACCGTCATATACGAATCCATTGAGGGTAATGTTATCGTTGATATTTTAAAGTCATAAATAAAAGTTTGCAAGTAAAAAGATACATTGGGATGAAAATCCACAAATAGAAGAAAGAGGAAGTTTATGAAAAAAATTGCAATAGCATTTTTAGCTGTATTTATGTTAGCAGGATGCAGCACAAAAAGAGATGTAACATTTAAGACAGATAAGATGGAATTTGAAAACGGTAAAACGGAACAGGTTATTGAAGTAGAAGGTAAAAACATCGAAACCTACTTACCTAAAGTTGAAAGCGAATACCAACCTTTTGTATTGGGATGGGTAGATGAATCAGGTAAAGACGTTGATGTTACAAATGTGTCTAAGAAAAATACAACTTTAACCGTAAAATGGGATGATAAAAAAATTCAAGATTATGAAGACACAAAAGAAGCAGAAAAAACAATTGTTAAGATGAACAAATATATAAAAGTTATGAATCAGACACCTGGAGCTGAAGTTGAGTATAAACTTGATGAAACAGATGGTAAAAAAGTGATTTTTGGAGAGATACTTATAACAGACAAAGATATAGTCGCATCTTTCACTGATCCAAAAATTAGAGAAGCTCAAAAATCGCAGTTCCTCCAAGTATTCGAGTATTTTAACTTAATAGGAGAAGAAATTGACGTTTATAACGATACTAAGTTCCCAATTGGGTTGCGAATCAAACTTAAAGATGGTAAAGATACACTAATCTACGAGTCGATTTCTGGGGAAGCAACTTACACAATTTATCAATAATAACCTAATGATATAAAAGGAGCTTTTCCAATTGATGTCGAAACATCTGCGGAAGAGCTCTTTTTTTCTATTTGTTTTGCATTAAGAAATGAATTGCGTCTGTAATCGATACAGGATTATTGACCTCTGCTGCGTACTCGATGTATTGTACGATATTATTTTCATCCACAACCATTATAGTACGTGCAAGCAATGAGTAATCATTCATGAGAAGATGATTATCACGTGCAAAATCTAATGTTTTGAAGTCAGAAAGGACTACGACATTTTCAATATCATTAGCACCACAATAACGATACTGGGCAAAAGGTAAGTCAGCAGATATGGTTAAGAAGTTCACATCTTTATAGTCTGCAGCTGCACTATCAATATCACTCGTTTGAATTGCACAAGTAGGAGTATCCAAAGAAGGCACTGTGGTAATTACTTTCCATCCTGAATAATCATTTAAGGTCTGAGTCTTCATAGAGTCAAATGTTGCAGTTGGTAGGGTCAAAATAGCATCAGTCGCTAGTTTGTCTCCGACTTTAAGAAAATCATTTCCTGAAACGGTTATCGCTTCGCCTTTAACGGTAAGAGTTTCGGGAGTAACAGGACTCACAACTGGTTCTGAAGGAACTTCCGAAATCGGTGATTTTGTTTCTTTTTTTTGTTCTGGTTGACATCCAACCAGTGTAAACAATACAAGCGTTCCTAATAACATTTTTGTAATTTTATTCATAATTAACCTCACATTTTATTTCATTATTAGTTTACCGATTGCATTTGGACATTGCAAGAATTTAGTTTGTAAGTTTTGTAGTAATAAAAAAACCATGAGTTTTAAAACTCCTGGTTGAGGTTAGCGAATAAATTGATCGTTTTGGTTGAATGCTTTTCGATAAGCTAAAGTTACGGAAATAAATGATGAAATACTGGTCGTTGCAACGAGCATAAATGTAACCATTATTTGATATTGAATTGCTAATGAAGGAACAGTTCCCGCAAACATTAACCCTGACATCATACCAGGTAGGGATACAATTCCAATCGTCTTTGCTGAATCCAAAGTAGGCTGCATACCAAGTCGAATTGTTTCGTTAATGATCGATTTGCTGGCTTGTTTAGGTGTAGCACCAAGAGATAGCTTTTCTTGGATTTGCTGACGTTGATCTCGAAAGAAGTTATTAAGGTTTCGATAGGTGAGGCCGAGTGCTGTCATGGCATTACCTGCGATCATTCCTGATATCGGTACAACTTGTGATGGTGTAAAAGCCACCGAACCCGATGCAATGAGAACCCCTAAGCTTAGCGTCAGAGCACTGAAAATTGCGATGAGAGAAATTTTAAATCCATCTTCCATTCCCTGACTGCGTTTATTTGCATTCCAAGATGCATTGAACCCAATCACGAGAACAAGAGCAATCGTAACAATACCACTATCAAGTCCGAAGAGATAAGTAAGAACGTAACCTACAATGATAAGTTGGATGATTGCACGTGTGATACTATAGATGATTTCTTTGACGGTTCCAATTTTTTCTTTATATGAAATAAATATTCCAACACATACTAGTAAGAAAGACATAAGTAGTGTTTGGGGACTAACATTAAGATTCATGGCTGATTACACTCCCATCTTCAATGATAATCTTGTGTGTCGCATTATCAATTTCATCAACTTGATGCGTCACAGAAATGATTGTTAAATTCTCTTCTTGATAGAGTTTATTTACAAATTTCCACACTTCTTGTTTACTCTCACTATCTAGAGCACTTGTAACCTCATCTAATAGAAGTACTTTAGGCATAAACATGACATTACGTATTAATGCCACTCTTTGTTTTTCACCGCCTGAAATATCATTAATAGATTTATCAATAAAACCATTAAGGCCTACTGTGTTAAGAAGAGCTTCAGCGCGGTTTTCATCGAAATCTAAGTTGCGTATTTCATAAGGAAATTTCAAATTATCGCGAACTGTTTCACCAAATAGGACTGGAGTTTGAAAACAGTATGAGACTTCTTGACGGTAAAGTTGGGGCGAGTAATCACTTTGTTTTTTATCATGATACTCTATGGTACCAGAGGTAGGCGATATCAAAGAACCAAGCATCTTGAGTAAGGTGCTCTTCCCGCTACCAGAAGGGCCACTCACTACAGTAAAAGAACCCTCTGGAATATCGATATTGATATCTTTTAAGATTTGATTATCTTTGACAGTATAGTTTATGTCTTTAATTTCAAAACAATTCATATTTCTTCTCCTTCATAAAAAAACACTGACGAATCAGTGTTTAGTGTTCGTTTGGATCATCAATAGCATCTTGATGTGTTTCATGTACAGTACCTGCAACATGGTCAGGACCTGCATAAATAGTGTAGAGTTTTAATGGTTTTGTACCTGTATTGGTAACATTGTGCCATGTATCAGCTGGAACAAAGATAGCAAAGTCTTCCTTCACGACTTCACTGAAATTTAAATTATCTTCTGTAGGTCCCATTTCACAGAGTCCTTCACCTTGTTCAATTCTTAAAAACTGGTCAATACCTTCGTGAATTTCTAAACCAATATCATCACCAGGTTGAATTGTCATTACAGTTACTTGTAATTTACTACCTGTCCAAATAGTGGTACGGAAGTTTTCATTTTCTAATGTCATGCCTTCAATATCTTCGACTACTGGTTTCTTTCCGCGATCTTTAAAATTGTACATCTTTAATTCCTCCTCTTTATACTTATAATGATAATCATTATCACAACAATATTCAAGTGTTCTGCTTCAAGTTTCATAAAAAGGAGAGGGTTATTTTTTGTTTGAAGAGAAGGAATGATATAATTAAATTTAAACTAGGATGTAGGAATATACATTACAGAGGAAAACTATGAAAAAAATCATGACACTTGTGTTTTTGGTTTTTGCTATCTCTATATTCTTATTGAGTATGTTTTTTGCTCAGTTGGATATTTCTAAGAGTCTTACTTCTCCACATTTAAGTGAAAGTTACTATAGTGAATCGTTTATAGTGATCGAGGAAGATGACAACGTCAATGTACCTAATCTAATATGTAACATTGCTGATGAGGCAAATGTTAATTTGATGGTGGGTATGAATGCTTCTAAGAAGAATACATTTCAATACTACTGGTTTTTAAGTGACGCAGAGCCCTTAAATAATTTAAATGGTTTGAATATTTCAATTTCACTCGAAGAATTTAATAGTCTAAGTTACGGAATATCGAATAATAGTAATTCATTTTTTTACTTTGATTATTTACTGGACAATTATACATATGAACTCTATCCCTTTCACAAAATTTCTACAGAGGATGCGCTACCCGATATTAAAGTTTACAGCCCGAGTCTAGATAATATTGATGCTTTTTTTAACATAGCCAAAAATTCGAATATAGATTTATTGAAAATAGATAATGATATCCATAGTCAAGGATACTCATTTGTTTCATTATTACCAATGATTTTTTTTAATAATCCGCTAACTATTGTAATTATTAGTTTGTACATCATTGTATTGTTTCTGTATATTTTTGAAGAACAAAAAAATATGAAAATAAAGATTATTTTTGGGTATACTCAGATTACATTGATTCTTGAGTACACTAGAAAACTAGTTAAAGAGTACCTATTAATTAATCTTATTGGATTGTTGCTAATTGGGGGATTGAAGTTTAAGTTCGATATGTATCGGTTGTCATATGTATTAAAATACTATGTTATTTTCGGGGCGATTGGGATAATGATTTTGTTACTAATTGTATCTGGATCAATTATGTTGTCTGGTAATAGAAATATTTCTTCAGGCTATATTCGCAGGAAGCAAAAGAACAAGACAGGTTGGATTTTAAAACCATTAAAGTTCGTTTTGACAATCCTCCTTACATTGTCATTACACGGAAGCATCCTTGCAACATTAGATTCATATGATAATTATCAGACTATTAAAGGATATACTTCTAAGTACCAAGATATTATGGTAATGCAAGCAAGCGGAAACTATACTCGAACTGTATTTGAAAAATCCGACGTAATATATGATCTGATTAAAGATCATCCTTCAGTATTCTACATGCAAGCTTTCAACGAAAATCCTACAGTCGAGGATTTGAATCTCATTGAAAATCATATTATTCTTGCTAATTTAAATTACATAAATCATCAAAAACTAATCGATAAAGAATTAAAAGCAACTGAGGACGACTTTGTTATGACTCAATCTAAAAATGATAAAGCAGTACAAGACTTAAAAGTGAAGACATCACTAGTCTGTAAGGATAAGATGAATTGTAGTGATATCGAGGTTATTGAAATTGATGATAACAGCAAAATTAATCTTCTAACCATGAATCCATCGGCACACTTATTTGAACTGGAAAATGATTTTGTTATAGTCCCGTACACGGAATATCCACAGGTATTTTCACTATTCTTTTATATCAACTCTCAAGAAATTGAGGATGAACTTAGAAGTCTGCTGAGCCAGGGCATTAATACCCAGGAGATATCTTTTACTCCACTTCACGAAATATGGGAGTCTGACTTGAATCAACAAAAAAATACGTTGATGAGTGACCTTTTTAAAGCAACAGTCTCGATGCTTCTTATATCTTTCATCACCAGCGTAGTATTTTATGTTTCATATAAAAATAATGAAAAATATTATACTATCCAGTGGGTGCATGGCATTTCTCCAAATGAAATGTGGAGATTGAATTTAGTGAGCGAGACCCTCACTACTTTGATAGCTATGGTATTAAGCATCAAGATTTTTAATTTATCAACAAATACTCTGGTAGTTATGACTATTTCTCTATTCTTAGTGTTAGTCAATTTGTTTGCGTTAACCTTATTTAGTAGGTATTTCTATAAACACGCAGTTATCGTAATAAAGGAGAGATAATATGATACACGTTGAAAATTTAACTAAAAAATTTGGTAACAGAACTCTGTTTGATAATTTATCATTTGATGTCAAGAAGGGTGAAATGGTTGCGATTGTCGGAAAGTCAGGATCTGGAAAGAGTACACTTTTGAATATACTCGCTACATTAGAGCCTTACGATAGTGGTAGTGTTATTGTGAATCAAAGAGATCTCTCTAAAGTTAACAGAAAGAATCAAACGGCTTACTTTAGAAATACACTGGGATTTGTATTTCAAAGTTATGCATTAATGGAAACTGAAACTGTCGAAGATAATGTTAAACTGGGAATTCGATTTCAAACAAATCCAACTATTTCAGTTGAAGATGCAATTGAAATGGTTGGGATGCAGCGTAACGAAAATCAAATCGTTTCGACATTATCAGGTGGTGAGCAACAACGTGTCGCTCTAGCACGTGTACTTTGCAAGAATCCTCAATTACTTCTCGCTGATGAGCCAACAGGAAACTTAGATGAAGAGAACGCTGAGTTGGTCTGGAACTTGTTTCAAAATTTAAAAGAAAAGGGAATGACCGTTATTGTAGTGACTCACGATATTTCTGTATTAAACAGGTTTGATCAAGTCATCAGGCTATAGAAATTATTTATTCTACATGTAAAAAATCATTATAAATTTATTATCTTACCTTTTGTCATGAATAGGTGGTGTCAATGTTAAATTAGTCGATAAAATATGTATGCGCATACAGTGTATAGTGTGAGTATGAACAAAAGGAGGAGATTACATGAAAGAAAAAGTTCAAAAGTTTGGTCGTTTTCTAAGTGGAATGGTAATGCCTAATATTGGGGCGTTTATTGCATGGGGTTTTATAACTGCATTATTCATTCCTGATGGTTGGATTCCTAATGAAAAGTTTGGTGCGTTAGTTGGACCGATGGTTACCTATTTACTGCCAACCTTGATTGCATACTCTGGAGGTAAAATGATACATGGTACACGTGGGGGTGTTACCGGAGCTATTGCTGTCTTTGGAGTTATTGTAGGAACTGAAGTACCAATGTTCTTAGGGGCTATGATTGTAGGGCCTTTATCAGGTTGGGTTATGAAAAAGGTTGATGATTTCCTTGATGGAAAAATACCAGCTGGATTTGAAATGCTGGTTAATAACTTTTCAATAGGAATTATTGGTCTGTTGCTTGCATTATTTAGTTTGATTGCAATTGGACCCATGGTAGCTGGATCTATTACTGCTCTTGGTAATGGTGTGAAAGTCATTGTGAATGCGAAACTTTTACCACTTGCCTCAATTATTGTAGAACCAGCAAAAGTGTTATTCTTAAATAATGCGATTAACCATGGAGTGTTTGGTCCCCTCGGTATCGAACAGGTACAAGAAGTTGGACGTTCTATCTTCTACTTGGTTGAAACGAACCCAGGACCAGGACTTGGTGTGCTCTTAGCATGTATGTTCTTTAGTAAAGGTGAAGAGCGACAATCAGCACCAGGAGCAATTATTATCCATTTCTTTGGCGGAATTCATGAGATTTATTTCCCATATATTTTAATGCAACCACTTTTATTACTTGCAGTAATTGGTGGGGGTGCAGCAGGCGTCTTTACGTTCCAACTTTTAAATGCTGGACTTGTAGGTCCTGCATCACCTGGAAGTATTGTGGCCTTGATTGCAATGGCACCTAAAGGTGGCTTATTGCCAGTACTCATTGGAGTTGCAGTATCGACAGTTGTATCCTTTGTTATTGCAGCAGCAATCTATAAGATGGGACATGCAAAATCTTCTTTAGAAGAAAGCAAGCAAACAATGGACGTATTAAAGAACAAACCTGTGCAAAATAGTAATATAGAACTAATCATCTTTGCTTGTGATGCAGGAATGGGATCTTCTGCTATGGGAGCAACAACGTTGCAAAAGAAACTAAATAAAGCTGGAATTGATATTCGTGTTGAAAATCACTCTATCGAAGAGATTCCCTTGGATGCAAAACTTGTAATTACCCATGAAAGTCTTCAAGCACGTGCACAACAACGAGTACCTCAAGCTGAAATTATCGCCATTCAAAATTTCTTGAGCGCACCTGAATACAATCAATTAGTTGAACGTTTTACAAAGTAGGTTTGAGTCTAACTCAAACCTTTTTGCATTCTGTCATGATTGACCATTCCAAAATTAAAATAGAAAAAAGGGAAGCGGTATCATGTTTGATATAATACAGATAAAGAGGTGATGCAAATGACAATGATATACTCACCAAGACTTCTTGAAATATTGAAAGTTTTGGTACAGCATGATGACTATGTCTCAACTCATGTACTGGCAGAATCATTGGGAATTAGTAATCGAACTGTCTTTCGTGAAGTTCAAAATGTCAACGAACTTTTAACTCCTTTTAATATCAGTCTTGAGTCAAAGTCGGGATTTGGATTTAAACTTAGAGGAAGTCCAGAGGATATCAATCGCTTTATTCATAATTTAGAGTCATCTAAGAATCAGATGTCCTACCGTAATGCGGAAGAGAGACGAGAACTCTTGATGATAGAGTGTCTTATGCAAACATCAATGATTAAATTGAGTAACTTGGCTACTATTTTTTATGTATCGGAAGGTACATTAAGTCGCGACTTGGATATCATAGAGAAAAAACTTAAGGCAAGTAATCTCACATTGATACGTAAACAAGGATACGGCATCGAAATTGAAGGTACAGAGGAAAATGTCCGTAAGGCAATTATCGATTCAATTCATAAACAATTATCGCAACATCAAGAGGGGCTGTTTGATCATAATCATCAAGATGTCATTCAGTATTTTCAAAATCAGGAATCAGGCATACTGGGACTTCTTAATCAAGAGACTATCTATAATGTCATTGATGTTTTGGAGCACAGTAGTACTCAAATTGTAAATAGAATAACCGAGCATTCGTATATTGGTTTAGTTATCCACTTGAGCATTGCTGTTGAGAGAATCCGTGCAAAGGATGGTATTTTATCTGAAAAAGATATTCCGGATAATTATGAAGATGAAGCTCTAATCAAAGAAGCACGAATTATTATCAGCGATATCGAATCGCGCTTTAATGTGATATTCCCTAAATCAGAGGTAGGTTATGTATTAATGCACCTAAAAGGAACACGACCGCGTAATTCATCACAAATTACTCAAAATCAGTTTCAGGATAATTATGAATGTGTGATGATGGTTGAAAGTTTAATTTCAAGATTTTCAAATCTTACGCATGTTGATTATCGTCATGATGAAATACTAAGTATTGGACTTTTGGCACATTTAAAGCCAACACTCAATCGTATTGATTATGGTCTCGAGATAAGAAATCCGCTGCTTGAGGAAATTAAAGAGCAGTATCGTGAACTCTTTCTGATTGTGAAAGATACGACAGAAATTCTCTATCTTGAAAATAACTTGCGTCTGAGTGACGATGAAATCGGTTATTTAACGTTACATTTTGGCGCTGCTTTAGAGAGACAAAAATTAGATGAATCTCTGAAACAGTCTGTAAATATAGGGGTAGTGTGTGCGAGCGGTATCGGAATATCAGCACTTCTTGCCTCACGGATAAAATCAACATTTCGAGATGCTAATGAGGTTATCCCCCTATCTGTTGATGATGTGAATCAGGGAAACATTCAAGATATTGACTTACTGGTCGCAACCTTAGATATCGAGAGTACCTTACCTATCGTCAACGTCAATTCATTATTGAGAAATGAGGATATTCTTGCCGTACGTAAAGCGTTAGATAGTGTTACGAATACCGAAAGGAAACAAGAAACCAGAACCAATAGTTTTGATAAACATCTTGTTGATAGTTTGGATCTAATCCAGATAGATTTAAACATGAATAAAGAGAAGGTTATAAACCAATTGATTGAAGAATGTGAAGATGATGAACTGCTCAAACAGGAAATACTTGAAGCGGTTATGAATCGAGAAAAACATGGATCGGTAATCATAGAAGGATCTAATTTTGTGATGTATCACGCTAAAGTTAAAGGATTATCACAACCAAAGGTTTTGTTTTTTAGAAATTCAAGGAAAACAGTTCATAAAGATTATGTTGAAATACAAAGAGGGGTTTTAATGATTGTTCCATATCCATCAGATCCTGATGTACGGAGAACAATGAGTGCAATAACTGCATCGATTATAGATTGTGATAACTTAATGGATGCCATTGACTCAGATAATAAAGAAGTACTAATTGAAATAATACATAAATATATGGAGGAAAAAATGTATGGAAAATAAAAACCCTGTATTAATAAAAGAAAATATTATCTTGAATTGTAAGTCGGTAGATAAACATACTGCAATTCAAGCTGTAGGAGACCTCTTGGTTAATCATGATTATGTCACTCCTAAATATGTCGAGGGCATGCATAATCGTGAAGATGCTCTCACAGTTTATATTGGAAATATGCTTGCAATTCCTCATGGTGAATATGAAGTTATTAATGAAATTAAACAATCTGGTATAGCAATCATGATATATCCTGATGGCATAGACTGGAGTGGTGAAGAAGTTAAAGTTGTTATGGGAATTGCTGGGGTTGGTGATGAACATATGAAAATATTATCACAAACCGCAGTCTTGTTTTCTGAGATTGAAAATGTTGAAACCATAATTAGTTTGGATAATGTTGATGCTGTTTACGACATGTTGACTAAGGAGTATGATGAATGAGAATTGTTACTTTAACGCTTAATCCGGCGATTGATAAAACACTCTACTGTGATTCGTTTAGTATTGGAGATACGAATCGTATTCAATCAATTATTGAAGATATCGCTGGTAAAGGAATTAATGTTACCAAGAATCTTAGAGAACATGACTTGCAAAGTACGGTTGTAGGTATCTTTGCTGGAGAACAAGGACAACGAAGCTATGAGTCGCTTTGTCGACAAGGTTTTGAAGTCATTCGAATTGAAGCGGAGGGTGAAACACGTGTTAACCAAAAGATTGTGGACAAAATGGGGATAACAACAGAGCTTAATGAGCTCGGACCCATGATTACCCAACAAACTATAGAAACATTATATACATGGATTGACTTGAACGCGTGTAAAGAAGACTTATACATCCTATCAGGGAGTCTTCCACAAGGAGCACCCAAAACTTTATACCGAGATTTGGTGATGAAATTGAATGATCTCGGTGCAAAAACGATTCTTGATGCTTCAGGTGAAAGCTTAATTGAAGGACTTAAAGGAATTCCGTATTGCGTTAAACCGAATGATGATGAAATACAAACACTTCTTCAATTAAACAGAAAACCCACTGAAATAGAAATGGTTCAGTGTGCCAACGACATTATAAATACAGGTGTAGAACTCGTAGTCATCTCATTGGGTAAGGAAGGTGCTTACTTTATCAGTAAGAATCAACTCATCAAAGGGGAAGGTCTTGATCTGATATCACAATCAAGTGTTGGTGCAGGAGATGCGATGGTGAGTGCCCTAGCATATAGTATCTTCCAAGAATATACACTAGAGGATACAGCCATTCGAGCCATAGCTACAAGCGGTGCGGCAGTAGAAACCAAAGGCACTAAACCAGGATCAAAGAAACGTGTTCAGGAACTTATGAAGTTAGTAAAAATAGAAAAAGGAGAATTAATATGAAAACAAGAGCAGTAAGAATGTATGGTGAAATGGATGTAAGACTAGAAGAGTTTGAACTTCCTGAAATTAAAGATGATGAAATTCTTGTTAGAGTGATTAGCGATAGTATATGTATGTCTACCTATAAGCTATTACAACAAGGTAAAAAGCATAAACGAGCACCACAAAATATTGATACCAATCCAATCATTATTGGTCATGAAATGGCGGGCGATATTGTGGAAGTAGGTAAGAAGTGGCAAAATCAATTCAAACCCGGACAACGATTTGCTTTACAGCCAGCACTTAATTACAAGGGATCACTCGATTCCCCAGGATACTCCTATGAGTTTTTTGGGGGAGCATCTACATATTGTATTATTCCTCAAGAAGTTATGGAATTAGGTTGTTTGATGGTTTATGAAGGAGAAGCTTACTATGAAGCATCTCTAGGAGAACCAATGTCTTGTATTATCGGTGGGTACAATGCTGTATATCATACCAATAAGCAAAACTATGACCATGCAATGGGAATTAAGGAGAATGGAAACATCTTAATCATGGGTGGATGCGGTCCTATGGGATTAGGTGCTATTGACTATGCACTTCAATTGGATCGTAAGCCACGTAGAGTTGTGGTTACAGATCTTTCGGATGATAGAATTGCAAGAGCCAAAGAAGTTCTATCCGAAGAAATGGCTGCACAACGTGGCATTGAACTCATTTATCACAATCCTAATAACTTTGAAGATAGTAAACAAACGCTTCGCGGTTACACTGAGGGACATGGTTATGATGATGCCTTTGTTTATGTTCCTGTCGCATCACTTGTGGAGGAAGCAGACAGTCTACTTGCATTTGATGGATGTTTAAACTTCTTTGCAGGACCAACTGATAATACTTTAAGTGCTAATGTGAATATATATAATATTCATTACATTAATACTAAAATTATGGGATCGACAGGTGGAAATAATGATGACCTAATTGAAGCACTTGAATTGTCAGCAAAAAAACGTACGAACCCAAGTGTCATGGTAACTCATGTAGGGGGTATTGATGCGATTGCGGAAACATCATTAACGCTTCCAAAAATTCCAGGTGGTAAGAAATTAATGTATACACATGTAGAAATGCCTCTAACTGCTATTGCAGACTTTGAAGAACTTGGTAAAACACAACCTCTATTCAAAGAACTACATGAAGCGGTTTCTAAAACACATGGCTTATGGAATGCGGAAGCAGAAAGAATTTTATTGAAACATAGTAATCTATAGGACTTTTGTAATAGGTAAGGGTAACGTCTTAGTAAGTCGTTACCCTTATTTTGTATTTATATTCAGAATTGGTTTAAAAAAATAGTTGTCGAAATAATTAAGATATCATTACCATCGAGATTATGGTAAACTAAACTTCGAAAAAGAAATCATAATATATATTAAAGAAGAGGTGTAATATAATGACGTTTGAGAGATTTAATTTAAATGAAAAGACAATCCAAGCATTGGATAAACTAGGTTATACACAACCTACAGATGTACAAGAAGAAGCAATTTCTCCAATTCAAAAAGGTAGAGATGTGCTTATCAAATCGCAAACAGGAAGTGGAAAGACTGCCTCTTTTGGTATTCCTATCATTGATAAAACAAACTGGGATATTCGTACACCTCAAACCATTGTATTAACACCTACCCGAGAACTTGCACTCCAAGTACGTGATGAGCTTTCAAATATTGGTCGTTACCACAGATTGAATGTTCAAGCAGTTTATGGAAAGGATTCCTTTAAACTACAAAAAAGAGATTTATCGCAACGTACACATATTGTTGTCGCAACCCCAGGAAGACTCTATGACCATTTAACTCAAGATACAATTGATGTTTCAAAAGTTAAAACGCTAGTCATTGATGAAGCTGATGAAATGTTAAGTATGGGGTTCATTGAACAAATTGAAGATATTCTAAGCTTTATGCCAGAAAGAATTCAAGTTATTTTACTGTCCGCAACTTTCCCAGAAGAAATTAAAAAATTATCAGAAGATGTTTTACGTGGTCCTATAGAAATTAATATTGTTTCTACAAATAATGTAGGTGAGCGTATTATTCAAGAATCATATCGCGTCAATAATGATGATAAACTTGCACTGTTACATGAAGTATTGATTGTGAAAAATCCTGATCATGGAATCATCTTTGCGAACACTAAAGAAGCTGTGAATAATATTGAGTCATATTTAAGCGAACTTGGCGTAAATATTCGTAAACTTCATGGTGATATGGATCAAAAGGATCGTACACAAACAATTCATGATTTTAAAACTGGAAAATTTAGATTTTTAGTTGCTACGGATGTCGCATCTCGAGGCCTTGATATTTCGGATGTAAGTATTATCGTGAACTATGATACACCACATCATCTTGAAACATATACACATCGAATTGGTCGCACTGCTCGTTTAGATAAAGAAGGACTTGCAGTATCGTTGTTAAATGATGATGATGCATATTGGTTAGGAAGCAATGGCATTTCAGATGTATATGAAATTACTGAGATGAAGAAGCCAAGTGACTCACTCATTGAAGCACGACAAGAACTATTCTTAAAGAAACAAGCTCGTAAACAGAAACCTCGTGAGACCCAGGAGGCTGTGTTTAAGGAAGATATCTTGAAACTACACATTCGTGGTGGGAAAAACAATAAAATCCGTCCAGGAGACATTGTAGGGGTAATTACAAGCATTACAGGAATTACATTTGAAGATATTGGTGTTATTCAGGTGTTAGAAGACTCTACGTATGTAGATATTCATAATGGTAAGGGAAATACTGTTTTAAAATACTTACAAAATCATCCTATTAAAGGAAAACAACGTCGTGTAGGTAAAGCCTATAACGATGTGATGCGATAGAAATATAGAGAGAATCTGAAAACTTGGATTCTCTTTTTTTGACGTTTGGATACACATAAAAAAAACACATGAATTGTGAATTGATACAATCATGTGTTAGTAATGCTTTATATTTCGCTTGTATTAATATTTGTTTTCTTCATTTTTGCATAGCCTACAAACGATAGAATTGTTTGAACTAATACGAACATGAAGTAGATTGGGAATAGAACCATTGATACTGCATAGAGAATTCCACCAGTTAGTGCAAATCCTTTTTTATTCATGGACCATCCCAAAATATTAAAGAGTGTCGCAAGACCAACACAAACCATATGTGGGAACATAAGCGTAACAGCAATGGCTGCGCCTGCCTGTTCTGCTCCTTCAGTTCCAGAGATTGCTCCGCTTGTATAGGCTACAATATAGATGAAATACAAGGCACCTAGAATCCAGGATACCAATAATAATTTACTTTTTTTCATATATAACTTTCTCCCTTAATTATTTGATAATGAATTTGATGGGTTCTTTTGTCGAAAAGGTTGGTTTATAGTAAACAAATAAATTTGATTCATCACCATTGATTACAAAGCTTTTCTCCCCAGAAAGTTTTTCTCCAGGAAGGACATCCCCGTCAACGCTTCCATCAAGTTTTCCCCAAATGTTTGAATCTTTTTCACGACCTTCATTATCCTTCATTGAAAGTTCTAAAATACCACCAATATATTTTGATTTTGATCCAGTGTTTTCAAATGTAAAATCAACAGCAATCCATTCTGTACCTTCTTCAGGTTTAATGTACTCATCACCTTCGAGTGTACGGATTCCATTAACTGTAATTTTTAGCCCTTCTACCTCCGCAGTTTCTCCAATTGCGAATTCTGTTTTTGGAGCTTCTTTTTCTTTTTTCTCACCGGAACTTGAACATCCAGTTAATACAAGAACACTTAATAACATAACAACTATAAATTTTTTCACGCTATAATATCCTCCTAGTAGCTAGATTATAGGTAAAAAAAAAGAATCATTGGTATGCTGGGAGCATACTACCAATAATTCCACTGATGATTCCACTAACGATTACAAATAGAAGTGTTAGGATTACAAATAAAGTAATTCCAAGTAGAATTGATCCGATGACTTTATACTTTTTTAAGGGTTCAGGGATTAAATTCCTAATATTGAGATAGTTTGTAGAGATTGTAAAGATGGGAAAGATGAAGATTGCCATGAGTATTTTTGCTTGAAAATGATCATATACAGATGTAGGTTCGGAAGACTCAGTGACAAGAATCAATCCAAACATCAAGAAGTATCCAATCAATGCCACAACTTGTTTCCAACGAGTTTGTGACCGAAAACCTGGTGGCGTGAATCTCGATTTCTTGGATTGAATTCTACGGAGTTCTTGTTCAACCTCTTGAACATTTTGGTATCGGTCATCTCGATCGATTTGTGTGCATTTTAATATAAGTGGACGAAATTGGGTTGCAGTTAATTCATCCTGGATAAAGCTACCAGTTAGGAGCACATTAAAGAGTACACCCATACTGTAAATGTCAGAGCGAGTATCACTTCTTGAAAAACCATATTGTTCTGGAGATGCATAACCAGGACTTCCCAGCATTTGTGTATCTTTCAGGCTTGTTGTTTCTGAAGCAACTGGTTTAGAGATATCAAAGTCATTAATGACTATTTTATTTTGATATAGATAAATATTTTCAGGTTTCAAATCACGATGAACTATATTCATGTTGTGAAGATGGTTGACACCTGCACAGATTTGTAACGTATAATGTAGAAATTCCTGGACATCCTTTACAGGTAGATTATCAGCAAGTGTCTTAGTTCCAAGATCCTCTTCAAGTACTGAGAATGAGTCACCCTCCTTCTCAACTTCATAGATAGGACAAATATTTATATGTTTTCTAAGACGTAGTCTTCTATAGACTTCGATGTTGTCATGCTGAAAAAACGTCTTCACTATTTTAGTAGTTCCAGGCGAACTGGAAAGTGTAACACGTTTGATTAGTTTTTCTTTTTCTTCGAGTAGAATTATTTCATCTTGAATTTCAAATGGTTTCATGAAATTATTATAGCATAGAAGCAGAGGGAATTATGAAGAAAAAAACTATAGACTTACAGTCAATTTTAAAGCATGCATCGCGCGATGAATTATCCGAAATGATGCAATCTATTGAGTGTCCAGAGTTTGTAAGTGAGCTTGAAAAAATGATTTGCACTAAGCAAACTACTAAAGGGGAAGTAATTAGAAATACACTTCTAGAAAGAACTTATGCGTACCAGATTATGCAGGGTAGAAAACAAGGAAGTAAGGATAAAATTATTCAAATTTGTTTGGCATTAAAATGTAATATCGAAGAGACGAATCGTTTTTTAACATTAACTCATAATCCGAGTCTCTACGCCAAAGATAGAAGAGATATGCTCATAATCTTTGCGGTGGAAAATCAAATGTCAGTGATGGATACGAATGATTTATTATCTGGTCATGATATTAATGTTTTAGAATAGGGGGATATTAGTAATGGAAGAGAATCTATACGAGTCACTAAATAAAGAAGGGACACTGCTAAAAGTTGGGGATTTCACATTCCTAAATCAGGAAGTATCCTACTATACTGTACGTATTCAAAATGATGAATTACTCAACAAAGTAAAACAAAGTTATCCTAATCACGAACAAAGTAATGCAAAGGAGGTACTTATTCTTGATGATGAGTATCGATTGTTTTATATTCATCAGTCAATTGAGTCAGAAAAAATTATCGAAAGCAGGAAGAAACTCTATCGAAACGAAGGATATTTGCTTGAATTACAAGAAGCATTTAATGAAATAACAGAAATATCCGATTTTTTTAAGAGTACCCAAATACCTAAATTAGTACTAAAATACAATTCATATTTTAGAAATCACTATTATAAACGGGTCCTGAAAATGTGCTTAATAGTTGCACTTTGCTTAGGACTTTTGCTGTTTGTAGGTTTTGAATTTATGATGCGATCTTTTTTTGCATCTACTGGTTTGGAATTAAGACCAATATGGTCGAATCTTAAAGAAATATCCAAAATTATTTGGGTGATAGGATTTATAGCTTTGTTTATTCCTCCAGTAATATTTAAAAAGAAGATAGCGGGTGCGAAGTTGAGTACTTCAAAAAGAAGAGTAATAGTGATTAGTCTAGTGGTTGTTGGTGTCGGAGCTTCTTTATTATTCAGAGCGAATTTTATTATCAAAACAACACCTAGAGTTATTGTAGATAAGAAAGTGACCGAAGTAGAGTATCTCGACGGGACAAAGAAAAAATTCATGATGGTAGATTCGTTTTGGATGCAACATGCTGGAAAGGGATTTGATTCATGATAAATAAAATTAAAGGATTTCTTATATCGCTCATTATTATGGGCATCATTCTTCTATCGACAGACTTAACACCGCCTGCAATATTAGGCGTTGCACTTATATTTTTAGTGCTAGCACTACTTTTCATTATTCTTCTACTCAAACACATTAACTTAAAAACGTTACCTATATTTACTCGTCTTGCACTCGGAATAACTGTATCAAGTGTGCTTCTTGTTTTTTTATTCCTTTATGTCTCTTTAGCATACGCTTCTTTCCATTACACTAAATATACTGACATTGAAGGAAAAAAATATATCGAAGTTCCTACAACAGGATGGAATAATCAATTTATCCTGCGAAAAGTTAAAGGTATTGAAGTTAAAAAGACTCCAGACTACATAAAATCATGCACACTAAGTTTCAATTTAGAAACAGTAACAGTCGGAGAATGCCATGTTGGAAACTATAATCCGAATCAAATAGAAGATCCCGCTACAACATTTACTAAGTTTATAAAAGCAGTGAATGAAGCAACATCAAAAAAAGAGGAATCAAACACATCCTTAAAACCTACTCCGTCGCTACCTGAAGAACCAGTTGAAAATGATCGTAATAATACTCAGGAAGATAATTACGCTGTTTCACCGGGATACTCGCGATTAGAAAGCTATCCAAATGAAAAGAATATCTACTCCACAATACCTGGAGAAATATATTACAAAGATGGCAAGCGCGCAGTCTCAAACATGGGCAAAGCGGGAACCGTTGATATGGTAGGAGTCTTCACGATTAGGGAAGACAATGACTGGAAACTAAATGGTTATGTACCCAATGCACGTGGTGTCTTTAATTTTTATGAAACGGATAAAGATTATTTTATTCTTGCGTATAATGTTAGTGATGATAAGATAACATTTAATTTCTCTAAAGATGGAGGATTGTCTTGGAAACTCACACAAATCGAACCAACAGAAAGACGTAATTATGCAGTAACTTCTCTATATAAAGAAAATAACAAGTTATGTATCACTACCGGAACTGATCCGTGGTCGACACAGAAAATACCAGTCTCAACATATTGTTCATATGATGATGGAGAAACATGGGAGTAACATTTGCATTCCCTAAAAGACAGTGATATATTTAATAAAGCGATGGTGTTCGCTACAACCATTATCTAAAGTGATAATTAATAACGCCTACCAAAATATTTTTTTGGTAGGTTTTTTTGAGCCTTGAAGGAGAGAATGATGTTATTAAGTTTAGCGTTGCTATTTATAGTAGGATTTCTACTAGCAGGATTTTTTAAGAAGATAAGATTACCAGAATTAATTGGTTATCTTTTATCTGGAATGATTTTAGGACCTTATGGTTTGAATGTATTGGATTTGTCTTTACTTAACATTAGTGGGGATTTGAAACAAATTGCATTACTGATTATCCTAACACAAGCAGGATTATCGCTTGAGTTGGAAGATTTTAAGAAGATGGGTTCAAAAGCAGTTTTTATGTCTTTTGTACCAGCAACATTTGAAATTGCTGCGACATTTGTGTTGTCACGTTGGTTGTTTAATTTTAGTGTGATCGATGCCTTACTCTTAGGGACAATTATTGCGTCCGCATCGCCGGCTGTTATTGTACCAAAGATGTTGAAGCTTATGGATGAAGGATATGGTATCAAAAAGGGAGTGCCTCAACTTGTATTAACGGGAGCATCAGTTGATGATGTATACAACATTGTACTGTTTACTTCAGTTCTTGGATTTCAGGCAAGTAGTAATGTTTCTGCACTTAATTTTGTAATGATCCCAGTTTCAATATTATTAGGAATTGGCATCGGTATTGGTGTTGGTTATCTGGTTAGTATTCTGTTTAAAAGACTTCAGAGTTCAGTTCAAGTCAAAACGATATTAATATTAAGTATTGGTTTCATTTTGTTATCTGTTGAGCCACTTGTAGAACCTTATCTCCCTTTTTCAGCATTAATCGCAGTTATGGCAATGGGAGTCACCTTATTGAAACGATATCCTCAGGATGCGAGAGGAGTATCGCATCAATTATCAAGACTTTGGACAGGTGCACAAGTGCTCTTGTTTGGACTTGTTGGTGCAGCTGTTAATCTTGGTTATGCAAACAAAGCAGGGTATCTTGCAATCATCATGTTAATCATAGCCCTAGTAGTAAGAAGTATCGGTGTTTTAGTTTGTGTAAGCCGTAGTGACTTCAATCGAAAAGAAAAAATCTTTACAGCTCTAGCGGGAACACCCAAAGCAACAGTACAAGCTGCTATTGGAGGAATACCTCTTGCTATGGGACTCCCCAATGGTGAGATGATACTTGCTATATCTGTTATTGCTATTTTATTTACAGCACCAATGGGAGCCATTCTTATCGATTTCACTTATAAGAAACTCCTCACTAAAGACATATAATATAAGAAATGATCGACTGCGAAGAGCCGATCATTTTTCTTATCCTTTTTTACCTTCAGATTGTCGGAACATATCTTCTACGACAATATCGAAGATTTCACCTAAGGTTGCGCAATAGCTGAGTACGAACCAAGGTTCATTAGTATGATAGTGAATCTTGATTAAACTATCATCTCCCACAACAAGGAGACAATCTCCTTGGAATTCATTTTCAAAGTGTCGTGTTATTTCAACTTCCGATAAATCAGTACCCTCAATTAAGAGTTGTGTGTCATAACGGTAATCTGTATCCATAGTCGTATTCCTTTCTTTTATCTAGTTTTATTATATTCTTATTGCAAATCATTTGCAACACCGTTGACATAACTGCTTTGATGTGGAATAATACAAATGCAAATCGTTCGCAATTGGAGGTAATTATGATTAAAGATGTGAATGCCGCATATCGGTATGTAAATGCAAAGAATAAAAAAGTTAGACGAAAGGCACGGGCCATGATTCGTGAATCAAATAAGTCTAAATCAAATTAAAGGAGAAAAAAATGAAAGAAGGAATTCATCCTGACTATCAAAAAGTTGCTTTTAAAGATAGCAGTACTGATGAGGTATATGTGATTGGATCATGTATGACTTCTGAGAAAACAATTACAATTGATGAAATCGTTTATCCTTTGGTAACAATGGATATTACAGCTTCATCACATCCATTTTATACTGGAAAACAAAAACACATTCAACAAGAAGGACGTGTTGCCCGTTTTAATAAAAAATACGGTATCTAAAGATACCACTCGTTCGCAAAACAGATGCACTCTTCGGAGTGCTTTTCTAATGGTTATTGCAAATCATTCGCAATAAGTTTATAATGCTCATGTGCGAATCATTTGCGTTTAGAAATAAGAGGTAATGTTATGAAGAAGAAAAGAATAGTTATCAAGGCTCTCGTTTTAACACTAATTTTATCCGTAGGGTATTCAGTTTCAACAATAGAAGCAGAGAGTATGAGTGATGTGTGTAAAGCCGATAAAAGTGATAAACGTTGTGTCAACTTTAAAAAGCTAACTGAAACAAAAGCGAATCTTACCGAAATTAATAAAAATCTTGATACCTATGGTGAAGAGCTTAGTATGTACCAACAATCTTTAATTGCCATGCAAGATGAAATAGTAGAGAAAGAAGCGAGCATTAATTCGCTGACAGATACCATTTCGAACATGGAGGTAGAAATCGAAGCTCTCAATGAAAAAGTTGAGGAAAAGCGACTGGAAGTAGGGAAGCAGATGATGCGAAGTCAATCGACAATGCGTGTTAATAACTATCTCGAATTTCTATTTGAATCCCGTGACTTTGCAGATATTATTCGTAGAATTGAAGCTGTGAATATAATTCAAAAAGCGAATCGAGAAGTAGTAGAAGATTATAATACATCACTAAAAGATCTAAATGAAAAATATACGTTGGTACAAGAAAATAAAAATACTTTAATAACAGAAACAGAAACTTTAAAAACAGATTATGAATCGACTGCAATTGCGAAAGCAAATCTTGATGAGATAGTAAAAGAACTGATGATTCAAAAAGATGCATTGATGATAGAAGAAGAAACAATTAGTGCCAAAGTACTTATTGATGAACGACAATTTCAATCTATTTCATCACCAAGCGTACCCGCTTATAGTCGTGGAAAATTATCGAGACCTCTAGCAATGAATTATTGGGTGTCGGCGGGTGTTTGGTCCTATCCTTGGGGTGGAACTCATCTCGGAGTTGACCTTGCTCCTGTGAATGGTAATGTAGGGATGGAACTGTTAGCACCTGGCAATGGGATTGTAGTAGGAGTTCATGGTGGATGTTCAACATGGGGTTCCTATGGGAGTCGATGTAATGGTGGTTATGGTAATTACATAAATATGATAGTAAGTGATGGCACAACATCATATGGAATACTCTATGCACATTTGATGAGCGGAAGCTTTACAGTGCAACCGGGGACAGTATTACAAGTTGGAGATGTTGTAGGTCGTGTTGGATCTTCAGGAAGCTCTACAGGACCACATGTTCATGCAGAGGCATATAACCTGGGAAATATCTCTGTGCAAGAAGCCTATCAACGATGGAATGGTAGTAACACATTTGGTACTGGAAGTGCGTCATCCAATGGTTTAAGTAAAAGATGTATTGTATCAAGTGTCCCTTGTAGAGAAAATCCTCAAGAAATATGGAACTATCAATACGGTGCCTCATACTAATCAAGCGATTAAATGAAAGATATTTCATATAAGCTTTTAGACGATTTAGATATGATATATTCTAAATATATAAAAAGGTGATAAGTATGGGTCGAAATGGAACTGCAAAGGTAATCCCAAGTAGTCAAAGTTTTAACGGATACGAAAAATATGCGCCCTTGTTTGCGAGCATCGCAATCTTAGGTGTTGGTTTTGTAATGTTAATAAAACCAGATGTCCTCGCAACCCGTATCCAATTTGCAAATATAATAATTTTTGTGATTATAACCTTAGGGACTGTCGGACTGGGATACTCTATTGTAATCCATATTCCAAAAATGATTTGGAATGAAAACCAAAGTAGAATTGAAATTCATCGCAAACATCTCATCATTTATGAAAATCGTCAAATCTTGGATATTGATTTTGATACCATTAATTCTATCGAAGTATTAAAAACAAAAGTACCCCTCAATCGAACAGGAATACGTGATTATTTGGTTGAAATTTACGACGACTCACACAATAAACTATTTCAATTTCATACCTGTCAGTATCCTAATGCACTGGAGTATTTTGAGCTATCACCCTTACAATCCTGCATCGAAATTAAAAACTAATCCGCTTTCACTTAAAAAAAATGAAAAAAACTGCCGATTTGGAAGTTTTTTTCTAGTATCAAAAAGTAGTGCTGTGCTAAAATATTTATGACGCATCAGGACCACAAATTGTGAGGGACGCCTCAAGAAAGTTACCCAATGATGTTGAAAAGGAGGCCCACATAGATGGCAAATAAAATCATTGTGTTAGATTTTGGTTCACAATATAATCAACTCATCGTCCGTCGTATTCGCGACTTAGGTGTATATAGCGAGCTTCTAGATAATGAAATCTCTGCAGAATCAATTCGTAACGATAAGGATATCGCGGGAATTGTACTTTCTGGAGGTCCAAACTCAGTATATGAAGACAATGCTTACCATATTGACCAAGAAATCTTTAATCTAGGATTACCAATTTTAGGCGTATGTTATGGTATGCAACTGATGGCTCACCAAAATGGTGGCCGCGTAGAATCTCATTCAAAGAAAGAATATGGTCTTGCACCCATCAACATTCTTAAAGAAAATCCTTTAACCCATAACTTACCTCAAACCTTTAATGTATGGATGAGTCATGGAGATCAAGTTAAGGCAGTACCTGAAGGATTTGAAATCTATGCATCATCTGATAATACAGATATTGTTATGATGGGAAATGTAGAGAAACAACAATATGGGATTCAATTCCATGGTGAAGTAAGAAATACAGAACACGGCATTGACCTTATTGATAACTTTGTAACGAATATCTGTAAAGCTGAGAAGACATGGTCAATGGAAAACTATGTAGAAGAACAAACCAAACTTATCCGTGATCAAGTTGGTACAGATCAAGTTATCTGTGCTTTATCAGGTGGCGTTGACTCCGCTGTTGTCGCAGCACTTCTACATCATGCAATTGGCGATCAACTCGTCTGTATCTTTGTAGACCATGGACTTCTTCGTAAAAATGAGGCAGACCAAGTTGTGGAAGTATTCAGAGATCACTTCAAAATTAACCTAATTAAAGTTGATGCACAGAAACGTTTCTTAGATAAGCTTGCAGGTGTCGATGATCCTGAACAAAAACGTAAAATCATTGGTACAGAATTCATCGCAGTATTCGATGATGAAACCAAAAAGCTCAAAGATGCGAAATGGTTAGCTCAAGGAACTATTTATGCAGATGTTATTGAATCAGGAACAAAAACTGCGCAAACTATTAAGTCACACCATAATGTTGGTGGCTTACCAGAAGATATGCAATTCAAGCTTATTGAACCTCTGCGCTCACTCTTTAAAGATGAAGTACGTCAACTTGGACTGGTTCTTGGATTACCAGAACATATCGTTCACAGACAACCATTCCCAGGACCAGGACTTGCAATCCGTATCATTGGTGATATTACAGAAGATAAGATAAAAAAAGTCCAAGACAGCGATTGGATCTTTAGAGAAGAAATCGCGAATGCAGGTCTTGAAAGTGAGATTTGGCAATACTTTACAGTACTTACCAATATGAGATCTGTAGGAGTTATGGGAGATCAGAGAACCTATGATTATACATTAGCACTTCGTGCTGTGACTTCTATTGATGGAATGAGTGCAGACTGGGCTCGAATTCCTTATGATGTAATCCAAAAGGTATCCGTAAGAATCGTAAATGAGATTGAGGGGATTAATCGTGTAGTGTACGATGTAACCTCTAAACCACCGGCAACAATTGAGTGGGAATAAAAGATTTAAGAAGTATTGATTTGGGGGTTGTTGTAAGCATCCGTTTATTGAGGCAATTTTTTTCATTATTCTCGATAACCAATTGTTTTTGGTTTCGGCCTAAAGTGAAATTGACTTATTTTATTGATATTTCGTCATGTTTTTGTCTTTACTACCAGAATTATTGAGGTCTGTACAACTTTTTTACTATACGACGATTTTATGTGATTTATCGTTAAATTAAGTTTTTTGTAAGTCGAGTGATTTAGTTGAAATGTGTAAATTCAAATGATATCGAGTTCTTTAAATGACTGGGTACAAATGCAATTAATGGAAAACTCACATTTTCAATATCTATTTTTCGAAAGCTTCGTCAATTATAGAACAGCACCAAGAATTGTGATTCTCGGAATGCGCATCTACTGTTATATTCTTAAATGAATCATAAGTTGGAAATGAACCGATATATTTAAATAATTCAAATAAAGATAGGATTTGATCAGAGTAACTTAATGTAAGTAAAGACCAATGATGTTGGTTATTAATTACTAACGCGTTATAGATAAGTTGGTACAATTCAAATTGGTTTTTATCTAATTCAAACCAACTTGGGCTTAGAATGCGTTTTGTTGTTAAATCATTTTTAAATACATCTGTAATCTCGTTAATATGATCTTCTTTCATACTAGCATCATTAGAAATAGCGTACATCATACGTCCTAGAAATCCGCTTAGGATGTCTGATAGGTGAAGTTGAATAGCGTTCTTAGAATCTGCTTGATTAAGTTTTCCAAATGAGAATGATTTTGCTTCATTAAAAGTAGAATCTTCTTCATCAATTGTTAACTTTATTCTAGATTGCTTAATTGATAGTTCATTTAAAAGTAAAGTTAACCCATCAAAATTAGGGTAGTAACGGAAATCAATTTTTTGACTTGGGCTAATGTTTAACTCTGAATCATTAATTAGCTGGGCTAAATTCTCGAATGCTAAATATTCTCTTCTCTTGCGTGGTATATCCTTAATTGCTTCGAGGACTGTATTAATAGATTGTATAAGAGTATCTTCGGTAATATTTTTTTCTCCTTCAGAATCAAATAAAGTCTTATTAAGTTCATTATTATGGTAAAAAATGAATAATTTAGTCATAGTGTAGTAAAAATTTTGATTTGAAATTACATATTGAGAAGGAAATTCAATGTTTTTTAACAAACATCTCAAATAATACTCCATTTTACTTATTGCAGTAATTTGAATAATAGGTTTAATTTCACTGATAAGTGAAAAGAAGTCAAAATAAAATCTCAGAGCTTTATCATTAAAGGAGTTAATTCCAAACTTAAAGTTTTTTTTATTTATTAGCGTTGATTTGATTTCAAAATCATCAACTAGCTGAAAGAGTAATCTTTG
>JAVWLP010000013.1:0-44772 GCA_036637915.1 Erysipelothrix sp. | reverse complement strand
GACTCTAAATCAATATTGGAGTTCACCAACACTAGATTTTCAAGAGCCAAAAAAAGGAATGATCAGCGATCATTCCTAGTTAAATTATTTCTTGATGTTGAAGAAAGTAGCAGCTCCTGAATATTTAGCAGCGCTTCCTAATTCATCTTCAATTCTGATTAATTGGTTGTATTTAGCAATACGGTCTGTACGGCTCATTGAACCTGTTTTGATTTGACCAGCATTGAATGCTACAGCGATATCAGCGATTGTTGTATCTTCTGATTCACCTGAACGGTGTGAAACTACTGAAGTATATCCAGCACGTTTAGCCATTTCCATAGCGTCAAATGTTTCTGTTAATGTACCAATTTGGTTAACTTTGATAAGGATTGAGTTTCCAATTCCTTTTTCAATTCCTTCTTTAAGGATTGTAGGGTTTGTAACGAACAAGTCATCACCAACGATTTGGCAACGGTCTCCGATACGGTCTGTTAGACGTTTCCATCCATCCCAGTCACGTTCTCCTAAACCATCTTCGATTGAAACAATTGGGTATTTTTCTAAGAATCCTTCGTACATGTCGATCATTTGGTCTGATGTTAATTCAGCTCCACCTGATTTGCTTAATACGTAAGTTCCTTTTTCTACATCGTAGAATTCTGAAGCAGCAACGTCCATTGCAAGAACGATGTCTTTTCCAGGAACATATCCAGCTTTTTCGATAGCTTCAACGATAACTTGTAATGGTTCTTCGTTTGATCCTAGGTTAGGAGCAAATCCACCTTCATCACCAACAGCTGTAACATGTCCTTTTGATTTTAATACTGATTTTAAAGCGTGGAATGTTTCTGCACCCATACGGATAGCTTCTTTAATTGAAGTAGCGCTGATAGGCATGATCATGAATTCTTGGAAATCAACTGATGAGTCAGCGTGTGATCCACCATTGATAACGTTCATCATTGGAACAGGAAGTTCTTTTCCGTTGAATCCACCTAAGTATTTGTATAGTGGCATTCCGTAGAAGTCAGCAGCAGCAATTGCAGCAGCCATTGAAACACCTAAGATTGCGTTAGCACCAAGTTTTGATTTATCTGATGTACCGTCTAATTCGATCATTGTTTGGTCGATTAAGTTTTGGTCTGTTACATCAAATCCGATAAGGTGGTCAGCAATGATATCGTTAACGTTTTCAACTGCTTTTAAAACACCTTTTCCATCATAACGGCTCTTATCACCATCACGTAATTCTAAAGCTTCACGTTCTCCTGTTGAAGCTCCTGAAGGAACGATTGCACGTCCGAAAGCACCTGAGTCTGTGCTTAATTCAACTTCGATAGTTGGGTTACCACGTGAGTCTAAAACTTCACGAGCATAAATATCAATAATAAATGGCATTTTTAAATGTCCTCCTTTTATGACCTTATTTAATTGCATCAATGATTGCTTTGAATGAGTCTGCTTCTAACGAAGCGCCACCAATCAATGCACCATCAATGTCTTCTTGTGACATGTATTCTTCAATGTTATCTGGTTTAACAGATCCACCGTATTGAATACGAACTGCATCAGCGACATCGTTACCGAAGATATTACGAACTTCATCACGAACTAATGCACATGTTTTTTGTGCAATTTCAACAGTTGCACTTTTACCTGTTCCGATTGCCCAAACTGGTTCATAAGCGATAACGATGTTTTTCACATCTTCACCGTTTAATCCTGTTAAACAACCTGAAACTTGTGTACGAACTACTGATTCAGTGTTACCTGCTTCAAATTCGTCAAGTGTTTCACCAACACAAACGATTGGTGTAATTCCGTTTTCGATTGTAACAACAGCTTTTTTGTTGATGTCAGCATCTGTTTCGTTAAAGTATTGACGACGTTCTGAGTGTCCTAAAACAACCCATTTTACACCGATTTCTTTTAACATTTCAACTGAAACTTCACCAGTATATGCGCCATTTGGTGCCCAGTGTACGTTTTCAGCAGCTACATTCATTTTTGAAGCAGCATTTACTGATGTTGCAAGAGCTGTAAAAGGAACAGCAACTCCGAAATCAGCTTTATCTGTTACAAATGCTTCAACACCGTCGAAGAAGACTTGTGCTTGAGCGTTTGTTTTATTCATTTTCCAGTTACCAAAGATAATTGGTTTTCTCATAATTATTTATCCTGAATTGCAGCAATTCCTGGCAATTCTTTTCCTTCCATAAATTCTAAGCTTGCACCACCACCTGTTGAAATGTGTGTGATTTGGTCTTTAAATCCTAGTTGGATTGCGGCTGCAGCTGAGTCACCACCACCAATAACGCTTAATACGTCTGGTAATTCAGTGATAGCTTCACAGATTGACAATGTTCCCTTAGCGAATGCTTCAAATTCAAACACTCCCATTGGACCATTCCATACAACTGTTTTTGCCCCTTGTAATTCATTTTTGAAGAGTTCGATTGATTTAGGTCCGATATCAAGTCCCATCATATCTGCTGGAATAGCATCTGCACTCACAACAACTGGTGTTGCATCTGGTGCGAATTCTTTAGCTACAATAGTATCCACAGGCAAGATAAGTTTATCTCCTGCTTTTTCCATGATTGCTTTCGCAACATCAATACGATCCATTTCTACGAGTGATGTACCAATTTCACGTCCCATTGCTTTGTAGAATGTATATGCCATTCCACCACCAACGATAACTTTATCAGCAACATCTAATAAGTTTTCAATAACACTAATCTTATCACTTACTTTAGCACCACCAAGAATAGCCACAAATGGACGTTTTGGTGAGTAGATAGCTTCTGTTAAGAATTTAACTTCTTTTTCAACAAGGAATCCCAATGCTGAAGGAAGATGTTTTGCAATTCCGACAGTTGAAGCGTGAGCACGATGGACTGATCCAAATGCATCACTAACGAATAGATCACCTAAGCTTGCCCAGTATTCAGCAAGATTGTCATCATTTTTACTTTCGCCAACTTCATAACGTGTATTTTGCATTAAGACAATATTTCCATCCTCTAATGATGAAATAGCATCTTCAAGCGCTTTTCCACGAGTAACTGGAACAAAGGTTACCTTTGATTCCGGTAATAACTCTTGTAGACGTACTGCTACAGGAGCTAAATCGTTTTTAGCTTTGTCTGCTTCTGTTTTTTCTGCATCCTTATGGTTTACTTTCCCCAAGTGCGACATAAGAATAACTTTTGCATTATGTTCTACCAAATATTTGATTGTTGGTAGAGCTCCATTGATTCTGTTGTCATCTGTAATAACGCCATCTTTTAATGGAACGTTAAAGTCAACACGTACAATGACACGTTTACCAGCAACATCAAGATCACTGACAGTTCTTTTTGTCATAATTGCCTCCTTATTTACCTCCCACATTATAGCAAATAAACATTTGATAAACAATTAAATATCAGTGAGATGTCCGCGATTTCACATAGAGTTTACCGAAACTTAAAAAACAACTCATGTAACCCTTTTCATTTGTTAAAGGATTCACTTTTCTCATAAAGAGATCCTCAAATCAATAGTAAATCTTTTAGCCTTTATTTTCATTTCGATATTCGAATGAATTCTAAATATCAAAAAAAATCAAGTGTTACGTAAAAAGAAACTGTCACGTGACAGTTTCTCTTAAAATTAAATTAAATTATTTCAAAGTATTCAGGCCAACGATATTCTCGAATTGGCATGGGACGATAATTATCAAAATATAGAACCAACGCGGGTTTAATACCGTTCCAATCATCTACAATTTCGAAATGGGTGAGGTGTCCTGTTGCAATTAATTCTTTAGCTCGCGCATGATAATTAAAATATGCCATTATTGGACCATAAATCCAGCGAGCATGATTGCTTGTTTCGCTGTATAGACAGAATCGTTTGATCCTTCTACTGTAACACTAGATGAGATTACGCTTACCGTATATTTTAAACGCGTCTCGTCTAACGTTTCCGAAATTTGTTGTGCTTTTTCTTCACTATCCAATCCTTTGACAAATATAATATGTCGCATTCTATCACATCCTTAACTCTTATATCAATTATATCAAGATAGATTTTAAAAGTACATGAATACCCTCGTCAATGGTTTAATTGACAAATCATTAGATAAACTGTATAATGCATTAGTTAAGTAATATTTCTTATGTGATTCTGTCATATAATATAGAAACTTACTCTAGACAGGAGGAAATCACATGGAATCAGGAAAAGTTAAATTTTTTAATGCAGAAAAAGGTTTTGGATTTATCATCAATGACTCAAACAATGAGGAACTATTTGTTCACTTCTCAGGAATTGTTTCAGAAGGTTACAAAACTTTAAATGAAGGACAAGTTGTTACTTTCGATATCGAAATGGGACAACGTGGACCACAAGCTATCAACGTTAAAGGCTTATAATAATCGCTCACAAAGCACACTAATGAGTGAAATGGATAAAGAGATGGATTCGTCCATCTCTTTTTTTATTTCTTAATTTTAAATCTACGAAGGCGTAAAGCATTGGTTACAACCGAAACAGAACTTAAAGCCATTGCAGCTCCAGCAATCATCGGATCCAAAAGTGGACCATTGAAGAGTACTTTAAAGAGTCCTGCTGCAAATGGAATTCCTACTACGTTGTAAGCAAATGCCCAGAATAAGTTTTGACGAATATTTCGCATTGTAGCCTGACTTAAAGACAGTGCATTGACTACATCGGTAATATCATCTTTCATTAAAACGACTTTTGCGGATTCAATTGCAACATCCGTACCAGTTCCAACCGCAACGCCAACATTTGATTGTACAAGTGCAATTGCATCGTTAATCCCATCACCAACCATCATAACCGACTTCCCTTGTTCTTGTAAGTCTTTAATATGGTTTGCTTTATCTTCTGGAAGTACTTCAGCAAAGATATGTGTAATTCCGATTTGGTCAGCAATTGCTTGCGCAGTTTCACGATGATCACCAGTCATCATTACGACATCAATATTCATATCTTGAAGCATCGATACGGTACGAATTGCTTCTTTTTTAATCGTATCAGCAACCGCAATAATACCAACGATATTATTACCAAGAGCAACAATCATTGCTGTTTTACCTTCTCTAGCAAGTTGGTGAATCTCTTCTTCATAACTTTCAGTTGAGATATTATTCTCGACCATCAGTTTTTCATTACCGATCAGAACTCTTTTTGTACCAAGGTATCCTACAACACCACGTCCCACTAATGCTTCAAATCCTGTTGCTGTTTCAAATGAGTCATGATATTTACGAGCTTCTTCAACGATTGCTGAAGCAAGTGGATGTTCTGAGGCACTTTCTACAGCACCAACAATTGCCATTAATGCTGAGACATCACCTTTAGTTTTCACATCAGTAACAACAGGTGTTCCATATGTTAATGTTCCTGTCTTATCAAATACTACAGTATCAACATGTGACGCTTCCTCAAGTGCTTCAGCAGATTTAATGAAGATTCCATTTTCCGCCCCCACTCCAGTACCTACCATGATGGCAGTTGGTGTTGCTAATCCCAAAGAACAGGGACACGCAATAACTAAAACCGTAACAAAGATAGTAAGACTGAGCTCAAGATCTTTTGTAAAGAAGAACCATAGTAATGCAGAAACAATCGCAATGACAATAACTACCGGTACAAAGACACCCGATACCTTATCAGCAACTTTCGCAATCGGCGCTTTTTCATTTTGAGCATTTTCAACGAGTTTGACGATTTGAGCAAGTTTTGTATCTTCATTAGCGACAGTTGCCTGGATAATAATACGTCCATTAGTATTCATGGTCCCCATGATAACATCATCGTTGATTGCCTTATCAACAGGCATACTTTCACCTGTAATCATTGATTCATCAATACTTGTATTACCTTCAATAATGACACCATCCATTGGGATGGAAGATCCTGGTTTTA
The DNA here is from genome assembly GCA_036637915.1 of Erysipelothrix sp. Lineage (GTDB taxonomy): Bacteria > Bacillota_I > Bacilli_A > Erysipelotrichales > Erysipelotrichaceae > Erysipelothrix. Next base: position 38,847 of record JAVWLP010000013.1, on the reverse strand, counting down.
CGACCAAACAATCTCCTACCGTAATTTCATCTGAATCAATCTCAATCTCTTCACCATCTCTAATCAGAAGTGCTTTTTTAGGTTTAAGATTTAGAAGTGCTTTAATAGCAGACGAAGTTTTTGATTTACTGCTAGTTTCCATGTATTTACCCAAACTAATAAGAGCTAAAATAACAACCGCAGATTCAAAGTAGAGATGATGAACAAAATCTAAGTTACCATTCATAATTTGAAAGAAACCATAAACACTATATATTAACGCCGAACCTGTACCAATGGCTACTAATGAGTCCATGTTTGGATGACCTTTGAATAATGTTTTAAAACCTCGCTTGAAGTATCCTAAATTTAGAAATACTACCGGCACGGTCAGGATGATTTGAACAATACTATATATCAGAGGATGATCATGAATACTCATGAAAGAAGGTAACGGTAACGTTACTCCTGGAATCATTTGTCCCATTGTAATGTAAAGAATTAACCCACCTAAGATAAGGCTAATTGTAAGATTTTGTTTTTCTTTTTTTTGCTTTATAATAGCAGTTTCATCAACCGCAAATATATCACGTTCAATTTGTTTTGCACCATATCCTTGACCTTCAATTGTCTCAATAATATCTACGAGCTTTACTTTTGATGGATCATAAGTTATCAGTGCATGTTCAGACATTAAATTCACTATTGCTTTATCAATGCCTGTTAATCCTTGAAGTGCTCCTTCAATATTCGCAACACATGAAGAGCAAGTCATGTCTGTAATTTTCAATTCAACTTCTTTTAATATCTTTTTTTCAGCAATGCCATAACCACTGTCTTCAACGGCTTTTCTAATCGTCTCATCTGTCACGGTGTCATTCATAACAACGTGAGCTTGTTCTGTCATCAAGTTCACATCAACATGATCGATTCCATCTAGTCCACTGATAGCTTTCTCGACATGAGTTTGGCATGAAGCACAGGTCATCCCTGTAATATCGTATGTCTTATCTTTCATAGTGCACCTCTATTCTTTTAAAGCATAACCACTGTTTGCTACAGCTTCCTTAACTTTCAACGCTACATCTTCATTTTCCACATTTAAGACTGCTTGTTTTGAATCAACATCAATTGATACAACTTCAGCTCCGTCGACTGCATCAATCGCTTTTTCGATACGTGCTTTACAGTGATTACATGTCATTCCTTCTACTAAATATTGTTTTTCCATAGGTTTCTCCTTATTTCGTTTACATTTGTAGTTTATCATGGTTTTCGAACTCTGACAAGATGTTTGCATTTCTTATTTATTTTTTTTAAGGTATACTGATACTAGGTGATGAAAATGAGAGAATATAGTTTAGAAGTAGGATTACAAGAAGATATTGAATATGTGGATGAACAACTTTCCAACTACAATGAGTCGATTAAACCTTATGAACAAGATGAAGAATTCCATCCATTTCAATATGTAATGAAAAACGAATCCGGTGAAATCATTGCAGGTATCTCTGCCTATGCAGTCATGTGGAAAATACTTTATGTTGATGTGCTGTGGGTTCATGAATCCTATCGTAATCAAGGAATTGGATCATCATTGTTAGCTCAAGTTGAAAAAGATGCAAAGGACTTTGGATGTAAAGTCGGACATCTTGATAGTTTTGATTTTCAAGGAAAAGGATTTTATGAAAAACAAGGTTATCAAATCTTTGGAACGCTTGAAGATGCTCCAGAAGGCCACAAAGAATATTTCTTTTCAAAGAAACTCTAAAAACAAAAAACACGTCCATGACGTGTTTTTCTATTCTCCAACAGTAAATCGTTGGCCCCTATATTTATCGTTTTTAATTTCGTCGACCATAGCAATGGCATAATCAGCATAGCTAATACGGCTTTCTCCTGCTTCGTTCACAAGAAGTTGATTTTCCCCTACACGGTAACGACCCAAACGATCTCCCTCAAAGTCAAAGAACGCAGAAGGACTCAAATAGGTCCAATTAACATCAGTCACAGTTCTAAGATAAGCGAAAGCTTCAAACATTGCTGCGGCCAGTGGTTTGTAATCATTCGGAAAATCTGGAGTATCCATTAAGCGACTAGTTTCATTTTCATCAACATACAGACTTCCTGCACCTCCCACAATCATAAGACGTGTATCAAGTCCACTTAAAATTGAAATAAGATGTTTCGTAGATTCGAGATGATTTTTTAAAGTTTCTTGTGTGAAGAATCCAAGTGCATTGATAACGACATCATAATCATTAATATCACTTTGAGTTAAATCAAAAACATCTTTCACAAAAACATGGTTTGCATTCCCTATATAAGTATCTTTATTTCTAACAATCGATGTCGGTTCGTATCCTTGATGGATTAATTCATCAACGATAAACCCTCCCGATTTTCCATTTGCTCCTAAGACTGCAATTTTCATAAATATGTTACCTCCTGAAATAAATATAATCCTCTTTCACCATGTTTTTCCAGTATGGTGATTATTTTATATTTTTTTCTTCACGTACGCGCGTTCCTTTTAAGAGCACATGACCGTAAAAAAAATCACAGAATATTTAAGTCAGAGGGGTTGACAAATATCGTCTACAATTGTAGACTGTGATTGTAAAAAGAAAACGGAGGCTCAACATGGAAAATATAATCCAAGTGCATAACCTAGTTAAAGAGTATAAGAAAAAGAATGGCGATCCTTTCATCGCCGTCAACGGCATCTCATTTGATGTTCGTCGTGGGGAAATATTTAGTTTCTTAGGACCCAACGGTGCCGGAAAGTCGACAACAATCAGCATGTTAACGACTCAGAAGGAAATTACAAGCGGATCTGTCACGATTGATGGTAAGGATCTTGAAAAGTACGCTATTGAAGCTCGTGAAAAAATCGGAATTGTAGCGCAGCATAATAATCTGGATCGTGGTTTAACAGCTCGAGAAAACCTCATTTTCCACGCCTTATACTTCGGAATGTCAAAACACGAAGCAAATAAAAGAGCTGATTTCTTACTTGATAAATTTGGTCTCACCGATTGGGAAAATGAATATGTCCGTTCATTCTCTGGTGGAATGGCCCAACGCTTAAAAATTGCAAGAGCAATGGTCCATCGACCAGAAATACTTTTCCTTGATGAACCAACAACTGGACTTGATCCTGCATATCGTGAAATTTTATGGGAACAAATGTTGGAATTAAATAAAGAAGGAACTACAGTATTCCTCACAACTCACTATATGGAAGAACCCGAGAGATTTTCAGATAGAATCGCAATCTTTAGTCACGGCAAAATCCAAGCTGTTGGTACCTCTGATGAATTAAAGAAACGTGTCCCCGGAAAACATGTCGCAAATATTAAATTTGAAGCAATCAATTCTGATCAAGAAGAACACCTTCAAGATCTTAATATCGTTGAATCTCTATCAAAAACAGAAAACGATCAGTTTACTTTATATCTAAAAGATGATGAAAATGCCACAGAATCACTTTTGAATTGGATTAGAGAGAATAATTTAAAGATTGAAACATTTAATTTAAGTGGTATTAGCCTTGATGATGTCTTCGTATATCTCACAACGGAAGGAGCAACACAATAATGAACAATAAGAAACAAATTATCAAAACTATGATCAAACGGGACCTACTGATTCAAGCTCGTGATAAATATGAGTTTATCTTCCGTGTCGCAATGCTGCCATTTATTTTAATTGTAATTTATGGTTACGTACTTCCTAAGATTGGAATTGTATCTGCAGATTTTCCTAAATACATGTTCCCCGGTATGGTTGGAATGAGTTTACTCTTAACAGGAATCCACGGAACTGCAGTGCCGCTATCCATGGATTTTAATAACTCCAGAGAAATTGAAGATCGTCTCCAAGCTCCAATTGATACAAAATATATTGCTATATCAAAAATGATAGTTGGTATGATTGAATCATGGATTGGTGCATTAATTGTTTTACCTATCTCACTTATCTTCATGAATGAGTATCTATCATTCTCATTATCAATGAATCAAATACTTATGCTCATTGGTATTCTTATTCTTGCTTCCATTACTTCCGCAACATTAGGATTACTTGTTGGTACAATTGTTAAACCCATGCAAATCGCTGCAATGTTCCCAGGTTTCTTGATGCCACTTGTGTTTACAGGAGCAATCTTCTTTACTTGGAATGCATTATCCCCCCTACCAATATTCAAAGCATTGGTCTTAATCAATCCACTCGTTTATATTAATGAAGCACTTAGAGCAATAATATATCCTACTGTCGCTTCGATGCCTCTATTAATAAGTATCGCCGGTATGGTTGGCTTCACAATTCTCATGGGAGTCATTGGTTTTAAACGCTTTATGAATCTTGCAAAAAATTAAGGCCCAATATTAAAATGCACCCTGTCTACTTGACGGGGTGCATTTCATATTTATTGGACTCTTCTTTAGAATTTAACTGTAATTGCTGTATCAAGAGCTACTTCCATCATTTTTGTAAATGAGAGTTGTCTTTCTTCAGCGGTTGTAACATCATCTGTAACAAATGAATCTGAAATTGTCAGAACACATGCAGCATGTTTTCCAAGTTTCTTAGCATTTGCAAAGAGTGCGTAAGATTCCATTTCAACACAAGTTACTTGGTGATTTTTAACAAGTTCTTGCCATGTAACTCCTGAGTCGCGGTAGAATACATCACTTGAATGAATTCTTCCTTCTTGCATTGCAATACCTAATTTCTTAGCACTTTCACGAAGTGATGCATTAAGTAATGCACTTGGTTCAAGTGTGTCCTCTTCATATCCGAAAGCAACTTTCGCAAATGAAGATTCACTATATGCGCTATCAGCTAAGATAACATCATAAACATTGAGTTCCTTAACATAAGATCCTGCTGAACCAATACGGATGATTGCCTCAACTCCAAATTGTGTATAGAGTTCATATGAGTAGATACCAATACTTGGTTGTCCCATACCTGAACCCATTACAGAAACTTCAACGCCATTATATGTACCTGTGTATCCAAACATATTACGTACTTCATTAAATTGTTTTACATCTTTTAAGAATGTTTCCGCAATAAATTTAGCACGAAGTGGATCTCCAGGCATCAAGACAACTTTAGCAATTTGTCCTTTTTCTGCATTAATATGTGGTGTAGCCATGTAACTAATTCCTCCTCAGTTATAGTTTGATTATACCATGAAACAAATAAGATTTAATCTTTCTTCTGAGTCTAATATCCTAAATTAAATAAAAACAGCTTAATTACAAGCTGTTTTTGCCATGTCTCGATTGAAATTCTTTTTGTAGAATTCCCATATTGTAGATATCTTGCCAGGATCCTTCGCGATATATTCCTTCACGCATGGTTCCTTCATGTACAAATCCCAATCGTTCATATAATGCAATTGCTCTCTTATTAGATGAGAAAACATTGAGATATAAGCGGTGGAGATTTAACTCATTGAACGAATAATTCATGAGTAATGACAAAGCTTCATTTCCGAATCCTTTTCCCCAATAATCTTTAATACCAATGTCGATGATACATTCTGCTGAACGGTTTTTTGTATCAATGTTAATTAGCGATACAATACCCATAACATCTTGCGTTTCTCGATTCACAATCATATATCCTTTTGAAGATGGTTCTCCAATTATGAAGCTAATAAATCCATCTACTTCTTCTCGGGTAGCAAGATCGAAATTAGGGTTTGTATGTTTCATCACATCATAATCATTTTTCCAGTTGAAATATATTTCACTATCAGTTGGTTGAACTTTTCTTAATTCTATTCTATCTGTTTTAAACATTTATTCTCCTTTTAATGGTTTAAGTAATGACTCTATTAGAAATTGCGAAACCATATCAAAATCTTTATTACTCATCGGTTTGAGGTGGACATATAACATGACTCCGTTCATCGAAGCAATCATGAAAGAAACATAGTTTTTTAAGTCTAAATTCACATTGATTTCTTCTCTATTGAGTGCATCCTTCAATTTATTGAGTAACGTCTCCTCAAGATAAACTTCTCTATGTTGGAGATACTCATTGTTGTGTGCTGTGAGGAATTCTGACTTGGCCTTCGTCAGTGAACGATATTGAATTCGTTCATTTGAAATTGTCGTCAATATCCATTGCTCCAGTTGAGAAACTATAGATAGAGACGAATCAAAAGCAGATAGCTCTTCAACGATTCTTTGATCATCATATTCCAAAACACTTATAAACAAATCTTCGACACTACTGAAATGAGCATAGAGTCCCCCACGTGATAGACCGGTATATTCCATTATCATTTTCATTGTGACATTGATATAGCCGTTTTCTGAAAATACGGGATAAGTCATTTTGATAATATCATCAGAACGACGCTTTTGGTATGTGCTTTTCATAGTTCCTCCTAGTTATTTAGACATCGATGTCTAAATAAAGTATAACATCCTAATAAATAATTACAATAAAAACAATCTTTTCGAACACTTATACACATTTCAATTATGAAACTTTCTCAGAAAACACAACGTTTGGTTGTATTGTTATGTGAAATCCCCTATACTTTCGCTTGTTGACAACCATTGGTTGTAGAAGGGGATTTTATGAATAAAATCAAAGTTTTAATAATGTTGGTTTTATCACTGACATTAAGTATTTCTATTTACCCTCCTGTATATGCAGATACAGAAGTGACTGACTTAAGTACATCGTACGATATTAAAGAACTCTTTAAAAATGAGAGTATCGAGATAGCCGTTCGAAAAGAATTGTCCTTATCACCGAATGAAACCGTTGTGACACAAAGACAATTAGATACAATTGAATCATTGTTTATCCGTGAAAACAACACCGATATTCAATCATTCAAAGAATTCAGTTCATTAAAGAATCTCGAACTCCTTGTTCTCAGAGGTTCCTCGAACATCAAGGACTTTCAGCATATTGAATTGCTTCCTAAGTTAAAAGACCTTGTTTTAACTGAACCTGATTTAATTTCTTTTGAGGGTATAGAAAAAGGATCTTTAGATTCTCTTGAAGTTATTGCACCCAACCCTCAAATTTTGAATCTTGGTGAATCAATGCTTGAACCAATTGGTAAATCAAACATTACACGCTTAACCTTAAATAATGCAGGTATTGAGAATACCCATATCAAGGCTTTAAAGAATAATCAATCACTCTCAAGTATTAACGTGTCTAATTTACAGCCTCGGGATGTAAATTCTGTAGGTACTCCGATAAGAGAACGATTAGTTATTAATGGTGATGAAGCTATGGCAAATAAGATTTCAGCATTCGAACCTTTTAAAGTTCTTTCAAAGCTTAAATCTTTAAATATAACCGATAATCCTGTCAGAGATTTAAACGGACTTGACGCTTATACGAATCCGTACATTTCTCTAGATATTGACGCAGAGGGTTATAGTTCAAATAAATTCAATCCAAACCTTCCGCAAATAAATGATTTCAGCTCTGTTATATTAGATAACGGTTCTGGTATTGGATTCACTATAAATCATGCCTACAAAATCCAACAAAACCCTATTCTAACATACGATGAAATGACAGACGAAATTGTTTTAAACCTTGATTATATTACACCACCAAAGTCCTACGATTCCAAAACTAAAACAATGAAAAGTTCACTCATCGCACCTGAAAGAGATGCTGATTTGATTAGTAATTCGAATTCTTTTGGCGATATAAGTCCTGATAACCAACGATATATTTATGATGATAATAATTCATTAACTTCTATTCGTTGGAATCGAGAAAGCTTAACAAGTTTTCTCAATCACGAAACACCTGAATTACTGCAAATTTTGCATTTTCGATTATATGATGAAGAAACACCTAATGGACCACAAGCATTCCAAATCCTTATTTTCGCGACACTTCCAGAAATAAATGGTAGTGATGTTACCGTTCATTACATTGACACTAACAATAATCCAATTGCCGATTCGATTACACTATCTGGGCGCAACAAGTTAGGTCAAGGTTACACGACTCTAAAACAAACATTTGAGTTCTATGATTTTATATCTGCCACAAACAACACACGTGGTGTCTTTACAAAAGAACCACAGGAAGTCATCTACAAATATGAACGTAAAGACGCAGCCCCAGTTATTGCGAATCACTTTGACACGGCTGGTGAACCTCTTGCTGAAAGCACTATGCTGGATGGAAGCGGTAAATACGGTCTAGGTTATACGACTCAAGCTATCGATATTGAATCCCATGACTTAATAGAAATACCTATTAATGCTACAGGTACATTTACGAAAGATATTCAATTTGTAAACTATATCTATGCTCGTAAAAGCGCCGGTGATATCATTGTAAACTATGTTGATACTGACGGAATTAAATTAGTAGACAGTAATTTACTATCTGGTGAATCCAAACTTGGATTACCCTACACTACGACATCACGTGATATTCAAAATTATGAACTTAAAGATATACCTTCAAACGCTAGTGGATACTTTTCTATAGAAACACAAACAGTTACCTATGTTTATTCACGTAAAAATGCCGGAAATGTTACAGTAAACCACGTAGACGAACTGGGTAATAAGTTAGTCAGTTCCGAAACAATCGATGGTGGCCATCAATTAGGAAATCCATATACTACAAGTCCTGCATCAATAACTAACTATGAACTCTTTAAAACACCTGATAATGCGACGGGTTCATTCACTATTGAAGAGCGGATCGTAACGTATACTTACGTGCGTAAAAGCGCCGGAAATGTTATTGTGAAACATCTCGATGATGAAGGGCACGAGATTATTGAACCTGAATTTATCAGTGGCCTCAACAAATATGGATTATCTTATGAAACATCAGCTATGAAAGATGAAAGTTATGATCTTGTTTCAGTTACCGATAATGCAAAGGGATTCTTCGCATTAGAAGATCAGGTCGTTATCTACACATACTCTAAACCAGTTGTTTTGGGGGTTAAGAAAAAACCTAAGGAAGAAATTAATAAACCATTAATTTCAAAAGAAACACCGATAGAAGTTCCAAGCAATAATTTACCAGCAACAGGAGTTGCTCCATCCTACATTGGATATGGCTCCGTACTTCTTGGTTCTGTACTATTTGTTGTGAAATCAATGAAACGAAAAGAAAACTAAACCTTATTAAAAGGCAGTTATCATGATGATAACTGCCTTTATTTATGATTAATTATTTACGCTTAGGATCGTAAACTTCACCATAGAATGATGCTTTTAGGATATCTCGCATATCTTTTACAAGAGGTAAACGAGGGTTACATGGTGAACATTGGTCTTCATAAGCAAGGTATGCAACTTCTTCTTCATATTTGAAGAATTCTTTTTCATCAATACCATTGTCTTTGAAGTTCATTGTGACTCCACAACGTACAGCAAGGTCGTAGCATGCTTGAGCATAACTTTCAACACCTTCTTCAACTGTATCTGCTTTAAGTCCTAAGATACGTGCAAGTTCTGCATATCTTTGGTCTGCACGATACACATTGTATTTTGGCCATAGTGATGGTTTTTCAGGTTGTGTACCGTTATATCGAATAACGTTTGGCATTAAGATAGCATTGATACGTCCGTGAGGAATTACATGCCAACGTCCACCAATTTTGTGAGCTAATGAGTGGTTCATACCGAGGAATGCATTACCAAATGCCATCCCTGCCATAGTTGACGCATTATGCATTTTTTCACGTGCTTCTAAATCATTTCTACCATCTTTAACGCATCGTTCGAGGTATTCAAAGACAATTTTAATTGCTTGAATACATAAACCATCTGTATAGTCATTTGCAAAGTTAGATACAAATGCTTCAGTTGCATGTGTTAATACATCAAGTCCTGTATCTGCTGTAACTGTTGCAGGAAGATTTGTTGTAAAGATTGGGTCAACAATCGCAACATTAGGAACCATTGAATAGTCAGCAAGTGGATATTTCTTATTTGCTTTCTTATCTGTGATAACAGCAAATGGTGTTACCTCACTACCTGTTCCTGATGTTGTAGGAATACATACGAGTTGTGCTTTTTCTCCAAGATCTGGATATTTAAATGCACGTTTACGGATATCGATGAATTTTTGTTTTAAGTCGTTGAAGTCTACATCAGGGTGTTCGTAGAAGATCCACATACCTTTAGCTGCATCCATTGGGGATCCACCACCTAATGCGATGATTGTATCAGGTTGGAATGCTTTCATCATTTCAACACCTTTTTCAACTGTTTCGATTGATGGATCTGGTTCTACATCAGCAAACAATTTAATATCGACACGGTTTGCGCGAAGGTTTAATTGATCACATACAAGTTTGTAGAAACCTAAATCAACCATAGCTTGGTCAGTAACAACAAATACCTTTTGTACATCTCTCATTGATTTTAAATAACGGATTGAATTTCTTTCAAAATAAATTCTTTGAGGTACTTTGAACCATTGCATATTGTTATTACGTCTCCCTATCTTTTTGATATTAAGTAAGTGAACGGCACCAACATTATCGCCAACTGAGTTATGACCGTATGATCCACAACCAAGTGTTAAGGAAGGAATAAAATCATTGTAAACATTACCAATACCACCAAATGTTGAAGGTGAATTCCAGATAATACGGATTGCGGGAACCGCTTCTCCGAAACGTTCTGAAATTTCTTTTGATTTTGTATGAATTGCTGCTGAGTGCCCAAGTCCATTAAACTCAACCATTTGACGTGCATAATCAATACCTTGTTCTGTGCTGTCAGATTTGAGGAAAGCAAGAACTGGTGATAGTTTTTCACGTGTTAATACTTCTTTAGGTCCAACTTGAGCACATTCAACTGCAAGAATAATTGTATTTGCAGGAACTTTAACTCCCGATTGTTCTGCAATCCATGTAGCATCTTTACCAACTACGTTTGGATTTAATACTGCCTCTGCGTAATTCTTATCTGTTGATGAAACACCAAACATGAATTTTTCGATTTTTTTCTTGTCTGTTGCATTAGCAAAGTAAACACCATATTTTTTGAATTTTTCGATAGCTTCATCATAGATTTCTTTATCAATGATAACTGCTTGTTCTGAAGCACAAATCATACCGTTATCAAATCCTTTTGATAGAGCGATATCATTAACTGCTTGATCAAGATCTGCTGTTTTTTCAATATATGCAGGAACGTTACCAGCTCCAACACCAAGTGCTGGTTTACCACATGAGTAAGCTGCACGAACCATTGCGTTTCCACCTGTTGCGAGGATTGTTGCAACACCTGGATGATTCATTAATTCATCAGTTTTTTCTTTAGATCCGCGCTCGATCCATTGAATACAGTTTTTAGGAGCACCCGCTGCAACGGCTGCATCACGAATTACACGAGCTGCCTCAACACTACATTTTTGTGCAGATGGGTGGAATGAGAAGATGATTGGATTTCTCGTTTTCAAAGCAATTAATGATTTAAACATTGCTGTAGATGTTGGGTTTGTAACTGGTGTAATACCACAGATAACACCAACTGGATCCGCAATTTGAGTGATACCTGTAACTTCATCGTCACTGATAACCCCTACAGTTTTAAGGTGACGCATATGATTAATTACGTGCTCACAAGCAAACATATTCTTTGTAGCCTTATCTTCAAAGACGCCACGGCCTGTTTCTTCAATAGCTAAAGCTGCAAGATTACCGTGTTGGTCAACCCCTGCAACACTTGCCTTTGCGACAATGAAATCAATTTGTTCTTGATTTAATGTTAGATACTCTTGTAATGCTTCCTGTGCATTAGCAACTAGGACATTTACCTCGTTATCGATTGTTTCTTTTTTCTCTGACATAACTTCCTCCTTGTTATTTCTTTCACAGGTATATCGTAGTATATATGCGATATTTTGCACATGATTTTCAATGATTTTCTACGATTTTCAGGCATAAAAAAATGCAAGCGAATAAGTGAAACGCTTACATTGTGAAATTATTAACATATTGTGGTAATTATGACTTTGCATCGAAACGATGAGAGCATTTTGGACATGTTACCGTGATCTTCCCTTTACGACGTGGAACACGCATTGTCGCCCCACAATTTGGACACTTCAAGTATTTATATTTAGGAAAATCGACGATTCGATTTTTAATGGCTCTTAATTTATTTCGAACCTTATTATAGATTAAAAGATACTTTTGATTCTCTTGATATCTACGATTAATATTTCTAGAGAGCATCCGATAGTAAGATAACACTAAAGGAATCAACCATAGAATAAATAAATACTGATTACCCGTCATCAATGAGACCACGGTAGCAATGATTGCCATTGCTATTGTAAGGTTCATTAAAAACTTATTCAACATATCGACGCCATAGCGTCCTCTCATAAATTCAGTTAGTTTCTGTTTCATAAATACGATACCGTATATTCATATCTTTCTTGTTTTTCAGGTGCCAATTTCTTAATGGATAGTTTGTTTCTAAAATCACCATAATCATCAAAGCTATCGGTAATTCCCATCCATGGTTCAATACATACGAAAGGAGCAAGTTTTCCATCAGTCACAGGCATCCATAATCCAACGTAATCAAATCCTGGACACGCTAAACGCGTTACTTCACCAGTATCACGATTAATTAAAGACACTGCATCGATATTATCATAAATAATGGCATCATTTTGAAGATTTTCAACATTAACTGCCACTGGTTTTACATTGATAACTTCGCTGTTTGCAACCAATCCTTGTTTAAGACTGAATTCTCGAACATCACCACGCGTTTCGAATTCAAACTCATAGTGATCACCATTTAAGTTAAAAGCAGGATGAGCACCTATACTATAGTACATTTCCTGTGTATCACAATTTTCAACATTCCATGCGACTGAAATAGTTTTTTCTACTAACGTATAAGTAATTGTAACACGATGTTCAAATGGATAAACATCTTTCATTTTATCAAGACTTTCATATATAAATCTTACTTGATTCTCATCGTTAGATTCCAATTCAAATTTTTGATCACGTAAAAATCCGTGTTGTGATAAGCTATAATCCTTTTCATCGAAGGTATAGGTACCACCTTTAACCTGACCTACAATCGGAAATAACACAGGAGAGGTTCTTCCCCAGTATTTCGAATCGGCATGCCACATTCTTTCGATTCCTCTACTCTTATCAAATACTGAACGTATTTCAGCACCATCCAGAGCAATTGTTACTTTTAAATAGTCATTTTCTAAATTAATCATTAGACACCTCACATTAACCTATTTATTATACCACGAGTGCTTGGAGTGGTTCTTCCAAAAACACTTCGAGTGGTAATGTATTATACTGTTGTTTTAATATTTCAATGTAAGTTTCATCCATCTCCGCAGAATAGACCACAGTGATAATTTCATGACTTACACGATTGTAGATTATATAAGGAACAACTTCATCCTTTATACTTATATTTAAATCTTGAACATTCTTAATAATATTAATCAGTAGAATATCTTGTTCAACATTTAATATCGAGCGATTCTTTTTAAGATGATTTTTAATCAATAACATTGTATCATCCTGGAAACGACGGACATTTTTGAACTCATAGAATTTTGAAAAAATAATCGGTCTATCAAATGATTTCAATTGTGTATAAGAACTAAAAACATCATAGAGTTCTTGATGTTCAGCACAGTAACCATCCAAATCACTTTCGGAAGTTGCTTCAAAGAGATACTCATCCTTCTCCAATAGGAAGTACGGATCAAGCATATCATTGAAATGAAGCATTTCAATACGCGAATCATGGAAGTTTCGACTTTCATGAAGTTGGTTGCGATACAATTTTTGATTTAAAAACATCCTTTTCATGAGTGATGATTCATTTTTAAATTCTGTTGTCATCGTAATGTACGTTTGCGTCTTTGGATGACTCTGAATCATTTGCGCTAAAGATGAAGTGTTAGGATCTAAATGGTTAGCAACACTATAAGTCGTATCTATATACGAACCTTCTTCATCATTTTCTTCAATCACTTTATCAAAGGAAATCAGTTGTTGCGAATGAGCCAATACATAGGCTCCAGTGACTAAATCAACTTCACCCGTATTCAGTCCAATTACACAGTCAAACTCACAATCAGTCTCATCAACGTGATTCCATGATCTAAATGTAATTGGAAATCTCATTTGAATACTCTCATTAACAGTTTCATCAATATTTTTCATCACCATATAATAATGATGAAGATGGTAATCAATCAATTTTTCTCCCAAACTCGCAAGTTTTTCATTTAGTAGTTCAGGTTTTAAAGATTCAATATTATAGCGAATTCGATCTATTTTTTCTAATAATTCCGCTAGAATTGCTTGATAAAACATATTTTGTAATCGGAGTACAATGTGTTGATAAGATATCTGTTCATCCATGAGATCCAATCCAAATCGATGTTTTAAGCTTTTTCGGTATTCATGAGAAAACTCTTCTGTTTCAACTTTCATTTCCACAAGTTCATCAATTAAATCTAAAATTAATGATGATTCAACCTTATTGAGAATGATTTCATTGTTATACATGAGATATTGATCTTTATTAAAGTTTTTGAAGTATTGATATTCTGTCTGCATATCAAAAAATAATTTCTCATAAGTATCTAACTCAAGTTCGTAATCTTTCATGATTTCAATTTGATTCAGATTGTGACGATAGTCTGCTTCCGTGTGACGATAAGAGTCTTCATCAAATACATCATAACTTGGATTTTTCCGTGATTTAACATTTTCCTGACATGCATCAAACAGCTCAACAACTTCTGATTCATCATAGTAAATTAAAGTGTCATAATCGTAGCGCTTCAGTAATTTGTATGCCTTCGTTAGGCTCCCAAAATCCCCAAACACAGTAACTTGTCTTTGGTCAATTACTGCATTCATAATCATTGATAATAATGTGGATTCATAATTTGTAGCGATAGGAACATGAACTTGTGATAAACGACTACTCAATGCGTAGTCAAGGCTTTCCTTGATACCAAATGAATATCCACCCAAATAGTACATTAATTTATCTTTTTCAGGGAGTTCGAGAACTCCTGTACGATCTAAGAGTGCATAAGCTGCAGCCTCGGTCGGAAGGCTATTCATAGTTAGGAATTTCGAAGCTAGAGGATGATTTGTTTTTTGGGCATAAACATTCCAAGCTGACCATGCCGTTGTTTTGTCTCCAAACGGTTCTGATCCATCAACAATACGTACAAGATCAAAATCTTGAATTAGAAACAAGTTATCTCGACCATCTTTGAAATAAAGTTTTGCATAATGGTTTTCATAGAAACATACAGACTCAACATTATAAAAAACCTCATTGTGAATGACCACTGCTTCAAAAGCTAAATCTTTTTTCTCAATACATGCATTGATTTGTACATCCTTACGTGATCGAACAAAACTTTCATCTTTACCTATTAGTTTAATTTCAAATTCTTTTTTATTTTTAGTAGTTTGCAACGATTCGATTTGATCCGTTGCATCACGACCTTTTATTAATACTAGTGTTTCGTATTTATTAATCATAATTCTTAACACCTCACATGGAATAGTCTATCAAGGAAAGGCATTGAATTCCACAAAAAAAGAAGGTTTGACCCTTCTTCACATAAACTAATATGTTTCACTTTTCACATGGACATGTGGATTGCTGGAAATAAGCTTAGAAACCGGGCAACGATGGTGCGCAAGATCTGCATAATAGTCAGTATCTTCGAGGCTCATTTTGTCAATTGCGACAGTCGCAATCATTTCAAAATAGTAGCCGACACCTTCCTTGATTAAATTCACTTCAACAGAGACTTTACTGTCAACATCTAACCCTTTAGCATTAAGAATTTGTTTGAGAGTCATGTTGAAACATGTTGCCCAAGCAATTCCAATTGTTTGTTCGGGATTTGATCCGCTTGAATCACGTAGTGGTGAGGTCATCTTCAATTCCATGCCCCCTTCAATTCGTGTCATATCTTTAATTTTTGTATCATTCACTGCAGTTGTCGTATATTTTTTTTCCATAAATAGTGCCCCTTCCTTAATATTATTATATCAAAGGCGAATAAATTCGGAATGGTTATGCTTAATTTTATTGATTAACGTAGTAATACAATTTTTAAAATAGCATTAGGAATATATCAATTCATTTTTTGAATTATATTCTCCAATGATGTACACCTTACATTATGTATTTGGTAATAAAAACTTTATCTTTTTTTACAAGAAACAGTCAATTTTAGGTTAATGATAGCACCTTAATTCACACCCAAAGTTAAATAATATGCACTTATACAGAGCTATTTGTCATCCCTTATTAATGATAATTAATTATCGCCAATAATAATAAATATTTCTCATTCATGATAATAAAAATACTTGTGTAAAAACCATGCTTTTTTAACAAAGTTCGCTTATAATGGTCGTGGAATAAGAGAGGTGATTCCCCTTGATTACGTTTCAAAATGTATCGAAAACCTACCACGATACTAAACATTCGAAAACTGCATTATCAGATATTTCCTTTCATGTTGAAAAGTCTGAAATATTTGGAATAATTGGCGAGAGTGGTGCAGGGAAAAGCACAACCCTTAAATTACTCAATGCTCTTGAACGCCCAAGTTCTGGGCAAATTATACTTGATGGCACTAATTTAAGAACACTTTCAAAGAAACAATTAACAGATACTCGCAAGACTATTGGCGTTATCTTTCAAAATATCAATCTTTTAAAGAACAAGACTGTCTTTGATAATGTTGCCTTACCGCTTAAAATAAAAGGTAAGGTTAATAAAGAGGATGTTGAAGCGGCATTAAAGTTTGTAAACATGTTTGATCATGCCCATAAGTATCCAAGACAACTTAGCGGTGGTGAAAAACAACGTGTTGCGATTGCTCGTGCGTTAGTTACAAAACCTGATATTCTAATTTGTGATGAGCCAACATCAGCACTTGATCAACATACGACTTTTGAAATTCTTGAAGTACTCAAACAAATTAACCAAGAATTTCAAACTACCATTGTCATTGTGACACATGAATTGAGTGTTGCGAAGACCTTATGTAATCGAGTCGCAATTTTAGAAAAAGGTCATCTAATTGATGTCATATCTGTCAATAATACGAAACCTAAAGCAACAGTATCAAGCTATTCTGATTGGGCTAAGGAGGTCTTAGAACAATGAATGATTTCATCTTGCATATTAGTCAACATCAAGCAGAAATTGTGAAAGGTTTCTCTGAGACATTTTTTCTCCTAGGTATTTCTTTACTCTTTGCAATTCTCATCGGCCTTCCTGTGGGTACTCTAATTTACCTGACACGAAAAGACGGACCTTTAGAAAACAAAATTATTTCTGTCATATTAAATGGGTACGTTAACATTGTACGTTCATTTCCATTTTTACTCCTTATTGTATTCCTAGTTCCGTTTACCCGATGGCTCATGGGCGTCTCTTTAGGAACCGCTGCAGCCTCAGTTCCTATGGCCGTAGTATCTATCGCAATCTATGCTCGATTTGTAGAACAAGCCTTGCTAGATGTTCCCCAAGATATCGTAGATACTGCTCAATCCCTAGGAGCAAATATTTACCAACTTGTTTTCTACTTTCTATTTGTGGAAGCACGTTCTGGATTAATTCTTGGTCTCACCTCGTCTTTAATTAGTTTTGTTTCTTATTCTACCGTAATGGGAGTAGTAGGTGGTGGTGGTATTGGTGACTTTGCAATGCGCTATGGTTACCAAAAATACGATTACCCTCTCATGTATTTTACCATTATATTAATGATTATCTTAGTCCAATTTGTACAAGTTCTTGGAAGTACTGTTGCACGTAAGATAGACCATCGATAAAGGAGAAGATGATGAAAAAATTAACAGTCTTAGTTACTATATTATTAGTTTTAGTGGGATGTTCAGCACCTAAAGCGACTGCAGATACAAAAATCAGAGTCGCATCACATGTTGAACCCATGACAACCGTCGTAGAAATTGCGAAAGAAGAACTTGCAAAAGAAGGATATGAACTTGAGCTTGTTTCTGTATCTGACAATACTGCCGCTAATACAGCACTTCAAAACAAAGAAATTGATGCAAACTTCTTTCAAAACGTTCCCTACATGCAAGTTTACAATGAAGGCAACGATGCGAACCTTGTAGGTATTGCAGCTGTATATGACGCGAAAGTTGGATTTTACTCAAAAACAATTTCTGACCTCAAAAATCTTCCTGATAATGCAAAAATCGCAATTCCTAATGACGCCCCAAACCAAGCACGTGCTTTAGAAATATTAAGAGCTGAAGGTATAGTGGAAATTGATAGAGAAACAAATCACGATGCTTCATTAAAGGACCTTAAACCTAATAACTACCAATGGGTTGAAGTAGCACTACTCACTTTAAATCAAGCTTATGAAGAAGTGGATCTTGTCTTTAACTATCCTACATATATTAAAAGTGTGGGCCTAACTCCGAAAGATGCCTTAGCACTTGAGAAATCTGACGGTCATTATGCAATTACACTTGTTGCACGCGAAGATAATAAAAATGAAGAAAAGATTCAAAAATTAAAAGAAGCTATGAATAGCGAAGCGGTTCGTGCTTTCTTAGTTGAAAAGAATAGCGAAACATTAGTTCCGTCATTCTAGATGAAAAGAGGCTATCAGATCATAATCTGGTAGCCTTTTTCATTATTCTTCAAATTTTAACTTAAGTAGAATTCCAACGCCTACAATTAATATCGATACGCCAGTGTAGATTGCGACATTCGAAATTCCAGTATTTGGTAATTCCTTATCTTCAATCACTTCTGGTTCACTTGGTATTTCTGTTTCTTCCTCTGGTTCCTGTGGATCAATGATGTCTTTTGTTTTCCATCTTGCATAAAGTGTTAAGTCTTCATTTACGGTTTGTTGGAAATTCCAAGCTAGATCATATGACGGAGTCACAAACCAGCCTTCAAATTCATAGCCAGCACGCACAGGTGCAACAGGTTCTAGCACTTTATTCCCAGCCTGAACTCTTTGAGCTTCAACATCACTACCACCCACTGAATCAAAGTTAACTGTATAAATTTCAGCTTGCTTTGACCATTTAGCGTAGAGCGTCATATCTTCAGTTACAACTGTATCAAAATTCCATGCTGTTTCATAAGTTGGTGTCGTATACCAGTCAACAAAATCATAACCAGCTTGAGTAGGAACTGCAGGTTTCTCCGCTTTATCTCCCTCTGTTATTTTTTGTAACGCTACATCAGTACCACCCACTGAATCGAATGTTACTGTATAGACTTCAGTTTGTTTTGACCATTTAGCATAGAGCGTCATATCTTCAGTTACAACTGTATCAAAATTCCATGCTGTTTCATAAGTTGGTGTCGTATACCAGTCAACAAAATCATAACCAGCTTGAGTAGGAACTGCAGGTTTCTCCGCTTTATCTCCCTCTGTTATTTTTTGTAACGCTACGTCACTACCGCCCACTGAGTCAAAGTTTACTGTGTAGACTTCAGTTTGTTTTGACCATTTAGCATAAAGCATCATATCCTCTGTTACGGCTGTATCAAAGTCCCACTCAGTATCGAAAGCCTTAGTCGTATACCAACCTTCAAAATTATAGTTCTCACGATGAGGATTGGCTGGTTGTTCAACCGGTGTTCCTTTTCTTACAGTTTTTGCTGGAACTGCGGTTCCTGCTTGTGAATCAAATGTAACAGTCGCGAATTCTGTTTTAGGAATCCATTGTGCATATAGTGTTTCTGCTGTTCGTGTAGGTTCCTTATAATCTTCATTTTGCCAATCATGATAGTATGAATCGTACACAACTTTATCTTGTTCAAAATCCCATTTTGTTTCGGGAGTATAATCTTTAGATGTAAACCATCCTCCAAATATATAATCATTATTATTGAGTTCTACCACTGGTTCGACAAGATTCTCATTATTTTTCACCCATTGGCGCGTATCTGATCCAACAAACTTGGATGCATCAATTGCAAGTGTATCGGGATTGATATCAAAATCAACTTTTACTGGAAGTTCAGTAAACAATGAAAGTCGTCGATAGAATTCTACAGTATCTTGGTTAACATCAAAGCTCTTAGTTGTTGAGATATCAAGTATTTGGGAAGGGAGTAAATGATGAACCGAATCTCCCGCCGGTATATTGTCTCTGTAATACCCTGATGCGATGTCACCTTCAATATCAAAGGTTCCTCCAATTCGATTTACGGCCGGAATTGGTGTAAGATTCCAATCTGCAGCAAACATGTGCTTATTTTGATCTTTATCGACGACATATATCTGACTAAATCCTTCTTGTAAATACGGATTAAAATCTCCAAAGTAGTTTACGCGTTCAAATGTGTTTCCAGTTTGTGTTACACCACTAAATGGGTTTTCAAATTCAAAATCCATCTTGTATTCATCAAGTTGTTCATCGTAACGAATTGTATAATCAATAATTAGATTGTTTCCAGAACCGTTTTGTTCCATGGTATCAATGCGCATACCTTTTGCCATGAAATTGCCAGTCCATTGATAATTATAGATACGAGGTAAATGACTCATCCCATATCCTAGATGTAAGTTTTGGAATACTCCAGGTTTAATTGTTTCTCCCAATAAATTTAAAGCCTCAACGATGCCTGTTTCGAAAGCTTCATTATAAATATAAGCATGTTGGCGATTTTTAAAGTTAACATGGTCAGATAACATTCTTGGTTCATAACCGACGGTTAGAAAAACATCAGTTTGATTCATGTTCTTTAGAGGTTCCAAATTATAATTTTCTAATGGTCCTACAAACATAAAACTAAGATTTTCTAAGTTTTCAAACAGCTCAATACCACGGAAGTCTCTACCAACAAAAACACCCTCATAATTGTTGTAATCATCACTAGGTTGCCAAATTGCATTTTCATCAAAGAAATCAAGATATGGTTCCTGAACGAATTCCTCCAATGTATATGAGGGGTTCATTTCTTTTTTTAATTGATATAACGTCATAAAGTCATCACTCAATTGTGACTCAATTGTATCTGCAGATACACCTGCAATTGAATTCGGTATTAATAGTATTGTGAGTAAAATTGATAGTACTAGTTTCCCTATTTTCTTCATAGTATTCTCCTTATCAGTATTTGTTCATTATAATTTATTAATTCTTTACGTTTGTGTTATCTAAACGAAACATCGATATTTTGTCATCAAATTACTAGATTAAAGTATCTAACTTGCAATGAATCAAGAAAGTATCGATCATGACTTACGATAATCAAGGTTCCTGAATACTCGGATAATAGTTTTTCCAAGGCTTCACAGCTTTGGATATCAAGATGATTTGTTGGTTCATCCAAAATCAAGCATTGACACTCATCAACCATTAATTCAAGCAATTTCAATCGAACACGTTCACCACCACTTAAAACTGATAGAGGTTTATAGACTACGTCACTATAAAAACCGAAATGAGCTAAAGTTCTTCGCGCCTCTTCCACCGAAAACATACATTGTTTCATAACATACTCAAGAAGTCTTTCAGATTCGCTTTCGAATCTAATAATTTGAGGAATTGACCCAAACTTTACCGATTCGGATTTCTTGATATTTCCGCCTAAAGGGGGAATATCACCAAGAATCGTTTTAATTAAAGTTGACTTACCAACACCATTAGGGGCAGAGATTGCGAATCGTTCTTTTGCTAGGACACTAAAGTTCAATGGATGCACCAGAGGTTTATCATATCCAATTATTAAATCCTCACCCGTAACAATCTGCTTACTTGTCTTATTATTTGTGGATAATTTCAAATTAATATGATTTTTCAATTCCACTGGCTTCGGTAACATTTCAATTCTATCAATTCTTTTTTCGAGTGCTTTAGCACGTTTGAAGAAATCCTCATTATCTGATTCATGACCCCATTGGCGATAGCGTCTAATTGCCAATTTTATTCGCTTAATCTCCTTTTGCTGGATTTCATAATCATTTACCAACTGTTCATAACGTTGTTTTCGTTGCACACGGTACTCGCCGTAATCTCCATAATATGTGACACAATTACCATCCTCAATTTCATAAAAAACACTGACTGTGTTTAAAAGAAACTTTCGATCATGCGATACGATTATCAATGTTTTATCAGTATTTTTACAGTAATTCTCTAGCCATTCGATTCCTTCAATATCTAAGTGGTTTGTAGGTTCATCAAGGCAAAGAACTTCACAATCTTTCAGGAGTAACCCCACTAAAGCAATTCTTGTTTTTTGTCCACCACTCAGCGACTGATAGCTATCATCTAGAATATGATAGATCCCCAAACCTTTTGCATAAGATTCCATTCTATTCTCAAATTCATAACCTTCAATGTTTTGGTATTGTTCCATTACTTTTGCATAACGTATACCCAATTCAGCAGAATATGATTCCGCCATTTGACTCTCAATATCATTCAATGTTTTCGATAAATATTGAAATTGTTCAAAGTTTTTCAATATATAACTTCTTGCACTATTTTCATAATCTTCAAATTGCTGATCCATGTACCCTATTTCCATTTGTTTTGGAATAACGATTTGCCCAGACTGATAGTTTTCAATTCCAGACAAAATTTTCATTAGAGTGGATTTACCACAGCCATTCTCTCCAACAATTGCACAGTGGGTTCCTTTTACTATTTCTAATGATAGTTCATTAAGTATTGCCTCATCTGCATAAATTTTTACTAAATCTTTAATTATTATTTTCATAATTCCTCCTCGTATTTGAAGGAATAAAAAAAACCTAGCGTAAAAGCCAGGTCGGGATATTATTTGACATTGGTTTTTTACGATTCCTTCAATTTTTAAGACACTTATCCCATGTTGAAAGAATTGTTGTGAAAATTATTGCACGACAAAAAGCATCAAAATGATGAACATTTGTAACATACTGTTGTTTTTCATCGGCAAATTTAACCAAGGTCAAACACCTCCCTTACTGTTTTCGATTATAACAACTTGCTCTATTTCGTGCAAGTCCAACGATTATTCATTCAAGTAAAAAAGCCACTACGGGCTCCTTTACCTTCATTGAAAGACACGAGCCCAAAGAAAAGACCCACACGTAAAAGATATACGCTGGGTCTTGCCTTTTCAGTAACAATCCACTGACTCGTTAACTCAAGTTTATACGGTGCGTCACTTATTGTCAATGAAACTATAGTTTAGTTAGATTATTTCTTATTTTTCGTTCAAGGAATATTACTACAAATCCAACTAAGATGCTTACAATTCCAAGAGACACCCGTAGACTGGTATTTCCAGTTAATGGCAATTCTTTGGTGCTGTTTTCTTTTTTATCTGTTATTGTAGGTGTTTCCTTTTCTGGAACTTCAGAATCTGTCGTTTCAGGTTTCGCTTCTTCATCTTCCGGAATTATATTTTTCCATCTCGCATACACTGTAAGGTCCTGATCAACTGGATTTGTATTATCCCAAAGTGTCGTTCCCGCTTGATCTACATACCATCCTTCAAATGTATAACCATTACGTTGTGGTTCACTCGGTTTCGAGATAGTAGTATTTTCTAGGACTGCCTCTGTATGATTGATATTATCGTACTGGTAGTCAAATGTAATAGTGTAGAAAACTTCGACAGGACTCCATTTCGCATACACTGTAAGGTCCTGATTAACTGGCTTTGTATTATCCCAAAGTGTCGTTCCCACTTGATCTACATACCATCCTTCAAATGTATAACCATCACGTTGTGGTTCACTCGGTTTCGAGATAGTAGTATTTTCTAGGACTGCCTCTGTATGATTGATATTATCGTACTGGTAGTCAAATGTTATGGTGTAGAAAACTTCGACAGGACTCCATTTCGCGTACAATGTCATATCCTCTGTAGTAGGGTTATCAAATGACCAGATAACTTCTAAATCTTTATCTGAATACCACCCTGAAAATACGAACCCGTTTTTTGTTGGTGAATTTGGTTCTTTGACTTTTTGTCCATCATTGACTTTTGAATTTTTCACATTGCTCCCACCATTCGTTTCAAAAGAAACGGTATGAGTAATCACAGACCATTTTGCATAAAGAGTCATGGATTCAGTGACAGAATTATTGAAATCCCACGGCGTTTTTCCTTTTTTATCTATATACCATCCTTCAAATCGATATCCGTCTCGTTGGGGTTGTTTAGGCTCCGACACAGGTGTATTTTCCAACACTTTAATTGTATTATTTTCTGTACCCAGTTGCTTGTCAAATGTGACATCATAAAATACATCTTGGCGATTCCATTTTGCATAGAGCGTTATATCGCTATAAACCCTATCATCTTCAAAATTGAATGAATTCTTAAAATCTATATCATGATACCACCCAATAAAGTCATATCCTGCTCGTATTGGATCACTTGGTTTAGATATTAATTTTCCATATTCTACCTCAATCGGTCCTATGGGTGTACCACCGTTTGATTCAAACTCAACTTTATTAACAATCGGTTCCCATCTAGCATGAAGGGTTCGTTCATATTCAACTTTATCAAGATAGAATTCCCATTTTGTAAGCATCGCTTCTTCAGCGTACCACCCTAAGAAAACACTTCCCTCTTTTGACGGTGCTTCAGGTTCTGTGATGTAATTGTTTTGACCTCTTACTATAATGGAAGGAATCGTACTACCTCCATAAGTCTCAAAGTGAACAGGTATCTCCCATGCAGCTTTAAACTCCCGGACTTTGTTATTATTAAATTCGGACTTATGAATGTCATTAGCAGACCACTCAGAGCCTAAATAAGACCAATGACTAAAATTATACTTATCATGGGTGGGTTCCTCATAAACATCAGACTGAAATAATTTCCCACTGATATAAGAAGTTGTCATATTTTCAGAGTTTCCATTTTGGAAAGTGCCGCCTTCAGCATTGTAATTGACAGAAATTGCAGTTAGCTGAGATTGAGAATTACCCAAACTAATACTTTCTGTAACTTTTGTATCTACTGAATAAACATCAACATATTTAAGTTGATCAGTCCACGCATCAATATATGTGTGAATATTATACGAGGTTACATTTTTATCAACTGTAGTATAGGTTTCTACAGCGACTAGATTTTCCGCTTCATTGTAGTATTCAAATTCTAGTTTAATTCCTTCTGGCAAAGGCACTAAGTCGCTGTTTGTTCGAATATTTACAAAAAACTTATACGAAGGTGTTTTTTCCTCAAACACTCTTCTCCCTGCGTAATATCTTGTGAAATCTTCATTGGCTTTAACTGGAGAAATAACGAATAAAGTCATTATTAAGGATAATACTAAAATCACATTGAATTTCTTAAAGTTCATATCTGATCTCCTCTCAATAATTAATCACAAATACTCTATTACAATTATTAACCTCCTCGCTTTTTATGTAATAGAATAACTTTTATAGACGATAAATCCAAGCTGAATTTTCTCTTCTCTATAATGGCATACTATCATTTATATCTTTAATATATATGTACTTTATATGAAATTCTTAATATTACTTTATTTCAAAATAATACCTAAAATGTAAAACACCCACATAATATCCTAATGTTATGTGAGTGTTTGATTTTATTTTTGAAATTCTAATAACAACCGATCTAAAGCTGACTGAATTATTTCCATTGGGTAAGCAAGATTCATTCTAAAAAACTTTTCACCATTACTGCCAAACTGTATTCCATGATCACAATACACATTTGCACCTTTTTCTAGTTTTTGAACGAGCTCTGAATCAGATAAATTAATTTTAGTGAAATCAATCCACTGTAAATAAGTTCCTTCTAGTGGCAATGCATATATATCCGGACAGTTATCTTCAAAGAATTTTTTAACGAGTAGGTGATTCTCATAAATATGATTAGTGAATTCATTTAACCATGATTCGCACTCATTGTACGCAATTTCAGTTGCTTTGAGACCGAATGCGTTGACACTCAAAATTCCAAATTCATTTTGAGTAGCGAAGTCAATGTAACGGTTTCTAAGTTCATCATTTTCGATAATTACCGTCGACGTTCTCAATCCAGCGAGATTAAAACTTTTGCTTGTTGACGTCAGCAATATCGTCCGTTTGCTCGCATCATTGACTGTTGGTAAACAGATATGTTGAAATCCTGGCATGATTAAATCGTGATGAATTTCATCCGCGATAATTAATATATCGTTGGATTCGCATACTGTAACAATGTGTTCTAACTCTTTTCGGGTCCAGACCTTACCAATAGGATTATGGGGTGAACAAAGAATTAGAATTCTAGTTTTTGAATTCGTTAAAGAGATTTCAAAATCTCTTTCATTGAGAGTGTATCGTCCGTTGTCATAGCTTAATGGCACTTCAACAACTGTTCGATTGAGCGAGCTTATGATTCTCTTAAAAGGATAGTAAACGGGTGTTAATATCGCAATTGCATCTTCTTCTGATGTGAAAGCCTGTATCGAGTTGGATATCGCAGGAAGTACTCCAGGAGAATGTAGAATTGAACTTATATCGATATCCCAGTTGTGACGACGAGAAAACCAGTTTTTTACAGCATCGTAGTAGCCTTCTGTTGGTGAAGTATATCCAAATACCATGGAATCCAAATAATTTTTCAATCCTTCACGAAGTGCCTCAGGAAGAGCAAAATCACAGTCTGCAAGTGTAAACGGAATAACAGCATCATCGACACACTCACATTGTTTTTGAAATCGATCCCACTTCACAGATCCATGTTTTCGTCTACAATTTATTTCTTTAAAATTCGAGTTCATGTTGTTCTCCTTTTACTTAAAACTCCTGCACTTACCATTGCAATTAAATATAATACCAACGCAAATACAAAAGGATATAACGGATTCAAATCATAAATAAATCCCGATATTAGCGAGCCACCAATCATTCCGAGTGCTTTCATTGCATTATGCATCCCCAGCATTACTCCTTGATTTTCAGCATTTGCGTAAGACGCATTTCTATCTTGTAAAACCGATACTTGCACTGTATCTAGAACCATTACCACAATACCAAATATGATAAATACGAATACATTTTCTTTAAAAATTCCGATTACCATTAGCATTGATGATAAGAGTGCGAATAAGTAAGAGAGATGTTTTTCGACATTTTTTTGTCTTAAAATCCATAATGTAACGGTAAAGTTAAAGATGGTTGCGAAAAGCCCTACCAATCCTTTTGTAATACCATTAATTAGTGGGCTCATTCCTAAAGTGTTTTGCAGATAATACGCATAGTTTTGAGTAAATGAGGTCGAAGCTAATGAAGCAAGCAAGACTGTCGTAAACAATGAAATTATTAGTGGATTGAGACTCGGTTTAATTTGGATAAACGACTGAACAGGATTCGACTTTTTGAGCACATCATCAAAATTTTCAAGTTTGATAACAGGATTTGGCTTCAGAAAAATATAATAAAGAACTCCTGATAAACTCAACAATAAGCATTGCAGTACAAAGGGAATAAATATATTTATGTTTCCTAAATATCCCCCTAGAAAATAACCAAATGTTCCCATTACAGTAAAAGTAGTAATAGTGATTGTTAGGTTACGAGATCTTTCCTCTTGAGGTGAATGTTGAATTACATAATAGGTTGCAGCAATACTCATACAAGAGACAAATAATCCTGAGATAAATCGTGCTAAGGTCATAACAAACGGATTTGTTGCGACTCCAAATAGGCCTTGACCTACCGCATATCCAATCCCACTGATCAATAGAAGTTTCCGCGACTCAATATGATTGCATAAGTTACCCCAAAAAGGGGAAAGCAAAAAATTTGTGAGTGACATTGCCGCGAAAACAACTCCAAACATATAGTTGGGCATATTACGGTATGCAATTAGATTTGGTGTAATGGGATGAGCTAAATTTGCTGCAACAGCCTCAAAACCATAAATTAAAAATAGAACGACGACTGTGCGGTCACTAAATCGCTTCATTATCTTTCAACAACAACGACACGTTCACCTTCTACAACTGTCTCAAGGAGTGTCATATGGGAGGTCACAATTGTAAGATCTGCATCATACCCTGCTTGAATCTTACCCTTGCAGTCATCCATACCAATATATTTTGCAGGATTTAAACTTGTAATTTTTGCAAGATCGGTATATGTCATTGGAGTGTGTTTCAACATATTCTTAATTGAATCTATATAACTCATTTCTAATGTTCTTAGCGATTCATAATCACTGACATCAATACGTTCTTCTTCTCCACTATCATGGCGCATCACAAACTCATCACCTTCTCTTGAGAACGTAATTTTCCGAACATAATGATACGATGGTTCTCTTCGATTCGCTAGACCTGCACAGTCTGTTGTCATAAATATTCCATCCGCGCCCTTAATTCTATAAACAATATCAAATGCTTCATGTCTCACTGTCATTCCTGTTTGTTTGGCAAACTCACACATTAAGTCCTCATAGTATAGAGCAGTACCTGCAACTCCTAGCTCGCGATGATGAATTCCCTTCATACCACTAAACATGTGAGTAACACCACCTAAGCCATACTCCTTTAACTCAGAAATAACATCAAATGTTGCTCCTGAATGACCGATTGATAATTGAATACCATTTTCTTTACAATACTGTATTACAGGTTTTGCACCCTCTAACTCAGGAGCAATCGTCATCAGTTTAATCATGCTCGGTTCAATTTGACGTTCAACAAATGACTGCATTAATCCCAAGTCCGGGTTGATGCAATATTCTTCTTTTTGCATTCCCTTATGCTCTTTATTCATGAAAGGTCCTTCAAGATGAACTCCCATAAATTTTGAGCCTTTGATTGGTTTGCCATAAATAGCGTTTGCAGCATCAATATACTTATATGTTTCTTCAATTGAATCCGTAACGGTCGTTGCTAAGAAACCCGTTACGCCTTCCTTTGCTTGATCTTCGGCCATAAGTCTGATTGATTCAGGCGTTTTCTCAAACATATAGGAGCCTCTCCCCCATCCGTGTACGTGAATATCCATGAACCCTGGGAGAATTACATCATCAGAATAATCAACATAATCTTTATTACATTCTTTGGATATACCAGTAATTTTTCCATTTTCGACTTCCAGATACCCTTCGATGATTCCTTTTGGTGTGACAATATTTTTCGAATAGTAAATCATAATTTCTCCTTCTCTTAAAAACAATTGCTTCACATAGAAGCGAAGCAATTGTTAACGTATTTTTAGTAATTGTTTTTGCTTAGCATAAGTCGTTGTAATGATCGTACTGATGTAAAGGACATAGAGTATTACTGCTTGAATTCCGACTGTTTGGACAAAGGTACTGACTGGACTTGAGAATATTAAACGTATGGCTGCTTCTGATTCTGCAGTTGCAAGTTGTAAAGCCTTTTGTATTTGTGGACCATAAACGAAAACATTACTACAAACTACCAGTATGACTCCTTGTACCAAAGCAGTAAATGAGCGCATGGCATTATGACCAAATAGGGATTTATTTGCAAACACCATCACGATTGCATTCTTATATGCCTGAATACAGTTTTCTGATACGTCTTCCTGAAGCATTACGAGGTTACTAACTTCATTTCCGAAAACCAGCATTACGAAGATGAGGATAAGTAGTAA
Source organism: Erysipelothrix sp. (assembly GCA_036637915.1). Classification (GTDB taxonomy): domain Bacteria; phylum Bacillota_I; class Bacilli_A; order Erysipelotrichales; family Erysipelotrichaceae; genus Erysipelothrix. The sequence goes on along the minus strand of JAVWLP010000013.1, from coordinate 9,224 downwards.
AATACCCATTTTAGGAACAATCGTAATTAGAAAGAGGGTTGCACCCGTTATGAGTGCCCACACAACATAGCCAATAAATACTATCGTTGTTTTTTTTGAACCAAAAGGTTTTTCAAAAAACATCTTGATCGATATTTCTTGATGTTTCACCATTTTTATTCCCAATTCATGAATCTTATATAAGTATGCGTAAACACACAGTGTCATGGGAATAATACCAAGCCACCATAAATTTATTTTTTGAAATAATCCTGATATTAAAGCTGTAATGATAGCATATCCCAAGATTCCTCCAATTACTTTTATTCGATTATCACGAATTGTTTCTTTAGCCAATTGTTTGATTGTCCCCATAATGCCTCCTAGACTTTAATTGCTATAATACCTGATGTTCCTGCAGTTACTTCTTCACCATCTTTTAAGAGTACTACTTTTCGTCCATTAAGATTAGTTACAATAACAGGTGATGTCATATCTACTTGATGTTCTTTAAAGAATTCATGATTAACTTCTAAAAGAATATCTCCTTTTTTTATTTGTTGTCCCATTTCCACATGAACCCTGAATCCTTCACCTTTGAAATTAACTGTATCCAGTCCAATGTGAATCAGGAATTCATTACGATCACTACCTTTAATACCGATAGCATGATTCGTTGGGAATAAAGCAACAATTTCTCCGTCTACAGGAGCAATAACGTTCCCTTGTGTAAACTCAACAGCAAATCCGTCTCCCATTGTTTTCTCTGAGAATACAGGATCATTAACTTGATCCATCGCTATAACTTTACCTGTCATAGGAGAAACAAGATCTAAGGGTTTGGGTTTAAAAATTTTACTAAACATCACATAACCTCCGTGTCTTAGTATTTTGTGCCCATGCAATATGTTGCATGGATGTTGAAATCTTCATCAATTATGAGTAAGTCTGCATCCTTACCTACTTCTATAGATCCTTTACGATCATATACGTTTAGGTATTTTGCGCAGTTCTCTGAAGTCATTTTAATAACTTCATGAACTGATGGATGAACGTTTTTAATAAGATTTTTGATGGACTCAATATAACTGAGTTCAAGATGTTTTACTTGCTCATAATCAGTTCTATCATAGCGTTGTTCTGTTCCATCATCATTTCGAATTAGAAACCATTTTCCATCAGGAATGAATGTTTGTTTACGAATATAATGATATCGTTGTTGTGTAAGCTGAGCCATAGCTGTGTTATCTGTAGTCATGATAATACGATCTGGCCCCTTCAGACGGTATGCAAGTTGGAATGCTTCGGGTTTGACGGTCATACCTGTTTGCTTAGCAAACTCACAGTATAAATCATCGAAGTATAATGCAGTACCCGCTACACCAAGTTCACGATGATGAAGGCCACGCATCCCGCTAAACATATGTGTTACACCGCCTAAACCATATTCCTTAAGATTTGCAATTTCCTCAAAAGTTGCATGTGAATGACCAATATTAATTTGAATACCATGAGCTTTACAGAATTGAATCACTTCCTTAGAACCTGGTAGTTCGGGTGCCATTGTCATTAATTTAATTGCATTGGGTACAGTCTGTGTATCTACAAATTTTTGCATTAATTCTACTGAAGGCTCTTTAAAGTATTCTTCTCTCATCATCCCTTTTTGTTTAGCACTAACAAAAGGCCCTTCAAGATGAACTCCCAGTAAACTAGCACCATCATTCTTTTGTGTTTTCATTATGTCACAACTTGTCTGAATTCCTTGAATAAGATCCTCAATAGGTTCTGCACCTGAAGTTGCTAGAAAACTCGTAACGCCAACAGAAGGAAGATGTTTTTTCATTTCCATCAAACCGTGTGGAGTTTTGTCATTTCCAAATGAACCTGTTCCCCACCCATGAAGATGTTGATCAATAAATCCTGGTATAATCGCGTAATCACTATAATCTTCGTATTTTTCAGTACCAATATTTTTATCGAAGGCAGTTATGATCCCGTCCTCGATTTTTAGATACCCTTCTCTTTTAATTTGATTTGGAAAGTAAATGTTTTTTGAATATAAATACATAGTTTCCTCCATTTCTATTTTAAATTAGCGACCAAGTTGATCATCAACAGCATTTCTTACAAATTCAACCATAGGACCATACACTATATGAATATGACCACTTGTAGGGAAGAACACACCTGAACAACCTGATTTTTTTAGTAAATCATTATTAATTTTTGTTTTGTCTTTGAAATCAACACGTAATCGCGTAATACAGTTTTCCACATTACCAATGTTTGATGCACCACCAAGACCTTCAATTACAAGTTCTGCCACTTCATCGAAACGACGCTCTGTAATTAAAATATTATCTGTTCCGGCAGTGTCTTCACGACCTGGGGTAGGTACATTAAACTTAACAATCCACCATTTAAATATAAAGTAGATAAGAACCGCTTCAATTACCCCAACGATGACAATGTTAATCCAGTTAGAGTTTTTAAACATAACTCCAAAGATAATAAAGTCAAAGATAGTTCCCCTAATATAACCAACTGCTGTATTCATGAAATAAAGTGCAATTCCTCCAACAGCTCCTAAAACTGAGTATATTAAGAATAAACCCGGTGCGATGAATAAGAATGTAAATTCAAGTGGCTCGGTTACGTTTCCAAAGAATGCTGTAGCAACACTGGTGATTATTAACCCTTTTGCCATGGCCTTATTTTCTGTATAGGCCGTTTGATACATTGCTAGACCAATCGCTGGGAAGACAAAGAGTGCTCGAACCATTTGGTTTTGTGCACCAAATCGGGTTAGCTCTGGCATCATTGCCCAGTACTCACTGTCTGGTCCTAAGTTAAAGAGAATCTCATTCATAGCATCGAGGTATCCAATATATTCGACACCGTTGATGACATAAACACCACCTGCTTCCGTGAAGCGGAGCATCGCGTTCCATACATGATGTAAACCAAATGGAATCAATAAACGATTAATAACACCATTTAAGATTTGACCAAGAATTGGACTGAGAAGTAATCCAGACATACTTGCAAAGAATGCAATCAGATACTCCCAGAAGAATGGAATAATTAGACCGAATACGATGGCAACTCCCATTGAAATAAGCGGAACTGATTTACGTCCTGCAAAGAATGCGAATGCCATTGGTAATTGCAAATCATAGAATTTGTCAGTAGCCCAAGAAGCTATAAGACCTGCTATAATACCACCAAAGACGTTAACGTTAACAGTTTGAATTCCTAATACCATGGCTTGTCCACCTACGGCAATATTTCCCTCTTTTATGAGGTTACCAGTATTGACTAACCAAATATTCATAACGATCATCAGGATTAAATAAGCTAAAACTGATGAGAATACGGCAATTCCTTTATCTTTACGAGACATACCGTATGCAACACCCATTGCAAAGAGTAACGGTAAGTTGTTAAAGACAACATCACTCATTGTTCGAATACCTACAAATATTTGACTTACTACTGGATTCCCTAAGAATGGCAATAACTCAATCATATATTTTTGAGAGAAAGCACCACTGATTCCGAGCAGTAATCCAACCGGCGCCATTACTCCAATTGGTAAGAGTAACGAACGTCCAAATCGCTGAATCTGTTCACTATATTTCTTCATAATTCTCCTCCTGTGCCTATAATTTATCATTGGGGGTAAGCGTTTACAACTCTTGACTTATCATTCGTTTACACCATAGAGGACTTAGGTCACGACATCTTACCTAGGTCACTAAATAGAGGGCTATTTACACTTTTATTTTAAAAAAAACCACACAATTTAATGTGTGGTCTCACGATTACTTCAAGATCCAATATTTTTTATTAGCTTCCATTAAATCATCCAATACCGCTTTAGCTTTTTGGGGATCTACAATGGTTCTATTTATTGTGAGTGCTTCAAGTGCTTTTGTATAATCTTTTTCTAAGAATGATTCAACTGTGAGGCTCTCATATGCATATTGCCCTTCCATTAATCCTTTATAGAAAGGTTTAATCGGTCCATATGGATATGCCTTAGCACCATCCAAACCAAGCTGTCCACTTAGCTCAACTATCGCATCCGAAGAAAAGTTAGGAATTAAGTCATTATTGCGAACCATGATGACAAATTCATTATTTAGGTCATATAGAATCGATTCTGCAACTTCAATCATTAAGTTACCAAATACAGATCCTTTTAGAATCTCTAAATCTCCCAGCTCTTCTTTACCTTCTGCACGAGCACACAGTTCAAAGACTTCCTTTTCACGACTATCTTTGGCTTCATCTGCTCGAGTATAATTAGGGTCACTTTCTTCAACGATTTCCTCAGGGAAGAAGTAATACTGTAAGTAAGTATTTGGCAAGTACTCAGGGAAAAATGATAAGTACTTATTGACTCGCTTGTATGTTTCTAACCACGATGCAGATCGCTGTTCAGCATTATAAGGTTTAAATTCATTTCCACTTAAGTATTCTTTAACTTCCTCATAATAGCTATTTCCATCATAGTCTTCAATTTCCGTAAACCATCCGAAATGATTTAAACCAAAGTAAGTACATTTCAAATCATGTTGGGGTTTATCCAAAATTTTTGCGTACGACCGCATCATTGAATAAGGTTGGTCACAAAGATTTAAAATTCGATGATCATCTGGAAATACACGATCAAGTGCAAGAGCTACAATAGCAGCCGGATTGGTATAATTTAAAATCCATGCATCTTTGTTCAAAGCCCGGATGTCATTAACCATTTCAATCATCACCCCAATTGAACGCATGCCATAAGCAAATCCTCCTGGTCCACATGTTTCTTGGCCAACGAGTCCATGTTTCAATGGAATTTTTTCATCGAGACTTCTCATCTCAGTATTACCGGCACGCATTTGTACTAATACAGCATCCGCGTCTTTATATGCCACTGTTTTATCAGTAGTAAAGATTACGGTTGCACTTGGAATTTCTTGTTTCAATACCAATCGAATGTACGTTTCCATTTTTGATGTTCTTTTGGTATCAATGTCATAAAATACAATTTGACTAATTTTAAATCGTTCTTTGTAATCAACGATTGATCCGACGAGCGCAGGTGTTCTCGAACTTCCTGCACCGACAATGGTGATACTTTGTTCTTTTCTCATGCTTTCTCCTCTATCTCTAGCAAGTTAGTCTTGCTTCTAATTTCATAATAGAGTGATTAAGTTTCAAAAGATACAATATTTATAAATATCATTACCTAAGAAAAAACCTAGGTCACACAATGTGACTTAGGTCATTTTTTTCGTCGTTCTTGGAATTCAAATTTGACTTGGTGCGCTAACATTTCGCAAATTACAAAGAAGCCAATTCTAGATATATCATCATTAGTAGCTGTTTCTACAGACTCGGTTGCTGCAAAGAGACTTAAATCAGATAAACGCGCTAATGAATTATGAGTAAAAGCAGTTAGAGAAATAATTTCACCCTGTCTCGCTTTAACAATTTTAGCTGCATCTACTATTTTACGAGTTTCACCTGAAAGTGAGATTAGAATGAATAATTCTTGTGGATCAACTTGATTTGCAATAATAGATAATAAATTATAGTCATCAATCAACATGCACTTCACCCCCATCGTTAACAGTAAATGAGATAAATGATTCGCAATTGATTTCGATGTTCCTCGAGCTGCAATATACACTGTATTCGCATCAAGTATGTTTGAAGCAGCATTTTTTAACTTTTCATAATTAAGAATATTTCCTGTCATCGAAGCATTCTTTAAGATATTATCCTTAATAACCTCGGTCGTCTCCACCGATACAAGCTCAGCTTCCATGTCTTTAAGATAGTATCTTAAATCAGTATACCCTTCAAAGCCAAGCTTCTGAGCCATATTGATAACCACTGTTTTCGATGTATATGATTTGTCAGCCAAATCATTGATACTCATTTTGGTCACTGTATCATAATTATGAACTATATAATTACAGACTCTCTTCTCTGCTTCTGTTAATAAATCAAAGTGATGTGTTAAACGATTCATATTTCTCCTTCTCTACAGCCCCCAAATGAAAAGATTATTCTTTCTAGTTACAGAAGTAAACCCTTACATTACAGTATCATTGTAGCTAATATCCCTCATGAGCACAACAATTTCAAGGAAATTATCCTAATAGTAGTGATATCACAGCTAATGAATCGATTCAATTATTAAAGTTGAAGGTGGCGAAGATATTCCGATAATATTTATTATTTAATATATTTCTTAATAACATTATGCAACCCCAATCATTTCTTCTCACTTTTAAAATTTTAGCATAAGAAAACCCACTCAATAGTGGGTTATTTAAATTATGGTACACCCAACAGGAATCGAACCTGCAGCCTTTTGAACCGGAATCAAACGCGCTATCCGTTGCGCCATGGGTGCGTATCCTTTAACATTCTATCACACTCCCTTAAAGATTCCAATTTAAGCTTTACTTGAATTTTGATGGGGTTACATCGGTATATTTTTTGAAGACATAATTAAAATATTTGTAATCACTGTAACCAAGCATTTCCGCAATTTCATAAATCTTATAGTCTTCTTCCCGAATGAGTTGGATTGCCTTGTTGATCTTTTTTTGATTTACAAAATCATTAACCGTAGTATTAACTTCTTGTTTGAATAAATCATTCATTGATGTACTCGATATCTCAAAAACATCACATAGGTCGCTCAGTGTCAACTTATGACTTAAGTTCTCATCAATGTACTTAATGATACGTTTCATCTTTTGAGACTGACATCGAATCGCCGGATCTGAGCTTGACTGAGGATTTTTAGCCTTTATTTTGGGTTTAATTCTCATAATGGCTTCCGAGAGTTCTTCATAATCAATCGGTTTAAGAATGTACTCACTGACACCTAATACAAGTGCTTCTTTTGCATAGTCAAACTCACTATATCCTGAAATAATAATTGATTCAAAATCATGGATACCTTTACCTTCACGAATCATTTCAAGGCCATCAACAAAGGGCATTCGCACATCAGTAATTACGAGATCTGGCTTGAACTCCTTAATATATTCAAGTCCTTGTTTGCCGTTCCATGCTTGCGCAACTAAAACAATATTTAGTTTTTCCCAGTCAAGCATATATCCGATTCCCTTTCGAATATTTTCTTCATCCTCTACAAGTAATACCTTAATCATGTTTGATCACTCCTTTATATGGAATTCGAATCATTACATGTAATCCTTTTCCAATATTTTGAATAAATACCCCATACTCTCTACCATACAGAAGTTGAATCGATTTATGAACATTATATAATCCTAAATTATCACGTGCTTTTTGATCATTTTGTAGATTATCATTAATTTCGTCAAGCTGATCTTGATTAATACCAATACCATCATCGACCACATCAAATTGTATATAGTTCTCAACAATTCTCCCAAGTATCGTGATGTTTAATGCATCAACATGCTCCATATTATACTTGATACTATTTTCTACAATAGGTTGGAGTATAAGCTTAGGTATCTGTTGGACTAAAATTCCCCTTGAATTTCTATTCTGAAGTTCAAACGTTCTTTGTACCTCATTTTTTGGAGTTCAAGGTAATCTTCAATGTACCCTAAATCTTCTGTAACTGTGACTGTATCCCGACCGTAATTTAGGATATAACGCATTAAACGAGCGAGTGCCATAATCATCTTCGAAGCATTATCTGGATTAAAGATGATTTCATAGCGAATTGATTCTAAGGTATTGTATAAAAAATGAGGATTGAATTGATCTTGAAGATGTTTGATTTCCATCCAACGTTTCCGTTCAGCCAGTTCCTGATTCTTAATGATAAGATCTCGCACGCTTAAAGTTAGTTCGTTAAATTCTTCATATAATGTTTCAAACTCCTCAAAACTTTGATCTTTTATCAGATATGTCGTATCGCCCGACTTATTTTGGGCAATTGCATTCATGAGCTCATCCAACGGAGAAGCATAAGATTTGGTAATTCGATTTATCAACGGTCTGACGCAAATTATCAATACGATAAGTATTGTAAGGATTAACCCCAGTCCAATAACAAACACATTTTGATTTAATGTTGTTTCTCGTATACTTGTCAAGAATACTGGTGCATCATAAATATAGAATTGGGATTTAACCGTCATATTTTGTTTCTTGTCGACCGAGACTTTCCCAATTTCATCACGGTAACGGGATGAATCCTCAAATAAAATATTACTGTATTGATCCGACAGTATGGTGAAAGAGGAGTATCGATTGGTAATTTCTGTTAAAGATTCTACAAGCGGTTCTATTGCAATATAACCATCCGAAAATCGAGATAAAATAAACATCGATGCTTTCTGTTGTTCTAAATAAGAAGTTTTCGCTTCATCTACAATTACTGATTTATCTTGCAATTGCATATATCTTATGGACTCACTGAGATTGGGACTTTTTAAAAATTGTTCCTGATTATAAGGATAGAGATTACTTACAATAATATTTAATTCTTTATCTAAGAGTGTAAAATTATATTTTATGGATGATTGACTCCGCATATTATATAACTCGCGATATAATACACTTTCCTCGATTTCCTCTTGTTCAAGGTTATCCTCTAAGACATCAAGTTTGTTGAAAAGATCTGAAAAGTCTTGATGGATTGTATCTGTAATATGTTGGTTATCTCGCTTGAGTTCATTTTTTATATATAAACTGAAGAGACTAAATGTAACAGCACTAAAAACAATCGCAATCGTCAAAAGTACAAGTATTAAATAAACTTGGAATTGCTTTCGTATATAGTCGCTGAATTTTCTCTTCATGTGTATTTCCCCTTATTGGCACCATCATATCACAGCCTCTTATTATCAACGCAGAAAAAGCTAATTAAATTAGCTCTTTCAAACTATAAACTGATTTCTTTCTTACCACTTATTTTGAAGAAGAGTAGCAGTGAAATAATGGAAGTCAGAGTCAATATTGTTGAGAACGCTGCTGCATTTCCATAGTTACCACGAATAACTTCAGTATAGATTGCGACAGTTAGTGTCTTTGTCTTACTTGTATAGAGAATAATTGAACTGCTTAATTCACTGATAACAGTTATCCAGCTCATCAAAGCTCCAGAAATCACTCCAGGCATCATCATAGGTAGCATAACATCTCTAAATGATTTCATTTCCGATGATCCTAAAGATACTGCGGCCTCTTCCATGCTAGGACTAATTTGTCCAATAATAGCCGTA
>JAVWLP010000012.1:15174-47229 GCA_036637915.1 Erysipelothrix sp. | reverse complement strand
AATTCCATTAAAAATTTCCTTCTTTCTTTTTAAGTGTTAGGAAACATCAAGTATCGATAACCAATGCACGCTGCACTTGATGTCTCTAACCTTTACAAGACACATTATATGCTCATTAAAAAAGAAGTCATTATACAATAAAAACCCCATGTCCGATTTTTAGACACAGGGTTTGAATTGTATAAATATTTGACACTTTGACCTTCGTGCCTAAAAACTAAAGTGACGCTTCACTTCGTTTCAAGGAGTTTTGAATGTTACCATCAAAGAGATAACCAATACGATCAACGATTTCTTCAGGCTCTTCTTTCATGCCTGTTTCAATCCAACGAATAACCATCGCTGTTAGAGCACACTGATAAAATGATGCAATTAAAGAACGATCACTCTCTAAAGTATTCATTGCATCATCTTCTGCAGCCTTATCAACATAGCGTTGCATCACACTGCCTGAAACTTTATAAATATAGTCAATCAATTCTTCTTGTTGCATTGAGTCATACACATGATAAATTGCAGTTTTATTATCAATTGCGAACCGAGCCGCATGGATAAAACTTTCTTCCCAAGAGAGAGTATCATTGTATTCTTCAATAACTCGTTCTAATTCAGTTTGAAATATCTCTGACAATAATTCGTAGATGTCACTATAATAATAGTAAAATGCATTTCTATTAATATCACATGCGAGAGCAAGATCTTTAACAGTAATCTTCTTTAGAGGTCTCTCATTCAACATTTTAATAAAAGCATCGTGTATTAATTGTTTTGTATATTGTTGTACCAATATAATCAACCTTTCTTAATCGATTCGCTCGTCTCCCCAGAAAAAGAGCGCAATTGTTCCTGGACCAGTATGGCTTCCAATGGTCGTTCCAATTGAATTAATTTTAACAGGACCATCAAGATTAGGGAATTTCTCTTCAATTAATGTGGCAAGTGTTTGCGCTTCATCATAAAATGCCGATTGCGAAATAAAACATTTACCGCGATAATCAACACCTTCTTGTGCATGATTAGCAATTTCTTCCAACATCTTTCGTTCAACCTTCTTACGACCACGAACTTTATATTGAGGGGTTAATTGTCCCTTCGAGTTCATATTCAATACTGGAATAATATTTAAAGATGTCGCAATCGTTGCTTGTGTTTTGGTAATACGACCACCTTTAACATAAAATGACAAGTCTGTTGAGAAGAACCAGTGGTGCATCTTAAGTCTATTGTCAGATGCCCATTGGTAAAGTGCTTCAAGTTCCATACCCTCTTTTTTTAGAGTTGATAAAGTGTCCATAAATAAACCATAACCCGATGAAGCGCCTAAAGAATCAACCAAGAAAATTTTACGTTCAGGAAATTCTTCAAGTAATAGTTCTCGCGCTATCTCAGCAGAATTAAAGACTCCTGAAAGTCCACTGGACAAACTAACATGAAGAATATCTTGACCTTTTTCTAAGAAAGGTCTGAAGTAATTTTCAAATTCTCCTGGACTCACTTGTGATGTTTGTGTTTCTGAACCTTCGGATAATCGTTTGTAAAATTCATCAAATGGCATACTTTGTCCTAAATCATCTACATACTCAACACCATCAAGTGTATAGTGGAAATAGACCACATTAATGTCTTTTTCCTTGAAGTACGGTGCATCCAAATCAGCTGTTGAACAACAACTTAGTATATAATCGCTCATACTTTATCTCCTTATTTTCATACAATATATCTATTTTTCAACTCAAAAACAAAAGCAGTGACGTCAATGCAATGGCAATAGACTCCTTTCCCCACGAGTCAATTACTAATACATCATAGATTTTCAAAATATAAGATCTCAGTTTTGAGAAACTGCTTTACAAAATTAATATCGAAATAATAGATATTACCATTATAGCACGAAAAATGTTGATAACAATTAGGCTTGAACTTATTGGCGAATTATGCTTTAGTTAAATGTATTAGAAAGTACGGTGTATTACCAATGTTTATTAAAAATGTTTTAGAAATGAGTGGCCTGTTTATGTTCACAGTTTCTGCATTAATGTATATATTTAAAACCAAACCTATTGATTGGTTCAAGATTGTAAAGGTAGCTTCAGGAATACCATTTATGCTCTTTCCTAGATTTTTGGATCCGTGGTGGTCTCAAACGTTCTCAGCACTTACTACGTCGGGATATTACCTATTCATCTTTGCTTCAGTTTGGGGTGGTGAAGTAATCGGTGCCTATGGGCGATGGAAACACTTTGATTCATATCTCCACTTTGGAAGTGGTATTCTCTTTGCAATGATGGCTTGGGAACTTCTATCTATGCCATCTGTACAAATACCTCTTGCTCTTACCGCAGTGCTATCTTTCGCAATTGTTATGGCAATTGGATCGGTATGGGAAATATACGAGTTCACGGTTGATCATTTCTTCGACCTTAACATGCAACGCTATCGTGATTTCGAAGGCAATCAATTTATTGGTCAGGTAGCACTTTATGATACGATGAAAGATATTATATGCAATGGTTCAGGAGCTCTACTCGGAGTGATTATAAAATTATTAGTATAAAAAAATCGGCTGATTTAATCAGTCGATTTTTACATTCTGTCTACTAAATCTTTCATTCCAAAACTTAAAGGCATGAGCTCTGCAATCGTAGTTGTCATTTCCTCTTTCTTGTTTGAAAGATAAATGGGAGTATCCGATTCTAAGAGTTCCGATAAAACTTGACGGCAAATTCCGCAAGGACCTGCCAACAGTTGGCCATCCGTCACAATTGCGATACCTGCAATATCCTTTTGACGGTAACCATGAGAATAACAAGCAAAAATAGCACTTCGTTCACCGCAGTTTGTCGCTCCATAGGATGCATTTTCTACATTAGCTCCAATAAAGTATTGACCATCATGTGTTAAGACGCAAGACCCTACGCGATAATTTGAATAAGGCACATAGGCATTATTCATTGCTTCAAAAGCTTTTTCTAATAGTGTTTCTTTCATATTAGTTCCTCTCCTAAGTCTACATATTATAGCATTATATAACGCTTCTTAACATCTTTTTATGTCATTAGGGTTATAATAAAAGGGGTGATATTAATGAGTCAAAAAAAAATTAAAGAAATTCTAGACAAAATTGAAATGGATCAAGAAAATTCACAATTTAAAGCGATGGGCTGGAAACCAATTCTATCCGTACATCCTGATGCTAAGATTCTAATTATAGGTCAGGCCCCTGGGTTGAAAACTCAAAATATTGGAAGCGTATTTCATGATCAGAGTGGTGATCGGTTACGTGATTGGTTGAATGTAACTGAAGTACAGTTTTATGACCCGACACTGTTCGCTATTTTACCCATGGATTTCTACTTTCCTGGAAAAGGTAAATCGGGTGATTTACCACCGCGTAAGGATTTCGCATCAAAGTGGCACCCACTCCTATTGGAACAGATGCCACATATCAAGCTTACTATTTTAATTGGATCCCATGCACAAAATTACTTTCTCAAAGATCGTTGTGAGAGAAACCTAACCGAAACTGTTCGTAATTTCAAGGCTTATTTTCCTCAATATTTTACAATTGTGCATCCTTCTCCTCTCAATAGGCGATGGATGGTCAAAAACCCTTGGTATGAAACAGTTGTTCTCCCAATCCTTAAGCAAAGTATAAAAACTATACTAGAATCTGATAGCCCCCTTGTTGCAGTTTCTGCTCAATAATTGAAGCTGTATCAACAGTAGGTGCTTCATAAGCAATTTTCGCAATACAATAGTTAATCTTCATATTAGAATGGAAACGATCGTGCTCAACATTGACGATGTTTCCTTTTTCATTTGCGATAATTTCAATAATCTCATGTAACGAACCCGAACGATCTGGAATCTCAACTTTGAACTTAACCAATCGACGTTGTTGGAATAAGGCTCTACTTACTACTTTATTAAGAAGTTCAATATCTATATTTCCACCTGATAGTACACAAGCGATGCGCTTATGTTCTGGAAGTTTATCAAATTTAATGGCGGCAAAGGCTGTAGCTCCTGCCCCTTCCACAATCATTTTATTTTTTTCCATAATATGCAGAATTGATTCGGATATTTCATAATCAGAAACCGTGATTATATCGTCGACATATTGTTGAGTCATCATAAAATTTCGAGAACCCGGTTCTTTAACTGCAATTCCATCAGCAATAGTTTCCACATCACTCAAACATTGAATATCTTGGTTTTGTAATGAAGCACGCATAGAAGCTGCACCTTCCGCTTCCACTCCATAAACCTTGCAGTGTGGCATTAGGGTCTTGATAACATAGGCAATGCCACTTATCAATCCCCCTCCGCCAACGGGTACAACCACTGCATCAAACTCTTTAATTTGTTCAATCATTTCCAACGCGACTGTTGCTTGACCAGCGATAATATCATCATCGTTGAACGGAGGAACGCCAACTAACTCATGAACATCTTTATATGCCTTAGCTACTCGTTTTGCATCATCAAAGCAACCTGGAACAAGCTTCACATTTGCACCCATCGCTCTTGTTGCCGCTATTTTAGATGCTGAACCACATTCTGGTATAAAAATGGTTGCTTTAATACCAAGGTTTTTCGCAGCATGAGCAACTCCTTGAGCATGATTACCTGCAGACCATGCAATCACGCCACGATTCTTTTCATCTTGGGATAATTGACTTAAGAAGTATGTTGCACCTCTTAATTTAAATGATCCCGTTTTCTGAAGATTTTCACATTTTAGAAATACTTCAACATCTTCTGAGAGACCTTCAGCCTTTACGACTGGTGTCTTAGTCACAATATCTTGCAATACATCATTGGCATCAAATACTTTATCGATATCTATCATAATAACTCCCTCATTGTAAACGCTAACATTTATACTCATATTATATCGTGATATCTGTGGTTATGATAGATTAGAAATGACTTACGATACTTTAACATAATTAAAGGCACATCTAAGATGTGCCTTATTGAGTTCTTACTTTATTATTTTGTGATAATAAGTGTATAATGCATCAACATCCCCACTCGAAATGAGTGGCAATGCTTTCTCTATTTCATTACGTGTCCAACAGTACCACTTGATTTCTAAAAGTTTTTGAATATCGTCATCTGAATACCGTTGTTTAATAAAATTAGCTGGATTGCCGCCAACAAGCGTATACGGGTCTACATCCTTAGTAACGACACTTCCTGAAGCAATAATCGCACCATCACCAATAGTAACTCCTGGTAGAATCATAGCATCCATTCCAATCCAAACATCGTGCCCTATTCGGGTATCCCCTTTAGTTTGATATGACTTTTGTATCGTTTCCGCGAATGGATATAACGAGATCCAATCTGTTCGATGATTATGGTTACCTCCCATTAAAATAACTACACCACTCGCAATCGCAACATAATTACCAATAATCAAACGATCTAACTGCCATCCATTTTGTTCGATGGGATTAAATAAAGATTGCGACAGATCATCACCCCACATGAATCTAACACATCCATCTTCAAAACTCTTGTGGCTATAGTATCCTGAATAGTATGAATATTCGCCAACTTCGATGAGTGGATTACTTACAATATCTTTTAAATACTTTGGTTGTGACCAATGTTTATAATTTTCGTTCATTCTTAAAACCTCTCTTCTATAAAATTATGTTTTGGCTAGAAGAGAGCACCTCCGGTTGCTACATTTTTGAACTGTTTTAAATAACGGATCATAACGTCACCTCATTTTTCACTACACTATTATTCATAAAATTGACTAGGATGTCAAATCTATATCTTCTTAATATCCTAAAATCTTTCATAATTTTATTGATAATTGGTTCAAGACTGGTGACATCATATATCTTTTCGATAAAAAAAGGAACTTCGTTAGAAGTTCCTATAAAATAACACGACTTACTCGTATCACACTGTCGACTTTTCTTAAATTCGCAATTAAGTTTCTAAGATGTTCAGCATCCTTGACAACAACACGCATGGTTGTCGTAACATGAACTTTATCATCATTAACTTCTGAATTTACAGCATTTAATTTAACTTTAAGTTGTGACACCACAGTTACTAGATCAGTGAGTAAGAAACTCCGGTCCGTTGATAGTAATGTTAATACAGCTTCATAGCTTCCACTATCAAAGTCTGTATCCCAGTATACATCAATTAAGCGACTCTTTTCATTGGCGATATTAGGGCAGTCTCTTCGATGAACTTTGACACCACTTCCCTTTGTAACATAACCTACAATATCGTCTCCATATACGGGATTACAACATTGACTCAAGCCTATCATCATCGAATCGATACCAGAAACTTTAACACCGATATCACTTCGTGATTTTGATTCTTGATTTCTTTGGAATACTTTTTCAAATTTAGCTTGATCTTCAATCGGTGTACGATTTGTATCTAATTTTTCAAATAGTGCTGGAATTGATAATGACTTACTTGCAATAGCAAACATGAGATCATCCGTTGAATTAACTGAGAATTGATTTAGAACCGACTCAAATCGTTTACTGCTCCGTAATTCTTTCTCATCGATATTACGACGTTTACATTCTTCTTTAAAGGTTGCTTCACCTTTAGTAATCATATGCTCACGATCATCTTGTTCTTTTTTAATCATGAATGAACGAATTTTATTTCGAGCATGTGCTGTTTTCACAACCTTGAGCCAGTCTTCACTTGGTGTTGACTGCTTGTTGGTTCGGATCTGGACGACATCCCCTGTTTTAAGCTTCGTATTCAATGGAACTAAAGTTCCATTAACAATAGCTCCCACAGTTTGGTGACCCACCTCCGTATGAATACGATAGGCAAAGTCAATTGGTGTTGCTCCATTCGGCAGATCAATAACACGTCCCTTAGGAGTCATTACATAAACATTCGCCTCAAAGATATCTTTTTGAAGCAAATTCATATAATTTTCAGCATCAGAATCAATATCTTCCGTTATCATGTTGAAATCGCGAAGCCATGAGAGACGATCTTCAATTTCTTTTTGATACGTTTCTTGATTTCGATTTTGACCTTCTTTATAACGCCAGTGTGCAGCAACACCTCGTTCAGCAATTTCGTCCATTTTATAGGTCCGAATTTGAACTTCAAAGATCATACCGTCTTCCCCTACGATCGTAGTGTGGAGTGATTGGTACATATTCATTTTCGGCATTGCAATATAATCTTTAAGACGTCCAGGAATTGGGCGATAGTTGGCATGGATATGCCCCAAAATTTCATAACAGTTTTGTTCTGTTTCAGTTATAATTCTAATCGCTAGTAAATCGAGGATTTCATCGAATCGTTTATGCTTAGTTGTCATCTTCTTATAGATGGAGTATAAGTGCTTTGAACGTCCAAAAATATTAAATTTAATATTATTTTCCATCAAGAGATTAGCAAAGTTTTCAATCATAATCGAAACTTGTGCATCCCTTTCAGCTTTACGAGAATCAACCATACGAGCAATCTCATAGTACTTATCACGATGTAGATAAGAAAAACTGATATCTTCGAGTTCATTTTTAATTTCTCCAAGTCCAAGTCTATGAGCAATTGGAGCATAAACATCTAGTGTCTCTGCAGCAATTTTTTGTTGTTTTTCAGGACTTTGATATTGAAGTGTTCTCATATTATGAAGACGGTCAACCAATTTAATGAAGATAACGCGAACATCTTTAGCCATCGCAATAAAAATCTTACGATGATTCGCAGCAAGATATTCCTTTTCATCTTTAAATTCAATATTACCAATCTTGGTGACACTTTCAACCAGCTCCGCAATTTCCGGAGTGAATGCATTCGCAAGTTCTTCCTTTGTAACATCACAATCTTCGATGACATCATGTAGAAGACCTGCAGCAATCGTAGTTGGAGACATTCTTAAATTCGCAAGAATGTAGCCAACATGAAGAATATGAATAATATAGGGCTCACCACTTTTACGGTACTGGCCATCATGTTTTTCTTCAGCGTAGTTATATGCTTTCGTGATTAAATCAAGGTTTTCAGGCAATGAAATATATTCTTTACACTCATTTAAAACCTTATTAAAATCGATATCTTTATCATTTTTCATATGACGACCTCCCTATCTTATTTTGGAAAAAAACGAAGACGTGCTTCGTTTTAATATTGCATAATTGTGTAAATTTCTGTATCTATTAATTTGTCGCGACCGTTTAAGTCAAGGAGTTCAATTAAGAATCCACAACCTACTACTTCTCCGCCTAACTCTTTAACTAAAGAGACAGCTGCTTCGATTGTACCACCTGTTGCAAGCAAGTCATCAATAATGAGAACTTTTTGTCCAGGTTTGATGCCATCTTTATGCATGTGAAGTTCATTTGATCCATACTCCAAATCATAAGAATAAGAAATTGTTTCACGAGGTAATTTCCCAGGTTTACGTACTGGAATAAATCCAATCTTTAATTCATTAGCGACTGGACATCCGAAGATAAATCCTCGAGATTCCGGTCCCACAATAACTTCTGCTCCGACTTTCTTTGCAAATTCAACAAATAGTCTTGTTGCTTCAGCGAATGCTTCACCGTTTGCCATTAGGGGCGTAATATCTCTAAATAAGACGCCTTCTTTTGGAAAATCCTCAATAGATGCAATATAATTTTTTAAGTCCATAGTTTCCTCCAAAGTACACAAATCATTATATCATAAATTATTCTTTTTCCTACTGCGTTTAATATAAATAAATGTGGAGATACCACCCATCGCAATAATTGTGACAAGCAGTCCGATTATCAATGATTTATCATTAGTACGAGAGATACGACTAAACGTAATTATATAATCGTTGGAATCAACACTAAAACTAATACTATTTGAACTATCTGTTACTATTTCCTGATTTGTATCAATGAGTTCGTTTTCTTTATCATCGTATTTATATAAGAAGTGCATGGTTGAGAGGTTTGATTCTAGAAGTTTAGCATCTACTATAACTCCAATCTCTTGTTTGATTGGTTGAAATTGAAGTCGATAACTCTTCCCGCCTACCTTAGGATAAATTTTTGAACTATCTTTGATTTCTGTCAATGAATATTTAAGATTCAAATCAGATTTAAGGGGTTCTTTAATAACAAATCCAATTTGCGGCCTGTTGGCACTGTTGATAAGACGTAACGTTAAAGAATCATACTCAATTTCTTCTAAGGTATCTTGGGTTAACGTGATCGAATCGATACCATTCATATTATCTTTTAACAATGATTCTTCAATAACAATGACAATTTCCGATTCTTTATTTTCGCTTACAAATTCTTGGATTGCCTCTTTTGGGAATTCAAAAGCGTATTTCTTTCCTTTTTTGTAATCATATTCTTTAGCTGAGAGCACCAATTGGTTTTCATTGGTTTGTTCAACTTCTAATGGGATGACACTGGCTCCCGTATCAGTTTTCTTAGGAATAACATTAACTTTAAGTTCGGTCACAATTCTACCGATATTTGCTTTTACAGTTGTTGTTCCTAGCTTGAGTCCCACAAGTTCTTGGTCTTCAATGCCTAGAATAGTAGGATCTTCTACAACTAACGTCGGTTTAATCTTGGAAGAACTATCATAAGGAACATAAATAAGTTCTGGAATTTCTACCTTTTCACCAACTGATACTTCAATTTCTTCAGGGTTAAACTTAATTTCACGAAGCGGTACTGTAACGATAACTTTTACCGTTGTTTTGTTTCCGGTAATTGTTGCGGAAATCGCAGTTTCACCGATTGACAGTCCTTTTATTTTTCCATTTTCAACTGTCGCAACAGAAGGTTTTGATGAGTTCCATATGATATTTGATTCACTCAAAGAGCTGTTTGATAAAGAATAGTTTAATGTCGCTTCACTACCACGTACAATGTATACTTCTTGGTCCGCAAACACAACACTACCCTTTGCCGCTGTCACGGTTACATCGACCGTTTTCTCAACGGTCTTTCCATTTGCTTCTAAAACTAAGACTACTTGGGTGCTTCCCGCTTTAACAGCTACGATAACCCCTTTATTTGAGACCGTCGCAATGGATTCATCCCTACTTTTAAAAGTAAGTTTGTATTCCCCTTCATAGTTTACTTTATAGGCAATAGTTTCATTTTGACCCTCTGTTAACTGGTAACTTGTTTTGTTAATGGTTAAAGCACTTTCATCCAACTCAACTGGATTATCGGTAGGTGCTTCAACATTTAATATTTGTGGTTTCAATTCATTTGAGGGACGTTTGTAATCCTCAACATGAACGAGTGATGAGCCTGTTGAAAACAACAAACTGTTTACGATAAGACTTACTAAGATTGTTTTCATAGCGCCCTCCTTTGTATTATCATATCATACTACGAATTAATTTCTTCGACAAATAGTACTGTCTTATTAGATTCTAAATCTAAAGAACCAACTAATGATTTGATACCATTTAATTGATAACGGTCATAGCGTTGTGTGAAAAACACTGCTTCATCAAGTACGTAATTATCGAAAATAAACTTAAATCCATAACCATTCAAATTAATAACTCGATAATCAGCAGGTATATCCATTTGAATCATCGGGAGTTTAAATCCTTCGCCGTAAGGTTCAAATGATTTAAGGTTATGAATAGCAGTTTGAGTAATCCATGCCTGATCAACAGTTATAATTGATTGTACAGAATCTTCTTTTTCATCTAATGCATCAAATGTATTTTGAATATCAGTTACGAAAGATGAATAGTATTCTTTACGTATAGTCATCCCATACGCAAAATCATGTCCCCCCATTCCATCAAAATATTTTGGATCTAAAGATTCAAACAGTAGTTGAAGGGATGTTGTCATGGAACGTGCACTACCCTTATAGTAGGTATCATACTTTGCCAACACAACTGTTGGTTTAAGCGTTCTTTGAGCAATATGATTGGCTACGATTCCGACAAGTCCTTCATGGAAGTTCTCATGAGCAATAATATTAACTGACTGTTTAGGGTCTACTTGAGATAATGCAAGTGTTTGTTGTTGTTTACTATACTTCTTACGGTATTCATTAAGACTGATTAATTGTTTGGCGTAAGATGTGATTAATTCATGATCTTGTGATGTCATATAAGTAACCACGGTGTTCACATTTGATTTATCACTCATTCGTCCTACAGTATTAATTTTAGGGATAACTTGAAATGAAAGTAACTTCGCTGTGTATTCCGTGGAACGCGTACGCTTTACTAATTGGTCAAAATGTTCAAACTGATTGCGGTTTAAAGCATCCAATCCTTTAATTACAATTTCTCGATTTTTACCCCACAGTGGCATCACATCCGCTATCGTTGCGGTTGCAGCCATAGCCGCCATATAATCGTCGGCATACCCCATAGTTTCTGCAAGACAGTAGATAAGACCTGTAGCGCACATCGTTGACTCATAAGGGCCACAGACATCAGGGTGCAAGAATGCCCCGACTCGAACTGGTTCATCAATAATATGGTGATCAATAACCGCAACATTCATCCCCAATTCATGGGCATAATCTATTTCCTTCTGTGCCTTTACACCATTATCAATGATAAGCAAATCACGATAACCCTTATCATAAGCTTTTTTAATGGTTTCAATTTTGACACCATAACCTTCTTCGATACGATTCGGAATATAAAAGCCAACATCAAGATTTAATTTACGAGCTAATAAGACGGCAAGTGATGTCGACATCACACCATCACAGTCATAATCACCACAAATCATAAGCTGTGTTGCATGTTCAAAAAAACGAATGCAATCAGTGATTGCTAGATTTTCAACAATACGATTTTCTGGGTGTTCAAGTTCATGCCATTGCTCCGGTGTAAGATTCATACTTTCCAAGAGGGTTTGCGTGAGGATATCCATTTCATTTTTTTCCATACTTTAAAGCCAACTTTCTGATAAACATAGAGATAAAATAAATCAATAACAGTGCGAAATAGGCACTAAACAATAAAATAAATATTAAGAAAAGACTTCTGTTTGATAACTCATTAGGAACCATCATCATGATAGGAACACCCATGATAAGGAACATTGTTAAACTCAGAGATAAAGAGTCCAAGAAGTCACGTTTAAAGAGTTCCGGATTTTGTACTGAAATAATTCGCTTGTAGGAACTATAGTAACTAAATTCAATAAATGGAATCGATGCCGCAGTGAATAACGTATCATAACCATCAGATATATTGAAAATATGCTTAAATATATAAAACAATCCTAAGGTTAAAAATGAAAGTGCAGGAATAAACAAAGTATCGCGCAAATCATAATTCAATCCAACAAAGAGCCAAGAAACACTAATAAATATTAGGACAATGTTAATTAATTCTGGTGTTGATACAGCTCGTTCTCCACGGTCTACGTGGTAAAATGCTGTTTTTAAGTTTAATTCCGTACTTATCTTAGTAACCACGAAGTCCATCGAATTCAAAGGAATCTCTTGATCAAATTGAATCCAAATATCGTGATTATTACTATGCTCACTGTTTACTTGAAAATCATACAAACCAATTCGGTGTAACAAAGCCTGTGCTTCTAAGTACTCTGGCGTTTCACAGTTTTCGATAATTAGATAATTGCCATGTTTTACTTCTCCAAGGTTTCGTGTTCGATCATGAGTGTAATAAAAGACACCACTAACCATCACAAGAACGAAGAATACAATGACAACAGCATCAAAACGTCTTTTTCGAAAGCGTTCTAAATTTGATTGAGTGCGCATCTTAAAAGTCAATAATCCCTCATAATCAGTAAGACTTGCGAAAAACGGAATCATTACTAAATTATAAACCGTTGCATTAAAAAAACTGATACCTGCAAATGCAATCAAGTAGTATGCTGCACTTCTCAAACCGTAATCTCCATATGCAAAACAAAGAATTGCGAGAATACCAAAAAAAGACATATAAATTAACGAGTTACGCCAGTATTTCTTTTGGAAGTTTTTTTCTGTTGATACCACTTGGCGTATTGAATTACCTGTATAATCACTTAGATAAACTTGTTTTTGATAGACAAGCATCATATATGAGATGAGCATTGCATACCAAATTGAACGCGTAAATGCATAACCCAACCATCGGGTAAAGTACAAACTCAGTAATACAGATGATACGACATTTAAAGAAACAATGAGGCCAAAAAATTTATAACGATAAGATAAATACACAATCGTTATAAAAAGAAATAAAGTCATATACAGACTTAAAAATTGTTCAATATTTGCACGCTTAATCTCTGAACCAAAAGTTGCTTCATGAAGCAGATTTAAATCAGGAATAGACGTGTTTAAATTTTCGTAGAAAGTTTTTTCGTCATCCAAGCCACCTAAAACAACAAGATAAGTTGTTTCATCGATATTTTCAACAGTGCTCTCAATTCCATTGCGTGCTTGTACATCAAAAAAATATCGTAATTCCTTCTCTTTACTGGTTTGTAGAATTAACTTCGTACTGTAATCAAAATCATTTCCAGTTTTGATTGAATCGTAAGACAAGATTCCAATCAGTAAAGAAATTACGAAAGCAGATACTAAAATCAAAAAAATGTTAAGTTTTGATTTTTGTGTCATCTAGAGCTCCTCATCCTCAAGCATTGGTAAAAAATCCTCTAAACTATATCGGTATCCATCAATTTTAGATTCGGTGGCTAACCAGCGAACTATTGTTTCATCGGATACTCTAAATACATCACTTGCAATCTCATTTAAATGCACCGGCTGACCATTTTTCCAAATAAAATCACGGTACATGCGAACAAGATCATCAAAGAGAATTCCCTTCAATCCATTATTATGAAGTTGGCGAAGTCTTAGTGTTATTAGTAAATTTAGTTGTTGCGAATCCAAGTTCTCCACCTCATTCCATCTCCCCTATCATACACGATTTCATACAAATAAAAAACTCTCATCGAAGAGTTTTTATTGTTTCTTTGAATATACTACCACGTTCTTCAAAATTATCAAATTGATCATAAGAAGCACACGCTGGTGACAAGACGACAACATCACCACTTACAGCATCATATGATGCAAGATTTGCCGCTTCAATCATCGTATCTACGATAATTGCATCAGGCCAAATTTCTTTAAGTTGTAGGGCACTATCGCCAAATAAATATATTTTTTTTAATTTTGGAGTATACGGTTTTAATAAGTCAAATGAAATGTGTTTATCATAACCTCCAGCTAATAATAGAATCGGTTTATCAAATGCTTTAAGACAAACTTCCGTTGATTCTGGATTTGTAGCTTTGGAATCATTATAATATCGTACACCCCGAAGTTCTCTAACAAACTCGATACGATGTTCTACGCCAACAAACGAGTAAAGAACTGTTTGTATCTGATTAAGTGGAACACCTGCCTCCAGTGCAAGAAT
Organism: Erysipelothrix sp.; assembly: GCA_036637915.1. Taxonomy (GTDB): domain Bacteria; phylum Bacillota_I; class Bacilli_A; order Erysipelotrichales; family Erysipelotrichaceae; genus Erysipelothrix. Next base: position 32,837 of record JAVWLP010000012.1, on the reverse strand, counting down.
ACAGGCAAACATAGCATTCATTATATTGTGATCACCCACAATTTTCAGTTCGTTAATGTCAAATATAATTGAATTTTTATAGATTACACGGTTACCCTGGCGATAAACATCTGCTGCAGCATTATCGAGGGATATATTAATACAAGGACCTTCATAATCTTTAGTTAGTCTCATGATATTCTTATCATCATAGTTTCTCACAAATAAGCCTACACGTGGTAGAATCTGACATTTTGCCAAATAGTAATCATCAACCGCATCGTAACGATCCATATGGTCCGGACTGAGATTAAGTAACGCATATACCTTGGGTGCGAATGTTGGCGTTCCTTCCATTTGGAAAGCAGAGATTTCCAAAGCAACATCACATTTCTTATTGCCTATTTCATGCACACGTTGACTTAGAGCATATCCTACATTTCCTGCTAGCATAGCATTTTTTGATTTTTCTCTTAGTATTTCATAAAGCAATGTCGTGGTTGTTGTCTTACCATTTGTTCCTGAGATAGCATAGTAATCATAGTTTGATGAAAACATGGATGCAATTTCTATTTCATTAAGAACCGAGTCAAACTTTGAAACAAGCGGATGATCGTTGGGTATTCCTGGGTTTTTAACAACAACATCGTAAGCTTTAACAAGTGTCATGTCTTTATCGTCGAGCGATACTTTAATACCCAATGCTTCTATTTCATTTCTTTCAGGAAAATCTGAATTAGTAGCAAGTGTAACATCATAGCCCTGTTGATTTAACAAGCGCGCACAACCTAAACCCGATCGTGCGCCGCCAATTATTAATGCCTTCATGATAAAGCGTTAAGGGCTAAGCCAATAACCATAAATATAAGCCCTAAAATATAGAAGAAATTCACAACATCTTTTTCTTTCCATCCACTCAGCGTAAAGCTGTAGTGGATTGGTGTATAACGGAATACACGTTTATGACGTAATTTCCATGATGTTCTTTGAATAATAACACAAAGTGTTTCAAATACGAACACACCACCTACAACAACAAGAAGAATTTCTTTGTGAAGTAGAATTGCGATTGAACCTAAAATAGCACCCAATGATAAGGAACCAACATCACCCATGATTATTTGAGCGGGTTTACGATTATAAACAAGGTATGCAATCAATGAACCAATAATTGTTAGAATGAACATAAACATACCATAGTTTCCATCAGCAAACGCAAAGTAAGCAAACGGAACGAAAGCTATTAATGCTGTACCTCCGGCAAGCCCATCCATACCATCTGTAAGGTTTACGGCATTGGACGTTCCAGAAAGAACTAGCATAACGAAAGGTAGATATAGAAGTCCGATATCCCATGGTTTGTCTACAAAAGGAATGACGATGGTATTATCGCCTCCAATAGCTTGGTAGATAACATAGAATAAAACAGCTAATACTAATTGCGACAAGAATTTAGCACGAGGAGAGATTCCATCGTTTTTTCCTTCTTTCACAATTTTGTAGTCATCTACAAAACCGATTAAAGCATAAGCAAAGTAAATAAATAAGAGAAGAAACAATTCTGCATTCATCTTAAATCCATTAAATATTAGTGCAACAAGAATCGGTACAAGTACAAAGATTACCCCTCCAAAAGTCGGCGTTTTCTTTTTGTTTTTAAACTCTTCGAGCGCATACTCACTAATTTGTTGTTTTACATCCATTTTTTGTAATGTTTTAATAAATTTCGGATAGACTACAAGAGCAACCACAAAAGATACAAACATTGCTACGATACCAATTACCATATTACCTTCTCCTTATTTCATTTCAGTTTCCTATTATATCAAATATCACCTTAAAATAACACTAATGACTTGATCTTTAGTAATCACACTTCCTGCTGGAATCGATTGTTCTTTTACAAATCCAGAACCACTCATTTCAACCTGAATTCCCGTTATAGCCCAGAAGTTTGTCATTTCTTTTCGGGACCATCCTGTAAAGTCAGGAACAGTTATTGATTCTCCATTGGTTAATAAGAGTATTCGTTCGTTACTTATAACCTGTTGTTTAGAGGATGGAACTTGACTGATAATCGTATTCCCCTGACCAATAACCACTGGTTGATACCCTTTTTCTTTCAGGTTATTTGTTGCGTTATCTACATCGTAGTTAACGACATTCATTACATAATCTGTTTTTATTTGTTCAACGTCACCACCACCAACTTGCGTGAACTTGTCAGTAGCAACTACTTTTCTCACAATATCTTTAACATAAACTGCGGATGCATCAATACTATGACCCATTTTCGCTTCGTATGCTGTGTAAACAATATACTTTGGATTATCGTGAGGGAATCCAACTACAGATGAGAAAATATAGTCAGTAGGAGAGTAAATACCATTCTCAACTTTTTGTGCGGTTCCGGTTTTTGCAATAACTTCTGTTTCTTCAACTTCGAAACGCATCGCTGATCCGCCTGGTGCAACAACATCACGCATTAAGTCTCTCATTTTCTTTGAAGTCGAGTCTTTGTATATTTTTCCGATTTTCTCAGTTTTTCCTTCATATAGAACTTGACCAGTTTGAGGATCAGATATTGACTCCACAACATAAGGTTTAACCATCGTTCCATCAGTCATAATAGAAGTATAAGCCTGTGCCATTTGTAACATGGTTACGGTCGATCCTTGACCAAAACCATCTGTTATTAATTCTAGAGGTCCTTCTCGTACTTCTACCCCTTCGCTTTCAGGAACAAGATCTGTCCCGACAACTTTATGGAATCCCAGTTTGTGTTTGTATTCTCTAAACTTTAGTGGATCTAGATGGTTTGTTAATAGCTCCGAAATCATAACGTTTGAACTTTGCACATAACCATAATTATAAGAGATATCTCCGTAATTTATATTTTGAGCGTTAGTAATTGTATGAATAGATCCAGTAGGAGACGGAAGTCGTACCCCTTTTCCATCTTTGACACCAACATAGAAAGGTCCAGAATAGAATGATTGTTCATCCGGCCACACACCCTCTTCAATTGCTGATGCAACCGTAAAAGTCTTCATGGTAGAACCAGGTTCATAAGTTGACTGTGAAACGTAGTTCAAGTATTCACTGATATCAAGAACATTTGGATCAAATGAAGGTGCTTGACCCCATCCCAAAATCTTTCCTGTTTCTGCTTCCACAACAATACCCCATGCTTTTTCTGCACGTACTTTTGGATCTTCCAGCATACCATGCAACGCTTGTGATAATGCATCTTGAATCGAACGATCAAGTGTTAATTTAATATCTGATCCGTTCTTAGGCTCTTCACGAATCACTTGTTTGTCATCAATGAAGTAACCACCTGCAGTTTTTGGGAATGTTTCACTCCCATTTTTACCAAGTAGATAATTATCATAATACGCTTCAATACCAATTTGTCCTTTGATATTACGAACATCCTCAGACTCATCATATTTAGCGAATCCGATAAGTTCTGAAGCAAATTCATTATTTGGATAGATTCTCGCAATAATTGGCGTGAATCCAAGACCAGGTAACTTTGTTTCCTCAAGAGCAGTTTTTTGATCTGCAGTAATATATTTCCCTTTTTGACCAAATTCCACTTGAAGTGACGTTGAATTTAATTGCGACATCACATCAGCTCGATCAATTCCTACAATTTCGGATATTGCATCAGCAGTTGCTTCTTTATCTACAACATAGGCCGGAGTTTTATCACCATTAAAACGTGTTGGATCCAATTTTGCATCAAGAGTATAAGTTGTGACATCTTGAGCAATAATATTTCCATTTCTATCTTTAATTTTTCCACGCTCCGCATGAATCGGACGTAAAACGATACTAACTCCTTCAGTAACTTTTTTTATGTTTTGACCAGAGTTAAAATGATGACCAAATATAGTCATTACAAAAACATTGACACCTACTGTTAAAAACAGAAGTGCCATAATGATTGAAAGCATTAATACTTTAAAATTTGCACTGCGTCTCAAAACTACTCACCCTTTTCTGGCGTTGTAGTTGCCTCACCTTGAACTTTAAATGTATTTTGTTGTTCTTTAAGTCCAGCATTTTGTGCTGCTTGGGAAATTCGTGCAAAATCTGTTAGTTTTTGAATTTCAGTTGTTATTTTCTCATTATCTTCATTGACCGATGCCATCTCTTGTTTAGCCTTTTGTACTTCAATAGTTATTTTGGCATTTTGAGTTTTAACCACGGTTTGCGTAATGAAAGAAGCAAGAATGGCAATCGTAAAAACGAATCCAATCATACCACTCCAACGTATTGTTCTTTTCTTTTTCTTTACGACATGCTTTGCCATATTACTTCACCCTTTCTATACACCTTAGTATTGCGCTATGTGCTCGATTGTTTTCCTCGAGTTCCTCAATACTTGGTTTTATCCCCTTTTTAATTAATTGATAATTGACACTATCTTCAACAATTACCGGAATTCTCGGATTTACTTTCGGAGGTTTTCCATAAGTGTTAAAGATATTTTTAACCATGCGATCTTCGAGTGAGTGGAATGTAATTACCACAACACGTCCGCTTGGCTTAATGCTATGTATTGCTTGATTAATTGCATCTCTTGCCTCTCCAAACTCATCATTAACTTCGATTCGTAATGCTTGGAATACTTTTTTTGCAGGATGCCCTTTTTTTAGTTCCTTTGTAGGATACGATTTTTTAATAATATCTACGAGATCAAATGTTGTTTCAACAGGTCTTGCCTTTATAATTTCTGAGGCAATTCGCTTAGCGTAACGTTCCTCTGCATTGTCTTTGAAGATTCTGACTAAATCATCCTCTTCATATTCATTCACAATCACATAAGCACTTAAAGCTTGACTCTGATCCATTCTCATATCTAACTTACTATCGAAACGATAACTGAAGCCGCGAGCCGCATCATCAAATTGTGGTGATGAGACACCTAAATCAAAGAGTATGCCATCGACTTCATCGATTCCCATTTGATCTAATGTTTGTCTAAGATCTGTATAACTACTATGAACCAAAGTGACTTTATCTTGATATGCTTCAAGTCTTTGAGTTCCTCTCACAATGGCATCCGCATCTTTATCAAAACAAATAAGCTTTCCTGTTGTAAGTCGTTTGCATATTTCCAAGCTATGACCACCTGCTCCTAAAGTAGCGTCAATATAGACACCTTCAGGATTAATATTTAGTAAGTCCAACGACTCATTTAACATGACTGATATATGTTTCATTCAAAAAACTCCGTTAGCGATTCCGCGATTTCTTCAAAATTCTCGCTTGCTGTTTCATAATAAGCATCCCAACGCTCTTTATCCCAAATTTCAACATGATCACTAACTCCAACGAGAACACAATTTTTAGTTAAGTGAGCTTCTTGTGTTAGATGGGAAGGAATTCGAATTCTTCCTTGACTATCCATTTCACACTCTGCTGCTTTTGACATAATCATATGGGTATACATTCTTGCTTCACGTTTGGTTGAAGGTAATTTCTTTAAGTTTTCGTAAACTTGTTGCCACTGTTCCATAGTGTAAATTGCAAGACAGCCATCAAGCCATCTGGTAACAATCATCACTTCTCCCAGTTCATCACGAAACTTAGCTGGTACAATGATGCGACCTTTTGTATCTATATTGTGTTGATATTCTCCTATAAACACCAAAATCGCCCCACTTTCCACCACTTTCATCCACTTCGTACCACTATTCTATCACAACTATATATTATTTGGAACTATCACCCGTTAAATTCATCTATTTTTCACTTAAATAAAAATAGTAACAACTTTAACCTCGACCTTTTTTCATTCTAAAACATGATTTTTACTGTAATTCGTGAAAAATATCGCGTAAAATCAAACAAAAACACCATAACATCGCCTTTATATCCAACACCTCACTTAGAATGGCAAATAAAAACCAGTTCGATACCATATATTAAATATATAGTATCGAACTGGTTAAACAGACTCGAGTAAAATCTATTATTTATCCGTGCTTTCATCTTCATCTTTCTTTCTTCTTTTTAATATTATGAAGAGCAAGATTAAGATAATTAAAATTAAGATTCCAAGGATTATAATATAAAACTTAGATTTTGATTTATCTTTAAAGTCTATCTTCTCATTTGTAGCACTATCAATCTGTTCATTTGTCACATCAATTGTTTCTTGCCAATGCCAAGTATCTTTGCCATCCGTAATTTTAAGATCAACCACATACACCCCTGACTCAACACTGTCTTCAGAGAGGTCGTACACGACATCAAAGTTTGTATTTGGAAGAATACCTCCATTGTCTCGATTTACGGTTCCTACAACCTTGTTACTGTCTTTATAACGTACATCTCCTTTGATTGAAATATTATTCAATAGTACAGCTTGATCGTTTTGGATGTTACTTGTAAATTTAGGTTGCATATCGACGACGGTATAATCTGTTTTTAAATAATTTAGATTCGAATCAATTTCTATATCACTCATTCTCATCTGAACTGCGAGTGTATAAGCAATCTGATTATCTAAAGCAATTTCACCATCATTACCTTTTTTATCATTCATGTTCACTTCATTGGCTACAACCGTAATGCCACCCATGATGACACCATCAAATGATGCATCCTTTAGGTCGACGTCTAGATGAACCGTTTCTTTTGACTTAGGTTTCACAACCATCGTCTCTTCGCGCAAGCTCACAAAGTCTGTGATTGGATGTTGCATTGATTCGTCAATATCTGTTTGGATATTAAACTGTTTTGTGGCATTGTTTCCTGTACTTCCATTTACAAGTAACATTTTTGCTTCCATCGGTTCATTACCGTTATTGAAGACCTCAACTTCTAAAGTTTGTTTTGTTTCAGAATCAACCCTCAAATCGAAGTAACCCACTGATTTATCAATTTGATTCTCAGGTTGGACTGCATTGATTGTGAACTTGTTGTAACTTGCAGCTTCTATTGGGTTGACCATAACTACTACAATTAGTAACGACATAATTGATACGAGTATTCTTTTTACTTTCATAATTTATCTCCCTCTCCAATGTAATTGATACATTGTTCATTTCCAACCATAGTATATTAAAGTATTATTTATCTGTGTTTTATTTGTAATAAAAAATAAATATCATGTTATAAAACAGTTTTTTTTAACAAACACTTCACGAAAGCTATTCTTTTCTTTTATTTAGAATCTAAGATTGTTTCATTAAAAAAGACAAACACTTCGTAATGTCTGTCTTGTCAAATCTTAAACTAAGGTGTTTGAATAAGTGACCATGTTATTGTTCCAGTGTATCCCCCTGCTCTTGCATCACGAGTATCTAAATTAAGAAGTACATTCTCGTTCGTAGAATTATCGGATAACCATGTTGATAACCATGTTCCCATTCCATGATCCTCTTGCGCAGTGAAGATGTCTACACCACTTGTATTATTTGAAGTTAGAGTAATCAACTCCGATGATGTTGGAGCATTGTTTGATTTCGTATCATTAGTTTTAACTGCAGGGTTTTTCAAGATTAATTGCGCATTATTGATTTTATTTACGCCATTGTCATGAACTAAATCACTCATACTTGCTTGAAGGTTCCATCCAGCACCTGTCGCTCTAACATCCGTAACTTGAACAAATGCTTTAGTATTTGTTGATTGAATTGATTGAGGCTTACGTGCAATTTTCTGATTTCCAAATGTTAATTTAGGTACATAGTCTAAAGTTAAGTAACCAACATTACCCGTCCCTTCTTCTGGATCTGTAGGGTCTGTAGGTTTAGTTGGATCTGTTGGATCAAGAGGATCCACAGGCTTTGTAGGATCTTCTGGCGTAAAGGTAACTTTCACTTCAGAAGTAGCTCCTTGGGGTTCAGCTGCCAGCACTGGAGCCACCGCTCCAGCAAGCAATAGTATTGTTAATGATGCTAGTAATGTTTTTTTCTTGTTCATATTTTATCTCCTCTTTATCTGTGATATATGACCACTTGTGAATTATATTATTTTTCTAATAAGCAGAACGACCTATGTTATTAATCTCCATTATTATGTCATCAAAGCACATTGTTTAATATTGCGTTAATACCCACTCTAACGAAGCATCATATCCTGTATCTGCATAAATTCCATTTGCTCCGTAAAACTCAAGTAGAATTCCTTCCATTTCCCCGAACTCAATATTCACTTTTTCATCATAGAGTTCATCCGTTTCATAAACTAGAAGTGGTTTTGAATTTAAGATATTTTTCTCTTTATTAATAGGGTTTCTGAAGATTAAAGCATTCGCAAATTCGTTTGATTTATTGTTTTGTTGGTGTAAAGGTGTCTTCATTCTTACTTCGAGTTTCCAACCTGTTCTCTCCACGCGTGTATCTTCTACTGTAATATTAGATTGATTTCTTGATTGGTATTCTGTATGACCTACCGGAATATTTAAAGATTCGAAATCGAGCAATTCTGGATAGTTTAGCAGGGTCACAGTTCCAAAGGAAGAAAAATCAATTATATCAGTTCTTATCAATCCGTCAGAAACAATTTTCAACTCATGGAAACCGGGTTTGATTTTTATATCAGTGACAACAGATGCATTTCCATCGAGATCCGAAATCACTTCTTCTTGTAATACTTCATTGTATGTGAAAGTCACATTCGATAAAGCATTAGTATTAAAACTAATTAGATTTTGAGTAACATCCGCATTGTAGTGCAATCTAACAGTTCCCATAGATAGACTTTTAAGATCATTAAAATTAGTGAATTCTCCGCTTACAAAATCGTTTTGAATGAAGGTCGGATTTCCTACCTTATCCAAAGTAAACTCCATAATACCTTTCTCGTAATCATTTTTCCGTATCATATAAGTGTAATCGATATCTGTTTTTTCTCGTGATGCGTTTATTTGTTGAGTCTCAAATTTAATTTTCGCATTCACATTTTTCGATAAACTTATTGGCCATTCTGATCTTATTTTCAACTCTCCAGGATTTTGCTCACTATCTTCAAATACAATTCGCTCCGAAGCATTAAATATATGTTTAATCTCATTGTCATTAATATAGAAGTCTAGTTTACTTCCTTTCATTTCAACATTTTTTGTTGTAATCAATTCCTGGTTCTTTGCTGTTGCCGCTCTATCTTTGATTGTAAGATTAAAGATAGAATTATTAAGATTTACTTCATTTGTGGCGTTTACAACGGAATTTTGAATTCCATTTGTAGTCATATTAAACTCACTTTTGTTTGATATTTCAATGGTATCCCCACTTCTCATATAGGTAGATCTCAATATGTCCATTTCACTGTTAATAATAGAGTTATCAAGTTTAACTAATTTCTTTGCCTCTACTGCCGCACCTGCCATATTCACAACCGATTCATTGACGACACTATTTTCAAGCAATACCGTTGAACCTGGCTCAGTTGCATTAATATATCCAAATCCAATATAATTTGCTTCTAAGTTTAATTCAGTGTTTTTAAGTTCTATTCGATTAGCAGCCCTTAAGATGTCTGATTGTGAATCTACATTAAAATTCAAAGTAGAGTTATCAATTTGAATTTCATTAGAATAAATAGCAGCAGAACCTCTCATTCCTTTGTCTCCATTTAAATTTAGCGTCGCTTGATTCATTGTAAAAGCCTTTGCGTCGAGGGTGTTAATGAGAGCATTTCCACCTTCAATATATTTACCATTTATAGTGAGCGTGGATCCAGACTTCATTTCAAATGAATCCATAACCGCTACTCGTGTTGAATGTTCAATTGTTACATTAGCATTTTCCGCAACAGTCATTACCCCACCTGTTAAATAAAATACATATGAAGCTTTTGGGCCAGCTCCATAAACATGTGTTTCTCCAGCTAATTCAAGTTGTTTTCCTGAATGCAAATAGGAACTATAATCCGCAACAGTATTTGTAAGTGTGCTGTCTTTATAAATTGTCTTCCCTGCTATATTGTAGGAAAGAACTGGTCCATTAAATGTAACGTTATCAAAAATTTGAGTTGTTGTATCTGAGAAGGAATATATAATTCCTTTTTTACTTGTTCCTACGATATTCATATTTCGATATTCAATAGTACGTGCTGCAGTTCCAGAACTATTCACCGAAAAAGAGTAAGCAGCATTAGCAGCTACAGTCTGTGTATAGGTATGAGTTTCATTTGTATAAGGGTTTGTTCCATCCAAAGTAAACCCATAACCGGCCGGAACTGATATTCCTTTATCCGCAATAAAATCATCTGTCATATAATAGGTATCAATGACACCATTCCCTTTTTTAAGAACAAGTGTTCTAAATTCATCAAAACTTCCTACTAGTGCTTCATTACTCTTCAACTCAAACTCAACTGGAGTTTTAGGATTTTCCTCGATGTTTGAAGGATTATTTTCTTTATGAATAGCATCACTATTTAATTCAGAGTCATCAAGATTTCCTGTGACTTCTTCGTTATTAAGAGATTTGTCTTCCTCTATATTAGTGTCTTCAAGGTTATTTGTTTCTTTCTTCTCTTTATCATCAGCAACAATTTTAGTTTCATAAATCTTCACTTCTTCATCAGCTTTAACATTGACAGATGATGTGAATCCAATTGTCATTGACAATATTAAACATAATGTAATTACAGATACTCGTAGTGTTTTTCTTTTCATATGATTCCCTCCGAATTTCGCATATAAAAGTATTTCAGTTCATCCCACTCTACAAATCACTATTTTCTTTGTATCATGTTTCCAATTTCTTCTTCTATAATTTATAACAAAGTAAATCAATATAGTAGTGCATTGTACAAAACATTAATTATTTGTTATGAAACATATATTTTTCACAACCAAACTGCTTTCAAACAAAAAAAAGACTACATTTAATGTAGTCTCATTGTGGCTATAAAGTCTCCTAGTTAGTTTTCTAACCTTAAGATTGTTGCTAGAAGCGACATTGCAAAACGAGTCTTAAATACTACTAGAATTACAATATAGAAGATTAATGCGATAGCAATAACGACTATCAAAGAAATCTTAGCAGGTAAGAATGCACCCATGAGAGGGTTAAGAAGTAAGATAACTACCCCCATCAAAATAGAGCTTAAAAGAATTTTCAAGAAATCAGAACGAATGTACTTCAAGTACAATTTCCCGACATGCTTCTTCATAGTTTTATAAAGTGGAATACATGTTACTGTAGCAGCAACAACATATGCTAATGACAACCCTGATAGTCCATGTCCTAATGGCATCAAGAGATTACCAAATAAGAACATCAAACTAATGAATACGATTGAAAATAAAATATGACTCTTAACAGGATTCTTCATATCTTGATAAGCAAAGTGTATACGGATCATAAGATCACGCATCGCTTGTGAGAATAGAACTAATGAGTAACATACAAATACTGGAACGATAGCTGCTATATCAGCAGGCGTCGTTGCATTTCTTAGATAAACAAATGATACGATTTCGTTTGCGAGTGTTATAAATCCAACAACAGCTGGGAAAACAAATAACGAAATCATAAGTATTGCTTCATTAATTGATTTATTTAACATCTTGTTATTTCCATCAACGACATTTTTCGCAATCGTTGGGAATGTAACTTGAAGAATTGATACAAGGAATATCCCTTGCACAAATCCTACAAGCTTTGTAGCAGATGTCATATATACATAACCTTTATCACCATCGGGATAGAAAAAGGTCGATAAGTTTTTCATAATAACATCATTCAATTGACCTAAGAATGATGATAAGAAGAGTGGTAAAGCAAGTGCCATCATGATTCGAAGATCTTCATCTTTAAAATCAATAACCGCTGTATACTTGAAACCATTTTTCTTCATGGCATACAAGATTAATCCTGCTTGTAAAATGAACCCAAAGAGTTGAGCATAAGCAAGTACTTGTAAGTTACCGGATTTACTACTGAGGAAAATACCAATAATAACAACAATATTGATAGGTATTCCTGCTGCAGCTGGTGCTGCAAAGCTGTTTTTAACGTTTAAGTAACCTGTACCAAGTTGGAGTAGAGCTACTGAGAATGTACCCAAGGCAAACGTTCTAACAAACGAGGCTGCATAGATTACACCTTGATCACTCAATCCACTTGCAACCATTTTTACTGCAAGTTCCGGCAAGACAAACATGAATGCTGATACCAAAGCAGCAAATAGCATCATAATGTTTAAGACATTGGATGCAAAGCGTTCACCACGGTCTTTGTCTTCGTGCATAATGCGCGTTAACATTGGGATGATTCCCGAAATGAGGGCCGCCCCAACTACTGTCAAGATCACACTTGGGATGGAAACAGCAGCTTGATAAGCAGCAGTCTCAGCCCCAAATCCGAAGAGCGATGTTAATGTGATATCTCTAATGAATCCTAAGACCTTAGCGATAACAGCAATAAACATGACAATAATGGTACTTTTCTTCATATTAGATTACTTTCCATTCTAATTCGAGTTCAACATCAAACTCTTCAGAAACTCTCTTTTTACATTCATTAATAACGGCGTGCATATCATGAACACTTGCATTACCTGTGTTCACAATAAAGCCAGGATGTTTTTCAGATACCATAGCGTCTCCAACTTTATAACCGCGAAGATTTACGGTATCGAATAACTTCCAAACATAAAGTGAATTTCCTTCTTTATCTTTTGGACGTTTGAAGACACTTCCTGCATTTGCATAATTACGTGGTTGTTTAACATAACGTTCGTGACGATAATAAAGCATCTTTTCAAGTGCTTCATTGTAATCACCTGGTAATGTTTTTAAGCCAGCACCCAATACATAAACCGGCATTTCATTTAAGCGCGAAAAACGGTATCCGAAGAATCCTTCATCAGGAACGACGCGTTCAATTTGCTCAGTTTCATAGTTATAGACATCAATCCATTTTACATATTGACCAATTGAATATTGCCATTGTCCAGCATTCATGATGAGAGCACCACCAATAGTTCCTGGAATATCTTCTAAGAATTCCATTTCACCTAATGACTGTTCACACGCAAACCAAGATAAGCGATTTAAACGTGCTCCACTCTCTACAACGATTTCATTATTTTTAATTTCAATATTATTTAAAAGAACAGTTACGATGAAGACCGTGTCATCGCCATAACTATCTTGTGAAAATACAATATTAGATCCATTTCCAATAATAACTATTTTTCTATCTTTATATTCTTTTAATGCATCAGCAAATCCTTGCAATGTATGCGGTAAAACAATGGTTTCCGCCATTACGTCTAATCTTAATGTATTATAACGCTTTAATGAAGCATTATTCATCACGAAATATTCTTTCATAAGAACTCCTTTTATACTTGTGTTAACCCCTATTAAGTTTACACGTTTATGTGTGTTTATTCAAGTTCACGAATCAATTTTGGCATATCTACAGCCGTTAAAATATGTAGAGGTGGTTGCGACAATTTTCCATCTTCCGTTATTAGAATGGCAATAAGTACTTTTCCCTTATCGTGAAGTCGTTCATATCGATCAACCACCTCTGAAATTGTCTCATGTGATGATACAAACATTACCCGTTCATCATCCACATCACACTTCAAAACTTCAGATATCGACAATGTATTGAGATTGATAATCTCACTTGCATTCAATCCAAGATAACGTTGATAGAGACGCGAATGTAAAATTCCCACATAGCGTTCTCCCTCATAAACCGGAACAACTGAATAGTTTTTTTCCTCTTGAGTTTTGATAATTTGTTTTAAATCAGCATCAATATCAGCACAATACACTTTTCCCTGAATAACTTCACGAATCCTTTTAGGTTCGGTAAGTTGCTTCGCAATCGATTCGAGATGCTCAACCACTTCAAGATGCGGCTCCGCGATAACTTCTTCATATCCCACACGACTGTGAACAATTGCATTTCTCAATTGTGCATAGTCGATGAGATCCATTTGATTTTTCTTAACAATGACATTTTTCTTAGCTGCTATAGCTACTAGTTTAGAAAAAGAAGCATGTTCAATTTTCAATTCACGCTTCAAAATCCGTTCAATTTCGACAAAAGCATTTAGAAATCTTGTGGAATTACGCTCCATCTTCAGCCACCTTCTCATTCATCACTTCTGAAATTCTATTTTTAATTTCCGCAAGGCTATCAGTGTCTGGCCATGAAACGTAGTATTTAAAGTTATCATCTTGGCTATACGTTGGTTGCATATCACCTGTGCCATTCAAACTAACTTCTTCAAACTGCCATACACCATTATTATCAATTTGTTCGGCAATTAATCGTGACAAGTTATAATCCGATAAGTTCGTATCAATCATATAACGTATTTTTTGAAATAATTGGGGTGTTTTCATTAAGAACTGTGGTGAGACACTCTTCATAAAGATGGCTTTAACCAATTCCTGATGGTGCATTCCACGTGACACATCACCATAATCAATATGATCACGTTCTCGGGCAAACGCTAATGCCTGCTCACCATTTACATGATTCATCCCTTCGGTAAAATGAAAACCGCCTTCGGTATCAAATGTATAGTGTGATAAAACATCTACGCCATCAAGAGCATCCACGATTTCAACAAGACCCGTGAAATTCAATCTCATGTAGTAATTGATATCAACACCATAAAACTTCTCAAGCGTTTTTACAGAGCACGCAACACCATAAATACCAGCGTGAGTTAGTTTATCATAAGCTTTCGTTTCGCATCCTAGAGGCAAGTATGTGTCTCGTGGCGTAGTAACAGAGAGAACCTTATGCGTTGTGGGGTTTACAACCAACAACAAATTCATATCTGAACGCGAACGACTCACCACATCACCAAATACATCAATACCACTTAAGTAGATAATAAAAGATTCTTTGGTAACATCCACTTCTTTAGCAATCGAAACTCGAGGTTCTTTAAAAGTAAACGAATCGACAGATGTTGCTTCATTCGCAAACTTTGGTCGCAGCGTTGAAATATCTGCAAGAATTGTTTTATTAATTATCAGAGCATCAATTTCATTTCCGTAAAGAGCATCAAGCATTGATGCAAGTGTGGGAAATGCACGATACTCTATTTCTTTATCAAGATATGCTTTTTGAATTTCAGATTCATGGTTCTCTTTAACTCCAAAGACACCAATGACTTTTAGTGAATGATTCACATTTTCATTAAGTTGATAGACCGAATACTCAACAACCTCAAAGTCCTTTGTATCTGAAATATCATTGACAACCCACTGAACTGAAACTAAGGCGATACTTACAATGATTATTAGTGCCGATAAAAGATATCGCCACACCGATTTTTTCGTAACAATCATGATAACCATCGTAATTGCAATTATAGAGAATAAGATTAACAATCGAATTCTCAACGGAATAAATTTCATAGTGAATAATGCAACAAGTAATATTACCATTGATACCAATACACATACTGGGGCAATGACTCTATGATTTTTATTCATTTGATCACCTTTCTTTCATAATACTCCCACAAAATCACATAAAAAAATCTTGGCAAGCCAAGACAATTTTATTATTTAACATCTGCGCGGTTTACGCGGTGTGGTACTGACCATTCTCCTGTTTGAGGATCTTTTACCAATGTAACATTAGGTAATTTATAGTGTGTACGACGTTTTGCTTTTCGAGCTTTTGATGTTCGTCTTTTTGGAACTGCCATGATTTCACCTCCGTTTGGTTAATCTAATTTGAAATCTTTCAATTTAGCAAGTCTTGGATCTATTTGTTGACTTTTTTCTTTAATATAATCTTCTTCAGTCATTACGATCCAGCCATCACCTTTTGGATATTCATCCAAGTTAGGATCTATAGCTTTTAGTGGAACTTCTGCAAGTATTGCCCCTACAATATAAGGAGTCATATCAAGCTCTTCTCCATCAACTTCAATTATACCTTCGTCTTCCGCTTCCGCATCTACTGAATCGAAGCTAAAAACTTCAGATACTCTTGTAGAAAAGTCAATGTCAAAGGGATTCAATGTTATGGCACAAGGCACTGTCATAATCCCTTCAATTGATATGTCTGCAATCAATGTTGAAGAATGACTATCATAGTACATATGACCTACTGCGAAGATATCACGCAAAGCAGTGCATCGAGGATGATTCTCAATAATTTCAGAATCAATCTCAATCGCTTCACGGACTTCGAAATTCGGAGTCTTTAAGTGATCCAAATCCATTCTATTAAATATCATACTCTCACCTACTTTTTAACGCTACTTAATTATAGAGAAAATGATTTCGATTGTCAAACGAAATAGCCAATTTAAAGTGGGATTTTCTTAGGAAATGAATTACGTGAACACAAAAAGAAAAAAGGTGATTATAAGTTACCTTTTTTCTTTTAAGGGAAAGATTAATTTATATATGATAAGGATTCATATGGGGTATGAATTCTTTAAGGAGAAGAGTTTATCATATGCGCAAGAGATGGGGTCCTCTTACAATGAATACTATACACCTTAATTATGGTAGAACATTGCTTCCTTCGTGGTAGATTATGGGAACACAACTCACCAACTCCAGAAAAAAAGGCCATTATAGCGGCCTTAATTTTTAGGGAAAGTTTATATGATAAGGATTCATATGGGGTATGAATTCTTTAAGGAGAAGCGTTTATCATATGCGCAAGAGACAGGGTCCTCTTACAATCATTACTATACACCTTAATTATGGTAGAACATTAATCTATTAATGGTATATTGTGGGAATAATATAAATATTACACTTTTATAATCTAAAAAAGGCCTATTATTATAGCGGCCTTTATTTAGGGGAAAAATTATTTATATGATAAATATTCATAAGGGGCTATGAATATCTTTTTAGGAGAAGAGTTTATCATATGTGCAAGAGTCATATCCCTCTTACACTTAATAATATACGCTTCTTGTGTGTAATTAATGCGATAAGAAAATGTTAGATTATGGGAGTATCACTAATTTTTTCCATTTTTCTTCCCACTTCTTTGTTTTTACTCGTTTTAGAAATACTTCGTGCTTATCTAATCCTTTTTTATACTCAGGTGTTGGTGAAATGACTAAGTTTAATAAGTCTTCTACACCGTGAGGTGCAATTACTTCCACTTCCCCTTCACAAATTCGCGCTGCAATTGCAGTACATGTTTCTGGAAATGCACCAATTGCCTCCTGCACCGATATAAACGGCTCCCTGTATCCATTATAGAGATGCATATAGCATTCATTCTTGACTTCCCAGTCATATTGCGGATATTCACTCATAAGTGTTTCTTGGATCTTTAGTGTTTCTTCATAGCTAACACTTGGATCAAAGAAAACGACATCAACATCAGAAATAATTTCAGATTGATGATGACACAAGGTATCCCAAATATAATTACGTATTGTACCTGCACAAAGACACCCTTGCTTTAATTCTTTATTTTCAATAATACGAAGTATCCCCATAATCTCATCATTATCTTCAATCAAGCAAACAATTCTATTCATCGCAAATTCCTCCTGTCACAATCTTAACTTTGTGAACAACTTAAAGCAAGCGAAAAAAAAGGCCATTATAGCGGCCTTAATTTTTAGGGAAAGTTTATATGATAAGGATTCATATGGGGTATGAATTCTTTAAGGAGAAGAGTTTATCATATGCGCAAGAGATGGGGTCCTCTTACAATGAATACTATACACCTTAATTATGG
>JAVWLP010000012.1:0-15074 GCA_036637915.1 Erysipelothrix sp. | reverse complement strand
ATATGCGCAAGAGATGGGGTCCTCTTACAATGAATACTATACACCTTAATTATGGAATAACATTGCTTCCTTCGTGGTAGATTGTGGGAACACAACTCACCAACTCCAGAAAAAAAAGGCCATTATAGCGGCCTCAATTTTTAGGGAAAGTTTATATGATAAGTTTCATATGGGGTATGAATCTTTTAGGAGAAGAGTTTATCATATTTATAAGAGTATCTGCCTCTTACATGTATAACTATACATAATTAATATGTTAAAACATCTTCGAATTAATGTTAGATTGTGGGATTAATCAAGAGGCATCTTTTTCATTGCCTCATCATAGGCATCTTTAATTCTTTTCATACTGACATGCGTATAGATCTGCGTTGTACTTAATGATTCATGTCCCAGTAGTTCTTGAACAATCCTTAAACTCGCACCATTATCAAGAAGATGAGTTGCAAAACTATGTCTTAGCATATGTGGATGAACTTTTATTTTCAACCCAGCTTTCTCCGATTGCTTTTCTAAAATATATTGAACACCGCGCGTTGTCAGTGGTTTTCCTTGTCCATTTACAAAGACAAAATCTTCACCTTCTTTAGAAAGTTTGGGGCGCACAACATTTAAATAATTCATTAATTTTGGATTCAGTGCATCGTAATAGAACAAGATTCGTTCCTTATTCCCCTTACCGATAACTCTAACGACTCTCTCGCTAGTATCTATGTCTTTGCACTTAAGGTTACAAACTTCGCTTACACGAAGCCCACAGGCATACATGAGCTCAATTAAAATCTGATTACGAATTCCCAAATTAGAGTCATCACAACTTAATAATAGTTTTTCGATTTCATCAAACATTAAAAATTGTGGTAACTTACGACTTTGCTTGCGAATTTTAATATGAATAAATGGATTCACTAAAGCACCATAGTTTTGTTGAAGAAATTTATAAAAAGATCGTAAAGAAGAAATTTTACGTGCAACACTGGCTGACGACAATCCTGATTCATACAGCTCATTTAAATACGAGTATGCAAGTTTATCATCAACTTCAAGAACATTATGCGAACCAATAAATTCTAAAAACTGAGACACATCACGATAATAAGCATCGGCAGTATGTTCTGATGATGTATTGGTAATCGCAATATGTCTCATGAATTCTTTAAGATATTGTGTCAATGAGTGCCTTAATATGAGCAATGCTTCGCTCAGCCATGTCTTCACGATCTTTGAGACGGTTCGCAATAAGCCCAAAGTTCGCATTCATAGGTTGAAATTGGTGAGGATTCGCATTCGCGACATAATTCGCCATCGAGCCCATCATTGTTTCTGATGATAACTCAATTAGTGGTTTTTCTTCAAGATGTTGAATCATATTCAATGCAGCAAATAATCCACTTGCTGCAGATTCTACATATCCTTCAACACCACTAATCTGACCTGCAAAGAACAAATTAGAGTTTTTTTGAGTTTGGTAATGACGATTTAATATTAACGGTGATTTGATAAATGTATTTCGATGCATGACACCATAGCGTACGATTTCGACATTTTCAAGTCCTGGGATTAATTGAATAACTTTCTTTTGATCTCCCCATTTAAGTCGTGTTTGGAAACCTACAAGATTATAAAGTGAACCCGCGGCATTATCTTGTCTAAGTTGTACAACAGCATACGGTTTTGAACCATCCGGTTTTTCTAAACCTACAGGTTTCAACGGACCAAAAAGCATTGTTTTCATGCCACGCTTTGCCATTACTTCCACTGGCATACATCCTTCAAATACATTAACATCTTCAAACTCACGCATAGGTGCAACTTCTGAGCGAAGGATTGCATCGTAGAATGAAAAAAATTCATCTTTAGTCATTGGACAGTTAATGTAATCTTGACCATCACCTTTATCATAACGGGATTTACGGTAAGCAATATCAAAATTAATATTATCAACGGACACGATAGGTGCTATCGCATCATAAAAGTGAAGCTCCGATTGTCCAAGATAAGTCATAAGATACTTTGAAAATGCATCTGAAGTTAAAGGACCTGTAGCAACTATCGTAGGCATATCATCAAATTCAATAAATTCCTCATTTACAAAAGTAATGTTATCCATAGCCTTCAATTGTTTTGTGACACTTTCACTAAATCCGTCGCGGTCTACTGCAAGAGCGCTGCCTGCTGGTAACTGATTAAGATCCCCTTGTTTCATAATGATACTATCAAGAAGTCTCATTTCTTCTTTCAGTAAACCTACGGCATTTGTAATATCATTAGATCGAAATGAATTTGAACAAACGAGCTCAGCAAAATTATTAGTAACATGCGCTGGTGTCATCTTGACAGAGCGCATTTCTACTAATTCGACTTGATATCCTTTTTTAGCAAGTTGGTAGGCAGCCTCACTTCCAGCTAGCCCAGCACCGATAACTCTAACTTGCTGCTTCTTCATTCTCAGTTTCTTCCTTTTTCTTTTTTTCATTAGGTTGAATGTAACGACATTTTGGGAAACCTGAGCAGCCTACAAACCATGTGCCATAACGACTCTTGCGTTTCACGAGAGGTTTACCACATTCTGGACATTCTTCGCCAGTAGGTTCTGGTGCTTCTTTCTTAGTTCCGTCTAATGCACGATTATAACGACACTCTGGAAAGTTTGAACATGCGACAAATTTTCCAAAACGTCCAAATCGATAAACAAGTTCTCCATCACAATCCGGGCATTCCTCACCAACTTTTTCTGCTTCGATTTTTTCCATTTTTTCATCAGCTTCTTCAAGCAATGGGTAGAATTTGTCAACAAAGCGTTGTAGCGCTTCTACGTTATTTTCTTTACCTTCAGCAATCAAGTCCAATTCCTCTTCCATATTGGCAGTATAGTGAACATTAATAACTGATTCAAAATGGTCTTGTAACTTATCATTGGTTAGTACACCTTGTTCAGTTGGTTTAAATACTTTCGTTTTCGAAGTTTCAGACACAGCACCAAACGTTGCATAAGCACGATAAACAATTGTTTCCAAAATCATAGAGTAAGTACTTGGACGTCCAATTCCTAATTCTTCAAGTTCTTTAATAAGTCTCGCTTCTGTAAAGCGTGATGGTGGTTGCGTAAAATGTTGTTCTGGATCAACCTTTTGTGATTTGTATGCTTTGGATTCATCAAGTTCTCCAAGCAATTTATCTGTTGATTTTTCATAATCATATACTTTTAGATAACCGTCAAATTTAAGGGTTGATCCGCTACCATTGAAGTCATAATCATTTTGTGTAAACACAACACTTACTGCATCAAAAACAGCTGGAGCCATTAATGAAGCCAGAGAACGATAGTAAATAAAACGATACAATTTATACTCATCATTAGTAAGATAAGACTTCACTGAATCGGGAGTTCGATTCACGTTTGTAGGACGAATAGCCTCGTGAGCATCTTGCGTGTTTTCAGTTTTCTTCCCTTGACGGTATTTACCAACATATTCTTTACCATAGTTTTCAAGAATCAGTGCTTTAGCATCATCAACAAAAGTTTGGCTTAAACGAGTTGAGTCGGTACGCATATAGGTAATTAACCCTTCTGCATCCCCACCCATCTCAATACCTTCATAGAGTTTTTGAGCAACTCTCATTGTTTTCTTAGCTGGGAAACCAAGACGTGTTGATGCTTCTTGTTGTAGAGTTGATGTAATAAATGGAAGTTTTGAATCTTTTTTACGATTCTTCTTTTCTAATTTAGAAATAACAAAATCGCCTTGTACTGCATCCACAACTGTTTGAGCTTCTTCAGCGTTCGTCATTTTTAATTTTTTACCTTTATAACGCTCAGCGCTTGTTTCAATAAGGTTTCCTTCATTTTCAAAGAATGCAAGTACTGTCCAGTATTCTTCAGGAATAAAAGCATCAATTTCTTTTTCACGATCCACAATTAATTTTAAAGCTACAGATTGAACACGACCTGCAGATTTACTTTTAATCTTTGATTGGAGTAATTTTGAAAGTTTAAACCCAATAATACGATCTAAAATACGACGTGTTTCTTGAGATTTTACAAGATCCATATCAATTTTACGAGGGTTTTCAAATGCTTTTAAAACAGCATCTTTCGTAATTTCATTAAAGACCACTCTATTTTCTTGATCAATATCAACACCCAGTTCATTCGCAAGGTGCCAAGAAATAGCTTCTCCTTCACGGTCCGGGTCAGTCGCGAGATAAACAGCATCTGCTTTTTTAGCTTTAGCTTTTAATTCTTTAACGACATCTTTTTTATCTTTACTTATTTTATATGTTGCCTCGAAATCATTATCAAAATCTACACCGAGACCATCCTTACCTCTTGTAGCTAAATCTCTAATATGACCTTTTGAAGAAACAACTTCAAAATCAGGTCCAAGATATTTTTCAATTGTTTTCGATTTAGATGGGGACTCCACAATAACCAAGTTTTTCATTTACAACACTCCCTTATTATTTATATATTGGATAAATCCTTTAAGTTTGTCAACATACTCGCACCTTGTTCGATAAGATAATTACATCCTATTCCTGTAGGATCATCAATCTGATGGGGCAAGCATATTATTTCTCGGTTCAGCTTTAATGCTTCATCCACTGTTCCAAGAGTTCCGCTTTTCATTGTAGCGCTCATTACATAAATTTGTTTACTCAGTGCCGCAATAATTCGATTTCGAAATGGAAAATGATGGCGTTGCGGACGGACACCTTTTGGGTATTCACTGAGTACGAGATGATGTGCTTTTAGTTCTTCGAAGACATTTTGATGTCCTTTAGGATAACATACATCTACTCCACACCCTAACACAGCAACACTACTAAAATCAAGAGCATTTTTATGTGCTTCAATATCGATACCATATGCAAGGCCTGAAATTATTACCCAATCCGAGCGCAACGATTTCACAAGGCTTGCTGTTGCATGCAAGCTATATTCACTTGGCTTTCGATTTCCAATGACAGCCACTGCATAATCATTTAATAAATCTAAGTTCCCCTCATAGAAAAGAACGTACGGAGGATACTCACATTGATAGAGAGATTCAGGATAATTTTCATCACCATACTCTACATACTTACCATCATATCTAAACTCTGGAATCTGTTTACCAAGTTCTAAATGCTTTCTTATTTTAAAATAGTCTCCATTATAAAGAATTGCTAGACCAAGATACTTCATTTTACATCACCCTTAATAATTGAAGATTAAAAAAGATAAGTCCTAAATATCAAGCGATATTTGAAACTCATCTTTAAAAGTAAATGTTTTACGATGAATAGGACAACGACCATAGGTAAGAATTGCTTCTTTATGTTTTGCTGTACCATATCCTTTATGTTGCGCAAAGCCATATTCTGGATACACCTTATCATATTCAACCATAAGTTCATCTCGATAAGTTTTCGCTAGAATACTCGCTGCAGCAATCGATATTGAACGCTGATCTCCTTTAATAATGGATTCAAACGGCATTACTACTTCAGTAAGTGGCATAGCATCAGTAAGACTGACAGCTGCTGGACTCGAGTTGGTAATTCGTTCCATACCCATTTGTGTTGCACGATAAATGTTGTAGGAATCAATCATATCAACATCTACTACCTCAATCTCATACCACAAAGCATTATCCTTGATCAGTTCGCAGAGTTCATCTCGTTTCTTTGGCGATAACTTTTTTGAATCATTAATGTGGTCATGATTAAAGCCAACAGGAAATACGACACCAGCAACAACACAAGGTCCCGCCATGGGTCCACGTCCTGCCTCATCAATTCCAACAACTAATTCATTTTTACACCAATATTTAGATTCAAACTCTTCTACAAGCGATCCCATGTAATCCGTGCTACTTTCCCGTTTTGTACATCACTTAAGAAATGAAGTTTCGCTTTCTCAATATCCTCAAGATTGTTGGCTTCCAACATACCTCTAAAACGAGCAATTTGCTCATAGAAATTATCAAATCCATTAAGCTGATATCTTGAAATGAGGGCTTGTGGCATTGCTTCGATAAAATAATCCTTCGCAAAATCAGTAACTAAGTCTATCGGATATCCTGTTTCCTTAATTGATCCAATTAACGCAATATGAATACCCATTTCTTCAGTTTCAAATTTAGGCCACAAGACTCCAGGTGTATCAACAATTTCAAGCTTATCCGATACTTTAACTAGTTTTAACGCTTGTGTCACTCCGGGACGATTTTCAACACTTGCTGCTTTCTTCGAAACAATTTTATTAATTATGCTTGATTTCCCAACATTAGGAACACCAACAATAAGAGCACGTGCAGGACGTGGTCTTATACCACGGCGTTTATCGCGTTCCCATTTTTCTTTCATTACTATTTCTGTTTTTTCTAAAATTAACTTTTTAACGGGATCTTTTAGAACATCAAGAAGTAGCACAACATGTCCTTCAGATTCTAAATGTTTAACCCACTTTTCATTTTGGCCTGGCTCTGCTAAATCACTTTTTGTTAATATAACAAGGCGTCTTTTTTGATTTAATACTCGATTCAATGCAGGATTACTGGTTGAAATCGGAGCACGTGCATCACGACACTCAATAACAAAGTCGACAATTTTAACTTGTTCTTCAATGAGCCGCATCGCCTTGGCCATATGACCAGGGTACCAATGTACTTGACTCATAATTTAATGACCTACTTTTCTAATTTTATTCAATGGAAATAATACAAATACATCCTTACTTACAATATTTTTGTAATGGAATGACCCAATCCCATTATTACGGGAATCACTTGATCGCGGACGATTATCACCTACTAAGAAAAATTCTTCTTCTGGAATCTTATAGGGTCCAAAATCGGGTGTAAATGCTTGATCATTCTCTACCATCTTTTGGAAGTATGGTGTATCTAAGAACGGTTCAGCTACAGGTTTATTATCAATATAAAGTTGTTCGTCACGATACTCGATAGTTTCTCCTGGTAAACCAATAATTCTTTTAACAATATAT
Source organism: Erysipelothrix sp. (assembly GCA_036637915.1). Lineage (GTDB taxonomy): Bacteria > Bacillota_I > Bacilli_A > Erysipelotrichales > Erysipelotrichaceae > Erysipelothrix. Next base: position 8,083 of record JAVWLP010000012.1, on the reverse strand, counting down.
TTATCTTGTGATTCTAAATATACAACTACAATATCAAAACGTTTGTATGTTTTATGAGAAGCTCCAAAGATATTCGAAAAGCCGACTTCATGATTCTGAAGATTCGGATACATAGAATCGCCCTCAACTCTAACTGGACGTGCAATAAATTGAGTAATAACGATTACAATAAGTAAACTAATAGCTACTGTCTTTATTGTCTCTTTAATTGTTTTTAAAAAACGATCATCTTTCTTTTCTATCATAATTGGCCTTCTTTCATAAAGAAAAAGCCGTATAAATACGGCTATTAACGAATTTCTTTAATACGCGCAGATTTACCTGAACGTTCACGTAGGTAGTATAACTTGCTACGACGAACTTTACCACGACGTACTACTGTTACGCTATCGATAATTGGTGAATGAACAGGGAATGTTCTTTCAACCCCAACTCCGGATGAAATTTTACGAACTGTGAATGTTTCAGCAATTCCTGAACCTTCACGTTTAATAACAACACCTTCAAATGCTTGAATACGTGTTTTTCCACCTTCTTGGATACGAACGTCTACACGAACTGTTGTACCCGAACGGAAATTAGGAATATCGTTACGTAATTGAGATTTCGTAATATCATTAACTAAATTTAATCCCATACAATAACTCCTTCTTCTATCTTAAACCGACTCATGAACATACTATCAGCGGAACCGGAGTGCTTTTAGCCTATTAAATTTAACATAATTTCTGATATTAATCAAGGAATATCATGAAATTAACTAAAACATTCTAGAGAACATTCTCATTTGTTTTTTCATTTTATCGTATTGATTGAGAAGACGGTTAACATCTGTTGTGGAAACACCAGCTCCATTTGCAATACGACGCTTACGTGTTGAACGAATAATTGATGGATCTTGACGCTCTGCTGGAGTCATACTTAAAATCATCGCTTCAGTTTTCTTCAAGCTTTCATTCGCATCATTATCATCGATTTGGTTTGCGAATTTGTTAGCGCCTGGAATCATCTTCATTAACCCAGACATTGATCCCATCTTAGACACTTGTTGGAGTTGAACGAGCATATCATCTAATGTGAATTGCCCTTTCATCATACGTTCTGCTGATCGCTCAGCAGCTTCAACATCCATCTTTTCTTGAGCTTTTTCAACAAGACTTACAATATCACCCATTCCAAGAATACGGGATGCTGTACGGTCAGGGTGGAATGATTCAAGCTCATCAATGCCTTCACCAACCCCAACATATTTAACTGGGACTTGTGTTAAATAACGAACGGACAGAATGGATCCACCTCTTGAATCACCATCAAATTTAGTAGCTACTAAACCCGTCAGATTTAATTTTGATTTAAAACCATTCGCAACGTTAATAACATCTTGCCCACTCATTGCATCAACAGACAGTAAAATTTCATCTGGTTTGGCTAATGCTTGAATATCAACAAGCTGTTGCATTAACTCATCATCGATTTGTAAACGACCCGCCGTATCAATCAAAATAACATCGAAATCTTTACCATATGCTAATGCTTCAGATACAACTTCTACAGGTGTAGAATCTGTCTTAGCAAAGACCTCAACACCAATTTGTTGTCCCAATATTTTCAATTGTTCAATCGCTGCAGGACGTGCAAGGTCAGCCGCGACAAGTAAAACCTTTTTATTTTCATCTTTAGTAATTTTATTTGCTATTTTAGCAATCGATGTTGTTTTCCCCGAACCTTGTAACCCAACCATCATCATCACGCCAGGTTTTGACTTAAATTCAAGCTCTGCAGTATCAGTTCCTAAAATTTCAATTAATTTATCATTAACTACTTTTACAAACATTTGTGACGGTTCAACATCACGAGTAACCTTCATACCCACTACTTCTTTACGAGTATGATCAAGAAGTTCATTAATTACTTCTAAGCTAACATCAGCTTCTAATAGGGAAATTCGAATTTCACTGAGAGCATCGTTAATGTTTTTTTCTGACAGTTTCCCCTTTCCTGTCATATTACGAAACGTATCTTGTAATCGATTTGTTAGTGTATCAAAAGCCATAATTTCCTCCTATAAGAACATTTCTGTATTTTCTACTTCGCCACGTTTGAGTGTGAGCGTTTCAATACGATCTACTGCATCTTTTACAAGAGCATCAATATCAAAAGCAGATTCATAGCGTTCAATTTTATCACCATGAGGTTTTGTTGTAGGTTTCTTTGGTGTGAAAATCGTACAACAGTCTTCAAATGGTAAAATTGATGTTTCATATGTATCAATTTCTTTTGCAAGATCAATTATTTCAATCTTATCATATGTGATAAGGGGACGCAAAATAGGAAGTGAAGGGATATTTGTAATCTCCTTCATACTATGAAGCGTTTGTGAGGCAACTTGCCCCAAACTCTCTCCATTAGCAATTGCTAAACAATTACGACGGTGTGCAAGCTCATTACCGATACGTAACATAAAGCGACGCATGATTGTAATCGCATAGCTTTCGGGAACTTTTTTATAAATTTCAAGTTGTACATCTGTAAATGGCACAATATGAACTTTAATTTCATTTTGATATTCTGTAAGATGTTGAGCTAAATCAGTAACTTTCTTTTGTGCTTCCGCCGAAGTATATGGTGGTGATGCAAAATGGATTGCTTCAAGTTTAACACCACGTTTCATCATTAAGTATCCAGCAACAGGTGAATCGATACCACCTGATAACATAAGCATTGCTTTTCCTTGAATTCCTACGGGATAGCCTTTAGCACCTTCAATTTTCTTAAGCATAACATAAGCACTATCACTACGAATTTCAACAATGACTTTAATATCCGGTTGTCTTACATCTACTTTCCATTCCGTATTTTGAAGAATTGATGTTGCGACATGACGATTAATGGTATCCGAGATATGTTCAAATGTTTTATCATGACGGCGTGCCATAATCTTGAAGGTTTTACCCTCTTCTTCTTGAATAAGATCCGTTGCAAGTTTCGCAATTACATCAAGATCACGCTCACATTTCATCGCGAGCGAGAATGAACTTAGACCAAATACCTTACGCAGTGACTCACTAACTTCGAGACCATCTTCACCATTTAAAGTAATATAAAGACGATCGTAAGTTTCTTGATATGTAAGTGCTGGAAAATCTTTAAGTTGCGCACGAACATTACGTGTCAAACAAGCAATAAAGTTTTTTCTATTTTTCCCTTTTGTGGATAGTTCACCATAACGGCAAACAATGTAATCATAATTCGTGTTGTACATATTTTTTAATCTCCATTATTGTTTCTATTGTTTTTTCAATTTCAGCACGGGTCGTAAGATGCGATAAACTAATTCTTACTGAAGAAAGTGCACGTTTCTCATCGGCCCCCATCGCCATCAAAACATGCGACGGTTTTAAGGATTGAGAATTACAGGTGCTTTGTGCTGATACAGCAATTCCTTTTGCATTCAGTCCATTCATCATAATTTCGGAACCAACATTTAAAACCGACATATTAAAGATGTAGGGTGATCCAAGTCGTGTAGAATTCAATACAATCCCTGGTTCATTTTCAAATGTTTCATATAAAAGGTTAGAGAGCTCTTGAACATGATTATAATACGTTTTTGAATCTTCAAGTGCAAGCCTTAAGGTCTTTGCCCAAAGGATAGCAGCCACGTTGTCTGTGGTGCCACCGCGCTTACCGTATTGTTGTTGTCCGCCATTAATAAGTGGAATGCAAGGAGTATGTGCTTTTAAGATCCATAATCCACTTCCTTTAACACCATATATTTTATGTGCAGAAAACGAAACAGAATCAATTTGTTTTAATTCAAAATCATGACGTGCTAACGCTTGAACACCATCAATATGAAGATGAGTATTGGGATTCTTTTTCACAATACTTGTGATTTCTTGAATATCATTGATACTTCCCACTTCATTATTGACTGCTAGAAGCGCGACTAAGATGGTATCTTTACGTATTAACTGTTTAAGTTGATGAAGATCAATACTTCCTGTTTCATCAACACCAACATAATCAACATCAAATCCCAAAACATCTTCAAGTTGTTTACACGCTCCCATTACTGAGCTGTGCTCTACATTGGATGTAATGATATGATTTCCTAAATGTTTATTCGCTAGCGCAATCCCTTTAATGGCTGCACTATTCGATTCACTGGCTCCAGAAGTAAAGATTACTTCTTGTGGTAATACGTTAAAATGTTTTGCTAAATACTGACGTGATTTCGTCACAAGGTCAGAAACACGCTGACCCCCATAGTGAAGTGAGTCAGCGTTTTCGAAAAACTCTTGTTGTATTTTATGAGCATCTGCAATAATTTCAGGTCTTATAGGAGTTGTACTCGCATAATCTAAATATATTGGTTTATCGTGCACTTTTTGCATTGTCTCGAATCATCTCCTCATAAGCAGTGTTTGGTTTGTAACGATCAATTGAATTAATAATAGTTGAAAGAGCTTGCGTGTATTCACCATTATTAAATGCTAACTCTGCTCGAGTTAATTCGGAATCAATATCAGGTACATAGGCTCTAAATTTGTTGGCATAAACAATCGCATTTTCACACATATCTACAACACCCACAAGATTGTTAACATTATTATGGAGTTTATAGATATAATCGATTGCTTCATCAACCGAATGATTAAGTTCTTTAACATTAACCATTTCCGCTTTTAATAAGCTACTTACATTACGTGTGTAAGTTAAAGCTGTTTTTACATCTTCTTCAAATTTTTCAGAGATATAAGGTAATGAACGTTTCTTAATACGGACTTGGACATCATTGATAATGAGATATAATTTCAATAATTGTTTCTCAGCACGGACTTCGTCACTGTTTGCTTGATCAATTGTTTGTTTTAGTGTTTCAAATTGGTTTTTAAGAATCGTTACATCTTGGCCCAATTCATTAACCGAAATGAGAATTGTTGAAGCAGGAATTTGTTCTTCCTCTATCATACGTTCAATTTTAAGTCGGAGTTCTTGATATCCATCAATTTGTTGGCGATACTCCGTCATTGATGCTTCTAAGCCTTCAAAATTAAATCGTTTTTCATAGATCGAACTTTTTTCATGAAGTTTGATAATTTCATTCATCAAATAATCTATTGCATCAAATACAAGGACACTTTGATCGTTAACTTCATTGAAAGCTTTATCTTCTTTTTGAATTTGTCCGGCAATTTGTTCAAGACGTTTTTGACTGTTCAACAAACTTTCTTTAGTTTTGACGATTTCACCTTGACCTATACCGATTAAATCATCACGTAAGATTTCAGACAAGACACCAATATTCTTAGGTACTTCTAAGTGGTCAACATAGACCCCTTTACTACGAACACCTTGGAATAATTTTGACACTTCTTCTAAGAGTTGCGGAATTAATCCTTTCGCAAACTCATACAGTTTAGGAATACCATTAACACGATCTTCAAAGAGTTGAATTTGTTCAGAAATATCTTCACTCACTTCATGAGCCTTTGTAAAATCAGACGCATACATCCATTCTTCAAACGCAGAGAAGAGGTGTTCAATTTCTTTAACTTGTTCATCAAGAGCATCCATACTACTTCCTAGTACTGAGGAACGCTCTTGCGCAGCGAGTTTCAATTTTCTAAAACGTTCTTTTTGTTGTGTAATCTCATAACGTTGTTGTGTTTCTTGTTCTAAAAGTGTTTCAAGTTTTGAATCCAAAGCTGTGGTTTGTTCTAATGTATATGCCACTAACTCATCGAGTTCTTCAATAAGATTTTTAGATTCTTTTAATTTTCCATATACAAGCGCATCTTCAGTATCTGCAAGTAAGCTTACAATTCGCTCTTGAGACTTAGAAAGTTCATCAAAAGTAACTTTGCATTCCTTAACTTTTTCGTCAACTTTAGGATTTAATTTAGCAAGTCCTAATGCTTTATTGATTTTGAATAAAATAGGAATACTCATGAGTTCATTATATTGAATCTCAACACCTTCAAATTGCTTTCTTAAACTTCTTTTGCGAGAGGATCGCGTTGCAAAAGTAATAATTAAAAACAAGATTGCAAAACCAATAATAAAGTAATACTTATACTGATTTAAGATACTAAAAATAACTTCAAAGTTCATAACGTCACCTCATTGATGTAATTGTACCATATTCAGTAAAATTGTGTAATAACTTTAATTGACTTTCAAAGGCAATTTCGGTATATTATAGAAGCGTCATTATGCTCAGCATACAAAGTTGTTAGCCAAGTGTTTGCCACGCGGCAGTGACCAAAGTACTCTCGCTGAATGAGGAAACGGTTTTAGGTAAACTCAACTAAGAATAATTTGTAACCTGACTATGACATATAGGAGGTCATTCATATGGCAAGAATTAAAGGTCCAGTTTGGAAGAAATCCCGTCGTTTAAGTTACTCAATCCTTGAAACAGGTGAAGAACTACAACGTCGTGACTATGCTCCAGGACAACACGGTAAAGCACGCCGTCCAAAATTATCAAACTACGGTTTACAATTACGTGAGAAACAACGTATTCGTTATACTTATGGAATTACAGAAAAACAATTCTTTAATACATACAAAAAAGCTGTGAAACTCGAAGGTGTTACAGGTCATAACTTCTTATTCATGTTAGAATCACGTTTAGACAACGTTGTCTACAGAATGAATTTATCACGTACACGTCGTGGTGCACGTCAATTAGTTAACCACGGTCATATCTTAGTTGATGGAAAGAAAGTTGATATTCCATCATTCCAAGTAAAACCAGGTCAAACAATTGAAGTTAAAGAATCATCACGTTCAATGGCTTCCATCAAAGATGCTTTAGAAGCATCAGTAGGAACTGTTGAATATGTAACATTTGATGCTGATAAGATGAAAGGTGAATTCAAACGTTTACCAGAACGTAGCGAATTAAACCAAGAACTTAACGAAGCATTAGTTGTTGAATTCTACAACCGTTAATCTTGATATTAAGACTGAGGTTCCCTTCCTTAAGGATTGGATCTCGGTCTTTTTTTGTACTCTTATTTAATTTTGAGACAAGTTCTGGATTCGCAGTCACCACGTCAAAGTAGAAATATCACATAATTGTTTCAATTGTGGTAAAATATCAGTAACGGAGGAAATTATGAAAAGGAAAATAGAAGATCAACCAGTAATAGCAATATGCTATGACTTTGATAAAACACTTACCCCAGACGATATGCAAGCTCAAGGATTTATTCAATCGGTCGGATATGACGTTCAAGAATTTTGGAAAGAAACTAATGGACTTGCACAAGATCACGATATGGATACCAACCTCGCCTACATGTTTCAAATGGTTAAGCACTCAAGCCCAAGCACCCCGCTAACGAAAGAATTATTAATGGACTATGGTTCAAAGATAGAACTCTTCCCAGGTGTGGAAACATGGTTTGATCGAATCAATGAATATGGAAGAGAAAATAACATCGTAATTGAACACTATATCATTTCTTCAGGGGTTAAAGAAATGATTGAGGGGACCGTTTTAGGTAAAAAAAATGTCTTTAGCAAGATATATGCGAGTTCATTTTATTATGAAAATGGTCTCGCAGTTTGGCCAGCACAAGCCATCAACTATACAAATAAAACCCAATTCTTATTTAGAATTGAGAAAGGTGTTTTAGATATCAATTCGCCTAGTGTTAATGAAAAATATAAGGATGGAGAACATCGTGTTCCCTTTAGAAATATTGTTTATATTGGTGATAGTGATACTGATATTCCTTGTATGAAACTGGTGAATGATAATGGTGGTCAATCCATTGCTGTTTATGACCCTATTAAACAGGATAAAACAAAATCCTACAATATGATGAGGGATAAACGTATTCGTTATTTTAAGGCCGCTGACTATCGCGAAGACAGCGATCTTGATCAACTCATTAAGGCAATTATATTAAAAACAAGTTATCACGAACAATTAGAATATGAATTCCAAAAGAATCGTCGCGAAGCTTTAAATGCAAATAAATAAAGGACAGCCCATTGGGTTGTCCTTTCGGTTCTTTAAAATCTGGTGTTGGTGAGATATTTATCTCATCAGCACTTTTTTATT
>JAVWLP010000011.1:38636-50941 GCA_036637915.1 Erysipelothrix sp. | reverse complement strand
GTAAAAAAGTGTTGATGAGATAAATATCTCACCAACACCAGATTTTAAAGAACCAACAAAGCCACTTCGAAAGAAGAGGCTTTTCTTTTGCATTATGAAGTTTCAATGAATTGTACTGGAATTATATAGACCTGCAAAGTGAAGTTAGTGTATTATGTTTTTATTGGAGGTTATATTATGAGTGATATTGAAATTAAACAACCCTCGATGAAATTCATCGAGACACAAGCATTAATTAAGAAGATTGAAGAGAAAATCGATATGCCAATGATTGTATATTGGAATTCATTCAATGGGGCAGTATGTCAAAATGACGTACAAGCCTTTTATAAACTCTTTAAAGAAGTAGGTAACATTGATAAAGTTGCTATCTTTATCAAATCAGATGGAGGTGACACGGTTGCTTCATTACGAATCGTGAATGTAATTCGTAATTATGCTGAAAATGTGAACGCTCTTATACCCTTAGAGTGTGCTTCGGCAGCGACTTTAATTGCGCTGGGTGCTGATAAAATATCAATGGGACCTTTAGCATATCTAACGCCTATTGATTCATCAAAACGTCATCAACTTTCTCCGATTGATCCTGTGACGAATGCGAAAGTATCAGTTTCTCAAGATGAAATTCAAAGACTTGAAAGACTATGGGAGGAAAATGCTCCAAAAGATTCAGTTCATCACTACCAAGAACTCTATAAATATATACATCCGATTATCTTGGGTTCACTAGATCGTTCGAGTTCACTTTCAATTCGCGTGGCGGACAGCATTTTAGCATACCACAACCATAATAAAGAAGAACGCGAGCGTATTAGTACGAAGCTAAATAGTGAATATCCTGCACACTCGTTCCCGATTATGCTTCGTGAAGCTCAAGAATTAGGATTGAACGTGGACAAACTTGATACAGAAGTTCATGATCTCTTGCTTGAACTTAATGATCTTTACTCAGAAATGGGCAATAAAGCATTCACTGACTTTGATGAGTTTAATTATCATGATAATCAAATCCTTAATATACTTGAGGCACGAGATACACAACTCTATTATCAAAATGATAAAGATTGGTCTTACATCAAGGACGAACGTCGTTGGCAAGTTCTCAATGACAATAGCTACTGGTATACCATCACTGAAGATGATCAAGGGCTCGTAAAAGAAATTCTTTATATTTCCTAATAATTCTTTTTATAGTGATAGATTCTATGGTTTTTGAGATTGAAATAGAGGTGATTCATGAATATGCCAACTGAAATGATGAAGCCAAGTCCACTTAAAAAAGGAGACCGAATTGCAATCGTGAGCCTGTCTAGTGGTATTTTAGGCGAGCCTTTTTGTAAACACCAAGTTGATCTAGGAATTGAGAGACTTAAAACGTTGGAGTTAATTCCTGTCTTTATGAATAATAGTCTTCGCGGTGTTTCGTATCTTGAAGAACATCCTGAGGCTCGAGCACAAGATCTTATCCAAGCTTTTTCTGATCGAACGATTAAAGGAGTACTTTGTGCAATAGGTGGTATAGATACCTATCGGGTAATACCCTACTTGATGAATGCGAACTTTAAACAACTCATTATCGAGAATCCTAAAATATTTACAGGGTTTTCGGATACAACCAACAATCACTTTATGTTCTATAAACTTGGTATGGTTTCTTTTTATGGACCGAATTTTTTAAATGATATCGCAGAACTGGATGATGAAATGTTACCTTATACATTAAGGGAGTTTCAAAGATTCTTTGGAAGTGCATTTCCTTATGAAATTGAATCTAATGATAGATGGTATGAAGAAAGAATACAATTTGATGCGTCGCAATTAGGGACTCCTCGAATCAGTCACAGAGAGTTACGCGGTTATGATTTAATTCGTGGTAAAGGGATTGTTGAAGGGAGGCTATTTGGCGGGTGTTTGGAGAGTATCGTTGACATGTTTGTTGGTGATGAGCGTTATCAAAATATACCAAATATTTTTGATAGTTTTGACTTAATACCCAATCGAGATGAATTATCAGAGATGATATTATTTCTTGAAACGAGTGAAACAAAGGTTACTCCAAAGAAATTTGAATCAATGATTGACGTATTGATAGAAAATGAGTTCATCACATCGGTAAGAATGATACTATTTGGTAAACCCCAAGATGAAGTTTTTTATTCTGAGTACCGAACAATTCTTGAAAGAAAGAATGCCCTGAAGGATATACCTATTATTTTTAATTTTAATTTTGGACACAGTTATCCAAGAACATTAATTCCGTATGGAATTCAAGCCAAATTTAATTGTTCAACACTTAAATTTGAGATTGTTGAATCATATTTTAGAGGTGAATAACTAGCTTGTAAATCGTTATTTATAGGCTGATTTGTAAAAAGGGCTTTTAAGTTCGTATTATTATCACTTATTCCTAAAATATTGCTTGATTTTGATATGTGAAGTGGTATAATAATCTTGCTTGCATCAGAAGGGAGGTCAGTTATGTCTAGAGTAGTAGTCAAAGAGAACGAAGGTTTGGATGACGCATTACGCCGTTTCAAACGTCAAGTATCTCGTAATGGTACCCTTGCTGAGGCTCGCAAAAGAGAGTTTTATGTTAAACCAGGCGTCCGTCGTAAAATGAAGTCGGAAGCAGCAAGAAAAGCACGTCGTAAAAAACGTAAATAAGATATCAAAGAAGCATTCGTGCTTCTTTTTTTATGATATGATAGACCTATATCAAGGAGGAAATGATTTGGCTCGTCAAACAATTAATCTATTAGAACATGATGTTTCACTTCAAAATTTAGTTGGAGTTGAAAATAAAATCATTCGTGATATTGAAGCTTATTATCGTATTGATATTAATCTCTCTAATAATTCACTGGAACTCATTGGAGATGAAGAACCAGTATATGAAGCAAAAGAATTAATTAACTTGTTAGTATTAATGTTAGAAAAATATAGCCATGTAGATGTTGAGGATATGGACTATCTCAGAGACATTATTCGTCGCGGAAAACAAGAACGTTTTGTAGAAATGCTTGATGAGGTATTTACACGTTCATTCTCTGGTAAACCAATTCGTCCTAAGACATTAGGCCAAAAGAAATTTATTGATGAAATAAGAAGTCATGATTTAACATTTGCTGTAGGTCCTGCCGGAACGGGTAAAACCTTTCTTGCTGTTTGTTATGCGGTAGATCTTCTAAAAAAAGGTGAGATTCAAAAGATTATTCTAACGCGTCCTGCTGTAGAGGCCGGTGAAAATTTAGGTTTTCTTCCAGGAGACCTCAAAGAAAAAGTTGACCCATATTTAAGACCACTCTATGATGCTCTTGATGATATGTTATCAGCTGAGAGAGTGCAACGATACATAGAAAAAGGTATTATTGAAATTGCACCACTTGCTTATATGCGTGGTCGTACACTTGATGATGCCGTTGTTATCTTAGACGAGGCTCAAAACACAACAAAGGCACAAATGATGATGTTCTTGTCACGATTAGGACGTAACTCTAAAATGATTGTTACTGGAGACGTTGATCAAATTGATTTGCCGAGACATCAAAAATCGGGTCTTAAAGTAGCTCAAGAGTATTTGTCAGATATTCCTGAAATTAGTTTTGTTAATCTAGCGCACTCTGATGTTGTGCGACATCCACTTGTTATTAAGATATTGAAAAAATTTGCGGAAGGAGATCGAAATGAAAAAGATACTCATAATTGAAGATGAAGAAGGAATTCGTCGTCTACTTCGCTATGATTTGAGACAGATGAACTTTGAGGTTGATTCAGCAAAAGATGGTAAGGAAGGCATGTCTTTGGCACTTGCTAATACTTATGATGTTATTATTGTCGACTGGATGTTACCATTTTATTCAGGCATTGAACTCGTTGAAACATTTCGCGAAAAAAAAATAGATTCTATCTTAATTATGCTTACTGCAAAAGATGAAGAAACCGATATTCTTGAAGCGTTTGAAGCAGGAGTGGATGATTATCTTACGAAACCATTTTCACCTCGTGAATTATCAGCGCGCATTAATGCACATTTGCGCCGTGCTAAGAGTCCAAGTTCAGAACACACTATCGAAGTTGAAGATGTCATCGTACAACTCGATAAACACCGTGTAACGATTGATAATGAAGAAATTGAACTAACTAAGAAAGAATTTGATTTGTTAGTCTATCTTTTACAAAATGTCGACATTGTATTATCTCGTGACCAGATTCTATCTGAAATATGGAATTTTGATTATGATGGTGATACACGTATCGTCGATGTTCATGTTTTTAAATTAAGAAATAAATTAGAAAATTCTAATGTTAAAATTAGCTCGTTGAGAGGGGTAGGGTACGTTGCAAAACGAAAATAGAAGCATACAGATGGTCATATTCTTTATTCTGTCTGTCTTGGCGTTGGTATTTCAATCACCATTCACAATCTTCTTATTAATATTTGGACAGATTGCTATATGGGTTTTTAATCACTATCGAAATAAAGATCATATTAAAACAATTAAGAATACGGCGAAACAGGAAACTAAAGTTGCCAATGTAAGGGCTGATGAAACTTATGATAATCTTGTTAAGTTAATCAACGCTATTCCGTCGCCACTTGTATATATTAATCAAAAAGGTGACTTTGAAGTCAGTAATCAATATTTTAATTCTCTGATTAAGGTAGATGCTGAATCCGTATACGATATTGATATCGATACGGTTATACGACAAACACTTTTGGATGCCTTCTTAAATGAACGACAATTTGTCAAACAATTAAACTATCGCAGTATTGATTTCCAAGTATTATCAATTCCATTAATGGTAGAAGGAAATCGTTACAATGGATGTATGTTGATTTTCCAAGATATCACACGTGTTCTTGAAGGGGAAAAGATGCAAAAACGATTTATTGCAGATGCATCACACGAGTTAAGAACCCCAATCGCTTCTATAAAAGGAATGATTGAAATTATGAATCGACCTAATTTTAATGATGAAGAGACACGTACTGAGTTTAATCTTCAAATTGAAAAAGAAGCAAATCGACTTGAACATATGGTTGAAGATTTATTACTTCAATCACGTCTTAAGTCAAAACAAGTATATCTTGAGAAAACTCGATTTAACTTAAAACAGTTCTTTGATAGTATTGTTTACGAGAAGCGTCAAGCACTTTATCATGCGAAAATTGAGACAATTATTAATTGTGCAGAAGATCTTGTTGTATATGCAGATCAATTTAGATTGACACAAGTCTTCACAAATCTCATTAACAACGCGATAAACTACGCACCTGATGGTACGATTGAAATTACTGCAATTGATAACAAAGACCGCGTAATTATTGAATTTAAAGATAATGGCATGGGAATTAAAGAAGAAATGATTCCACATATCTTTGAGAGATTTTATCGTGGTGAAGGCCATCGGAGCCGAGAAAAAGGTGGAAGTGGTCTTGGATTGGCAATTTCTAAGTCAATTATTGAAGCTCATGGTGGTTCGATCCGAGTTGAAAGTGAATATCAAAAGGGTTCTAGTTTTATTATTGAACTTAAGACAGATGCTTAATATCTGTCTTTTTTTATAGCTGAATTTTCATCTTAAATTAATATATTTCACGTTGATTACTTAGTATTTAATGATTCTCGACATCTATTTTTCAAAAAACATGATGTTTTATACATTAAAATGAATAAATTAACACGGAATTAACAATTCTTTAGTTTTAAATTAATACTTGAACTGTATGATACCTGTGCAGATGAAGATAACTGCAAAGGAGAAAACCATGAAAAAAGTATTTGCGGTCTTATTAGCACTCTTTGTTTTAGTTGGTTGTGGTCAAAAATCAGGGACAGGGGAAGCAAAACAAATCAAGGTCTATACTCGTGATGGATCATCAGGGACACGTGAAGCATTTGAAAGTATTATTAAACTCGAAGCACTAACAAATAATAGTGCTGAAACATCATCAAATGGTGATATGGCTAAGCAAGTTGGTGCGAGCCCGGCTGGAATTGGATATGTTTCATTAACAACTGATTTTGAAGCCAATGGCATTTTACCAATGGCTTATGAAGGTGTGAAACCAACCATTGAAACTGTAAACAATGGTACCTACAAATTAGCGCGTCCATTCAGTTATGTTACTCGTGCAAAAGGTGATTTTGGTAACGATGGTAAAGAACAACTTATCGTAGCTTTCCTAGACTATCTCACAAACTCAACTGAAGGATTACAGGTTGTGTTAGCGGCTGGGGGCATTGTTGACACAAGTAAAGGAAAACCTTGGTCAGAGCTTAAAGCAAATCATCCGATTGTTGAACAAGATAATTCTTCAATCACAATTAAAACTGGAGGATCAACTTCAGTAGAGAAAACTCTTAAAGCTGCAGTTGAACAATTCATTCCACTTGCAGGAAACTTCAAATGGGAACCAAATCATACAGGTTCTGGGGATGGTGCAAAGCGCACAATCGGATCTGAAAAAGTAGGTGCAAATAGTATCGATATTGGATTTGCATCACGTAGTTTCAAAGATGATGAAAAAGTAAGCGAAGGAATGGCTACAGGAGTTTATGCTCAAGATGCGGTAGTCGTTGTAGTTCATAAAGACAACAAAGACTTTACAAACTTTACAGCAAAACAACTCGTAGAAATATTTGACGGTACTGCAAAAAACTGGAGTGACGTCAAGTAAGCTTAGCAAACGCTAAGCTTTTCGCATGAAGAAAGGATTAAGTTTATGAATGAACAGTGGTCAAGTGGTTATCAGAAACGAAAAAAAATCGTTGATATAATCTTTAGAAGTATTTTTAAATTAGCGGGAATTCTCGCTGCCTCCATGATTGTATTTATCTTCATATTTATCGTTAAAAAGGGGATTTCAGTATTCTTGCCATCTTATGGTCCAGATCAAGTTGATTTGTGGCAATTTCTAACTGGTTTTATCTGGAGAAATGATCAACATATATATGGTGTATTATTTATTGTCATTAATACTTTAATAACAGCTTTCTTTGCAATGTTAATTGCATTTCCAGTTGGGACATTAACGGCCCTATTTATTGTGAAAATAGCACCAAAACCACTGGATAAAGTTTTGACGACAGTTATTGAATTGCTTGCAGCGATACCTTCAGTTGTTTATGGGGTGTTTGCCTCCGGAATTATTGTTTCATGGGTTGATGGACTTGCCGCAACATTTAACTACACAACATTTGGTGGTCGTTCCATGCTTGCTGTTGTTATTTTATTGGCAATTATGGTTTTGCCAACAATGACTTCGTTATCCATCGTTGCAATTAAAGCAGTGGATCATAATTTAGAACTTGGTTCTCTTGCTTTAGGTGCATCAGAAACTCAAACAAATTTTAAAGTGGTTCTTACCTCAGCTAAATCTGGTATCTTTGCAGGACTTATTTTAGGACTTGCTAGAGCTTTTGGAGAAGCTACGGCGGTGTCGATGGTTGCTGGTAACAAGTCATTGGGACCAACTTGGAATCCCTTTGATATTACGAGAACACTTACATCAACGATGTTATCAGGACTTAAAGAAACAACTGGAGTCGATTATGATGTTCGATTCTCGGTGGGGATTGTACTTATGGTAACCATCCTAATTTCCAACTTTGCAATTCATAAGTTGAAGAAGAAAGTGGGGGCTGAAGGACAATGACAAAAAAACGTAAAATTAAAGATGGCATCGCGAAGTTCTTGACATATCTTGCCTCATCGTTCTCGCTTATTGTTTTAGTGGCTATTTTTGCATTTGTATTTGTAAAAGGTAAAGATACATTAAGCATAGATATGTTACGAAACGATTATTGGTCACAAAATTATCTTGTTGAATGGAGTGAAGCACCTCAAGGAACCTTCGAAAGACCTGAGTCACTCGATGATGACGTATACTTTAGTCATAAATTTGGGATTGGATTTAAGGACGTAATTAGCCATGAAAAACATCGTCTTATAGTAGTTGACTATATTGATGAAAAATCGCCTTTCAATGAATCTGTAAATGCGTCAAAAGGACCAAACTATGGTGAAACATTGACCATTTCAGTTGGAGATCAAGTTGAAAAACTTGAAGGAACTAATGAAACAGGAACGCCCATGTTTGGTGGTGCTATCTTCAGCGATAAATCTGAGTCGCTAGCGATGAAGTTAGACTTTATGGATCATGTTGATTCCTTGTATTTTAAAACACCAGGAGGCGGTATCTGGGGTTCTCTGTTGGCAACGTTAATGCTAATTGGGTTATCGCTATTGTTTGCTTTACCATTAGGGATTTTCGCAGCAGTTTACTTAAATGAAATTGCTGTTCCAAATAAGATGAATAAGTTAATTGAACGTTGTATTGAAATGTTAGCGGGTGTCCCAAGTATTATATTTGGTTTGATGGGAATTGCTGTTCTTTACCCAATAACGGCGATGTTTGGAATTGACGGATTAAGTATTTTACTTGGATCAATGACGATGGCCATCATTCTCTTACCGGTAATCATTCGTTCAGTTCAGGAATCGCTTATTGTTGTTCCTACGGGATATCGTATGTCGAGCCTCTCTTTAGGAGCAACACAAACACAAACTATCTTCAGAATTATATTGCCGTCTGCATTACCAGGTATTTTATCGGCAGTACTTCTCGCAGTAAGTAGGGTTATTGGAGAATCTGCTGCACTTATTTACACAATGGGAACATTTATCAATGATGCGCCACAGATTGGTAAAGGTGCAACAACGCTTGCTGTGCATATTTGGGCAGTTATGAGTGCAGAACAGCCAAACTTTGAATTGGCGTCCGCTATCTCAATTATTATTTTAGCAATTGTGTTAATATTAAATATATCTGTGAAGTTGTTTACCAAACGACTCAGTAAGAAGTTAGGAGCTTAATATGAATAGTTTTGAAGTTAGCAATGCAGATTTATATTATGGTGATCATCAAGCCTTGAAAAATATAAATATGAATATAAAAAATCGTAAAGTCACTGCTTTTATTGGACCATCAGGTTGTGGTAAATCAACATTTCTAAGATGTTTCAATCGAATGAATGATTTAATTCCTTCGTGTCGTATTGAAGGAACCTTCAATTTCAATGGAACAAACATCTATAGTAGTAAAACGGATGTTGTAGAATTAAGAACAAATGTCGGTATGGTTTTTCAACAACCAAACCCGTTCCCAATGAGCATTTATGATAACGTTGCCTATGGTCTGCGTTGCCAAGGTGTTAAAGATAAAAAGATTTTAGATGAAGTTGTGAAGGAATCTCTTCAAAAAGCTGCACTCTATGAAGAAGTTAAGGACCGTTTGAATGCTTCAGCATTACGCCTATCAGGTGGGCAACAACAACGTCTTTGTATTGCACGTGCGATTGCCCTTAAGCCAGAAGTTATCTTAATGGATGAACCTACTTCTGCTTTGGATCCAATCGCTACAGCGAAAATTGAAGAATTAATCGTGGAATTGAAAAAGGACTTCACAATCGTTATTGTTACACACTCAATGCAACAAGCGGCGCGTATCTCTGATATGACAGCATTCTTCTTGCTAGGTGAAGTCATTGAGTATGAAGAGACTAAGAAGCTATTCCACACACCAAAAGATAAACGTACCGAAGATTATATTACGGGCCGTTTCGGATAAGGAGGAACTCTATGAGAATCGAAGAAAGAATGGAAGAGTACCAAGAAGAAATCTTGGATATGGCCAATCGTGTTCGTAAATCTATGGACATGGCTATTAAAGCATTAATTTCAGGTGATAAAGAATTAGCATTGGAAGTTATAGAACGTGACGATCACATTAACTATGCTGATGAAAGTATTAATGACAGTGCAGTTGAAATTCTCTCGCTTATGCAACCTGTTGCGAAAGATTTACGTTGGTTGATAGGTGGGATTAAAATCGCCTCAGATTTAGAACGAATCGGTGATTATTCAAAAAATATTGGACGTTTCGTAATTAAGAATGATTACCTTGAAACACCTTATGATGAAGAAATCGAAGAAATCGGAAATCTCTTCTTAGAGAACTTTGACGCTGTTGTTGGGGTCTTGAAGAGTCAAGATGTTAAGCAAGCTTACATCGCTGCTGAACTCGATGATCGTCTCGATGATGCCTTCAAACGAATTATGAATCGTTTTGCTGATGATACAGATGCAGCACATCGATTCCCACTTGCCACAACAGGAATTCTAAGGAATATCGAGCGTGCAGGAGATCACTCAAAAAACATCTGTGAGCAGGTCATTTATATTGTAAAGGGTCAACACATAGATTTTGGATAGGAAACATAAGAAAACGAAACTCAACAGGGTTTCGTTTTTTATTCGCAATATTAAGATTGAAACGCTAGTATTTTAGGTGTTATGATTTAAATACTTACTAATTAAGACACCTTTCGTTTAATTATCACATTACTAAAGTTTGTTTAAACTATAATCTATCTAAGTGTATAAGGAGAAGATAATGAAAAAAACTATAAGTGTTGTATTATCGATGACTTTATTATTGACGTCATTCAGTAATCTTAGAAATATTAATGCTGATGAGATATCAACTGGAGACGATAGTATTGGGGCACAAAAGATAAATCAAGAAGAAATAAGTAATCCAAATTTAAATGACGAAATCGATAAAGTTACGGTAAAATTTGAAACAAACGGCGGATCGATGGACCAAGACACATTTCAAGTTGAAATCGGAACATACTTTTCGGAATTGTTGTCACAAATAACTGAACCGACAAAAGAAGGGTTCGTTTTTAGACAATGGTATACAAATCCAGAATTAACTGATCCAGTATATCAGGATATTAGAATTAATGAAGATACAGTGCTTTATGCACTGTGGGAAGAAATGTTTGATCATACAAAATTATCAGTTGATTTGCAAAACTATTTAGTTGATCGAAAAGGTTACTTGTTGCCTATTAGTGTCGATGATATTGAGTCAATCAGAGAACTTGATCTTACTTATGTTTATGAAGATGACACTAATGGCGCGAAACAATACCGTACTATTCGAGACTTCACAGGAATAGAGTATTTTAATAATGTTGAGGCATTAGGAATACTCATTGATCTAGATAATCCTGTTACAAATGATGTCTTACAATCCCTAGCAAAATTGCCGAATATTGGTGTCGTAAAATTGAGTGCTAAATTACCAGAAGAGTACCTAGATCAAGATTATCTTGCGGCTGATTGGCATATTGCGAAAACCATTTCTAATAAAGATAATGTAACATATTACGAGACGGAAGTTCTAAAGTATCTAAAATCACTAAATTATAATACTCAACTATCAGGTTATGATAACAAAGTGTCGATTTCCCTCGATTATTCATTAGGGTTTTCTGACCTGAGTTTCTTAACAGGGTTAAACACTCTTGATGAAAGTTTTCATTACGAACTGATATCGGGTGAAGTAGGAACAACATTTATTGAGAAATTTTCAAGTGAAATCATTAATGGTGATAATTACTATCGAATTGATTTTGATAATCCTTTCGTTTTTGTTTATGAGAATGCAATAGGAAAACTTGCTCCCGACTCAGGTTACAAGTTTACTACTGTAAGTGGCTCAGTAGACTATCGTCATGGAAGTTATGATGATTATACAGATGAATACTACGAGTTGTTAGAAGCTCCATTGCTTATCAGATACATTGATCGAGATGGAAATTTAATTCAAGGAAGTACAGACGACGGCTTTGATATTGATTTCTATCAATCGTTCCAAGTGTTACTGAACGAGGCTCAGTTCCTTGATCTCGTTAGACAATATAAGGATTCTAACAGTGATGATATGATCATGAACTACGCAGGCAATGTGTTGCGTGGAACTGCTTATTTCTCGGTCGATTCTGAATTACATGATGAAAACGGGCTAATTCCTGATGACAATTTCGATGGGTATGTGAATTATCAAGTTATCATGGATGTTTCAGATGCTGTATTACATCATAAAGTTGAGTTTGATACGAATGGTGGGAATGAAATTGATCCGATTTTAAATATTGAGAATGGAACAATTATTGATGCTCCATCTGACCCAATTAAACCTGGATATACATTTGGGGGTTGGTTCTTAGATAATAACGAATTTAACATTGATTTTGACTTCTCAAATCCTATAACTCGTGATATTACTCTCTATGCAGATTGGGGAGAAGCAGCTCAAACCTATACTGTAACTTATGTAGAGAATGGTGGTACTGAAGTCTCTGATCTAACTGAAGTAGAGTCAGGCACTAAACTGAATGAACCAACAACTACAAAAGCAGGCTTTATATTCAAAGGTTGGTATC
>JAVWLP010000011.1:0-38536 GCA_036637915.1 Erysipelothrix sp. | reverse complement strand
A
Organism: Erysipelothrix sp.; assembly: GCA_036637915.1. Classification (GTDB taxonomy): domain Bacteria; phylum Bacillota_I; class Bacilli_A; order Erysipelotrichales; family Erysipelotrichaceae; genus Erysipelothrix. The sequence continues at coordinate 38,535 of JAVWLP010000011.1, read as the reverse complement.
AGCAATTCCTGTAACTTATTCAGTAACTTATGTAGAGAATGGTGGTTCTGAAGTGGCTGATCTAACTGAAGTAGAAGCTGGAACCAAACTGAATGAACCAACAACTACAAAAGCAGGCTTTATATTCAAAGGTTGGTATCATGATGAAGCATTCACAACACTCTGGGACTTCGACGCTGATCGTGTAGAATCAGATGTGACACTTTATGCAAAATGGGAAGCAATTCCTGTAACTTATTCAGTAACTTATGTAGAGAATGGTGGTTCTGAAGTAGCTGATCTTACTGAAGTGAGTGCTGGTACATTTCTAATTGAACCAATTACACAACGTGAAAACTTTACATTTTTGGGTTGGTATACTGACTCAACATTCGCAACACCTTGGAATTTTTCAGTAGACACTGTTGGCTCGGATATTACACTTTATGCGAAATGGAATGAAAAATCCGTTGAACCTGAAGGGGAAACAAAACCAGAAGTGAAACCCGAACCTGAAGAAAAACTTCCGGAAACAGGTGTAGCAGTAAGTGTTCTCCCAATATCTCTAACGATGCTTGGAGGAGTGGCTGTTCTTCTTGAAGTAATTAAAAAGAAAAAAGATAGTTTCGATATTAAATAATAATGTATAAAAGTGAGTCCTTTAATATCGGTGGCTCACTTTTTTTATTGAGGTCATAATATTAAGAGAAAGGACACTTGGGAATAGCGTGTAATTAAAGGATAATAATAAATAAAATTGTGATATAATGAACACGGAAGTGATGATATGAAAATAAACTATATAAATAACAGCCGTGAACAATCATGGGCTTCTTATAAAAAGTATTTAGAACCAATTCTCGATAAGACATTGACGCTTACGGACACAGATAAAAATGTGGAAGTTAGTGTCGTTTTAGTTCATGACGAAGACATCCATGTGATGAATCGTGATTTTAGAGACATTGATCGTCCAACTGATGTACTAAGCTTTGAAGACCATTCAGTAGAAGAAGGTGTTCATATGCTCGGAGATATTGTAATCAGTGTCGATGCAATACGTCGCCAATCAGAGGACTATGGACACAGTTTAAAAAGAGAATTTTGTTTTCTTGTAACTCATGGTTACTTACATCTTTTGGGATATGACCATATGACTCCTGAAGATGAAGCAGAAATGTTTGGGCTTCAAGAAAGGATACTGGATGAAATCGCAAGAAAATCTCGTTAACCGAACGATAAAAAAATTTCAGTGTGCTATTCAAGGTGTTATCGCTGGACTAAGGTTTGATAAAAGTATCAAAATACAATTTGTATTTGGGATTGCTTCAGTCATCTTTTTTAGCTTTTTTAGAATTAGCACAACTGAATGGCTCTTTGTTCTTTCAGCAATTTTTCTAGTTCTTATAACAGAGTTTTTGAATTCAGCAATCGAAGATGTGTGTGATCTTGTTGAAAAGAAATATGATTTACATGTCAAAGAAGTTAAAGATATCGCTGCAGGAGCAGTGTTGTTGGCGGCAATCTATGCAGTCGTAGTAGCTGTAATTATTGTCGTAGGTCGTTTTATTTAAGAAAAGAGGAAATGAATGGAATTTAAGTCGGGATTTATATCAATTGTTGGAAGACCCAATGCAGGGAAATCAACACTCATTAATCAAATTGTAAAACAAAAAATAGCAATCGTATCTGAAAAAGCACAAACTACACGAGATGCTATCATTGGCGTGAGAACTGAAGAAGATTATCAAATGATTTTCATTGATACACCAGGGATTCACAAACCAAAACATGAGTTAGGTGAGCGAATGAATAGTGCGTCATATGCTCATTTTAAAGGTGTAGACATTATTTACTATATTATTGATGGATCTCAACCCTTTGGTAAAGGTGATGAATTTGTAATTGAAAAGTTGAAGAAAGTTAAGTTACCAGTATTTCTTGTTATCAACAAGGCTGACTTAATGGAAAAAGATGAGATGTTACTTAAAATTGCGACATTCTCTGATTTTGAGTTCACAGAAATCATTCCAATTTCTGCACTTCAGGACCAAAATGTTGACCGCTTACTCGATGTAACTTTGGATTACCTTGAAGAAGGGGTAATGTACTATCCTAAAGAGCAAGTCAGTGCTTATCCTGAACAATTCATCTATGCTGAGATTATTCGTGAGAAAATTTTAAAGCTTACAGAAGAAGAAATTCCGCACTCCGTAGCCGTTGCTATTGAGAAAATTGTGAAGAAGGATGGATCTACCATTATTTCAGCTGTTATCTTTGTAGATAGACCTTCACAAAAAGGCATGATTATTGGTAAACAAGGTCAGATGATCAAAAAAATTGGTATTCTAGCTCGTGAAGAATTAGAAACAATCATGGGTGGGAAGGTCTATCTTGAAACTTATGTTCGCGTTGAGAAGAACTGGCGTAATCGTGCTAAAATGTTGAATCAACTCGGATATATTGAAATTCAATATGAATCCTGATTGTGGTTATGTTCTTGCGGTAGTTCCTTACCGTGAGCATGATGCAATGATTACGTTTTTATCCGAGAACCACGGACTCATGCGATTGATTTTACCGGGTTACTACAAACCAAAATCAAAACAAGGGAAATTGGGCTTGGAATATTCTTATGTAAAGTATGAATCTAAATTTAATGATAATCAGCTAAACCGTATTACAGGTGGTGAACTACAGGATGGTTATTTAACAAGGCGATCGGATTTTGATTGGCTGTTGTATAGTTCTTGTTTAAGTGAAATTACGATTCGATGCTATGACGAAGAATACCATGACTTGTTCTATGCAATGTTTACAAAAGGTTTAAGAGATACATCCCAAGTTATTATTTTAATAGAGCTCGTGAAGAGTATCATTGAGATTCAAGGAATTACGCCAGATGTTACAGGCTGTGTTATCTGTGGTAGTTCCATGATTTCGCAATTCTCAGTGGAGCAAGGCGGGTATCTTTGCCAACAACATGCAAGAAATCATCGATATAATCAAAAGGAACTGTTAATTGCATTGAAAGGGTTATTTACTCGAGAATCTATTCGCGATTATCTAGAAGAAATAGACGCAAAACAAGTGTTGTCAGTGCTGATTGATTATTTGGAATATCATGGGGATTATAAATTTAATAGTTGGAAACTAATATCTAATGTATAATAGAGAAAGTATATGAGAAGGTGAGAGAAAATGGTTAAGAAATATGAATTTGAAACAATTGTCAATCATGTAAGACAGACAGGTTTTGTATTCCAAGGAAGTGAGATTTATGGAGGTCTTGCAAATACATGGGATTTCGGACCTTTAGGAATTGAACTAAAGGAAAATGTTAAGAAGTTATGGTGGCAATCATTTGTATCCCGTAACCCTTATAACGTAGGAATTCAATCTGCAATATTGATGAATCCAAGTGTTTGGAAAGCAAGTGGACACTTAGATACGTTTAATGATCCATTGATGGATTGTCGTCAGTGTAAGACACGTCATCGTGCCGATAAATTAATCGAAGAATTTTCGGGAAACACTGTAAATGCAGGCGTTATGACAAATGAAGAAATGGAAGCATATATTGCTGAACACAAGATTCCGTGTCCTAACTGTGGTGGTCATGATTTTACATCAATAAGACAGTTTAATTTAATGTTTAAAACATTCCAAGGTGTTACAGAGGATAATACGAATGCAATTTATTTACGTCCTGAGACAGCTCAAGGGATGTTTGTAAACTATCGTAATGTTCAACGTACGATGCGTAAGAAGTTACCATTTGGTATTGCTCAAATTGGTAAGTCATTCCGTAATGAAATCACACCAGGTCAATTCATCTTTAGAACACGTGAGTTTGAGCAAATGGAGCTTGAATTCTTTGTTAAACCAGGTGAAGATCTAAAATGGTATGAATACTGGAAAGATTTTGCAATGAAATGGTTGATTGATTTAGGTATTGACTCAGAAAACCTGATTTTGCGTGAACATGATGCTGAAGAGTTATCTCACTATTCAACTGGTACAAGTGATATCGAATATCGTTTCCCATGGGGATTTGATGAGTTGTGGGGTATTGCGGACCGTACTGATTATGACCTCAAGCAGCATCAAATTCATTCGAAAGTTAATATGGAGTATTTAGATCCAGAAACAAATGAAAAATATATTCCGTATTGTGTTGAACCATCATTAGGTGTTGAACGTCTCATGTTAGCATTGATTTGTGAAGCATATGATGAGGAAGAACTTGAAAATGATTCGCGTATCGTTATGCGATTCGCACCAAAAGTAGCTCCGGTACAAGTTTGTGTGTTACCATTGTCTAAAAAATTATCTGACAAAGGGCAAGAAGTTCTTGGTGAGTTCATGGGAGAATTTGCATGCGATTATGACGAAAGTGGAAGCATCGGTAAACGATACCGTCGTCAAGATGCAATTGGAACACCATTTGTTATTACGGTTGACTTTGATTCTCTTGAAGATAACACTGTAACACTTCGTTACCGTGATTCAATGGAACAAGTTCGTGTAACAATTGAAGAAGCGAAAGATATTATTACAAAAGCAATTAATGGGTGATGAAAAATGAGGCGATTGCCAGAAAGTTTAATTAATGACATTCGCTCTAAAACGGATGTTGTTGACGTTGTATCACGTTATATCTCATTATCGAAAAAGGGCAAAAACTATGTTGGTGTTTGCCCTTTTCACGATGATCATGATCCATCAATGTCTGTGTCTCCGGATCGACAAATTTATAAATGCTTTGTCTGTGGAGCAGGTGGGAATGTTTTTACGTTTATTCAAGACTATGAGAAAGTTAACTTTATTGATGCAGTATTAAAAACTGCTACGTACGCAAATATTGATGTGAGTGAATACGAATCAGTAGAAACTAAACCTGTTGACGAAGAAAAAGAGAAATTATTAGATGCTATGGACGAGGCACAAAAATTTACATCATTTCAACTTTTTACCAAAGAGGGGCAACGTGGATTGAGTGTGATTCGAGAACGTGGCTACGATGATACACTAATTAAAGAATTTGGTATTGGTGTTGTTTATGATAATTTTCAACTTACTAAATTTCTTAAAGCAAAAGGGTTTGATGATGAGACGTTAATTTCCTGTGATTTGGCACGTCTTAACGATCGTGGCGTTATGGATGTATTCTATGATCGTATTATGTTTCCAATTCATAATCGATATGGCCAAGTCATCGCATTTAGTGCTCGTGCTTTAGATAATAATAACTCTGTTAAATATATCAACAGTAGTGAAACAAAGCTTTATGTTAAAGGAAAAACAGTTTACAACTTTCACCGTGCTAAAGATATAGCTCGTAAGCAAGGGTTCATCATTTTGTCTGAGGGTGTCACGGATACGATTGCTTTTACTAAAATTGGGTTTCCAAATGTTGCTTCATTACTCGGAGTAGCATGTACTCCAGACCAAATTCGTCTAATCAAGGAATGCAGTCATAATATTGTTTTAGCGTTCGATGGTGACCGTGCTGGACTTGAGGCAACTTATCAAATTGGAACGAAGTTAAGAAATGAGCAATGTAATATCACAGTATGGTATAATGATAGTGGTCTCGACCCAGATGAAGCAGTCCGTAAAAATGGGAAAGACGCAGTGAGACGTGGAATTGATGATAGAATCCATTGGCTCGATTTTTTAATGAGCTATGCGATTGGGCAATATGGCCTCGATTCATTCGAGAAACGTAAACATGTCGTTGAATTTATGCTCAAACATCTCGGTCAAGAAGACGAGCTTGAACAAAGTTATTATTTAAAGAAACTTGCAGACAAAACAGGTTTCGAGTATAGCGTCTTGTCGCAACAACTTGTTCATAAAACGGACCAACCCGAAATTGTGCAAAGAACAATTGTCGAGAACATGAATCAATTTAACATAAGCATCCCTGAAAGATCTATATTAAAATATATGATGTTATCGAAAGAAGCTGCATATATATATCGTGATCAATTAGGATTTCTGATATCGGATTTAGCAACTGATTTTGCGTTGATTCTATTAGATCAATATCGTAATCAACAAGAAATTGCGACCGCCGATATTTTATCTTTGGATGTGAATGATAAATTGAAAAAGTTCGCAATTGAATTGGAAGAAGATGAACTGATTGATCGATATAACAAAGAAGGGTTATATCAAAATATAGAATTAGTTAAGAAACGTTTGGTAACGATGAATGTTAATGCGTATCGGAACCAAATAAGAGAGCAAGTTACGATTGATGATCAAATTGAATTACTTGAGCAAGCAATCAAAACGATGAGAACGAATAAAAAGGAGAACATGAATGGCGAAAAAGATTAAAACTTTAGAAGAAGTAAAAGAGGAGTTTTTAAAACAGTCTGAGAAAGATCAACGTTTACTTAATGCATATGTTGAGAAAGCAATTGATCACTTAAATTTATCGGATGATGAATCAGAAGAACTCTTCAATTGGTTTTCAGATAATAATATTATCTTAGTTGATGAAGAGGATGACATTGAAGAAGAAGTTCTTCTTGATGATGAGGATGCATTGGAGGACGATGCGCTTCTAGATGATGATGCTGTTGATGGAGATGTTCCTTTTGATGACTCCATGAATAAGGTTGATTTAAGTTCATATGAAAATGAATTAACATCCGCTAACCTTGTACGTATCAATGATCCAGTCAAAATGTACTTGAAGGAAATTGGCCGTGTTAATCTACTTGATCCTAAAGACGAGCCTGAAATTGCACGTCGACTTCAAGAAGGAGAACAAGCGAAAGAGTTGATTATAAATCTCTATCGTGAGCATTTCGCAGCAGATGTTGATGATGAAGAGTTTGAGATAATTATGCAAGAATTGAAGATTGAAGATATTTTTGACATTCTTCAAGACCATTTCCAAGATGATGAATCAAATCTTGCTTATGTTGATAACTGTATTGATACATACTTTGATGGACAAGAAGCACGACGTATCTTAATTTCTGCTAACTTGCGTCTTGTTGTTTCAATTGCTAAGAAATACGTTGGCCGTGGAATGTTATTCCTTGACTTGATTCAAGAAGGTAATATGGGTCTTGTTAAAGCGGTTGAAAAATTCGATTATACGAAGGGATTTAAATTCTCAACATATGCAACATGGTGGATTCGTCAAGCAATCACACGTGCTATTGCTGACCAAGCTCGTACAATTCGTATCCCAGTTCATATGGTTGAAACAATTAATAAATTGACTCGTGTGCAGCGTTCATTAGTTCAAACACTGGGACGTGAACCAACTGCAGAAGAAATTGCAGCTGAAATGGAAGGAATTACACCTGAAAAAGTTCGCGAAATACAAAAAATTGCTTTGGATCCAGTTTCATTAGAAACACCAATTGGTGAAGAAGATGACTCTCATTTAGGAGACTTTATCGAAGATAAGGATGCTATGTCACCAGATGAATATGCAAACAATCAATTGCTTAAAGAAGAAATTAACATGGTCTTAGAAGGTCTAACTGAACGTGAAGAAAAAGTATTGCGACTACGTTTTGGACTTGAAGATGGTAGAACACGTACTCTTGAAGAAGTTGGTAAAGAATTTAATGTTACACGTGAACGAATTCGTCAAATTGAAGCGAAAGCATTACGTAAACTTAAACATCCTACACGATCGAAACGTCTTCGTGACTTCGTAGACAAACGATAATGATTCAGTTATCAAAACGATTAATGGCAATTCATGATTTAATTCCACAAAATGCAATTCTTGCTGATGTGGGAACGGATCATGGATTGTTGATTGCAAAAAGTATTGAAAGTGGTAAAGTTCGTAAAGCCTATGGATTGGATATTGCGAAATTACCCTTGAGTCAAGCTCAAAAGAATATTACTAAGTACGATTTGAATGATTGTGTTGAATTACAATTGAGAAATGGCTTAGAGGGCTTTGAAGGCGATGCTGATTGCTTTGTAATTGCGGGTATGGGTGCTGAGACAATTTGGGATATCATCTCGGGATATGTATTTAATAAAAATGATTCGATTATTATTCAATCAAATACCAAGAATCCTTGGTTACGTCAAAAATTAAGTGCCGATGGATTTGAAATCGAAGATGAAATATTTATGTTTGATCGTACGATTCCTACTTTTATTATTAAAGTGAAATATAGTAAAATTAAACAAAACCTAACTGAGCAGGAACAAATAATAGGTCCCATTTTATCACGTCATAATGATGTCGAGTACTTTGAGTTTCTACAACAACGACGTGATAAATTACAAACAATAAAACAACATGATGAAAACCTTAGTCATGAATTCAATGTGATACAAACGTATTTAGAAGGAAGTGGTGCTCATGAATGAACTATCACAAAAGTTATTTGAAAAAAATAATTTCGTTGAGTTAACTTCGGTACAAGAAAAAGTATTGAAGGAAATTAAAACAAATCGAGATTTAATTGTTAAATCCGATACAGGAACAGGAAAAACTCATGCTTTCTTGTTCGCGATTTTAGAAAAAATAAATCCAGACTTAAACCAAACACAAGCTTTAATTTTAGCTCCAACTCGTGAACTTGCGATGCAAATTAACAATTTTGCGCGTGACATTATCGAAGTAGAACCGAAAATTTCAATTGAGCTTGCAATCGGTGGAATGGATAACAAGCGTCTTGAATCTAAAATGGCGAAACAACCTCATATCTTAATAACAACTCCAGGTAAGTTTATCGATATTTTAAGTTGGAATGTACTCCGTGTTGATACAATCAAGGTATGTATTATTGATGAAACGGATATGATGTTAGACTATGGATTTATTGATGAAGTTGATACTATCGCATCTCGATTATTAACCGAAACTACCTTTATGCTTTTCTCAGCAACAATACCATCAGGATTAAGAAGCTTTATTAAAAAATATCTTCATCATCCGATCGAAATTGTTTCTACTGAAGAAAAACTTAAACCTAGAATTGAACATATTTTAATAAACAAACGTCATCGTAATAGTGAAGAAGCTGTATTGGATATCTTGTCAGTTATCAATCCACTTCTTGTTATTATCTTTACGAATACAAAGACAGAAGCTGTCGAAATTGCGAGTTACTTACGTGATTATGGTATTGACTGTGTTGAAATCCATGGTGATGTTGATGACCGTGGTCGTAAACAAGTCATGTCTCGTATTCATAGTAAGAAAGTACAATACATCGTTGCAACAGACTTGGCTGCTCGTGGTATCGATTTACCTCAGATTAGTCATGTTATTAATGTTGGACTCCCTACACATGATTTATCATTCTATACACACCGTTCTGGTCGTACAGGACGTTCTGGTCGTGAGGGATACTGTATCTCAATTGTGGGACCTAAGGATCAAAACTCTGTCTCAAAATTGATGAAGAGTAATGTTGTATTCAATTACATGAAAATTGAAAAAGGTACCCTAGTTCCTGCGCGTCCTTTCTACAATATTGAGAAACGCACGAAAAAAGTAGATCCAGAAGTTGCTCAAATTTTAAACCGTAAAAAGATTAAGGTTAAACCAGGGTACAAAGTGAAACGTAAACGTGAGATTGATGATATGATGTCACGTAAGAAACGTGCGATGATTCGTGAAGAAATTAGACTTCAGAAAAAAGAAAGAGCTAAAGCAAAACAAAAAGAACGAGAAATGTAAAACGGAGGTGAATCATGAATTTCCTTAAAAATAAAAATCGTGTTAAAGACTATTCAGGAAGTAGTGAACACCTTAAAAAGAAAACTGATGTTGAGAAACTCATAAATTATAGACTAAAGATTCTAATGGGAATCATCATGATTCTTGTTGGGATTTTAGTCTGGCGTTTGTATCAAGTTCAAATTGTTCAGGCAGAACATTTCGCAGATCTTCGAGAAAAATACACTACACCTCCTATAAAAGGTAATGTTATGCGTGGTGAATTCCATGATAGAAATGGTAAAGTACTTGTTTCTAATAAAACAATTAATACCATAGTTTATGATCCTATTAAGTCCATGGATTATGAAGCAAAAATGGAGTTAGGAAAGCATTTTGCTAATGCTTTTCCAGTTGAAGAAAAACTCAATGAATATGATCTCAAAACGCTTTGGCTTCGAGAAAACAAACTTGGTAAAGAGTTATTAACTGATGAAGAAAATGAACTTTTCAAAAAAGGAAGTTTGAAAGAATCTGAAGCTGAAAAATTGAAGAGAGAACGAATTACAGGGGAAATGATTGATTCTCTGAGTTCAGAAAAAAGACAAGCATTTAATATTGTTTCAAAGATGGAAAATATTCAGATGGGGCAATCCGCTTTGATAATGGAAGAAGTTACCAATGAACAGATTGCATATCTTGCTGAACATGCTAATGAATTTCCAGGATTCTCACATCGAATTCGATATGAGCGAGAACATAACGAGGAAATTAACCTAGAAACTATCTTCGGTGGTGTTGGGGATATTCCTTATGAAAAACTTGATTACTTTATCTCTAGTGGTTATGCGAAAGATGCTGAAGTTGGAGTTTATGGATTAGAGTATCAATATGAACGCTTACTTTCTGGTGTTGATGTGGAATACGAAAAGAATGGAAGCAAGATTGAAGTTAGTGATAAGAAACCGGGTCAAAAAGGATTTGATCTTGTAACTGCTATTGATTTTGATTTGCAAAAATATGTTGAAAGTGAATCGGAAGCACTTCTGAGAAGTATGGAAGGTATTGCCGACCGAAAAAACATGGATCAAATTCAAGTTGTTGTTTCTGACCCAAATACGGGGGATATTCTTGCGTTCTCTGCAGTTACGCGTGGTAGTGATGGTAACTACTTCAATGATCCACAACGTATCATGCTAAATGCTTTCCCTCTCGGGTCAACGGTCAAGGGGGCGACTGTTTACATGGGTCTTAATGAAGGTGTCATGAAACACGGTCAAGCGATTATGGATACACCTATGACCATTGCAGGAACCCCTGCACGTGTCTCATATCGTAACCTTGGCATGGTAGATGATGTATCGTCTTTAAAACTCTCAAGTAATATTTATATGTTCTATGTAGCTATTGGTTTAGGAAATACAACATATGTTCCCAATGGACCGTTAGTTTTCCCTGACCCAATCAAAACTTATGGAACTATGAGAGATTACTATAGCCAATTTGGTTTGGGTGTTAAGACTCAAGTAGACTATCCCCGTGAAGAAATTGGATTTAAAGGGTCTACAAATAACTCGGGTACCTTACTCGAATTTGCTATTGGGCAATTTGATAACTACAATGCGCTTCAATTAAATCAATATATCTCAACCATTGCAAATGGAGGATATCGAATGAAACCCCGCTTTGTTACCGAAGCTCAAAATCACGATTCAAAAGAAACTGTTTATCAAAATAACGTGGAAGTATTAAATGTATTAGAAAATCCAGAAGCATTATCACATGTTCGTGAGGGGATGAGACAGTGTGCTGCAACAGGAAACTGTACTGATATCAACCGTTTGGGATTCCCAGTTGCTGCGAAAACAGGTACCGCTCAAGATTCAAATGGATTGCGTAATTCAACGTTTGTTGCATTTGCTCCGTTTGATTCACCAAAAGTAGCTGTGAGCTGTGTTGCTCCAAATGCATATCCAGATCGTGGAACAGGATATGCGTTATTAAATGTTTGTGGTCCACTTACAACAAAAGTAATAGATTACTATATGAAAGATAATTAATTTATGCTATAATGACATAGCTTATTAAGTACGGAGGTAAACCATGAGAACTCAAGTTATTTTAAAATGTGCTGAATGTGGTGAAGAAAACTACTACACATCACGTAATAAAAAAGTTCAATTAGAACGTATGGAAGTCACAAAATACTGCCCACGTGACAAAAAACATACACTACACAAAGAGAAAAAATAAGCCTAGTATAGGCTTTTTTTCTATTGATATGAAAATTACATATCGCACGTTAGGGTTTGCAGCTACCAACACATACTACATTGAGAAAGACAATGAAGTTATAGTCGTTGATCCGTGTTTAGATCCTAATCGTGATGCGACACGCTTGCTACAACCTTTAAAGGGCAAAGAGGTTATTGCAGTATTAATTACTCATGGTCATTTTGATCATATTTCTGGTATCGATGCAGTCGTTGATAGATTCAATTGTCCTGTATATATGTACCATGAAGAAATACATTATCTTAAAAACCCTCGTGTTAACTTATCTAATCAAGTTCCAGAAGAGTATATCATCGAAGCAGAGGTAACACCAATTTATTTAGAACCGTTGGATATTGGTTCTTTTGAATTTGATGTTATAAAAACTCCTGGTCATACGAGTGGATCAATTAGCTTTGTTTTGGATAATCATGTTTTTGATGGGGATTTTATCTTTGAAGAATCCGTAGGTAGAACAGATTTACCTACTGGAAGTATGGCTGCTTTGAATGAAGCAATTCGTGACTTCGTTGAGACTTATAAAGGTGACATGATAATATTATACCCAGGACATGGTAATACAACGACCTTAGATGAAGAAATAAAGCGTAATTATTATGTTAAGCAAGCACTAAAATGAAATCACTTCGGTGATTTTTTTTTTAGGTTTTATGAAGAATCATTCATAATTGGTACCATGGAGCAATTACATTTAGAATTCAATAATCTTTTGAATTTAGCAATTAATAAACGATGTACTGATATCCACATCTCAATGGATTCGAAATCTCAAAAGATTATTTTGAGAAGGCATAAAGTATTAATCACAGATTTCCAATCTAAAGATATTGAGGCACTATTTCAATACATCAAATTTTACTCGAAAGTTAGTTTGGCAGATCGTCTTCGTCCCCAAACAGTTGTGTTTACTTACTGTATTAATGATTTTAATTACCAATTTCGTTTTGCTTGTATAGAAACCAACAGCATTCTAACCGGTGTGGTACGAGTTTTGAATATGAATCGTATTGATTCAATTCAAAGTTCCATAAATAATACGAGAGATAGGGCTAAGATTACCAAACTTTTTGAATCGAATAGTGGCATTATTTTATTTTGTGGTTCAACAGGTAGTGGTAAGTCTACGACATTATTCAATGTTGTTTCTAATCTTGAAAATAAACAGGTATATACTTTAGAAAATCCAATTGAACGTATTAATGATTCTTGGGTGCAAGTTGAAGTTAATGATTCGTTAACGTATTCGGAAGGGATTACGCAATTATTAAGACACGACCCTGATATTATCGTTCTTGGAGAAATTAGAACTGAAGAAGATATCCGGCAATGCATCCGATGTGGACTATCCGGACACTTAGTTGCATCAACGATACATAGTGGTGAGCTCGAACAAGTGGTACGTCGTCTAACAGAATTGGATACAAGTGTTGATGATTTAGAAATGTTGCTTCAAGGAATCATATTTCAAGAAATGAAAAGAGAGGGTAACGACGTACACATTAAATATAAGATTAAAAATAAAAAAGAAATTAAAAAACTACTTCAAAAGAAATGAACTAAGGAATAAATTGAGCCGTATAAGGTTTGATGTGGAACATGGTATATCGTGGAATGATATTATGATTAAATATTCGATTAATAACCAAAGTCTGGAATCGTTTATGAAAGAAACATTCAACTTTACTTGTTCTTCCTCGATATCGGTATCCAGTAATATTGATCTATACTTAGTATTACATAAAGATAAGAGAATAAAAATTAGATATCTTGGTAAAAAACTCGCATATCCGATTCTCCTTTGGTTTGTTGCTGTTTTATTTTCGTTGTTTTACTGTCTTTATTTTTCTGAGGTCCTAATTGGATTCTTGAATGATTTTGATGTGGAACCCACTATAATCTATGCTTACAAATCATTGTCTAGTATTGTAATTGTTATGTTTCTGTTTGTTGTTCTTATTATTTTTGTAGGCTTCTATATTTACAGGAAAATGGATTTAATGATAACTTTCTTGCTTAAATATCAAAATAGAGGGATAGGGAAATATTTCAATCAGATAATATCTTATCAATTCGTTAAATTATTTACTGTTTATCATGTATATGCTCTTTCAATTCAAGATGTATTGAGAGAAATTATGGAAATGACAAGAGAATCTTCTAAATTTTGGGTAGCGTCATCAATACGTAACGATTTAATCAATGGGAAATCACTTGAAATAAGTATTCGGAATTCCTACTTAAATAAAGATGCTCAAGATTTTCTAAATTCAATCCAATTTGATTGTGAGAGAAAATCGTTTCAAAATCATCTAGAAGTCATGAAAGAAGATATTCGACAAAGTGAAAAAACCATAATAAGATGGATAAAACTATTGAGTTATTTATCAATATTTGTATCAGTCATACTGTTTTATCTAAGTTTATTGGTTCCGCTGAAAATAATGGAGGGGTTATGATGAAGCGTGGTTTTACTCTAATGGAAATGGTTCTTGTAGTATCGGTGATCGTTATTCTATTTCTGTTAACAATTCCAAATATTCAAAAAACGATTCATGTCGTAAATGATAAAGGCTGTGATGCTCAATTGAAAGTTGTGGATGCAGCAATTTTGCAATGGCGACTACAAAATGACTCGATTCCGACAAGTATGTCCCAACTTGTTGAAGGTGGTTTTTTATCTGATAGGCAATGTTATTGTGGAGACGGTTCTCGAATTAGTGTTCATGAAGGGCAAGCAGTGCATGAATAAGAGGGGATTTACGTTATTAGAGATGATGACAGTTCTCTTTGTTATTAGTGTTCTAATGGTGCTTTCTTTATCATCAATTCATATTTATGCTAATTTTGATCCTACTCCAAAACTTCATTACTTACAATTAAAAGCGATGTATGAACAAAAACAGAATGTCTATTCCAAATCTCTTTGGTTTAATAAAAATGGGAATGTAAATCATGCCCAAAGTATTCTGATTGACGGGTACATATGTACGGTCCAACTAGGATTTGGGAGGCTTAATTGTGAGAGAAGGTAGTTTGATGATTGAAGTGATGCTTTCGCTATTAGTTCTGGGGGTTATCGTATTTACTTTAGGAGGGTTGTATCATTAATAGTAGAGGTTTTACACTTGTTGAAGTGTTACTCTGTCTTTTATCTATTCCGATAATATTGACTATCGAGCTGGGAATATTACATGTGATGATTAATCATAAAATTGAGGTGATTAAACAAGAGGATATTTTTGATGTTCAGTTCAGGCAATTGGTCCAAAGATCTCACTTGCTTGAATGTAGTGATTCGGTATTAACTATTAGTAATGAGCAGAGGGTGTTTGAAATTTACTTTGATCGAAATCGAATTGTGAAAAGTCCTGGATATGAAATCTTACTTGAAAATGTTGAGTCAATGTATTTTAGTGAAAGTTGTGACATTCATTATGAGATGGAAAGATAGTAGTGATGGAGTCATTCTAATAAGTGTACTTGTATTCTTCGTATCGTTTATATTGTGGCATGCAGATGTTATTGCAAACCGTATGATGTACTATGAAAGTCAGTTTTATCTTGATAAAATTAGGAATTCTTTAGAAATTGAAGAAATAGTCCTAAATCACTTTCGAGAATCAGAAGATTCCTTATTTATATATATCCATAAGTCTTGGGTGACAGCCTCTAAAGACGAGGATAAATTGTATCTTTTTGTTGATGGGGCTATCTCAATTGATAACGTCTATGATATAATTGATGATGGAAGTTATAAATTGAACTAATGGAGGTCAAACGTATGATTCAATCAAATGATTTACGATCAGGTATGTCAATAATTTATGAAGGAAATTTATATCAAGTTATTGATACATCACACAATAAAACAGCTCAACGTCAAATGATTATTAAAGCTAAAGTTAGAAATATGAGATCAGGTTCTGTTACAGAATTAACGCTTATTGGTGGAGATAAGTTAGAGCAAGCTCACATCGAAAAACGACCAATGCAATATCTATATGATGGGGGCGATGTTCTCGTTTTCATGGATGGCGAAACATATGAACAAATTGAAATCGCTAAAGATAAATTAGAGTGGGAACTAAACTTTATGAAGGAAAATGCAGATGTCACAATAGTGCTCTACGAATCAGAAGTTTTAGGACTCAACTTACCAGAGAAAGTATCACTCGTTGTGACAGAAGCTGAACCAGCAGTTAAAGGCGATACAGCTACAAATGCTCAAAAAAATGCAGTTCTTGAAACTGGATATGAAATTCGCGTTCCATTATTCATCTCTGAAGGTGAAGTTGTTGTTATCAATACAACTGATGGTAAATACTCAGGACGTGCTAACTAAACCGCTATCGCGGTTTTTTTTATGTGATATTTCAGATGAATTGTCACAAATTAGTTCTTATAAGTCCTGAATAGATGTGTAGCATGATTGAGTTGGTATACTCTCTATGTTTATAAAAGTTTAATCGTGGACATTGTAGGCCTCTTTCTTTATAATTGAGGTGTACTTCAGGGCAGGGTGAAATTCCCGATCGGCGGTAAACCCCGCGAACCACTAAGGTTGAATCGTTGTAATTACGATGGCGACAGTTAAAGTCTGGATGAAAGAAGTTTTTTTTCGTGCCTTGAGGATTATTATTGATTCACAAGGAGGAAAAATGATGAAGAATAATAAGACTCGTAAAATGGTATACATTGCTTTTTTAAGCGCAATGTCAGCGGTACTCTTTATGTTTGAGTTTCCGATTATGCCACCATTACAAATGGATCTAAGTGATTTACCTGTAATAATAGCGACAGTTACAATGGGATGGATTCCTGGAATATGTGTCGCACTATTGAAAAATTTATTACATATAATCTTTATATCAAAAAACCCAATGATTGCAGGGGAAATAGCAAACTTCTTATATGCTGTTTGTATACTTGCTCCATTTGCAATTTATAAACCACAAATAAAACACGGATTTAATAAAATAGTTTTCGCGACAATATCGGTAGTGTTAGCTGCGGTTGTTATGAATGTATTAAACTACTATATAACATTCCCTCTATTCCATTTAAGTAAAAATGGTGCTTGGGAAATCTTGTTTGCGACCTATTTTCCCTTTAATCTTGTTAAGGGAGGCATTTTATTCGCCTTATACTACCTTATTGAACCATATTTACATAGAATCAAGTTATAATTCTATGCTATAATTGATTCAAGGAGTGGTAAAAAATTATGAAATCTCGTGTACAAAAAAATCAAGTTTTACATGATCAACTTGCTACTGATTTAGAGAGTGATGTTGTTAATTCAGATTTATCTCATTTTGCAGACCGACTCAATCAAATTGATTCTCAGTTTGATACGATAAAAACCAATGATAATCGTTCTTACGATTTTTCGCATGCTCGTGATAACAAAGAAGAATTTGAGCGTACTGAAGAAAAAGCCGTTCAAAACTTTGATACCTTCGAAAGTGCGTATCTTAAAGATTTCCTTGATGAAGTAAAAGAGTATAACGTTAAAAAAGGTTATCGTAAGGTTGATGATACTCAATCTAACATTATTGAAGAACTTAACATTTCTCCTGAAATGGTTCGTCCTTTTAATGATGAAGAAATCAAGTCAGTGCTACAACAGGTTGATCCTGAACTTACAGATGAAATAGAAATTGAAGATGTAGAAGAATCAATTGAAGCGACTCAAATTTATAGAAGTGATGCTTTAGTTGAAGCAACACAATCAGAATCTACATTAGAAGAAACAATAGCTATGGCAATTCGTGATGTGGATAATGAAGTTTCAGAATCTGAAGAAGATGATTTTGTAGAAGAAGTTATTATTTCTAAAGTAGAAGAACCAGTAGTAGGATCAAATGTTAATGCTCTAGCTGAAGTTTCACTTGAGAGTGATCTTGAAGATGAGGACATCATGGTATTCGATGATGAACGATTTAGAAAAGAATTATTAAGCCAAACACAAACATTACAACATAAAATCATTGATCAAGAACGTAGTCTTGATGAAATGAATGAAACAATGGTTCGTACAAACCGGTTGATGAATGTGGTGTTATCGCTATTGTTTATTGCGATTGCGGTGGTTGTAGTACTAATTTGGAAAAGTTTTTAATTAAATGAGGTGATTGGTGTGTTTAATATAGCAATAGATGGCCCGAGTGCCTCTGGTAAAAGTACCATTGCTAAGCGATTAGCAAAAGAATTAGGTTTTACACATATTGATACTGGTGCGATGTATCGTGCTGTAGGTTATTACTGTTTAACCAATGGTGTTGATTTGGATGATGAAAAAGAATGTGTGTTGGCTGCAAATAATATTGATTTAAACTTAAAGACTGATGGTTCAGTCTTTGTTAATGGAGAAGACGTATCAAATCTCATCAGAAATGATAAGGTTTCATATGCTGCTTCGAAAGTATCAAAGTTTGCAGGTGTACGCCAAAAATTAGTAGATATGCAACGAAAGATTGCATCGAAAAAGGGATATGTATTAGACGGCCGTGATATCACGTCTGTAGTTCTTCCAGATGCTGAAGTGAAAGTATATCAAACAGCTGATGTATCAGTTCGTGCGAAACGTCGTTATGACGAAATGATCAATTCTGGAATGAAAGTTGATTTTGATGAAATTTACGATGATCTTGTCGAACGAGATTATCGAGATATGAATCGTAGTGAATCTCCACTAATCAAAGTTGATGATGCATTGGAAATTAACACAACTTACCTCGAAATTGATGATGTTGTAAATTTAGTAAAAGAATATATAGAGAGTAGGGGTTTAAATGATTGATGGTGTAGTAGCAATCGTCGGCCGTCCAAATGTTGGAAAGTCTTCTTTGTTTAATCGTATTATGGGCGATAGAATTTCAATCGTACATGAAGAAGCGGGTGTTACTCGTGATCGATTATATGGAGCAACAACATGGCTGACAAAAAATTTAAGATTTATTGATACAGGTGGTATTCAACTTGAGGATCAAAACTTTGCTGAAGAGATTCAGGTTCAAGTTGAAATCGCAATTGAAGAAGCAGATATGGTTCTTTTCGTAGTAAGTGCCATGGATGGCTTAACTAACGATGACCAATATATTGCTCGTCTTCTTCGTGCTTCAAACAAACCTGTAATTGTTGTCGCAAACAAAGTAGACGATATGCAGTTTAAAGCAGATATCTATGAATTTTATGCATTGGGATATGAAGAGCCTATTGCAGTAAGTAGTGAACACGGAATTGGTATTGGAGACCTTTTAGATCAAGTAATTCAAAATTTACCTGAAGAAGGATTAAAACAATACAATGAAGAATTAAGTTTTAGTGTGATTGGTCGTCCTAATGTTGGAAAATCATCGCTAGTAAATGCATTACTAAATCAAGATCGTGTAATTGTATCGGATATTGAAGGTACTACACGAGATGCAATTGATACTCCCTTTAGATATAACAGTCAAGATTATGTTGTTATTGACACTGCGGGTATTCGTAAGCGTGGTAAAATTTATGAAGAAGTTGAGAAATATTCAATTATTCGCTCCATGGCAGCGATTGAACGGTCAGACGTTATTTTATTCTTAATTGATGGTGAAGCAGGTATTCGTGCTCAAGATAAGCACGTTGTTGGTTATGCACATGAGGCGGGGAAACCAATCATTATTGTCTTTAACAAATGGGACACTGTGGATACTGAAGAAACATCGATGGATGATATGCGTAAATTAATTGAAACTGAATTTTCGTATCTATCATATGCTCCAATCGTCTTTGTTTCGGCTCTAACTAAGAAGCGCGTCCATACTATTTTACCACTTGTACAAGAAGTCTACGCAAACAGTCAACGACGCATAGGTACGAGTGTTATCAATGAGGTTATTTACGATGCAGCGATGCTAACACCTCCGCCAACACGCCATGGCAAGCAATTAAAGATTCTTTATGCTTCGCAAGTTAGTGTTGCGCCACCTACGTTTGTAATTTTTGTAAATGATCCAGAAATATTCCACTTCTCATACAAACGTTATTTAGAAAATTCATTACGTAGAGCGTTTGATTTTACTGGAACGCCTATTCACATTATTGTAAGAAAAAGAGGTGCTTAATATGATTGGAGTTGTAGGTTCGGGTAGTTGGGGTACAGCTCTTGCCCAAGTGCTTGCTGACAACAATAATGACGTCATCATTTGGGGCCGTCAAGCCTCTGAAATTGATGATATTAACCTTAAACATCAAAATTCTAGGTATTTTGGTGATACATTAATTAATGAAAATTTGAAGGGAACTTTGAAATTTGAAGATTTAAAAGAGTGTTCGACGATATTATTGGCTGTTCCAACTGGTGCAGTGGAGTCAATTTCGTTAAAGCTAAATGAAATTTTGGTGAAACCAACTATCATAATTAACGTTGCGAAGGGGTTCCACCCTACTACACATGAGCTCTTATCGGAGGTTATTAAACGTAGTGTGGATCCTGATAAATTTGCAGGTGTGGTGAGTCTCATTGGCCCATCGCATGCAGAGGAAGTTATCCTTAGAAAATTAACTACAATTAATGCAGTTTCAGACAGTGAAACACTTGCTGTATTGATTCAAAATATGTTCTCTAATGATTACTTCAGAGTGTATACGAATACTGATATTATTGGTTCTCAAATAGGAGTAGCAATCAAAAATATCATATCATTAGCAAGTGGAATTGCAGCAGGATTAGACCTTGGAGATAATGCTCGTGCAGCACTAATAACGCGTGGTTTAGCGGAAATGACGCGTTATGGTGTTTACTTTGGTGGCCAGAAAGAAACCTTCTTGGGACTCTGCGGTGTGGGTGATTTAATTGTTACCTGTACCAGTCCTCACTCGCGAAATTTCCAATCAGGATTTGAAATTGGAAAAGCTAATTCGGCAGTTAATTATCTTGAAAATCTTGAGAAAACTGTAGAAGGAATTTTTGCTACAAAAGTAGTTCATGACGTTGCTTCTGAGGAAGGTATTTTAATGCCAATTACCGAACAAGTTTATAAAGTAGTATACGAGGGTAAAGAACCCCGTAAAGCCATTGATGACTTGATGAAAAGAGATCTGAAGCCAGAAAATCTTTAACTTGTGTTTTAACCAGTATGATGATATTATTTTATTAGAAATGGAGGTTTCACATATGACTGAAACATACAACAAAAAATTATTAGGCGAAGCAATCGCAGAAAAATTAGATGTAAGTAAAAAACAAGCAAATGAATTCGTAGACGCATTCCTTGAAGAAGTAAAAGGAATCTTAGAAGAAAAAGGAACTGTTGATTTAGCAGGTTTCGGAAAATTTGAAGTTCGTCACCGTGCAGCACGTGATGGATTCAACCCACAAACAAAAGAAAAAATCCGCATTGAAGCATCACACAGTGTAGGATTCAAACCAGCTAAAGCTTTAAAAGACGCAGTTAAATAATAATTAAGGAGCCTATGGCTCCTTTTCAAGATAGGAGTTGTTTGTAATGCCATTTTTTTATTTTGATACTTCAGGAATTTGGTTTGTAATCGTTGCCGCTTTACTGGCAATGTTTGCCCAAATGTTTGTTACATCAAGTTATTCAAAATACAGTAAAATTGATACTATTGAAGGCCGTACAGGTGCTGAAGTAGCGAGAATGATTCTGAATTTAAAAGGAATTACCGATGTGGAAATAGTTGAATCCCGTGGGGGTGTTCTTAGTGATCATTATGACCCAACAAAAAAAGTTGTAGCACTTTCTCCGAAAGTATACAATGATTCATCAATTGCTTCTGTTTCGGTTGCGGCTCACGAAGTGGGACATGCTATTCAACATTCAGAATCTTATGCATTTATTGGAATCAGAAATAAGCTTTTACCCATGACAATCATTTCAAGTAAATTTGGAATGTTGTCTATATTTATTGGTCTTGCTTTCTCTTCACCACAAAAAGGTACAAGTATCTTTTTCACGGTAGGGATTGCAATGCTTGCTATCATTGCTTTATTTCAGTTTGTAACACTTCCGGTTGAATTTGATGCATCAAGACGTGCATTGAAGATATTAAGCTCAGAATCTATCCTAGATAGTAGTGAGATGGAAGGTTCTAAAAAAATGCTGACAGCTGCAGCGCTAACTTATGTTGCTGCACTCTTAAGTACAGTACTTAACATTTTGAGACTTATCGCTGTCAACAATAATCGTAATAACAGACGATAATTTAAAAACCGCTTATTATTGCGGTTTTTTTATGCATTTCCTTCCTTAAGGCTTACTTTAGTGAGGAGGGCTCAAATTGAAACAAACTTTAATAATCTTAATATGTTTAATTGCAATGATAAGAGGTGTTGATGCAGATACAATAGATGTTGATGATCGATCTGTGTTGTCATATGAAATAAGAAATGTACAAATGACAGATTCGGGAATTGCTATCGAAGGGTGGGGAATGCTACTTGAATCACATAACTTCTTTGGCGAGCAAACCCATAATTTTCAACTTGAATTCGTTAGTGAAAAGGAACGGTTTATGGTTCCAGCGAAATTAAAGCCAATTTCGCTCACATCTTTTATGGCATATCGGGGTTATCCCAAATGTAACGTAATGTCTAAAAATGAAAGCACTTGTAATTATGAATTTAATAACGTTGGATTCTTTGCATTAATTCCATACGAAAAGTTTTCACCTGATGAATCGTATACGGTTTATCTTGTTCTAAATTCCAAGGTTTTGGGTGATGCTTATAGATCACCTTTGTTTTATCCAAGTGAATCAAATCTTCAAAAGAAAATTGGTAATAAGAATTTTAAAGTGAGCCCATCTAAGGACCATGTAAAACTTAATGTATTTTATCATACTCTTGTTGTCCCAAATGGCCCTGCGCATTCTTCTAAAGTTGGCATTCTCAACCAAAGAAACCGCTGCTCGGTTTCATATGGGGGATTAAGTTACTATAAAGAAGGTTCCATCTTTTCAAATATTAGAAAAATTCATCAATATAATAATCTAATTACTTATTTTGAAGTTGGTATTGATGAGGGAAACTGTGATGGTCTACGATGGCGTTTTTCGGAAGGGAGCTCAATGATTGGATACTTACCAAGTAATTTTGTTAATTATTCAGGAAGGCCACTTATTATTGATGTAGTAGCGGATAAACCGAAAATTGTTGCTCATGACCGGATGATTAATCAGTATGATGATTTCAATCCATTAGAAGGCGTTTCTGCGTATAATAGTTTTGGCCAAAGTGTTAAAGAAGAATTAAAAACAAGTCATACTGTGAATCCTCGTATTCCTGATAAGTATCCGCTTTGTTTCTCGCTCGATAATGTAGAAAAATGCGTAGTAATCACAGTGAGGGAAGTTGAAACTACGTTTAGATACTTACATCCAAAAGTATTCAATCTTGAAGAATTGAATCTTTGGCGGCGAAATGATTCTTTCAGAACATTTCTTGAACGAATTATGAATGATTCATAAATTCAAATTAATTTAAAGTGTTTCTCTGTTGACATTTGGGAGGTGCATGAATATAATTTAAATGCGAACGATTTGCAATAGGGAGATTAATATGAAAAAATTACTATTAACAATAGTGGTGTTAGGGTTGGTTTTAACTGGGTGCCAATCGACATCAAAAGAAAATGATAAACTCAGTGTTGTCACAAGTTTCTATCCAATTTATAGTTTAGCTAATATGATTGGGGGAGAACATGTTGAGGTTGTGAGCGTATTACCTGTTGGTGCAGAAGCACATTCATTTGAACCTAGTGCTAAAGACCGCGTAAAGATTGAAAATGCTGATGTATTTATCTATCACGGGGCGGGGTTTGAATCGTGGACGGATTCAGTGGTGAAATCTTTGAAGGGTGATAAAACTGAAACGGTTGAAGTAAGTAAAGCTGTTCAATTACGATCCAGTGAAGATGATCACGATGATCATGATGGTCATGATCATGAGGAGCATGACCATGGTTCTTTTGATCCGCATACGTGG
Source organism: Erysipelothrix sp. (assembly GCA_036637915.1). GTDB lineage: Bacteria > Bacillota_I > Bacilli_A > Erysipelotrichales > Erysipelotrichaceae > Erysipelothrix. The sequence continues at coordinate 14,611 of JAVWLP010000011.1, read as the reverse complement.
TTGAGTCCAAATAATGCTCGATTAGAAGCAAGAATGATTGCAGATTCGTTTATTAAGAAAGACTCTGAACATACCCAAGATTACGAAGCTAATTATCAAAAATTCAGTACAGAAATCGACAGACTGATTTCTGAATATACAGAAGCATTTGCAAATGTAAAAACACGTACTATGGTCGTAGATCATTTAGCATTTGGTTATCTTGCTGCTGATTTCAATTTGGAACAAAAACCAATTGCTAAAGGAATTGTTAGTGAGGAACCAACTCCGAAACAAATCGAAGAGGCTATTGAGTTTATTAAAACAAACAACATTAAAACTATTTATCTTGATGCATTTAATGCTAAAAAAGTCGTAGATGTTGTAGTCAAAGAAACGGGTGTTTCAATTCATGAACTCAGTACACTTGAAACTGTTTCACAAGAAGAATATGATAAGGGTGTAACATATTTAGACAAAATGGAAGAGAATCTCAAGTCGCTCAAGGAGGGGTTAAATGAATGATATCCTTACAGTTAAGAACTTATCGCACTCCTTTGGAGAAGCGCAGGTTCTTGATAATGTCAGTTTTGAAATTCAATCGGGTGAAGTAGTTGCCTTAATTGGTGAGAACGGATCAGGAAAGTCGACACTACTCAAATTAATTTTAAATCAATTACCGATACAAACAGGCGAAATTATTTTGCATGGTCAACCCATCCATAAATTCAATCAGTTTGATAGTATCGGTTATGTGCCACAGGGAGGACTCATTGCGTCTTCCCAATTTCCTGCTACGGCACTAGAAGTTGTTCTTCTAAGACTACCTAAAGGAAACTTCTTTAATTTTTCGAACAAAGACCGTGTCAAAAAAGCGATGAATGCCCTGGATCATGTTGGCCTAAAAGACAAAGCATACGACTTGATCGGAAACTTGTCCGGAGGACAATTACAACGCGTTCTAATTGCTCGAGAAATGATTATGGATCCAAAATTGTTAATCCTGGATGAACCAACAACAGGACTCGATCAGCAATCAATCCAAACACTTTTCACGTTAATAAAGCACTTACAAACTGTTCATGATATGACTGTTCTCATGGTTACTCATCAAATTGATGATATGAACAAATGTTTTACGAAGACCTATAAACTTAAATATGGCAAACTAACGGAGGTGCATCATGCTTCAATATGAGTTTATGCGCACCGCATTTATAATTGGTGGTTTACTGGCTATCATTATTCCGCTAATTGGAGTCGTTATAGTTTTTAAAAGAATGTCTATGATAGGAGATGCATTATCGCATATTTCACTCAGTGGGATTACGATTGGTCTCATTTTGGGTATTAACCCATTGATTGGAGCAATCGTTATGTCGTTGATTGCCGCGATCAGTATCGAATTTATCCAAAAGAAATTAGGGAAATATCAAGAAATTGCGATTGCTGCGATTATGTCATTTGGAATTGGATTATCAGGCGTTCTATTAGGATTTGTAAAGAATCCTGCGAACTTCAATAGTTTCCTATTTGGAAGCATCGTAGCTATTGGTGACAATGATAATACACTTGCAATCGTATTAAGTATCGTAGTAATCATATTATCGCTTAAATACTATCGAGAGTTCTTCTATATGGCGTTTGATCCGCAAGCAGCAAAATTAGCCGGAATTCCAGTCGATCGACTCAGCTTGTTATTCACAATGCTTACTGCAATTACCGTATCTATTGCATCACGGATTATTGGAGCTCTAATTGTATCGTCGTTGATGGTTATACCAACAGCTTGTGCAATGCAATTTTCCAAGAGTTATAAATCAACGATGGGTATCTCCGTGATTCTATCACTTATTTTTGTTTGGTTGGGATTGACGATTTCATACCATCTTGATATTGCTCCAGGTGGAACAATTGTTCTACTCAGCGTCATCATGCTTGTGTTCTCATTATTCTTCAAATCATTAAAAAGTTTAAAACACTCATAAATTAAAGGGATGTTGAATTTCGACATCTTTTTTGTCATATTAGCTTGTTTTTAAAAAGTGTCTATTGTAGCTTAATGTGAAACCTTCATGACATTTCTTATAATTCTTTGATTCGCAACTTTTAAAAAAGTATAATTTGAGTGACAAATCATGTTGAATTTGCGGAGGTAAATATGAAAAAAATTATAATGGTTTTAATAATGAGTGTAATGCTTGTTGGATGTAGTTCTGGCAAACCAACTGAAACTAAAGAAGAGGAAAATACACCTGTAAATCTTCCTACAACACTACAATTTAACGGACAGGAAATTTCTTTTGCAAAAGGACTGACCATTGCAGATTTTTCAGAATATAAAATCAAAAAAATCGTCCCACCTGCAGCAGTGAAAAAGGACGCTAAAACCATTACTTTCTCGTATTATTTTGATATTGATGGAAGTATCCTAGAAGCTGGATTTAAAACAAAATATTATGGTTCAAGTAGTATTCCTAAAGAAACTGAAGAAGTACAGGAAACAGGAGAACTACATTATTATTCATTTAAGCTTGAAGACTTGCAGCAAGGCGTTGCTATTTACAATGGTGTAGATATTAAAGATATTAACGAAGATATACTCAAAGAATGGGGATGGAAACCAAGCAATGAGACGCTCGCTAGAGATTCCTTTGAATTCGATAAAGGGAGCATCGATGTTTTATATAAAGAAGGAACAAGAGATTTTAAAACAGTAACCTTTTATCCTAAAAGTGATAAATGATTATTCGTATTAATATCGACTGGAGATTAAAGATGAAACAAGAAATAATACATGTTGCGCTTGTTGTGAGGGATTATGATGAGGCAATCGATTTTTATGTTAATATACTTGATTTTGAGTTGATTGAGGATACCTATCAACCAAAACAAGACAAAAGGTGGGTCGTAGTTTCTCCACCTTGTGCTACAGGAGCAACACTCTTGTTGGCGAAAGCATCAAATGAACAACAACTTCCATTTGTTGGTAATCAAGCGGGTGGTAGGGTGTTTCTGTTTCTTGGTACTGATAACTTTGATAGAGATTATCAGAAATTGATAGATCGCAATGTTGAGTTTGTAAGGGAACCTAAAGAAGATGATTATGGCAAAGTTGCTGTATTTAAGGACTTATACGAAAATCTTTGGGATTTGGTTCAATTCGCTCCTTCACATCCGATGTATCAACGCACTAATGATATTGATTCATAGAACTGAGTGATAAGATAATGAAAACAGAACGATTAGTAATTAGAGATTTTGAAGATACTGATACAGACTATCATGCTTTATTTATGATTATGAATGATGCCGAAGTTAATCGTTATTTACCGTGGTATCCGTTAGGAAGCGCTGAAGAAGCCCTTGATTTTTATGCTAAGCGTATTTTGGCACGCTATGTAAATAATAATGGTTTCTACTTCGCTGTATGTTTGAAAGAGGATAATATTCCGATTGGCTACATAACGGTGAGTGGCGATGATAGCCATGATTTTGGATATGGACTTCGTAAAGAGTATTGGAATCAAGGAATCATTACTGAGGCGTCCAATGCGGTAATTGAGGAATTGGTCCATATCGGTTATCGGTACGTCACCGCTACTCATGATATAAATAATGTCGCAAGTGGTAAAGTGATGATTAATCTAGGAATGGAATATAAATACTCGTATGTGGAGATGTGGCAACCCAAAAATATTCAGGTTACTTTTAGAATGTATCAATTGAATTTTGATGGCGTCGAAAGAACTTTTGATAAGTATTGGAATATGTATGAGAATCATTTTATTGAAAGTATTTAATTGTTCAATCAGTAATAGGTTATCCTTGAAGAGTGGGTAAGATTACGATATAATAAAATGGTGAAATCTATGATGAGACAGAGTAACAGATTTTGTATGTTTTCAGAAAGTAACACGTTGATGAGAGTGTTATAACATATGCTGTGAATTCACCTCGGAGAGGAACTAATCATTCCCGTATGTTTGCGTTAAAAACATGAGAGATGTATACAATTGTATAAATCAGGATGGTACCGCGTAATTACGTTCCTGGACGTGCGGTACTTTTTTATATTTAGGAGGAGAAATATGGAATTAAAAGACATTATGAATTCAGGTATAGAAGCTATTAAAAGTGCTTCGACGCTGGATAAACTCAATGATGTTCGTATTGAGTATTTAAGTAAAAAAGGTCATTTGACTCAAGTTATGGGACAAATGAAATCTTTACCTAACGAAGAAAAACCGTTATTTGGTAAAAAGGTTAATGAAGTGAAACAGGAAATTGAAGTTGCACTTAAAGAAAAACAAGAGGAACTTCAAGAATTACAACTTTTAGAACAAATGAAAGAAGACAAGATTGATGTCTCTATGCCAGGTGTTCAATTTGTTTCAGGTGCTCAAAATCCGCTTGTTATGATTCAACGTGAAATTGAAGATCTTTTCCGTGAGATGGGATATTCAGTTGTTGAAGGTGATGAAATTGAGTTGGATCTCTATAACTTTGAACGTGCAAATATTCCTCAAGATCACCCAGCTCGTGAAATGCAAGATACCTTCTACATTGATGAGCATACTTTATTGCGTACACATACTACAGCGATTCAAACACGTACATTGGAGCATTTTGCACCAAGCATTCCTTTGAAAGTAATTTGTCCAGGTAAAGTTTACCGACGTGACGATGATGATGCAACTCACTCACACCAATTTGTTCAAATGGAAGGACTTGTTGTAGGGCACGGAATCACACTCGCTGATTTAAAGGGGACCTTATCACTGTTTGGTAAACGTATGTTTGGAGATAAGCGTGTCATCCGATTTAGACCATCCTATTTCCAATTTACAGAGCCTTCAGTAGAAGTTGATGTTTCTTGTCATATTTGTGATGGTAAGGGATGTAATGTATGTAAACAAACTGGTTGGATTGAAATTCTTGGAGCAGGAATGGTCCACCCGAATGTTCTAAAAGATGCTGGCTATGAGGATGAAACATTAACGGGATTTGCATTTGGTGCTGGTGTTGAACGTATTGCAATGCTGAAATATGGTATTGAAGATATTCGTTCATTCTATATTAATGATAAACGCTTTATTGAACAGTTTAAACGTTTTGAATAGGAGAAAAGTATGTTAGTTAGTAGAAAATTATTAAATAGATATGTAGATTTAGAAGGGATCTCAACTCAAGAGCTAGCGGATTCATTAACCAATGCGGGACTCGAAGTTGAGGGGGTTGATTCACTGATTCAAGGAACAAATCTTGTGGTTGGGTATGTTGAATCATGCGAACCTCATCCTGACAGTGACCATCTAAACATTACTCAAGTAAACTTGGGTGATATGCATGAACAAATTGTTTGTGGCGCTGAAAATATTGCTGCCGGACAATATGTTGTAGTTGCTAAGGTTGGTGCAGAGCTGAAAGATATGTCCATTAAAGAAACAAAAGTCCGTGGTGTTCAATCCAATGGGATGATTTGTTCTTTAAATGAATTAGGTGTTGCAGAAAAATTCCAAACAGAAACTCAAAAAACAGGAATTGTGACATTACCAAAATCTGAACCAGGAAGTGACCCAGCGGTGGCACTTGGTTTGGATGATGAAATACTTGATGTTTCTCAAACTCCAAACCGCTCTGATTTTATGTCGATTTTCGCTATTGCACACGAAGTTGCAGCAATCTTTGAGCGTGAAGTGAAAATCCCTGAAATTAAAAATCATATGGAATCGGGAACTAAGAGTGATTTTCAAGTTAATTCAGAAACAGAAAAATGTTTTTTATTCTTAGCTAAGGTTGTGAATTCAGTTACTATCAAAGAATCACCTTCATGGATGCGTGAAGTGTTGATTGGTTCAGGAATTAAGCCAATCAACAATCTTGTCGATATTTCAAACTTTGTAATGCTTGAAACGGGTCAACCAATGCATTTCTATGATAAAAAATCTTTAGATTCAATGTCGCTTTCAGTTACAGATAATTTGAGTCAAACAGTTGTTGCCTTAGATGATCATGAATATGAATTAAAAGAAAATGATTTGGTTATTTTAAATGGTGACGAACCTGTAGGTATCGCAGGCATTATGGGCCTTGGTAATACAATGATTCAAGAAGATACTACTGAAATCGTTATTGAAGCAGCACGTTTTAATCACGTGTCTGTTCGTAAAACTGCAACACGTCTTGGTTTAAGTACTGATTCTTCACAACGCTTTACAAAACCTATGGATAATATGGCTACATTTAATGCCGTAAATCGTGCTGTTGATTTACTCATTGAATATGCTGATGCATCAGGCATTGAGGATACTGTACAATATGGCGATGTTGACTTAGAACTTAAGAAAATTAAAATAACGAGTGACAAGATTAATCGCTATCTTGGAACGAAATTAGAGAATGAAACAATCGTTTCTGTATTTGAGCGCTTAAACTTTAAACCTACTGTAATTGGAGGAACTATAGAATGTACTGTTCCTTCATATCGTAAAGACTTAGATATTGAAGTGGATCTTATCGAAGAAGTTATCCGTATTGTTGGATATGATATTTTAGAAGAAACTTTACCATTATTAGATTTAACAATGGGAAGCCTTAATCCATTCCAACGTACAATTCGTCAAATTGAATCCGTACTTCTTGGTAATGGTGCTAATCAAACGAATACCTATACACTTGTAGATTTACCTAAGACACAAGGATTGTTTAGCTTTGGTGAGCCAGTGAAATTAATGAGTCCAATCTCAGATAAACGTGCTTACTTAAGAACGCAACTCTTTAACTCTATGCTAGAAGTGTTGTCATATAATAATTCTCATAAGATTTCTGAAGGATTATACTTTGAACATACAGCGATTCAAGTAGAAGGTGAAAAAACACACCGTTTAGGAATGATTGGCAGTGGTTCTTTAATTAAAGAAAACTGGAATAATATTTCGATTGATTTAGATTTCTTTACACTTAAGGGTATTCTTATGAATCTTTTCGATCAATTAGGATTTGCCGAAAAACGATTTGAATTCAAATCAAACTGTGATTTTGAAGAGACCTTGCATCCCTATAAATCAGCACAAATTTTAATTAATCGCAAACCAATCGGTTACATAGGGCATATTCATCCACGTATTCTCAAAGAGAATGACCTTAAAGATGCTGTTTATGCAGAAATAGATTTAGATATTTTGTTAGGCCTAAAAGGAAGTTCAATTAAAGCACAACCTGTTGCGAAATATCCAATTATGACGCGTGACTTAGCGGTCTTATGTGATAAAGACATTACGGTTAAAGATTTAATTCAATCAATTGAAAAAGGTTCAAAACGTTATCTCGTTGATTTAAATGTGTTTGATGTCTTTACTTCAGATAAATTAGGAGATAAGAAATCAATTGCATTCCAATTGTCGTTTGGACAAAATAGAACTTTAGAAATTGAAGAAATTAATGCTATAATGGAAGATATCAAAGCATTGTTAGTTGAAAAACACAATGTTGAAATTCGTTAAAAGAAAAAGAGGTAAAAGTTATGGGTAGAGCATTTGAAGTAAGAAAAGCGTCGATGGCTAAAACCGCTGCGGCAAAAACAAAAGTTTATTCACGTTATGGTAAAGAAATTTACATGGCTGCGAAAGCAGGAGTTCCTGATCCAGAAATGAATACTGGGTTAAAGCGAATCATTGATGAAGCACGTACGAAACAAGTTCCTGCTGATGTCATTAACCGTGCTATTGAAAAAGCTAAAGGTGGTTCAGAAGAAAACTACCATGCGGTAACTTACGAAGGATTTGGACCAGGGTCTGCATCATTTATCGTGGAATGCCTTACAGACAATGACAATCGTACTTATAGTGAAGTTCGAAACTGTTTTACTAAATCTAAAGGTAAAATTGGTGTTAATGGGTCGGTTGTTCATGGGTATGACCATGTTGGTTTATTATCATTCAAACACAATGACGAAGAAGCAATTATGGAAATTCTACTGGAACACGAAGTTGACTTACAAGATATTGAACTTGAAGAAGATTCAATTACAGTAACAGTAGATCCTACTAGCCTACATAAAGCAAAAGAAGCTATTGAAGAAGCATTAGGGGAAACGACCTTTGATGTATTAGAAATTACATATCTCCCTCATGAGTATGTGACAATGTCAGAAGAAGATATGCCAAACTATGAGAAAATGATAAAAATGTTAGATGAAGTTGAAGATGTTCAAAATTACTATCATAATGTAGAATCTGGAGAATAATATGAATGAAATAGCAAGAGAAATTTTATTGAAGTATCCTGATGAAACCCTATTCCAAAATGCAGTGATGGATTTCGTTGACTCAATTGAAGAGCATATAGAGCCTGATATTTTGAAATTACTACTCTTTCCTGAGAGAACGATTATATTTCGTGTTCCTTGGGTAGATCGTCACGGACGTGTTCAAGTTAATTATGGTTATCGTGTACAGTATAATAGTGCACTTGGACCTTATAAAGGAGGGTTGCGTTTTGATCCTTCTGTAGACTTGGATGTCATGAAATTCCTTGCTTTTGAACAGACATTTAAAAATGCTTTAACCGGACTTTGTTTAGGAGGAGCTAAAGGGGGAAGTGATTTTGATCCTAATGACAAAACAGAAATGGAAATCATGATGTTTTGTCAGTCATTTATGACCGAACTATCGAAACATATTGGTTCTGAAACAGATATTCCGGCAGGTGATATTGGTGTCGGTAAACGAGAAATAGGTTATTTGTTTGGACAATATAAAAGATTGACGAATTCCTTTAGTCCAATACTTACAAGTAAAAACATTGAACATGGTGGGGCGCTCGCGAGAACTGAAGCAACAGGTTATGGGCTCGTGTACATAGTTGATGCCTTGCTTGATCACGGTCATGATTCATTTGAGGACAAAAACGTTGTAATATCGGGTAGTGGAAATGTCGCAATTTATGCTGCCCTTAAAGTGAATGCTTTGGGTGGTCGTGTAATAGCCATGAGTGATCGCAGTGGTTATGTTTACAAGGAATCGGGACTCGATATTCTTGCTATCCAGAAACATAAGGAATCTGGAAAAAAACTATCTGAAATCTCTGATCCAAGTGTTCGTTTTGTATTCGAACTTCCAATTTGGAATGTTCCTTGCGACATTGCTTTACCGTGTGCTCATGAAAATGAAGTTAATGAACTTCATGTCGTATCTCTTATTGAAAATGGATGCAAGGTTATCGCAGAAGGGGCAAATAAACCTCTAACGACAGAAGCAGTTGAAGAAATTATGAAATCAGATATTATGTTTATTCCTGGAAAAGCAGCAAACGCTGGTGGGGTTGTTGCGTCGGGAATTGAAATGAAACAGAATGCGCAACTTGAGCATTTTAGTTTTGAACACGTTGATCGTTTACTTGAAAAAAGCATGAACAAAATCTTTAAAGATCTCATATATGCAGCGGAATCTTTGGGTGAAAGTGATAATTTCTTGAAAGCGGCTAATTATTTAGCTTATAAAAGACTTGAAACATCAATTAAATCTTCTGGAGTTATTTAAGACCAAACATATGTTTGGTCTTTTTGTGATATTGTTTTTGAAATATGGTCGCAATTAAGAACACTTTTGTTGGAATCGTGGTACGATATATTATATCGGAGGACTTATGATGGATAATTATTTATTAGTTAGCAATAATGATCAATTATTTTATCTGGTTGATCGTGTGAAAAATCCGAGGGGTGTTGTAATCATGTGTCATGGATTCTCCAATCACCTTGGAGAATACGAGGTATACGCAAAAGCATTAAACAAAAGAGGGTATACAGTGTATCGTTACGATATGAGAGGTCATGGTAAGACGATGTCTGAACTGGGTGATATTGATACGTATCAAACTTATATCTATGATCTTCATACGATTGTTAGAATGGCGCTTCGTGAAAATGTCCATGTTCCTCTTTTTACGCTTGGTTTTAGTATGGGTGGTTTGGTCTCGGCACTCTTTGGCATCGAGTACCCCAATACCTTAAGTGGTCAAGTGATGATAGGTCCTGCTGTAGGATATCCGCGTGCAATAAATCCGCGCTTAAAGGTTCTGATGAATGGACTTAATATGCTCGCAGAGGACTCACTACTGCACTTTAAGGACGGAGTGATTGAGTTCAACAGTCCAAAGGAAAAAGCAGAGCTCGAATTGAAGTATCATATGCGGGCTGAAAATCCAATGAGAACAGAGTATTTTACAGTTCGATTCTTAAAGACAATCTTTGTAGACGCAACGAGTGAGGTTTTACGAACGATGCATAGTTATCGCTATCCTTGTTACATTGCTCATGGTGCAGATGACCACACAATTCCTGTGGCAGTTTCACAGCACTTCTACGATACGATTGCTTCAAAGGATAAAGAGTTGAAAGTATATGAAGGCATGGGCCATGTTCTTTATAATGAACCAAATGGTAAACAAGTTATTCAAGACAGTATTGACTGGCTTGATGATCGTACAACTAAAAAATAAAAATGAGGCGGAATGAAGCCTCATTTTTATATTGATTCAATTTTTTCGTTTAATTTCTTGATGCCAGATTTCTTTATGATTTGATATGCGATGGCAGCGATGATTATAAGTATTCCAGTGTATATAATTAGGACTGTATTGATATCAATAACGAAGCTAATACCGATGGTAATAAACGTAAGCATAATAACTGATAATGGAATAATAGCTGCAACAAAATTTTGTTTGACTGCTTGTACTTCGTTTTCCCAATCAAGTTTTGGGAAGAAAACATCCATACTGATTTCAATTGTATTTATGGCAAAAGCTCCTAGAATAGCAGCTAAGACAAATAATATCAAATAAAGAGGATTGAGTTTCAGATAGATAACAGCAATAATTCCGAAAATTGTTGGAAGAATTAGAGTTGTGATTGAACCCAAAAGAATCTTTGCATGAATTAGTTCCATGAGGCTGAATGGCATTGATTTGAAAGATAAAATTGATTGTCCCTCGCGAGAAATTGCGGTAGAGCTAATTGAACTCATACTTCCTAACACGATTGATCCCAAGAATCCGACTACAGTCACAGTGATTGTTAATCGCATTGGGGAAATAACTGAAACGGTTTCTATTATCATATCCTGAATCGCAAAAACTTCTGAGAAACCACCTTTTGTAATAATTGGAAATAACATCATTACAGGCATGATAATGTACATTACGAGGTAATTCATCATAAATGTAGGTGTTCTTTTAATGGTCATCCAATCATATTTCATAATCGATACATAACGTTTACTTTGTTTGTTTTCTCTTTTTAGTTGCGAAGAAGTTAATGATTTCTTTTTACTGCTTTGTTCATCAATTCCGACTACTGCATTAAAGTAAAGATTTTGGATTACAAAGAGTACAGCACAAGGTAGGACTGTTGCAAATAAAATTGCGAAAATGAGGCTCTTAAAATCAATAAAAATAAAAGCGTCAGAGAGCCATTTAACAGTGGGAATAAAAGTATTTAGTGAATTCATTAAGGAATTATTTCCTTGTTGCAAGGCAATCATTAGGGTATCCAATCCATCTGCTCCAGAACTCATCGAATTACCAATTGACATGAAAATAAAAGCAATTCCTAATGAGAATACCATCGTAAGATAAGTATAGATATTCTTATTTTTAAAGAAAGGTATAAATGCCATCAGGATGACAATTACGATTAATGCAATACTTAACGGAATTATCGGTAGAAGAATTACACTAATCCAGTAGATGATCATGGATAAGAAACTTGGGTGCACACGTATCAATAGACTGACAAATAAAGGCAATACAATAAATGAAATTGTTACGTAAAGTGATACCAGTGTTGCAAGGAATTTAGAGATCAAAATTTCCCAAGGTTTCAATGGTAAGACGATTAGAGAGTCGATATCTTTTGAAAAGTAGAATATCGAAGGAATAATAAGGACACTAAACATGAGTAAATAAAATGTAAGTACCATATAGATTAAAAATAATACAGCACCTTCTTGTTGGATGGGTGCGTATTGGGAAAGTAAACCATCAATAAAGATAAACGCAATAAAACTGAGGTAAAGACCAAGGAATGCGAATCCTACGATTCGTAATATCTTTTTACCAGATGTGTCTTTTGATTTCTTTCGAAAAGACAGAGATTGCATTGAGGCATCTGTAGATGTCTTCAGCAGTACTTTAGTAAGGCTTAGTATTCTACTCATCGTGTTAACTCCAAGAAAATTTCTTCAAGAGAAAGATCTCCGGATGTTTCTTTAAGGTATTCGAGTGTGCCTTGGTACACGATTTTTCCGTGATTAATAATTGCGATTTGGTCACATAGTTTCTCAGCCACTTCGAGAACGTGTGTTGAGAAAATAACTGATTTGCCTTCGGAAGCGCGTTGTTTCATCAATGATTTTAATGTATATGATGATTGCGGATCAAGACCTGTTAGAGGTTCATCAAGAATCCAAAGATTCGGATCGTGGATAAGAACTCCCATGACCATAATCTTTTGGCGCATCCCGTGAGAATAAGAGCTTATGGTATCACCCAACGCATTTTCCATTTGTAATAGTTTAGAGTACTCAGAAATACGTGCATTGCGAGTTTCAACATCCACTTGATACATATTAGCAATGAAGTTCAAATATTCAATTCCTTTAAGTTTTAAAAATGCGTTTGGATCATCAGATACATAGCCAAATTCTTTTTTAGCTTCAATTGGATCGGTTTGAATATTGTATCCATTGATAAAAATGCTTCCTGTATCGGGTTTAAGGATACCTGTCAACATTTTTAAAGTTGTTGTTTTTCCTGCACCATTTGGGCCAATAAATCCAACAATTTCACCCGGTTTAATTTCCAATGTTAAGTCATCAACAGCAAGATGTGTTTTGTTGTATGTCTTTGAAATATTTTCTAGTTTGATCATGAAAGCTTCTCCTTTAGTTCATGTATCTTCATTTTATCATAAAATTTGAGGGTGTACCACATAAATAGTACAGTGGGGCAATGATAAAAAAACTGAGAATTTAGTATCTCAGTTTTTATGGTTACATCCAAGTGATTTTGGATTCAGTTCCATTCATGATTCGCTTGATGTTTTTACGGTGACGATAGATTACGATAACTGTAATAATTGCGAATGATCCCGATATCGCGATGTCAGAAGTTGTGAAGGCCAAGATTATACTTGTCACAACGAGTGTGATGATTGCAGATAATGAAACCATTTTACTTAAATAGAGAATTCCAAAGAATAATGCGATTGGAATAATGAAATGGTAAATAGGTTGGTGAGTGATGAAAATCGTGATTCCAAGGAGAAAACCAACTGCAGTTGATACGGCTTTACCACCTTTGAACTGAGCAAAGATTGGGAAGCAATGTCCCAATGTTGCAAAGAATCCAGCATAAATAATTGCCTGTGGAAAGAGGAAGTATGCAAGAGCCATTGCTATTGTTGCCTTTAAAACATCAAGAACCGCGACGGACATACCTGCTTTTGCGCCGAGTGTTCGTCCTGCATTGGTACCTCCAAGATTTCCAGAACCGTGTTCACGGATATCTGTATTGTAGAAAACTTTTCCGATTACCAGCGCATTCGGTATTGAACCTAAAATATAGCCTACTAGGCTCGCTAAAAATATTTGCATAAAATATTACCCCTTTTTAAAATAAACCTTTCCTTTAAAACTTACATCCGCTATGATGGATGAGCTGTATTCTAATTATACCTATTCTTAAAGTTTTATAAAGGTTTTTGGTATTAAAATGTTTTAACTTGGTTAAATATTGTGGGAATAAACGTGTTATAATACAGTCTGTAAAGGAGTTGGACAAGTTGAGTGAAAAAAATTATTCTGCATCAAGCATTGAAATATTAGAAGGACTTGAAGCAGTACGTAAACGCCCAGGAATGTACATTGGATCAACCGATCAACGTGGACTCCATCATTTAGTGTGGGAGGTCATGGATAATGCCATTGACGAAGCGCTGAATGGTTTTGGATCAAAAATCAAACTGGTTATCGAAGATGACCTGACAATTAGTGTTAGAGATGAAGGACGTGGAATGCCAATTGAAAAGCACCCTAGCGGTGTCAGTGCATTGCAAGTCATTTTTACTGTTTTACATGCTGGTGGGAAATTCTCACAATCAGGTGGATATAAAACAAGTGGAGGACTCCATGGTGTTGGAGCTTCTGTTGTGAATGCATTAAGTGAATTTGTCGATGTTAAAGTATTTACAAAGAATCAAACGTATATGATGCATTTTTCAAATGGCGGAAAAGATGTAAGTTCTCTAGAGAAGATTGATGAAAAAGGACCTATTGGAAGTTGGGTCCGTTTTAGAGCAGATGAATCGATTTTTAAAAATTGTAAATTTAGTTACGATACAATTTGTGAAAGGGTACAAGAGTCTGCATTCTTATTGCAAGGAATTTCATTTGAAGTTGTTGACTTAAGAGTTGATGCTCAAAAAACATTCTTATATGAAGATGGTTTGAATGCCTTCATGAGTTATATTCATGAAGATCAAACTGTTTTAAATGATGCAATCGTTTTACAAGGTGAAGACCAGGAAATCGAAGCACGTGTCGCATTGCAGTATAACGAAGGTTACAAC
>JAVWLP010000010.1:0-53128 GCA_036637915.1 Erysipelothrix sp. | reverse complement strand
TGATTGCTGTGAAGCTTCCCTCTTTAATGGTAAAACTTAGATCATGCAACACCTCAATATCGCCAAAGTCTTTATATACATTCTTAAACTCAATCATGATTGATCTCCCTTCAATACAACGATAGACTTTCTTTCAAACTTTCTAAGTTGTAAATACGTCAATAATAAATCAAAAATTAAAATTACTACAAAGTATAAACTTACCAACCCCACACTTATTAACATCGTTCCACCTACTTCTTTTAATAAGAAGTAAACCGTAAACAGTGATGAAATGAAAATGCCACTCATTAGATTTATATATAGTGGAGCGTAACGCTTACCACGAGAGATTCCATGGAGATACTGAACCGTGAGGTGCTTCCCGTAGTTATTTAAGTAAAGTCCGATGAGTAACTTAGAATATACAAAAACAATCAAAAATATAACCAAAACCTTCATCATCAACTCAAAAAATGTCCGCGTCAGAACTTTTTGTGAGCTTGATTGGAGAGTTTCTAATTTTAGAATTTCAGGATTCGTTATTTTTCGACTTACTTGTTCAAGAAAATGTTTTGTACTGGTATCATTTCCGTTTGTTGTAAAGAGGGACATAAAATTAATCATGTTCAAGTCATCACTACTTGGATTTAGCACGAGACGATAGGATGGATTTTTCAATACGCCCCACGTATAAAATGGTGTTATTACATCAGGTGTCTTATCCACACGAATTGCATCTTGAGAAAGAAATGGACTTTCATCCTGCAATGTTGCGATTTCAACAATATCTTTTTCGAAAAAAACATCTTGCATCTCAGGGAAAAGAATTTTAAATGCTACAGTATTAATTTCTATTGGAACTGAAAAGTTAGAATTTTCAAAGTTCCTCATAACATCTGTAAAATTAATATATGCAATATCATTCTTATTTGCGATCTCAAACAACTCTTGATTCATTCTAAGCTCGTCATCTCCATTGAACTCATATCCATAATTAACTGAAGAAATAACTTGATCAAAGTTTGATGTCATTTGCTTCAGTTCACGCTGATATGAATATCGTTTAACCACATGTTCAGCATGCGTAATTAATGGAATACTTAGAATCACAATGACGATTACCTTAAGAATTATATTACCGAAATAAATAATAGGAAAACGAGTCTCTTTCTTTAGATAAAGTCTTTTGTTTGTAATGCGTTGAATACACATCAGTGCAAACACGAGAAAAACAATTAATGTTGAGAAAATCAAACTCACTTTTAGTAATGTAAATAGGAGACTTTTGAGCAATCTAAAGGGTCCTTCATAACAAATAATAAAAAGCATAATAAGAGATACTACAAATAGCAATAATGTTTGAAGAATTAATGGTAGTAAAAGTTTTAAGAAAATAATTCCCTCACTATTTCCATGCATCTTTCGAACTATAATTTCTTTTTTATTTTGAACTTCTTGATAGATAATAATTGTAATTAATGAAATACAGGATACTGACATGATTAATAGTGGGTATCCAACATTTAGATCAAATAATTTCCACTCAAAACTTCTAATATCAACCGGCATTCTTGTATGAACGTTTAATCCACAAATTTGTTCTGAGCTTAGATTCTCGTCACATGTAAAATATTGGTTGAAATAATCTGTTCGTAGTGCATCTTGAAATTTTAAAACTTCTTCACTGGGAACAAAGAAATTAAGATTCACAATAAAATTTGCTTTATCTCCGAGTAATTCAGTTAAATCATAAAGTGACTTGTGTTCCAACTTATTCATTACACCATCATAACTAATTTCTCTATCAAATCGAAAGGGCTGGATGATTTGCACCAGATTTTCATCATAATTTGTGATGATAGTTCCCAACTGATATTCACTCAGAGAATATTGAGGAACAATTCCCTTTATATAAAGATGAGAATATGCATTGTCTTTTGCTTTAACGTAAAGTCTGTCAACCGCTTCATCATACCCTGTTGCTTCACCAACACTTAAAACAGATGCATTATAAGGTGTTGCTTCAAGATATTCTATTAATGTATCTACAAAGTCCTCTTGTGACCCTTTAAACTTCTCAGTGGAAACCGATAAGGATACAACTCTTATATTGTCTTCCTCATTTTGAGTTGCGAAGTCATATCCACTGAGATGATATTGTTCATTGAACGCACTCGAAATCATTTGAAATATGAGCACAGCAATGATGACTGTAAGAGCACTATTTATCTTTTTCATTCTTATCCCCCAAAAGAGCGCAATGCGCTCTTATTATCAATACATTGGTCCACCAAAATACTTATGATACTGAACAGATGTTCCATAATCTATGATTTCTGTTGGTCCCGTTAATTGTCCACCATTTGCTTTTCGCTCATTTCTCGTTGTCATCTTAATATAGACAGTTCCACCACCGCCGTTATGCCAAGTAGCTGATGTTTTCCCATAATTTTGTATTGGATGAAAAATAGCATGGTAAGTACCATATCTTCCTGAAGTATGAGTATTTGATTTCAAAGTTCCATTATCAGGTTCAAATGCAAAAGTATGAGTCATTGTGAATAAAAGAATTAGTAAGAAAACCAAAGCTCCAAGACTTTTTCTAATTCCACTGTTTTTCACGAGTTCACCTCCTTCCATGTTAATTATGCCTAAACAAATTTTATTCCTAAATCTCAATTCACAATCGAACCCAGTTCACAATATAAATTTCTAACAGGCACTTTCTTTGTTTCAATAATTTTATCTTCGTATAATGAGTGTTGAATACGTTTGAAATAGTAATCGAAATCATAGATATGACTTTATTTATCAGACTCGTTAACCGTTAAAGCGTCCCATAAGTGGGCTTGAACACTGATTAAATTTAAGTTTGTCTGGTAAACATTGTTAGTATTGCTATTATACACAGTCTTATTTACATTCTGAGGGGAAAATCATAACCGGTTCAATTTTTTACATCAAAGTACACATTTACTCTATTTGCTTGTGAATAATAGGTTTATTTTATATAGCATCTTCGATATCTATTCTTTAAAGTGAGCTTCACTTAGATTTCACTATTGTTTCACCGTTTAATAATGTTTGTAAGTTTTAACGAACTACAATGGAACTAAAGGAAGGTGTAAGAAATGAAATGGTTTAAAAAATTATTTATATTATTGGTGGCTTCACTACTTTCTTTAAGTACGTTAAGCCCATTACCTACTTTTGCACAAGAAACTCCACAAGATGCTGGATCTTTCTATGATGATGTGCCCCAGGCACGAAATACCCTTCTAGGTGCAGCACAGTATTTTCATATATTCGCTGAAGTAGCGAATGTTGGTAGTCACACCAATGGAAACGTTGCTGTGAAAGAATTGCGTGGACAAGCAGATATAGGAACTAAAGGTTACAACAAAATGGAATATCACTATATTCAAAATTTCAGTTTCTTGAATTCTGGATCATTCCCAACGCGTTCCAATACTAAAGCTGTATTTGGAAAAAATGTAAACATTAACATTGATAATACAAACAGGCCGATAATTAATGGTAACGCTCTTGATCGGATTACTTCAAACGAAGTTTTCCAAGATAAAGGCAATAATGAATATATTAACTTTGAGCAAGAATTCAAAAAACTCGAAAATTCTAGCTACTCAATCTTGACAAGTTCCATCGATGAAACATTTAGTCATTCTGATTTTCCAGATCAAAACAGACGTATCATTGACATAGCAGACTATGAGGGGCCGATTGTTCATATTCACTTGAATGCTGATGTATTAAAACACAATACACCTCTTTATATAAAGAATCTAAAAACGATTAATGATAGCGATTATAAATTTGTTTACATTTCAGTAGACACAAACTCAAGCTCTTCGTACAATGTTTTATCTCCAATTAAATTAGAGTATGAAAATGGTAGCCACCGTGAGCCTCATGAAGCAACAAATTTTGATGATGGTTCTCTCTTATGGACATTTGGAAACGGTAGCCAACCCTTCTCAGGAAATATTAACTTAAATGAGATATGGCAAGGTTCAATCCTAGCGCCTCGTGCATCTGTAACTTCAGGTAAAAATATCGATGGCTCTATTATAGTTAAAGAGTTTACAGGCCAAGGAGAAACCCATCGCTGGGATCCTCAAAATAGATATGGTGGCGTTAAGCTTATCAAAACAGATTCCACTGATGCTTCGTACTTCTTAGAAGGAGCAGAATTCTCACTCTATAATTCAAAAAATCAATTAATTGAGTCGGGACTCAAAACAAATAATAACGGAGAACTCTTTGTAACTAATCTTGATTTAGGTGATTATTACTTTATTGAAACTAAAGCACCTGATGGCTATGAACTTTCGACTGAGAAACATCATTTTACAATTAAGAGTGATACAGTTCTCGCTACAGTTTCTTTATCAGTTGAGAATACAAAAGAAGAAGTTCCTGAGAAACCTAGAGGTTCTGTCGAACTTACTAAGTCTGATGATAAAGATGCTTCTAAACGATTAGAAGGTGCTGTCTTTGCACTTTATGATAAAGATAACAACTTACTTCAAAGTAATTTAAGTACAGATGGTAATGGCAGATTCATCATTTCTGAACTCGAATTCGGAAGCTATTATTTAAAAGAAACGAAAGCTCCCGAGGGTTATGACTTGTTGGATAAAAAATATGAGTTTACGATTGATAATGATACGGTAACCGCTCCAGTTCTTATCGAAGCGAAGAATACAAAAACAGAAGCACCAGAAAAACCTAAGGGCTCAGTTGAACTTACTAAAACTGATGACAAAGATGCTTCTAAACGCTTAGAAGGTGCTGTCTTTGCACTTTATGATAAAGATAACAACTTACTTCAAAGTAATTTAGTTACAGATGGTAATGGTAAACTAATCATTTCTGAACTCGAATTCGGAAGCTATTATTTAAAAGAAACAAAAGCTCCTGAAGGTTATAATTTGTCAGATAGAAAATATGAGTTCACGATTAACAAAGATACAGTAACGGCTCCGGTTCTTATCGAAGCTAAGAACACAAAAACTGTAGAACCTCAACCAAAAGGATCGGTACAACTTATTAAACATGATTTGCTTAATGAATCAACATACTTAAGCGGTGCAGAGTTCACATTGTTTGATTCCAATAACATCGCTATTCAAAAAAATATCAAAACTAATATACTTGGACAGATTACGATTGAAAACCTCAAATTTGGTGATTACTATTTTGTGGAAACAAAAGCTCCTGAAGGATACACGCTCACAACTAAACATTATAATTTTAAAATTGATGCTTCAAGTGTCGTAATTCCTCTTGAACTAAAAATTGCAAATACAAAGATCGTGGAACCAGAACAACCTAAAGGTTCTGTATCTCTCACTAAATCTGATGATAAAGACGCTTCTATACGATTAGAAGGCGCTGTCTTTGCACTTTATGATAAAGATAATAACTTGCTTCAAAGCGATTTAGTTACAGACACAAAAGGTAATTTGACCATATCAGAGCTTGAAATCGGAAGCTATTATCTAAAGGAAACAAAAGCTCCTGAAGGATATATCTTATCCGATAAAAAGTATGAATTCACAATTGATAAAGAAAACATGGTCACTCCGATTCTAATTGAAGCTAAGAACACAAAAACTGAAGAACCTCAACCAAGAGTAGGTTCTGTAGTTCTTACAAAATCTGATGCGGGCGATGCCTCAAAATATCTCGCAAATGCGGTTTTCGCACTTTACAAAGAAAATGATGAGCTTGTATCTACCGGGCACATCACTAATGCTTCTGGGAAACTTCGTATCGACAATTTAGAGTTTGGAACCTATTTCTTGAAAGAAATTAAAGCTCCAGACGGATATGAACTGTCAAATAAAAAAATATCATTCACTCTTGATGAAAGTGCCATCGAAAAAGTACTTAATCTTACATTCACAAACAAGAAAAGTATTCCTGAAAAACCTAAGGGCTCAGTAGAATTAATTAAAGTAGACACTGAGGATCTTACACATTTCCTCGAAGATGCTGTATTTGCACTTTATGATGAGGCTGGCACTCTAGTTTCTGAAAATCTCCACACAGATTCACAAGGAAAACTAGCTATTTCCAATCTAGAATTTGGAAAATACTACTTCGTGGAGACTGCTGCACCTCAAGGCTATGAATTATCTAATCAAAAATATGAATTTACGATTAATCAAGAAAGTGTAACTGTACCAACTAAAGTTACAGTTAAAAATACTAAAGT
Organism: Erysipelothrix sp.; assembly: GCA_036637915.1. Lineage (GTDB taxonomy): Bacteria > Bacillota_I > Bacilli_A > Erysipelotrichales > Erysipelotrichaceae > Erysipelothrix. Next base: position 46,905 of record JAVWLP010000010.1, on the reverse strand, counting down.
TGATATCCCTAGCAAGCCTGTAGGCTCGGTTAAACTCATTAAAAGTGACGAAGATAACACTTCAACCTATCTAATGGATGCTCAATTCACACTTTATGATTCTCAAGGAAATATGATCAAAGATTCATTAATTACTAACACGCAAGGTGAGATTATCGTTCATGATTTACCATATGGTAACTACTACTTCGTAGAAACACGTGCACCAGAAGGATATCAACTTTCAGATAAAAAGCATGAGTTTACGATTTCAGATTCTGAAGTAGGTAGCAATACCCTCTTAAAAGTTACTAATAAGAAACAAGTTGTTCCTGTAAAACCACTTGGAAAAATCAGAATTACAAAAAGTGATAAGGATTCACCAAGTGTACATCTCGCTAACACTGGATTCTCAATCTATTATGTTAATGGAACCCTCGTGCACAGCAATCTCTTCACAAACAAAGATGGATATATTGATGTACAAGGACTCGAGTATGGAGACTATTACTTTATTGAATCGAAAGCTCCAACAGGTTATTCAATTAATCCTGAAAAAGTATTCTTTTCAATCACTTCTGAAAATAGTTCAATATTACAATTATTCAACTTCTACGATGAAAAAATTGTGGAAGAAAGACCAACAAAACCACTTCCAAACACAGGAGTCGCAAATAACAATTTACCAATTATAATTGGTGTAATTTTAATCGCAGTACCTGTTGTTGGATGGACTATTAGTAAAAAGAAAAAGAAATAATAGATATATTACAAAAGGAAGTTACTTTAATGTAACTTCCTTTGAGTTTAAAGGTGTTAATTCGAATTATGATCTAAGATCCTAGTCCAATTAGAGCCATACATCCAATTACTATAATAATCCAATAAAATATTTTAAATGAGTAATAAATAAATCTATCCAGAAGATTACTAGAATGTTTAAATTCATTTTTGAAGCAGTATTTTAACACCGGTTCATTTGTAAACTGTCTTGCAATTGTTGACTGACTTTTTATGGCAATCACCTTTTCAATTTGATTTAAGTCTTTTCTTAATGATTCGTCATCACACACACTGCTATTAGCATATTTCTTTATTTGAGGCACAATGACCTCAACTCTGATAGCATAAGGTATATCCAAATAACTGATTGTTTTTATATATTTGATAATACGATTTCTTTCTGATTTATCATCATTAGAACTTGCCAGCGTGAGTTCATAAAATAAGATAATCCACGCATCACCATTTTTCTTTCCAGAATTTTCACAGGCAAGTATGGCTGATTCAATTTCATCCCATCTGCTTTTGGGTTGATTTTTATTAGTTATGGGTTGATTCTCAACTGTAACTTCTTCTTCATCAAAAATAGACTCTGCTACTACCTCAGTGATATGATTTTTATTATCTGTAAGATCCTTTGATCTATTGGAGTTATACTCACTTCCAAAATAATTACTGTTTCTTGAGTTTTCGATACCTCTTTGGTAAGCATCACGAATCATTGAAATATGTTCCCTGTTTTCCTTTATGTTCTTTTACTTACCAGTTTAAAATATGCATGTTTTATTACTGCCTCATCTTCAGTATATTCAATTCCTAAAATTTCCCACCACATAGTAATTCCTCTTCTCTCTATTGAGATATTATAAAACATTTCTCAATTTCTAAGATGAAATTGTGATGAGAGTTATTTTATTATAGGTTTGAATAATAGTTTATAATATTGAAGCTTACCATATGATCAAAGAGTGTACATCATACGATAGACACCTTTACTTGTGAATAATACGTGTAACGCTTCTATTTTTTTGAATCCTATTTTTTTATAAAAGGATTGAACGCGCGGTTTTTCCATTGAAGCATCCAAATAAACTTTTTCTTCGCCTATTGCTCTGAGATACTCCAAAGCAAGGTCCATCATTACACTTCCGTTGTTGTTTCCTCGATACTCCTTTCTTATACACACATTTTGAATGTATATGCCATTGAGTTTTTTTAAATTAGTAATTGGGTCCATTAAAATTGCGCTTCCTATAAATTGAAGCGATTGTAAGAATCCCATCTCTTGAGTATAACTTTTAGGTGAATCTGTGTGCAAAGCATTCACTGAGTACATTAATATAATTCCCACCATCTCTGATTCAACTTCATACACATAAATATTTTTATATGAGAAGGAGTTAGTATCATTACGAATTAATTGACATAGTGTCGTCAAAGCATTAACCTTTCTGCCAAATAACATCCCAAACAAAGATTCATCAGATTCGTAAATGAGATTTGCAATATCAAATACATTATCGTTTTTTAGATTCATTTTTCTTAACATATGTATTACCTCCTTAAAAATCATATACTCAGGGGTTACCCTCAAGTCAAGAGTATATTATAATGAAAATAGAAGAGAGGTGATTCCTATCGCAAATTTATTGAGTATTTCTGAATTTCAAAAATTAGTAGAAACTACTCGTGAAACTCTATTACATTATGATGAAATAGGGCTCTTTAAACCAACAATGCGTGCAGAGAATGGTTATCGATACTACTCAGTAAACCAAGTTCAAGATTTTCTGTACATCAAAGCTTTGAGAGATATGCAACTCCCTTTACAAAGTATTGCGGAAATTAGAAATGGCAAAACAGATTCACTTTTCGAATTAAAAAATTCTATTGATGGTTCGATTTTCGCATTAGAAACAACTAAAGCAATGATTGAAGCAAGAGAATTTTTCAGTCAACTTCAAAGTGAGCTTCCAAAACGTATTTTTATTCTAGATTTCCCACTTCCAGTGATTAATCTTATTCACAAATCGTACAACGATGATGAGCAAATGTACGAAATGCTGAGAAGCATGGAAGAAGAAACGACTGCTTCTTTCAAGGTTTTAACTTGGATATTAGGATTTTCACTTAATACTACAAGTAATAAACAAGAAGTATTAATTGTGGAAAAAATTAATGCTTCTCCACAAATGAACTATCATTCTATATATTTAATTGATGGTTCATATGATGAGTTTGAAGAATTAGTGGAAAACTATTTGTACCAATTTAAAAACGAGTTTGGTTTCTTACCTCCCTCGTTTAAAGTTTTAGATATAAATGATAATTTTCAGTTCGGTAATCACTACAAAACTACTTTTATGTTTTTAGTTGATAAACATTAACTTTCTAACAAGTGTTCTAATTTTGATCTATCCTTAAGATGGATCATTTTTTGTGGGCTCTGTTCGATGATTCCCATATTCTCTAATTCAGTAAGTTTTCGGCTAAAGCTTTCTTTACTCATTCCGAGTTGTGATGCAATATCACCTTTATTCATCGGTAATTTAACAGTATCCTCTTCATCAAATAATTCAAGAAGCATTTCTGATATTCTTTGATTGACAGATTTCAAACTAATGTCCTCAATTGTTTGTTCCGCTTTTTCAAGGCGGCGGCTTAAAACATCAAATATTTTAAAAGAGATTGATGGATGCTTCGCAACCATCTTTCTAAACTCATCAGATTGGATAACGCATACTGTTGCAGTTTCGATTACTTCAGCATTTTCATTTAGTTCCATTTCACTGAACAAAGCAAATTCACCCAAAAATTCTCCAGGTCCTAAAACTCGAATGACTTGTTCTTTTCCTGAACTATTAGTTCGGTTAATTTTTATTTTCCCTTCATATAAAACATACAATGCATGATTAACATCGCCCATTGAATAGATCATAGTTCCTTTTTCAAATCGCTTCGCATGAGCTATATTGACAATTTCCATTAATTCATCTGGATTCAATCCATCAAAAATAGGCACAATTTCAACACAGTTCTTTGGTTTATGATTACATGAACCCATAGAATCACCCTCACTTTATATCTTAATTATACTTGTTGTTGTCATACTTTAACAAGCGCATGCCATTGAGGATAACTACAAGAATACTTCCTTCATGAATAAGCATCCCTAATGCCATATTCATCCACTCACTAAAGATAAGACTTATTAACAGGAAAATGACGACTCCTAATGCAATTACAATATTTTCTACCATGTTTCTTTTCACAGCTTTTGACAGCCCAAATGCATGTGATAATGTTTCAAGTTTTGAATTCATTAATACAGCATCTGCCGTTTCAATAGCTATATCACTTCCGAGTCCCATGGCAATTCCAATATCTGCCAATGCTAAAGAAGGGCTATCATTGATACCGTCGCCAACAAACACAACATTATATCCTGATTTTTGATATTTCTTAACGATATCTGATTTTTCATTTGGTAACAATTCAGCGATACTTTCATCTATTCCTAATTCTTCTTGTACTGCAGTGACAGCTCTTTGATGGTCTCCAGATAGAATCACAGTCTTTGTAATACCTAATTTCTGTAAAGTATGAATTTGTTTCTTACTCTCTGCTCTTATTGTATCCTTTAAGCCAAACAAGGCCACAACACTATCATTAACGGAGGCTAGTACAATTGAACACCCATCTTCTTGATAGACTCTTATATCATCCAGTATATGATCAGGTATCTTATAATTAGATTCTATCAAATTTTGATTACCTACGAGTATTCGATTCCCATCAATTTTCCCTTCAAATCCGCGACCCGCATGTGAAATAGTATCTTCGTTAGTTAAGGGTTGACTTGACCCAATCTCCTCAACGATTGCTTGAGCTAAGGGATGCGTTGATTGTGATTCAATCGTTGCAATGTATTCTCTGTATTTTACACTATCAATGTAATACTTTTTTCTATCTACAAAAGGTTTTCCGGTTGTTAAGGTTCCTGTTTTGTCAAAAATAACGACATCTGCTTTTGATAATCTGGTAAAAACTTCACTTCCTTTAACAAGAATCCCATGTTTTGCAGCATTTCCAATCCCGGATACACTCGATACAGGAACTCCTATAACTAATGCACCTGGACAGCCCAATACAAGTATGGTCACTGCAAGTTCTAGATTTCTAGTAAAGATACCTACAAGCAGCGAAATCATCAGTACAGACGGTGTATAGTACTTTGAGAAGCGATCAATAAAGCGTTCAACTTCGGACTTTGAATCCTGAGCATCCATAACCATCTCTATAACTTTTCCAAAAACAGTATCTTCTCCAACTTGTGTTGCTTTCATTTGAATCGTTCCATCAATTGCGAGTGTTCCAGCAAATATTTGAGAATCTATATCTTTATATAGTGGTATTGATTCTCCTGTTATGCTTGATTCATCAACATGTGTATTTCCTTGAATAATGGTTCCATCAACAGGTATCATTGAACCTGTTTTAACTAGTAAGTGATCCCCAACTCTTACATCTTCAATATTCACCTCTTCAACATTACCATCAAAATATCGAAATGCTGTCTTTGGACTCATTAACAACAATTCTTCAATCGCGAAACGTGCTTTTTTCAATGTCTTTTTTTCAAGGTAATCACCAAATAGGAAGAGGAAAGGCACTATCGCTGCTTCTTCATAATTTTGTATGACTAATGCAGCAATCACCGCAATAGAAACCAAAACATCTATACTCACAACTCTAACTTTAAGTGCCTGAGCGGCTTGGATGAAGATAGGTGTAATAGCCATGATAGCAGCGAGTGCCATAAAGAGTTCGAATCCTGATTGCGATTTAAATATAACTTTAGATATAAATCCTAGAATAATTAAAATTAAAGATCCAATCATAATCTGAGTCTTACTTTGGTTTATATTTTGCATACGTCTCCTCCTACTATTTGGTTTTACTTTTCAGAAATAACTCTATACCCAATTTTTTCGATACTATTTTTAATCTCATCTGAATTTAGTTTTGTTTCATCAAACACTACTTTAACTCGAGAACTGTTGAACAATACTTCTGATTCTTCAATACCATCTAATCTTTTAAGTGCTCCTTCAATCTTCATAATGCAACTTGGGCATGATATTGTTTCCATTTGAAATGTTTTTTTAGTCATAATAATGACCTCCTTATGAATACAGTTTAACAAGCCTAATCTATTAAGTATTTGACCTAGGTCAAAATTGGACGAATAATTACAAAAAGTAATTAATTTGACATTCAAAGTATTTCCTTTTATACTTCATAAGTAATAAAATATTGAAGGGATGTACTATGAAAAAAAACGTATCTTACACTAACTTAATATATATAATAGTTTATCTATTAATTGCGGCTGTTGGTCTCAATAACTCTCTTGGAATTTCGGCAGGAAACTTTAATCCACCTATTTTTTATACTTCTGTAAGTGGCCTCATCTGCTTTGTCTATTTTTTAATTGCTGCAATTCGCGGACTCTACTACGCAATTAAAAAAGAACCAATTCCTGATTCACTATTCCTATTGCCACGAGCAAAGGGTGCAGTAACACTTTGTATTACAGTTACCTTTCTGATTTATCATTTTATCGTCTACGACGGACCCTTTTATACAATAGATGCTGATATCTTTAATCTAATCACTCATTACATTGTTCCTATAATGGTTATTGTTCATTGGCTAATTTTTGATAGAAAAGGTATCTATAAACCTATTGATCCAATTTTATGGACAGGTATTCCACTTATTTACTTCACATGGGCAAATATTGTAGCATTGCAGCATACAGAAATACCTTACTGGGATGGCGATTTCTATCCATATGGATTTATGGATTTAACACTTCACTCTCCTTCTAAAGTATTTACTACGATTGTTATTCTCTTAGTATTCTTTATTGCATTAGGATTCGGAATCTATGCTCTAGATAAAAATCTTAAAGATAAATAAAGAATACACGCATCATAAACCCTAGAACATGCTCCAATTGTATATTGTACTTCTCAACATATTCTTATAAGCAAACTTTCAATGTTACTTCTTGTCGACCAATAGCTGACCTAAATGTTTCGCCTTCTATTGCAAATACAGAATTCAAACTCATTGATAATATCAAACAACTAAGTGTAAGAATGACTATTTTCTTCGTATTATCCCTCACTTACACTTTAAATACATAAGTTTTGGTTCATATCCTCCGTTTATTTATATCATTGCCTCACTTTGCACAATATTATTACCACTTAAGATAATTTAACTACATTCTTACTTAATTGTTTTAGACTAATCACATATGGAGAAATTATGAGAAATAAGAGTGGTATGGTTGCGCTCAGTATTGGAATACTACCTCTAATATTAATACTCGGTTTTACAATTACTTCGTCTCATTCTGTTGTCGACGGGTACGGCAATATAATGTTGTTTCGTAGCATTAGTAGTTCTAAGTTCATTTTGTTATATTTCATCTCTATCATTATTTTTGTATTGTCACTTGTTAATCATTTCAAAAAATAAACAAACAGCTCTCAATTGAAAGCTGTTTGTTTTAATTTTATGGTTTTTAATAGAATACTAGTTATTTTCTTTTTTCTTTTTCAACAATAGCACAGTACCTACTGCTATGAGTGTTATAGATGCATAAATAACACTGTTTGAAATACCCGTTGCGGGTAGAGCAGTATTTTTTTCATTCAATTTTAAATTTGAATCAATTGGTTGAACACTCTCTTCTGTTACTCCTGGTTGAACCGGAGTAACTGGTTCTACTGGTTCTACGGGTTCTACGGGTTCCTTCGTTATATCTTTAACATAGATAACCAATTCCATAGGACCTTTTGAAAGTTCTTTATTATCAAGCTCGAATTGCGTCTCAAGAATTGCATTCCCATTCAATTCCATCTTAGAAACTAGTTTATTTTCTATCGTTGTAGAAAAATCATAATTACCCGAAAATAGATTTAAACTCAATGATTCAGAAATTTCTGTTACATCTACACTCTTATAATCGCCACCCTTGATGCTAATCTCCCCAACAACAGGTAAATTAGTATTCTCATCAATGATTTTCACCTCTAAATCTTGAGTGTAGTAATGAGGTATCTCTTGACGAGCAATCAGTCTTTGACCTTTTGGTGCATTGTGAATATCATTAAACTTTAACTCTCTAATCCATTGGAAATTTGGTCCCATATCGACTTCAGTCATTCCTTCTGGAAGCTTAGTTACTACAATATAGAATTCATCATGTGGGTTGTTTGAGAATAAATTATCAACGATAGAGTATTTTGTATTATTTTTTGAATTACGAGTATAGTTCAAGCTAATGGATTTTGCTATTGAAGGATTTTCAATAATTTGTTTTTCGAACGATTTAAACAGTCCTTTTGTAACGACTGTAAATTCAATACCTTCAATATCAGTCACTGCAGCATCGTCGATTGATACTTGTCCTGATAAATTCAGATCAAAAAACACTGGTAAATTATAAAAACGAATTTCAGTACTTTCTGTGAATAAATTACCCTGGTTATTTTCTCGAATATAGAATGTGTTATGAAGTCTTGCTGAATCCACATAATAATGAGCAAGGTTTATGATCCCATCGTTATTTTGTTCAGGAATCGAAACATCAAAACGATACTTTCCTTTAATTAGCGGAAAATGTTCATTTGTAAATGTGTATGTAGAATCCTTAAGCTCTTCTTTAGAAATTTTAAATCTATTCAGTACAACTTTACTTTCATTATTCCCATCTTCACTTGTCCAAGTTACATCAATGAAGAGATCTGTTTTTAAATCTGATAGTGGTTGAAATCCAAATGTCACTGGAACTTCATCTAATTTTTTCTCATCTGCTTGGACATTATATTTGCCCATTGGTAATAGTGCAACAAGAGTTAACACTAAGAAACTTATAAATATTTTTTTCATATATCCCTCTCCTATAATTCTTAAGCTTCTATATAATTACCTATCCGATATTTTAATTCAACAAATGTACATCGTTCCTGAAATAATAAATCTTTTTAACTGAAAATAGACCTATAATTTCATTTTCAACCATTATACGACTTTAGAAAACAACAGGTTTCAAGTAAAAAAAGCTTTCAAATTCGAAAGCTTTTTGGTATTTAATTTACTCTATAACTTGTATCACCGGTTTCGATTACGGACAAAGAAGCGTCTAACGCAAATTGTGTCATGTTCTTAATTGAAACGTCAGTGTAGTATGCGCAGTGATGATAGAAAATGATATTTGGATTATTTAAGAGTTCTAAGAACACTTTATCTTTAATCTCGTCATCGCTTGAAAAGTTACCTGGTACATAAGGCGCTTCTTTTTCGTACACATCTAATGCGGCTCCTGCAATTTTCCCTGTATTTACTGCTTCAATTAAATCTGGAGTATTTACTAAAGTTCCTCGACCACAGTTAATAAGGTATGCATCATCTTTCATGATTACAAACATTTCTTTATCAAATAGATGATAGTTGCTGTCGAATGCAGGCATATGAAGAGAGACTATATCTGATTGTTTTACTGCTTCTTCAACACTGTCACAGTAAGTAAGAATATCTTCAAGTCCTTCTTTTGGATATGGATCGTATCCAATAACGTTAGCACCAAATCCTTTAAATAGTTTCGCAACCAATACACCAATATGTCCAACACCAATAATCGATACTGTCATGTTTTGAATTACACGCGCTCTAATATCAGGTAACCAGCGGAAATCTCTCTTCGCTACTTTTTCATCTAACAAATGAGATTTACGTACCAATTGCAATGCTAACATAAGTGTATACTCAGCAATTGATTCTGGTGAATATGTTGGAACATTAGAAATAATGATTCCGTATTTACTTGCTTCTTCTAAGTCAAAGTTTTCATATCCTGCTGTACGTTGTGCTACTTGTTTAATCCCTCTTTTTTGTAATTCAGGATAAAGGTTTGAATCAAATTGTCCTACCATAGCAACCGTTATTCCATCATATCCATTTACAGCATCAACATTTTCCATTGTGAGATAATCAGGCAAACAATCAACAATAACATTGTGCTCTTTTGCCCATGACTCGATAAATGGCATTCTTTCTTCGTTAACGTTAAAACTTAAAATCTTCTTCATATGTCTCTCCTTAAATTGTTGCTTCAAAATCAGTGTCTTTAATTACCTTTAATCCATCACGTGTGAATTTATAAGTTAATCCACAGACAATGAATGGTATTACTGCATATACAAGCACAAGAATGATAATGTTCAAAATTGCGGAATGTTCAAGATATCCGTACGCCACAAGTGGTCCTACAAGACCAGCAAAACCAAAGCCTGCTGATGCTGGTGTTCCTTGAATATTTAAGATTGGAGCAAGTGCTCCCATAATTCCTGAACATAGTGCTACCGGAATTATAATTTTTAGGTTCTTGAAGAAGTTAGGCATCATTGTTTTAACACCTCCAAGAATAATAGAGATGGTTATTCCTGCTTCATTTTTCGCTTTATGTGAGCCCATTGCCATGAATAATACAACAGCAACAAGTCCTAAGTTTGCAGCTCCTGATCCAATGCCATCTAAAGATATTGCAATAGCAATTGCTACGACAGAGATAGGTGTTAAGATTAGAATTGCAAAGATTACAGCTATAATAATGCTCATTACAATCGGTTGAAGTTCTGTTGCTGTTCCAACAACGTTACCGATGAGACGTGTCAAACTGGATACATAAGGCAGGGTCAAATAACCAATGATTCCTGCTCCAGCTCCTACAATCGTAGGATAAGCTATCGTAACAAATGCTTTTACTTTGTTTTCAATTAAAAATACAAACCATACTGCAATACCTGAGACTAACATCGCGTTAACGGTATCCCCAATACCCACTAGTTGCCACATACCTGCATTGTTAATAACATTACCACTACCTAAGAATGCAGCCGCTCCGACTGATAGTGAAGGTATTAAATCAAGATTAAATTGACGTGCAACACCAATTCCCACTAAGACTGGCATCAGTAATTGAATAATTTGCACAAGTTCATACAATACTCTAAATCCTTCCCATGTTGGTATCAGGTTTAAGAATATTTGTCCAAATATTGCATTTGGAATAACGGCTACGATAATACCACTTGTCGAGCCATTTACAACTTTCATAATAAATTGTGAGAGGCTTAATTTCTCTCTTTTTACATCCGTACTCATAGTTTCTCCTTTGATGAATTAAACAATTTGCTAGCTGTTGTTTAATTTCGGAACGTGTTCCACTTTTCAATACTAGCATTCTAATTTAGGTTAAACAACCGATTTTGTAATATTTGAAAGGTGAAATAAAAGATATTTGAGCAATATTTCACAAAGTATATAATTACTTGTGAATAAAGTATAATATTGAATGAAAGTAAGAGGTACACCTTCTCATGGCAGATGATTCAACCAAAAATCCTGTGATTGGCAATATTGTTGATGCATTTAAAGTTTTAGATATTATTAATCTCGAACAAGAAATTGGAATTAGCAATCTTGCCCAAAAACTTGATCTTCCTAAGACTCGTATTTTCAGAATAATGAAATCACTTGAAGAAGTAAAAGCAGTAAAACAACTCGAAAACTCGAACTATTGTCTTGATTATCATATGTTGAAATTTGCGAAAGGTGTCACCATTAAAAACCGAATTATCGATATCGCGGAACCACATATGAAAAAAGCTGTTGAGATAACCGGTGAAAGTATTAACTTAGGTATGGAATACAAAGACGATTTGGTGATCTTAAGAAGAATGCATGGAGATTTTTACCAACTTCAAACATCTTTAAGACCTGTGGGTGACTTATATTGTTCGGGTATGGGTAAACTCTTCTTAGCACAACGCGATGATGAAGACCTCAAAAGTTATTTTACTAATGTATCGCAACGCACGGTTCGAACTATTACATCCTTTGAAGAATTCAAAGCACAACAAAAGAATATCCTCGAGTCAGGATTATCTTTCGACGATGAAGAATACGAATATGGTCTTTCTTGTTATGCCGTCCCTATTTTCGATTCCAAAGGAATTCTACAATATGCAATCAGTATATCAGGGCCATCCAGTCGACTAGAATATAAAGGTATTGATTTCTTAATGGATACACTTAAAAAGTGCGCAATAGAGATTCAGAAAGATATGGAACTTACTCAATAAAGCATAATCTAATAATCTCCTACTAAAAACAAGCTGCCCTGAAAAGCTTGTTTTATTTTGGTAATAGGTAATCACATTCATTACGCAATTACTGACTATTAATGCTAATAATCCTCCTAGAAAATTGAATATCAAATCGTCAACATCACAAATTCTAAAAGTTCCTAAATATTTGGACGTAAAATATTGTAGTGTTTCAATCGTTAGTGATGTTAGAAAAATTAAAGTTATGGGTTTGATTAGTTTATGATTACTCTTATATTTTAGTGACAAGAATACCCCCATTGGCATAAACTTAATCATATTCAGAAAATAATTTCTAAATATATCTGAAGCATGGGAACCAACAAACATTGTAAATGGCGAAAGTTGAATGTAATCAGTTCGATCTTGAACCTCAAGATTGTACAAAATCTTTTCTTTTGATAATGGTAATGGAAGTAGTGTCACTTCTATCAACGCGCAAATATAAATAAAAAAACAGGTATGTATTATTTTATCTCTTAGTGGCAAATTTCTTATCTTTTTCAAATAATAAAGTACATATGTAAAAATATATATAATGAATCCCGATTCTAAATCTACAAGCATAATATTTTCCCCTCAGTTTTACTATAAACTTATCCTAATTTAACATTTCTCCTATACTATTTATTATAATATAGTCGAATAAGTTGAAGTTTGTTTGCTAGAGGTGAGTAAATTGAAAAGAACGGCCACAATTCGACCGTTCTAAGCCTCTTAATATTCTAAATTTCCTCTATAAGCTCCCATACCACCCATTATATTCACAACATCGTAACCTTGCTGCGATAGATATTGACATACCATATGTGAACGAGAACCTGATTGACACACTACATGATACGTTTTTTCTTTGGACAATAAGTCAAGTTGCTCAGGAACTGTATTCATAGGAATTCTCTGAGCATTTGGAATTGTACCAAACACATACTCTTCCGGATCTCTTACATCAATAATATCTAAATTATCTGTACTTCTAATTTCACTCATTAAGATACTAGTAAACATTATCGGACGATCCTTTCAGCCTGAGCCACTTCATATAGAGCATACGAACCATCAAGGTTTTTGACGTTGAATCCACCTTCTTTAAGAATACGCTCCGCATTATAACTTCTCACAGCACTGTGACAGTACACAATAATCTCTTTATTTTTCGGAAGAGCGTTCATCTCGCAACGAAGATTATCTAAAACCATATGTATTGATCCTTCGATATAACCTAAATCACGTTCATTTTTATATCTAACATCGACTACAATTGCCCCATCATTTTGGTGTTTCTCAAGTTCATACCATTGAATCGTATCTGTTGTTTTATCTAAAATATTTTCAGCAACATAGCCTGCCATATTGACAATATCTTTTGCTGATCCAAATGGTGGTGCATATGTGAGCTCTAATTCCTGAAGCTCCGTAACTGGGTAACCTGCTTTAATTGCTGTAGCAAGTATATCAATTCGCTTGTCTACACCTTTATTACCCACAGCTTGTGCACCTAAAATTAATTCAGTTTTCGGATCAAAGATAACTTTTAAATCGATGGGTGTTGCTCCTGGAAAGTATCCCGCATGATCATTTGAATGAAGGTGCACCACCTCATACTCTTTGTCTTTTAATTGTCTCTCATTAAGTCCCGTAGACGCAAATGTTAAGTCAAATATCCTAACAATTGCTGTTCCAAGAGATCCTTTATTTATTTTGTTTTTACCACTCAATATATCAGCAAGTTGACGTCCTTGACGATTCGCTGGCGAAGCTAATGGAATCATTGTATCCTCACCTGTTTGAACATTTTTAACGATAATAGCATCACCTACTGCATAAATATCTTCAATTGATGTTTGATACTTATCATTAACTTTTATTCCTTGACGCATTCCAACTTCGATACCTGCTTCTTGTGCCATTTTAGTTTCCGGAACCACTCCCACTGACATAATAACGATATCCGCATCAATTTTTGTGCCATTTTCTAAGTACGCAATATTACCATCAAATCGAACAACGCTTGTTCCTGTGTAAACCTTCACGTTGTTACTGCGTAATTCTCTCTCAGCAAATTTAGCCATCTCTTCATCGAAAGGTGGTAAAACATGCGGAGCCTTTTCAACCACTGAAACATTAAGACCTTTCTGTTTTAAGTTTTCTGCCATTTCTAATCCTATGAATCCAGCTCCTATCACAACTGCAGATTCAGGTTTTTTCACATCAACATATTCCACAATCTTATCAACGTCAGGTATGTTTCGTAAAGTGAATATACCCTCGCGATTATCTTTCCCCTCAATCTCAAGTTCTACAGGTCTTGCCCCTGGTGATAGAACAAGTGAATCATATGATACTTCTTCTGTTTTACCATCCCATTTTACACTCACTGTTTTCCGATCCGGGTGAATTTCTATCACTTCGCTATTTACTCGAATATCAAGTTGGAAACGATCTTGAAGCATACTTTGTTCTGCCACGATTAAGTCAGAACGTTTCTCTATTTCCCCGGAAACATAATAGGGTAATCCACAGTTTGCGAAAGAAACATACGGACCTTTTTCGATTACTATTATATGATCATCTTGGTTTAAACGACGATACCGAGTAGCAAAACTCATTCCACCTGCAACACCACCTACAACAACGATTCTTTTCGGACTATTTTCCATATGTCATCATACCTCCTTTAATGTTTACTGCATCCATACCTTTACGTCTTAAATACTTTACCGCACGCTTACTCCGCGACCCGCTTGCACAAACAATATATACTTTATCAATTGTTTGGAATTCATCAATTTTTGATAAAGGAACATTTTTGGATCCTTTAGCATGTCTTTGTTGATATTCATGTGGTTCTCTTACATCAATTATCTTAGCATTTTTGTCAATATCTGACCAAGTTACAGTTGGTACTTTATTAAATAGCATATTATCTCCTCTTCAAGTATGTTTTATTATACCCCCTATGGTATATCTAACTCAACTCATTTGACTTTACTAATATAGTTTTCCAGATAAAAATTACACATATTTTACGACTTTTTCACATATCTATTAATGTAAAAAAAAACTTATCTAACTAAAATTATGGCTGGTTGAATACTTTCCAATTTATAGTAGTAAATTTAATTTCAATCTTTTCTTTGTTTTGTTGAAATATTGTTGCTTTACACCTACTAGTTGTGGTAATTTATAGTATGTAAGCGAATACAGGAGGAAAGTATGAAGAAGTTTATGATTTCAGTGTTAACACTGGCAATATGTATCAGTCCCTTCACAACACATGTGAGCGCGGAAGAAGTTAAGGATCCCATTATCGAAATTACTGAACCATCAAAAGTAATTTTGAAAGATGTATTTACACTCCTTAAAGAAAACAATGCAAAATCGGAGTCCGAAAAAATCGAGCTCTTAAGTGGTTATTTTTTAGACACACCTTATGTTGCAAATAGATTAGTAGGATCACCTACTGAACCTGAACAACTTGTAATTGCTCTTAGCGAGCTAGATTGCTTTACATTCTTAGATTATATTGAATCTTTCAAACGTTCACAAAACGAAGAAGAATTCATCAAGAATTTAGAGAAAGTTCGTTATATAGACAGCAAAGTTGAATACTATAACCGTAAACATTTCTATTCGGATTGGTATTCAGAAAATGAAAAGGTAGCGGAAGACCTTCTGACAAAACCTGAGTTCTCTGAATTTGTAGAAACAGATGTCGTAAACTTAAATGAGGCAAAAGACGGTGGTACTTACATTCCAAATCTACCACTTCGAGAAAGAAACATCAATTATATCCCACGTGACAAAGTTACAAATGTATTACCTCTTTTAAAAACTGGTGATTATATTGGAATTCGTAAAAATATCCAAGGTCTTGATGTTACCCACACAGGCATTGTGATTGTTAAAGAAGATGGCGTTTATATGCGTCATGCTTCATCATCTAAATCAACAATGAAAGTTGTGGATCAAAAGATTACTGATTACTTAGATATCAACACATCCGTTAAAGGTCTCCTATTTTTTAGATCAAATGCTACGATGCAACCAATTCAAGGAACACTTAACATTGAGTTTAAAGATGAAGCCGGAAATACAGTTCATCCAACTCAAGTTGTAAAGAAAAATTATGGGGAAACTTATGATGTAGCGGCACCAAGTATTCCAGGATATACATACCTATCAGCAAAAGATAACAAAGGTATTGTTGCAGATGAGAACACCATTACATTCACATACCGTTATGTATCAGAAGAATTCGAAATTCAATTTGATGATACTTCAAAGAAAATGATGGAAGATGTCTTTACTTTACTAAAACAAAACAATCTTAAATCAGATGCTGAAAAGCTAGAATTAATCTCTGGCTATTTCTTAGAAACACCATATGTGGCAAACCGTCTTGTTGGATCAACAACAGATCCCGAACAACTCGTTATTGCTCTCAATGAACTTGATTGCTTTACATTCCTTGACTACATTGAATCATTCAAACAATCAAATTCCCAAGAAGACTTCATCAATAACTTAAAACGTGTCCGTTATCGTGAAGCTAAGGTTGAATACCTACATCGTAAACATTTTTATTCCGATTGGTACACCGAATCTCAAATCGTTGCAACTGACCTCTTAACACTCCCAGAATATGCAAACATCATTCAAACTGATTCAGTTGATCTCAATCAAGGAGCTAATGGCGTTTACATCCCAGGTCTTGCAGTCAGAAATCGTGATATTAACTTTATCCCACGTGCAAACATCAATGCAGATGTATTGAAAACGTTCAAAACTGGAGATTATGTTGGAATTCGTAAGAATATCGCTGGACTAGATGTTACCCATACAGGAATCATCATCCAAAAAGAAGATGGTACATATATGAGACACGCATCCTCTTCAAAATCAGCAATGAAAGTCGTTGATCAAAAACTTACAGATTATCTTGATATTAATACCTCAGTTGCTGGACTCTTATTCTTCAGATCAAACTCTGAGTTTAAACCATTCATGAGTACAGTTACTACAAAATTTGTAGATGAAAATGGTACTGAATTGAAGAGTCAAGAAATTCTTGATGTAAAACTTATGGATACATATAAAGTTGAAGCGCCTGTCATTGACGGCTATACTTTAACAGGTAACAACGTTCTTGAAGGAACTGTCGAAACTGATTCATTAGAACTTGTGTTTAACTACAAGAAAACAAGTACAACAACACCTGATAAAGAAAAACCTGAAGAGAAACTCCCTTCAACAGGTATTGATTCAAAACAACCTCTTATGATTGCAATGACACTCATTCTTGTTGGACTTGCTGTTATAACTATCAACAAATTTAGAAAAGAAAACTAATGTCACTATAAAATAGTTACAGTAAGAAATTAAACTTACTGTAACTATTTTTTATATGAACTCATAGAGTTACATTTATTCATCATTAAAATTCTCGTTTTTTTACTTTAATCTTAAAGAAAATTGAGTGATGGAAAGTACAATTACACGATCATCTTCAAACTTCAAAAAGCTGATTTGGAAGGTGTATAGATCATTTTTATTAAAGTGCTCCAAGTCAGAAAATATAAATCCATCAGAATTTACCTCACTAGTAGTTATAATTTCTCGTTCACTATTTGAATAGATAATATTAACGGTATCCGGTTCATTATCGGGATACTTTATATGTAATGATGGGATTCGTCGGATTGTAAATTCATTAATTTCTTTTGTTGTATTTTCTCTAGTATTATAAAATGTCGTAAGTAAAATAGAATTCACATTCTCGAGTTCCCCTTCAATATTATCTATAAATATATCAGATGTTTCTATGGTTTCAGAAAAATAAATGGGATAGAAATCACCGTTATCTAGTATGTTGATGCCATGATTATCTCTCAAAGTCACTGTTTTAATTTCACTTTTTTGGGGAGAACAACCTGTAATCAAAATCATAATTATAAATATTAACTGTATTTTATTTATTTGATTGTATCTCTTTTTCACTTCAATACTCCTTTCTAGAAGAGCCTTTTTGTTAATTTTATTATATCGTTTACACACTTCTAAGTAAAATAAACTACAGTACGTTTCACTTACTTGTTCTAATCCTAAACACTTATTGTTAATAAAAAAGAGTCGTCGAATCTTATTCGAAACAACTCTTTTGGTGTTACTAAAATATTTTAAAATTACTTGTTGCGAATTTCAGCATAATACCATGTTAAGGCATCCCGCTCGATTCGTTTCACGAGTGAATCTTTACCATCACCGTATGAATCAATATCTTTGGGATTTTGTAGTGCAAGAGTTTGCTTTAAAGCACCATACTCATCCCTTTCATTAGGATGACATCTTAGATAGTTTCTAAATATTAAATGCCTTTCAATATCATAAAGATTACTAACATGAAAAGCATGTATCTGATGGGTACGATAGTCACCACCTTTACGGTAGTAACGGCGTCCTGTCATACCAAACTCTCCCATTACTTCATAATTAAGCTCCTCAAATTCATTCGAAATCATATCCAGTGCATTTAAATCATTCACTACAACTAACATATCAATCACAGGCTTAGCATCAAGTCCTGGTACTGAAGTGCTTCCAATGTGATAGATTTGCACAAGATTATCACCTACAATTTCTCGAATCATACGAGACTCATTACTATAGTTTTGAACCCAAGCTTCATTATATGCTTCAACTATAACGTTCATAACTTCCTCCTTTATGGTGTGTCTCTGAATTAAAGATAGTCTTTAATTCGATTACATCATTATAGACTAATTAAATCGGATCGTACAATACCTTTATCCGTTGCAACTAAAAAAGTTTTAAGTGTTCGATGCAATTTAAATCTTATGATCCTTTGCATTCAGAATTTCGGGTTAACTATTGCGAGTCCACAGTTTAGTTACCCAAGTATATCTAATGATTCCATTACATTTTACGTTAACCCGAGTTAACTTCTTGAACCGGATATAAATATTTTACTGAGTTGAGTCATCGCATTAACTCATCTATATTTATATACCATATACCTATCATTATACAATGGTAGTGTTTTTGAACAAAAAAATCTGATTCACATTAGAGTGAGTCAGACTTTGGATTTCCATTTTCATCAATATCTAAAACATCCATATTATCTGCAATAAATGAATCCAGAACTTTTCTTACTTCCTCAGTAGATTTCGTTTCCATCAAACGAACTCGAAGATCACTAGCTCCTTTAAAATCACGGATATATATTTTAAAGAATCGTTGAAGTGGTTTAAAGATACTTGGTTCTTTACCTGAATAGTAATCAAATTGATCCAAGTGATATTTAAAAAGTTCAAGATGGTCCAGTGGTGAATGGTAAATATCTTCTTTTTCGAAGGCGTAAGGATTGTGGAAGATACCACGTCCTATCATCACCCCATCTACACCGTATTTATCGGCAAGTTCTTTTCCAATCTTATAGTCTGCAATATCACCATTTATTGTAATCAATGTTTGAGGTGCAATTTCATCTCTCAACTTTAGTATTTCAGGAATGAGTTCCCAGTGTGCATCAACCTTGCTCATTTCTGTTTTTGTTCTTAAATGAATTGAAAGGTTCGCAATATCTTGACGAAGAAGATGTCCCAACCACTCACGCCATTCACTTACATGACGATGACCTAGTCGTGTTTTCACACTCACAGGCAATCCTCCAGCTTTAGCGGCTTGAATTAGCTCTGCCGCAACATCAGGTCGCAAAATCAAACCAGACCCGCGTCCGTGCTTAAAAACATTCGGTGCAGGACATCCCATATTCAGATCCACACCCTTAAATCCCATCTCTGCCATCCCAATACTCATTTGTCTGAAATATTCAGGGTTGTCTCCCCAAATATGCGCAACAATGGGTTGTTCATCTTGGGTAAATGTTAATCTACCACGAAGACTTTCTTTCGCGACACTATGGCAGAAGCTTTCACTATTCGTAAACTCAGTAAAAAATACATCCGGTTTGGCTGCATTCGCTACAACATGTCTAAACACTACATCAGTAACATCTTCCATCGGAGCCAATATAAAAAATGGCTTCGGTAATTCACTCCAAAAATTATTCGTCATCTCAATTCCTCGCATTACTTTTATCTTTGTTTATTGTACACTATTCTTAAAAAAGGATAAACAGAAATACCTGCTTATCCTTTTTTCTATTTAACTTTTATTTCGAGTATATCACAAGCTTCTACAGCATTTCCTACCCCATTCAATATAAATGAGGTATTTTCAGTAAATACGACAGGAGTAACAAGATTTATTTCTTGTCTTCTAAATAAATCATAATCTATTGATACGATTTTATCTCCTGCTTTAACTTTATCTCCAACATTACAGTGAACAGTAAACCCCTCACCATTTAAAGAGACTGTGTCCAAGCCAATATGAATTAAAATTTCCGTTCCTTTTTTTGTTTTAAACCCTAGTGCATGCTTAGTAGGAAAAATCATAGTAACTTCACCATCAGTTGGGGCATAAATTGCTTCACCTTCAACTTCGATAGCGTACCCATCCCCCATCATTTTTTGAGAGAATACCGGATCTGGGACTTGATCAATACTGATTAATTTCCCTGTTGCATGTGCACACCATTTTTCTTTATTAAATCCAAACACGTAATGCCTCCATTAATATTTCTATTTCAATGTTTCAAAGAATAGCTTAGCTTCTAGAGCAATTTCATGATCTTCTTGAGGTGTTTTACCTGTAATGGTAATAACGCCGCACATCAATCCCTGATCGTCAAACAACGGAATCGAGCCTGGTGTGATCGTGAACTTAGTAGGATTCAGACCGTATTTTTGATAGAACATCATTTCATCACCACCATTTTTATTGAACACATCTAATGTGGAGAGTTGAAAACGTAACACCGTATTACGTTTTCTTGAGAGCCAACTCGTTTTATCTTTCGATAAAGTCACAGGACAGTACATCGAAATGCAATGATTGAGACCATGAAGTTCATAGGCGATTTCCTCGGAAATTGATTTTGTTAGTAACCACTGTGATAGTTTATTAGTCGTATCTGAATTCCACATCTAGTCGATACCTAAAATATCTTTAACTTTTGTTGTGATTGATTGAACTTGAACGCCATAGATGATTTGGTAACTCTTCTCACCACGAACCACGCCCATGGCATTGAGATGTTGTTCCCACGTTTCATCATCAACGACCAAAGTATCGTCATCAACCTTTACACGTAGACGCGTTGCACAACAGGTTACACTTTCTATGTTTTCTGGACCGCCAAATGCTTCAATGATTCTTTGTTCTAAAGAATCTTCAATCTCGAGTCCTTCTTTTCGTTCTTTATATTCTTTTTTACTCATAAGTTTCATCTCTGAATCACCACGACCTGGTGTCTTTAGGTTCCACTTCAAGATAGCACCTTTAAACACAAAGTAATAGAGTCCAAATGTCATTGGCAATAAGAAGATGAGACTCATTGCATGAACTTTTTGCGGTTGTAGGATATTAGGAATCATGAATAATAATGCATTACCATTAATTGATATCTTAAAGATTTCCGCAATCACATACATAAGTCCACAAAGTGGCGCATATATTAAGAAATATAATTGTGGTGCTAAGAATAAGAATGTATACTCAATAGGTTCTGAAATCCCTACTAATACGAGTGTAAATACAGCAGGTATTAACAGTGATGCAACTTTCTTTCGATTTTCTGGTTTAGCGCAACGGTACATAGCAAATGCTGCTCCTGGTAATCCAGCAAGTTGGAATAGAACACGACCTGTTGTAAAGTTACGTGTAATATATCCTAAAGCATCAGCACTGGCTGCTTGTCCATTGATAATATTACGAACACCTTCGTACATGACACCATCTATCATCATCGTTCCACCTACTGATGAATATTCAATTGGGAATGCGATCAAGTGGTGAATACCAAATGGGAGTAGCATTTTATCAAGTGTTCCAAAAACAAACGTTCCAAAGAGGCCTGCGTTGGAAATAAATCCTGTAATCGCTGCGAGAGCTTGTGCTACGTATGGCCAGACATAGTAGAATACAAATGCCATTGGTACAGATAAGAGTGTTACCATAATAATAACCATCTTTGTACCCGCAAAGAATCCGAACATTGCTGGTAACTCAGTATCAACAAATTTGTTATGAATCCATGAAGCAGATAATCCGGCGATGATCCCGGAGAAGATGCCCATGTTATAGTTAAAGATTCCTAACGATGTTCCCCATAAATTATTAAAGTTTAGTGCAGCTTCAGGTGTATATCCTGAGGCAGTTAAAGCTTCGATAGTTGTCGTTGTAGCATTCCAACCATGGAAACCAGCCATACTCTCAAGTCCACGAATGAAACACATGTACATTACGATTCCTGCGAAAGCTGCCCATCCTTTTTCTTTTTTAGCGAGAGCAAATGCAATACCAACAGCAAACCAAACTTGAAGATTGTTCATAAACATAAATCCTAAGTTTGTAAACATGGCAAACATGTTTGAGAAGAATGACCCCTCAGGTAGAATATAGTTCGTAAACGCACTCCCTATCCCTACATAAAAACCAACTAAAACAAGTAAGATAATTGGAACCATCATGGCTCCGGAAAATGTTTGGAGTTTTCCTTGTAATTTTTTCAACATACTTTTACTTCCCTTCGTAATTAAAGTTTACTTAACTACAAGCGCTTTCACAAGTTTCATGTAGACATGGTTATTACCCAATCATTGTGGCAAAAAATAACTATTTTATTGTGAAGAACTCAGTATTTTTAGCGATTCAATATAAATATCAGTGGCTTTCATTAGGGAGGCTACTGGCATCTTTTCATTTGGCATATGGGGTTGTGGATCTTCGCCTTCAAATGTTGCGCCAAAAGCAACTCCAGCATTCATGACGCGAGCATAGCTCGCTCCTCCTTTAGTAATACAGTGAGCTTCTTCATGCATGACTTCTTGATAAGCCTGCTTCAATGCCTGAATTAAAGGATGATCTGATGCAACATATAACGGTTTTCTACCTTTCAAAGATTTTACTGTGAATTGGTATGTTTCGCCAAGTTTTTCAAGTTGATTAATGATTACTTCTTCTGAAGTGGAAATCGGATAGCGAATATCAGTATCCAGAATTGTATCCTCTTCTTGACTATTCAAAGATAGGATACAAACATTGCATACCCCCATCTCTTCATGAAACGAATCAATACCCAAACCTTTCCCATGGAAATCAGGTTGAATAAGGTCATGAATGGTTCTTAGTACGTTACTTCCTCCAAATCCATATTGATTGATCCAGTTAAAGATAGCATGATCTGAGCGTTGAGGATTACGAGATAGGACTTGACCACTCTTTGTTCGTAATCCATTAATGGTTATATCACTACAATTATATGAAGATTGAATTTCTGATTTTGCCTTAAAGTCATGTTCTTTAGGAAAAGAAAGTCTAACTTGTATCATTCCCATTTCCCCATTCACAATGGGGAAGTTCCCATCTGGAGAAAATCCCATAACTGGTTGCGGATGATGTTTAAAGTAGTATGACATACACTCCCAAGTAGTTTCTTCAGCACCTCCTGCAATAACACGGATGGGTAGCATCATATCGGTAGTTTCATAGACAGCACGTGCTGCCCACAGTGCTGATATGAGTGGTCCTTTGTCATCATTAACACCTCTTCCATAAAGCATACCTTCTCGCTTATCAAGATGAAAAGGGTCACTATGCCATAAGTTTAAGTCACCTGCTTCCACAACATCCAAATGTCCCAATACGCCAATGTGTTTATCATTCTCAGGACCTATTTCTGCGTAGACAGCATAACCATCCACATCTCCAACTCGAAATCCCCAACCTTTCGCAATATTAATAAAACAATCCATAGCTTGTCGGATACCTTTTCCAAAAGGTGCATTTATCTCTTTTGTTTCTAGATTTCGTACTGAGTTAATCGATACAAGTTTTGCTGTCGCACATAAAATATTTTCCTCTTTTTTATCAATGTTAAATTTCATACTGTAGTCCCTTTCATTATCTATGATACAATACTGCCAAGGAGTGATCATCATGAAACAATCCAGACAGTTACAAATTATTCGTTATCTATTAAAATCTAATCAATTTCGTACAATTCAGGATATTGCTAATCACCTTAATGTCTCCAATCGGACCATCCGTCACGACCTTGATGCATTGAGCCCCGTACTTCAGGAGTGCAATCTCACCCTCATAAAGAAGACTGGTTCTGGTGTGATGATTGAGGGGACCCCTCAATCAAAACTTACCCTTGAATCTCAAATCAAGTACCAACATAATTCTCACCAAGCATTGGCTCCATCTGATCGTCAGATATATATTTCTTTAAGAATCTTGTCAGATGAAGGGGTTCGTATTCTTGATTTAATGGATGAACTCTACGTTTCCCGTGCTACCATTCAAAAAGATATTAGTGAAATTAAAGACACTGCTCAATCTTTTCAGATTTCTTTAGAACGAAGAGGAAAACAGGGCCTGTGGTTTGAAGGTAAGGAGCGAAAAATACGAAACTATATGTTCGACCAAATGATTCGAAGCAGTACCTTCTCAAACTTTGAATCCTACATCTATAATATCAATCAAGAGTGTGATGGTCGATTCATATTCCCTGGACTTGATTTAACAGATGATGAAATTCAAGCTGGATTTAAGACCATCTTAAACACAGGAAATCTGACACTTCAAAATTACACTATTAATAATCTCAGTCATTTGCTTGTTCGTGTTCTTATTGTTTGTATTCGCTCAAATCTTGGTTATTCGGCTAATCTTTCAGACATATTTATTACAGAGCTCAAAGCATATCCCGAAGCGTATGAAATAAGTAAATTCTTACTTCAAAAACAAGCTTTCTTTGAATCATTAGTATGCGACCCAATGGATGTGTATTATCTGCAAATCTATGTTGTTGCGTACCAGCAAGTGACAACACTTTCTTCAGACAACACCAGACATATTGATGAGTTTGTAAACTATCTCATTGATTACTGGAACCATCATTCATCTGTTAATTTATCAGAAGATTCCAAACTGATTGAAGATTTAAGACGTCATATGAATACCGTGGATATACGACTTAACTATGGGATTCCGATTCGTAACCCGCTTCTTCATGAAATCGATACCTACTACTCCAATACGTATCAACTTCTGCAAGATAGTATTCGAGAATCAGACTTAGAATATTGGCAGAGTCTATCTAAGGACGAACTCGGATTCATTACCCTCTACCTTGCAGGGGCTCTAGAGCGTCAAAAGAAATCTCTGAACACACTTCTCGTAACCGAAATTAGTCGAAGTGCTCAGTCAGTCCTTATCCAACGAATTACTTTCAATATCCCAGAGATTCAGTTGGAATCAAGTATCTCATCTCATGAACTTAGTACCTTTGATTTATCTTCGTTTGATTGCATTCTTACGACGAGTACACTTGAAATTGATACACATTTGCCTGTGATTCAAATTGGTAATATCATCAGTGATGATGACTTACTGCGCCTAAAAAAATTGATTATTCCTGTGTTTAAAACTAAAAATTCACCAAAAAGAGAGCTAAATTAGGCTCTCTTTTTGGTGAAGTATTGAATTGTTTGTGTGATGACAAACAATGAAATAAGACTGAATAAGCCCAACATAATATTTTTATGGAGAATACTTGTTGCTGCGATTATCATGCCATCAAGTACTAAAATGATGTGTGATAATTTCAAATCTTTAAAGACGTGTTGAATTAAAAGGGCCACCACATCCGTACCACCCGTCGCACATTTTGCAGACAAAGCTAACGAAATGGATCCTCCTATTAATAAACCGCCCAGCCCCGCACTGACTAATAATTCTAAATACGGATGAATCTGAGTTAGAGGCTGTGTTAGCCACACTGCTGGTATAACTTTCATGAATAGTGGTGTTAGAAACGTAATGATAATAGTTTTCATTCCGAAACCTTTACCCAATACGAAAGTTGAAATAATTAACATCGGAACGGAGATGAGAAGTGTCATTAATGACACTTCAATTCCGGTTACCGAACCAATTACTAACGCAAGACCTGTGAGTCCACCGGGTGCAAGACCGTCATGAAGAAAGAAGAAGTTAACTGCACAGGCTGTTAGTATTGAACTTAAAACGATTTTTCCATACGTTGATATTTTAGTTTGACTCATGAATTACAGATTATATTTCTTAGCTGCGTTATCGATTGCTTCACGACATTTACGGACACCAGCTGTAGGTCCATTTTCATCCTTGAAGATTGCGGATGATAAGACGATAACATCTGGATTTTGTTCGATTAGAAGATCCATATTGTCATAACGTAAACCGCCATCGATTGCGAGTTCACAGTCTGGATTCTTTTCATCAATCATGACACGTGCACGTTTCACAAGGTCAACAACACTCTTTCTCCAACCCCAGTTATCTTTACCATCAGTTTCATCAACACCATGAGTAACAATGTGTAGACGATCAATATCGTAGATTGATTCTTCTACAAAGCATAGTGGTGTATAACAACCTAGTGTTAATCCAACTTTTAAGTCCATTTCGCGACACCAATTAATGATATAAGCAAGTTGTGCTCCGATGAAATGTTCTGCAGGAATAATTAACATTTGTGCGCCTGCTTCAGCGATTTGTTCGATGAACATTCTATCCATACTTTCAGTATAAATATGACACTCAATTGGACATTCAGTTTCTGGACGAATTCCAGCAATAATTTGATGTCCTCCCATAAGTTTCATATTTTGTAAGTCATGCATATCTGCTGCATCGGAATGGATGTAATCTACACCTGCGTCACTTACTTCTTTAACGATATCAGCAATTCTTCCGTAATTAACGTGTGCTAAACCTGCTGCAATTTTAATATGTTTCATAATTTATAATTCTCCTTTTTTATAGTGTTTCGAGGTATTTACCAACACCATCTTGATCGTTGGATGATGTGATAACATTCGCCATACTCAATAAATGTTTATGACTATTTTTCATAGCTACTGCAATATCCGCTGCTTCAAAGAGTGATACATCATTCATATCGTTTCCAATACCAATAATCGTATCATTTTCTTGTCGCAACTTCCTAACAGCCGATCCTTTATTAATTCCAAGAGGCGTAATTTCACAGCCTAAGTTTTCGTAGAAGGCAATCGTGCATCCCAGATTGCGATTGGTTAACGCTTCTTTCATTTGCGCATACTTATTTTTTTCAAGTATCAACACTTTAAGAATGGTGTCAGTTTGATAGTCAGTAAGTTGTTTTTCGTCCATGCTATACTGTGATGCTTCATCACGATAAGCAAAGGAATCAATAACGGGTAATTTGTTTGAATAGAGTGTTGTCTGTGATTTGAAAATCACGAGTGTTTCCGGATTTAAGAGTTCCAATATTTCTTTAAGCATATGAGGTGTGAAGGAATCTTCAATTGAGGATTCAATCATACATCCATTATAACTAATAGTTTTAATACGTTCATCAATAGAATCAGAAATCTTTCTCGTGAAACAGTATGGGCGACCACTGCATATCCATATTTCAATATTACGATTTAGTGCTTTCTCAATCTCTAATTTGGTAGAAGATGAGACGGTTCCCTCAGAATTTAATAATGTGCCATCTAAATCAATAAATACTCTTTTCTGACTATGATTCATTGAGAATCTTTACAAAGTATTCTTTATTTCCGAAGGGAAGATGATCTAACGCTGGATGAGATGTGATTAAATCACGTTGATTTGGTTGGGTTATAAAGTCATCTAATGTACGTGTTAGTCCAATTTCAGTTAAGAAATCAGAAACTAAAGATTCGAGATCTTCAGCATGTTTATCCGTGTCAAACAATTGAGCAATAACTTCAAATTGATCATGGAACATGTCCAAGCTGTATTTGATGAATGCTGGATAAACACAAGCTAATGCCTCTCCGTGAACCGCTCCGGTGATACCACCAATAATTTCAGAAAGTGGATGTGGGGTTGAAGCACCTGCATTCGCAAGAGCACGTCCTCCTAATGAATCAGCCACAGATAATTCAGTACGAAGTTCAATCGATGTAGGATTATCAAGAACTTTAGGTAACGCATATAAGACGCGTTTCATAGCTTCAATTGAGTCATGTCGCGTGAAATCGTTAGCACGTGGACTAACATAACTTTCAAAGGCATGCGTAAACGTATCAAAAGCAGTTGCTGCGGTCATTCTTCTAGGTAAAGTCGTCGTTAATTCAGGATCGATAATTGCTTCTTGGGAGAATAAATCTTGATGAAATAACGTTAACTTGTCAGAACCAAATGATAAGACTGCGGCTTGAGTTACATGCGATCCTGTACCCGATGTGGTTGGGATTGCAATTATTGGTAAAGGATTATCTAAAGGTTCGTACTCAGGAACTGGCGATCCAAAATTTTCAAAGATAGAATCCCATGATAACTCAGGATGAGCTAATTTAAATACGAATGCTTTCGCAGTATCAATCGCACTCCCTCCTCCAACGACAACAACGACTTCGATGTCTGTTTCTTCTACAAGTTCTAATACCTGTTCCACTGAATCAACAGTAGGATTTGGTACAACTCCTGTGAAGTGAGTTACCTCTAATTCTGCTTCATTAAGCTTGTTTTTAACACGTGTATATAAAGGTTGTAGTGGCTCGTCTGCACTCGAAATGAGTAACACTTTGTTGCCATATTTTTTTGTAATATCACCGATACAATCTGTCTTTTTAGGACCGAAATGAATCTGTGTTGGTTGATAATAGCGAGTCATAAATATCTCCTTCCTACTGCTATTATATATCTGTGAGGAATCGAACTCTAATCCCTAATAGGTCAATAAGAAACCATATCAATGTGGCAAGTTATAACTATAAGTTTCGTCAACCTAGTTTAGTGGAAAATGCGAAACTTACTCATTCTCCACATCGTCATGATTATATCGATTCAATATCCTACCATTCATATAATTATTATATTGTTTGTGTATTCTGTTGTATTTCTTACAAATTTCAATACAGTTTGTCTAAATACCTCTATATTTTATGTTGCTTTATGAAACTTTGACATAACTAATTGAACAAACTTTAATTCTAATCTAAGATGGTGTTATAGCGTGGACTGAAGCGCTAGAGTAAATGAGGCAACAATCATAAAGTACATACTAAGGGGGATATCATGAAAAAAGTACTTAAAAAGCTTTTGTTTACTTTTCTTGCAATCAGTATTGCTTCCACATTCTTTATTTCAAATGTAAACGCCTATTCGTCAGAAACAGGAAAAATTAAAACTGGAAATACTTTCAATGGTAACTGGGCATATTACAAAGCATACAATAGGGGTGCCTACTACTATACCACCGCTGATTTGTATTCATATGCGCATGTCAAAGTTTGGAGCTATCCTACCAATTCACATAAGGATGGTCAGATGGCCCGCTCCGCGGCTGGTACTGCAAACTCAACAAGATATATCCAAGCTGTAGCTGGACCTTTTTCTGCAGGTGATCATGAATATGCAAGTGGTGGTCCTGCATACTAATGTAAACTAAACATAATTGCCTCATTTACGTTTGATATAAAAAGGATTGGTGATTTTATGAAGAAACACAGCATTTTATTCACAATTCTTGTCGCATTGTTAACCTTCAATGCAACACTTTCCACAGCAAGTATTTCCTATGATCATAATGTATACGAAATTGGATATAATCAGGTTCATAATGGTGATAAACAGGGAATTTACTATAGTTTATCAACACATTTCTTAGATAACGCTCATGATTTTTTCAAATTACTAGACTCTTTTTTAAATAATAATGAAAGTTTAGATACAACAGTCTATTTTCATAGTTTTGATAGCGAGGGAGAATATCAATCTTGTGCATTTACTAATGTGAAGAATAAAGAAGCATTTAACCATATTAAACTCGATCGCGAATTACCAGATATAAATTTTTCGCTGAATAATGAGAATGTGATTCTTACCAATAATCCAACTATAACAGGTAAAAACATTTACTATATCCAACATCTTTATGGAAGTCGTGATAGTGGAGCTTATAGCCGTAAAGAACGCAATGATTCAATCATGCCATTTTATATGTTATTAAGTAGCCCAGATCTTAGCTATAAAACATCTTTTGGTTTATCAATTACCAGTAACACTTACACATTTGATGAACTTCACCAAAAGATGGTGAAGGAGGTCTTTAACCCATCAAATATGTGTGGTACTTCAAGTTGTGAAGGAATGTTGGTACCCAATAGTCTTAATGAATACTATATGGAAAGAAGCATATCTATTTTCGACATATTAACGAATACAACTTCAATAGCGAAGATTGTATTTACAATGTCCTTGATCGCACTCTTTTCGATAATATTTTATGAAAGTTTTGCAAACTCAAAAGAGATTATGATACGTCGTATGAACGGAAATTCTTTATTTAGAACATTTACAAGTGTAACTCAAGACAATATTTTCCTTATTATCGGAACTTATGTTATTACGACACTAGCCTTATGGGTTTGGAAAGTACGTACTTTCAATACAATGACTCAAACGTTCAATAAAATGATTCTTGGCTTGACACTTATTTTTGTACTGCTTATAAGTTTGTTTTATTTTGTTACTTTCTTTATATTCAAAATATCTAATCCTAACACGTTACTCAAGAAATCCTTCTCATCGTATAACATTGTACTCATTTCTTCACTCTTTAAGTTCATTCTCATTTTTAGTCTTATTTTACCAATTATTGACAATCACGAAATGATCGCTGATATGAAGGGGTTTAAATATATTATTCAG
This sequence comes from Erysipelothrix sp., assembly GCA_036637915.1. Lineage (GTDB taxonomy): Bacteria > Bacillota_I > Bacilli_A > Erysipelotrichales > Erysipelotrichaceae > Erysipelothrix. The sequence goes on along the minus strand of JAVWLP010000010.1, from coordinate 16,030 downwards.
CGAGATCCCCACTACTTGAAACGAATTGACATATCACCGCCAGTACAACCTAGTTTTAGATTTGTTCATCCTAAGTCTCAAAATTGGGATGAAAGAACAGATTTGAGACTGATTGATATGATTCAAAAACATCATTTTGGAATCATCAAGGATTATTACATCATGGACTCTGTTGTTGATGGTTTTGATGTTACTAAGGTTAACAACTATTTCCTAAATCCATATGAGATGACTGAGTTAGACGGAAATCCCCTTAATCTTGATACTATTAAAACAAACAGTTTTATAGTTCCCCAAAAATATAAAGATGCCGAATCTCTCAATACAGTTCAAGAACCAATAATTTATGTAGAGGATACACCCCTATTAAAATCTAAAAAAGCAGGTTTAATGGTTAACTCCTATGATTCAAAAATAATTTATTTAATCGTGGATGACTACTCTGATTTTAATACCGCTACATATGACATGTTCTTTGCGTACGATACACCCAAGGAACAGCGTCTTGAGATTCTTAAAGAAATCTCTACAAACATTGGTTTAACAAGTTCGGTAGACAACAGTGTGTATGAGACGTTTGTTGATTCGTGGATTTCTGACTATGGTACAATTGTAGTAGAACTCACCTTAACATTATTATTTCTATCATTAATTGTTACCCAATTTATTCTTACGATTCTTTTCTATAATGAAAGAAAACAGTTAGCAGTATCATATCTTTTAGGAAAAACTCGATTTGAACGATACCGAAAGATTATGTTCATTGTTTTTATTCCAACTTTAGTATCAATCGGAAGTGTCCTTATTTACCTCTATCGTAAATATTTTGTCGGAGAAATGGCAGTCACAATCCCACTGCAACGTATTTATTTAATATTAGGATTGTTGATTCTTTTGGATGTTATTCTATTTATGAGTATGGCATATGCCTTCCAAAAATCAACAAGCTCAACTGTACTGAAAGGAGAAAATTCATGACACCGATAATTCAACTTAAGGATGTGAATAAAAGCTATAATAACATCCCCGTTTTACAAAATTTCAACTTAGACATTTATGAAGGTGAGATGATTTGTATCACCGGAAAATCTGGGTCTGGTAAATCGACCATTCTAAATATACTGGGACTCCTTGAAACCTATGATAGTGGAACTTACCTGTTGAATGGTAAGAAAGCACCAAAACCATTTAGTAGTGAGGCTACGCATATATTAAGAGATAGTATCGGATATCTCTTTCAAAACTTTGCACTCATAGATAATAAGAGTGTTCGGTATAATCTAGAGCTCGCACTGTCCCGAAAACAAATTAAAGATTCGGACTTAAACACAACACTAGATAGTATCGGTCTTAATGATTATTTAAATCGAAAGATATACACCTGTTCCGGGGGAGAACAGCAACGTATTGCGATAGCAAGACTCTTACTTAAGAATTCGAATATCATCCTTTGTGATGAGCCTACGGGAAGTCTGGACGATGAAAACAAAACCATTGTCATGGATTTACTCCATGAGCTTCATAAAAGTGGAAAAACAGTCATAATCGTGACACACGATACGGATATAATTAATTCAATTGAACGGGTTGTTTACTTATAACAACACAAAGCCAAGATTCTCAATTCTCGAGATTCCTGGCTTTTTTTAGGATTAAATATTGTTATATGCTTCCTTTTAGAATAATAGAAGTTTGGTTTTTTTCAAACTTACTGATATAGATACTGCAGATAACAAAATCGATTACTGCTATGAGTACACACAAAGAAGTAATAATTTGTGGATCTACAAAGTGTATAATATCAGTACTTTGATCCTGATTAATCATAAACAATAGTACGAAGGACAGAGCAAGGCTGCCTCCTTCAAATGCAATCAGTTCTCGATACCTTCGTATTTTTCCAAAACCGTGAAGATATTCAACAGCAAGTTTCTTACGATTAATTTCAAAAAATGCAGTGATAGCAAGTGTAGAAAAAATGATTAACATGATTAGAAAACTAAAGAATTCTAAGTACACTTTATCTGATTAGATTTATATTTGTAACTCATATACTCATGCATATCTTCGATTTTAATAATCTCTGATACTGTAGCAACCTCATTTACTTCAGTCACAAAATCTAGAATATTATTTTGATCTGTCACAATAGAGTAATTGCCCAAACTAAAAACTGGATTATCATAAGATGAGAGTACATATACGACTGGATTTTGTGCATATAATCCTGATACGATGGATAATGCATCGAATGTATAATCTACCGCAATTTTATCAACAGTTTGAATTGACGGATTGTGGAACGAATCAAGATTTTCTTGCGTTCCAATCAAAATATCATGTTTAATTTGATCAGTATTTAAAAGAGTACCATCTAATTTCATGATTTGAAACTTACTTAGGAAATTCTTATTCACTGTTATGAACTGCGTATTTTTTTCGGAAGCAACTTGTAGGAAATTATCAAAGTTTAAATAGTCTAAACGATATTTTGTCATGAGCTCAAATACATATCTACTTTCTTGTTCACTATCCTCAGTGTTCATTGCTAAATTTTCATAAATCGATACTATTTTCCCTGATTTATAGAGCATGCTTGAATCAAACTGTTTCAGATATTGTCTCGAATTATTCAGCTCTTCCAAATCCCTAGATAATGGCACAATCAGCACTACAATTATTCCAATTTTCAATAAGTAACTCATCCAGAGACTGATTCTCGCATTGGAATCTTTCTTCAAAACGAGACTCCCCTGCGTAATATAGAAAACTAAGAAAAAGACAATACTTAAAAATAGTGAAATAACAAAATAGCCTCCAATTACTGTTAGTATCTTCCTCAGATAAACCGCACTCAACCCTACATCAAAATTTACGAAAAGAATGGATATAATGCCTGAAGTACCTGAAAAATAAAGAAATGATGATACAACAACCGGAAGAAATATCTCTTTATATATTTTTATAGGTGTATTACCGTTTATAATACGAACAGTTAGTTCTTTTTTCTGAACAAGACTTTGATAAAATAAGACGACGATTGTCGCCACAAAAGTTATGTATACTAAACTTGTAGGAAATGATAGTAAATTTAAAATATTTCCGAAGTCTAGATTCTCTCTAACATATCTAAATCCACTGTCTACACCTAGTACACCTGATCCACACACATTTATTATCTCATTAGCTATGTCCGTATTACATCCAAATTCTTGACTAAAGTCTTCATATATTTCCTTCTTAAAGGACTCAATTTCATTGGCTGGAACATAGAACCGGATGGTATATGAAGATGCTTCCGATATATCTGTTTTTTCAAATTTTGACCAAGGATAGATTTGATACCTTTGATTTCCAAAGGAATCTTTTACTTCTTTGTTTATTTTAGTCGGTTGTTTAACTCGAGCATATGCATTAATATCATTGAGATCATTGGTTAAGTAGTCTGTGGATTCAAGTGAATAATATTGTATCGGACTCTCTGTATCAAAAGTTAAATGACTATAAATAGATCCATTAGGTTGAATCATTTTGCTAGGATAAATATAAACAGAGTATGCCATCTCATCTTTCGACTTTTTTGTCGTCTGACTCATCGATTGAACATAGCCATCATAAGGATAAACTTCAAACATTTTCAAAATCACATCCTTCAACGAATTGCTTTTAAACTGACTATTATTTGTATTCAATGATAATTGAAGAATTTCATAATCTTGATTAATCCCTTCATAATAAAAAGGATACGATCCCAAAAAGTCATTCGCATCATTTAGTTTTTGGATTGCTAGAAAACAGAAAAGTGTTGCAAGGAGAATGTTCAAAACTTTATTTATCTTTTTCATTGCGTATCCTGCCTTTCATGCGTGCATCAACAATAGAAAATATGATAAGTTTTGAGAATGTGATACATAATATTTTTGAAAATAAATCATGCGGAGTAAAGTGATGAGGTAATTATGATGTATACCTTCTTTAAAGTTACTTTATCATATGATTTTCATCATGTAAAGTTACTACTCCACCAAAGTACACACGTCAATTTTGTCAGACATTAAGTTTTAATTTATCTAGTACCCTATTTATATTCTTAAAAAATCTAATTTAATAATTTATAGATTTAGAAGACGTGGATACTGAAGATTGGAAGAGAATGCTTTTTGCATTCATCACAAGGAAGTAAGAAAAGATAAAATTAAGAATGATGCGAGAGCAAATATAAATACAGTTGTACTTTTTTCATTTTCTTGCTCTGTTTACCTGATTAAATATAATAGAAAAAACTAATAATCCGATAAGTGATCCGAGGATATTGGAAACTATGTCATCAATATCTACGGTTTTGAATGTTCCAGTAAAATATAAAAGAATAAGTTGAGTTAGCTCAATTGATAAAGTAAACATCAAGCTCCACAAAAATGTTTTCTTAAAGCGACTGCTTTTGATAAAGTTTACATTTATCAAAAAACCGAATGGAGCAAACATTACCATATTTAAAAAGAAATTCCTAGAAAGAATATTATTCAAACTTAAATTTGGAATTAAGTTGATCGAGTCAAGAACTGAATTACCATCCCTAATAATGAAGTTATATTGAATTCTTTCTATGGATGTTGGAATCGGAAAAATTGTAATATCTATTACCAAGAACAGGTATATTACAAAAGATGTAAACCAAAATATCTGTTTAAAATTCATATTTTTCATGTATCTAACATATATGAAAATGTATACTATTATATAAATTGGAAAACCTGTGTTTAATTCAGAAGCCATATTTATTCCCCCCTATTTGCTTGGCGTCATCTTTTCTATACTCCTTTCATACAATAAAAACGCTCTCCTCACTTATAACACTTTTTTGTTATCCTGTCGAGCCCACATGTTACGGACCATCACGCATGCTTAATATTAAATTCAATATTCATAAAGTGAGACTAAGAAGATAGAAGTATAATAGAAAAGTAGTTCGTATATTCCTAAACGAAAATTCGCCATTAGTTTAGTTAGTTCTGTGTAAATAGGTATTAATGAATAATGTAAAACAAGTTCAAAACTATTTGTAAAGTATACTGGAGAAACGAAAAAAGTGAATTAATCTTATTCACTTACTGACACAATACATTTCACACGAGATTTAGGACTTTACTCCACTTTTACATATCAAATTCTAAATACTTAGGTTCCTCATTTAAATATATATATAAATATTGGAGAGATAATTTTATTGTTTGCTGTTCAGATACTCAACAAACTGATCTCTTGTCCTCTCTCCGTGATATCTTTGTTTGGTAAACTCTCCAAGTCTTCTTTTCCAGTCATCACCTTTTTCGTTTAAAGATATTTCATTTTGATAAACATATGCTAGATAATCTTCTGTTTCTGCATCAAATAGCTCTTCTAGTATTGCTCCATTCTCCATAATATATTGAGTAACATCTGTTATCAAATAATAATCATTTTGAGGTAAAATCCCGTATGTCTTTTCTAAGTAATCCTTAAATTGTTCAGGATTAAAAACGTCTCTGGCACTTTGAGTAGTCCCTTTTCTTGATGGTTCATTGGGTGGAATACGATAATCAGCGATTCCGTACTCTATCATTTGCGCAATTTTAGCGGGACTAATATTCCTAATATCCCCATTTTTAGAAATAAAATGCAACTTTGCATGCTGATGAATATATTTATTTTCTATGGTAATAATTGATTTTGATTTTGTAATCAATGAATCTAATGCTGCCTGTTCTGATAAATATCCATCTTTAATAGTTGGATCATTATTTATTAAAAAAGTAGGAAGTTCTTTTTTTACATCTAAATCATTATCTTCACTTAGAATAAAAAACGGGGTGTTTTCAAGATATACAAAATTCTTTATTTTCTGAGTTACAATGTAGTCTTTGTTGTCCTCAATCATTTTTTTATTATTTTGATTTAGTTTACTCTCTAAATCTGGAAATCTGTTAGTTCCTACTTCAAAGTAAACTTCTAACAACGAATTTTCATCTTCTACCTGAGAGAGTCTGACAGTGGTAACTGGAGCCGGATGTAGTTTGTTGCTTGCAAAATTATAGGTGTCATAATTTACTTGATACCATACATCGTTAGTAATATTTGAAAAAGGATGTTCGGGTCTTTCATAAACAAGTGGCTGCTTGAGAGGTTTTTTGTCTGTTGAAGAACATCCTGTTAGAAAAATCAACAATACTAAAAGACTTTTCTTCATAATAAGATAACCACCTTTCGGTAGCTATCTTATCATACATTAAAGTTTAAATCCTTTTGTTCGGTACTTTCACGTTCACTAGGATAAAAAGGGGGTACTAAAGGTAACTCCTAGGTATTGAAATAGTCCCCCTAGCCAAACTGCAAAAGCAGTCGCTCCTGCAGCCATAGATGCAGATAGCGTTGTAAATGCAGAAGAAATTGCTGCACCAGCTCCTATGACAGCTGGTGCTAATACTATTGTGCCGGCTATAACTGCAACAATTCCTGCTGCATACGCTGTATACAACGCGGCTTGTTGCCAATCAAAGTTATGCTCTTGTTCACCAGATGGCGAAAATGACGGATGCAGTTCAATAATATATTGGACTTTGAAGTTTGTGGTTATTGAATTTTGAACGACCACATCTTTTGAGACAAGTGTAATTATGATTCTTGGTAGTACGCTATCTTTATCCAATTCATAAGATATAGACCCTGTTGTCACAGTTTTAGTTAGCTTTTCAATTGAATCGACGTGTCCATTAATGTTTTTTTTCATTTCAGTATCTAGTGAGAATCCTCCCCCCGTCAAATCAGCTTCAAGAGAAGCTTTAACAGACTTGCGATTAAACTCTCCACCCAGAGAAATCGAGCCATCACCTATTGAACCAGATGTATCGAGTGAAGCTTTAACTTTAAATTTCGCGAAGGCAATTTCAGCAACAGTAATTTCTTGGTCAAGCTTGAATAGTCCTGCTTTAAGTTGGAAAATCTGCGGAATATTAAGAATTTCACCACTGTTCACTACAAAATCTAACAACATGTTTTCTTTTACCTGTTGCAAAGTCTTAGCTCTAGGATCATCACCGACACTAATAACTTTATTAGCTCCTGAGTAGATGCAATAATCTAAATCCCAACTTCCCTCATCACTAGAGAGATTGGAATACTCAACATATTGTTCAAATGTCCAGTTTCGTGGCATCGGGAAACCAAGGTTTCCGCTCCAACCAGATGACATGTTTGCTACAAACGCTTCTTGGGCAGCACCAGCTTCCATTACTTTTGAACAGCCGAGTCTTGTTGCATAGATACCTACATTATAGTTACCAATATTATTAGAAATTGATTGGAAGTATGGAATGATGTACTCATCAATTTGCCATCCGTATGTATCTAAATCAACAGCAAAATAAATTGTTGTTCCTGCGGGGAAACCAAAATTCATTGCAGCCTGTTCTGCTTTAATTGCTGATTCAACACCTTGACTTCTTGTGTAATAAGAAATTTGCGTTGTTTTACCCGCATCTTGATAAATTGGGAAAACAGTAAGGCCCTTAGACTTAAGTCTCTGAGCTTCTCCTTGTCGAAGCTCTTTCCAATCGCCACCTGTTAAGTATCGTCCAACATATTGAATACCTTTTGATAGTAAATAGTCGGCTTTACTCTCAGTAATTTCAAATCGAGTATCACAGGCATTAGGAGAACGGTTTTGATCACCATAACTAATTAGCAAAGCCATCCACGTTGCTTTATCTACAATACCAGTGACTGGTATTGCACGATTTTTTTGAAATGTAATTATAGCATTTTTAAGTTCCGACCACGTTGAGTAGACATGAACATCATAAACATTATTTAAAATAAGACCTGCTCGTAAGATTGTTAGGTAATCTTCCCTTACGTTATCATTACTAATTACAGGCAGCGAATTTTGAGTTGCTGGTCCAAAATTGCCTGTGGCATCGTTAGGTACCAGTCCCATAAGTGCTTGAAGGTAATAAATCAGCAGGTTACTAAAATCTCGACCACCAAGCCCATCTGTTGGGATATATCTCCCCAAATAGTCAGGAGCAAGACGATAACCATTGATAACTTTAGTATTTAAGAGCATTTGAATGCTTCGTAATTGCATGTTTCCATTTGTCCATGTCGTTGTAAATGCATCGGTAGATAATAGTGCTTTCCAAAGATAGGGTGTCACTTCAACAGCATTGATAAAGGACCCCTGGAAACCAACATCATTTACAAAGTGTTGCAACCCTGCATTCATGGTTGAAGTAATGTCTCCAGGTTGATCAGCTTCAAACACCCCTCCTGGATTGTATCCATGACACCACATAGCTCCTTCAAGAATTTTCACTATTGTTCTATTTTTAGGAAGCTTATCTTTGCTTACAGTAGGTGTTTGAGCAAGAGTTCCAGGTCCAAAATTACCTGTTGGTCCTGGAATATTCAATTCATATTGTAATGCCATCCGCAACGCATGCATTGTATTATTTCCTGTACTTCCATTTGCTCTAAAGTTATTTTTTTTAACAAATGCACCAAACTCTGGTTTTCCTGAATATCTTTTTAATAACCATTCTTGAACTGCTTTTACTTGATAGTCCACTTTTTGTCCCCCTCTTTCAATAAGATCATTATGAACTTCTTAAATGTTATATCCATATATGGTATATCCACCCACAAAAAAAAGATTAGTATTACGAATAGTAATCAACCGTAACCAATCTTCTCTGCATTATCATTTTTCGTATTGGGTCATGTTTGTTTCATTGAGTTAGTACCTCCTTCACTTATAAATACTACCCGAGTTCCTTAATTCCTATCTTACTATTAGTATATGAATATTTCGCGTAACTATTAACCAAATAATCAACGATTAAATTAACTTCAAATGTGGACCAGTGCTTAATATAAGAAACATCCCCTAAAATATTTGGATTATGATATAAGGTATAAGTAGCACGACTTGATAGAACATTTACATTAGAAGGTGCGATCGCAACGATTGGAACTTCTCTAAGATTCAATATATTTAATGTTTTATTGAGTCCTTCAGTATTACCACTTAACGAAATAATAATGACTACATCATCTGGTGTCATCACATGACTCATATTCTCTAGATCGGTCATTGTTCTAAGATGCAGTAAATGCTTTCCATAATAGTTGAGGTCATTACTCATGGATTTGATAATTGCGGATTGTTTCCACCCTGTACCATATGCATAGATTTGTTTTGAATTATAAAGTAGAGAACAAACTGCTTCTACTTTTTCGTCTTCAAGTAATTTCATGGTTTGTTTGATATTGTTAGACATCTCATCTTTTAAATTCATATCTGAGATGACTTCAACTTGGGAGTTTTGATTCTTGATAAAAAATCGAAACTCGCTGTATCCAGAGAAACCCAATTTCTTCACAGCTCTATAAATAGAAGTTGTTGAGGTATTACACGCTTCCGCAATATCAGAGATCGTATGCGTGTCAATTTCTTTCTGATTCGCTACTATATACTGTAAAACATGTCGATCTACTTCACTCAGATTGTGGTAATGTTCATTGATTAAAGTTTCTAATTTCATGGGTATCCTCCTCTATGTAAATATTTACCAAAAATGTAAATAAACACTATTGGTGTAATCGCTTTCTTATTTTACCATAGTTCTATTATTTTGGGTTGGAGGATGTTACATTACAGGTGTGCTAGCTACAAAAAACAATGGAGGATGCTATGAACAAACAAAGAATATGTATTGCAGGTGGTGGTAGTACCCACACTGCTGCGATTGTACAACTATTATTAGATAACTATAAAGAATTTCCAATTTCCGAAATTCGTTTATATGACACAGACTTTAAGCGCAATGACGATATGAATGTGATTGTTGATTATATCTTAAGACAAAATGATATGGCTCATATTGACCTTCTTGCTACCGATGATCCGAAACTTGCATTCACAGGCATCGACTTTGTCTTTGCACAAATTCGTGTGGGTGGTATGAAGATGCGTGAACTTGACGAAAAAATCCCGCTTAAACATGGTCTTGTTGGACAAGAAACATGTGGTCTCGGTGGATTTGCGTATGGTATGAGATCCATGGGTGGATTCCTTGAAATGGTTCAATTCATTCAAGATTATGCACCTGATGCATGGATTCTTAACTATACAAACCCTGAATCAATCATCTCCGAATCAGTGAGACGTAAGTTCCCAAATGCTAAAATCATTAACGCTTGTGATATGACGATTGGTATTGAAGAAGCACTTGCTGAAAACTTTGGTTATGATCGTAAGAACTGGATTGCTGATTACTATGGTTTAAATCACTTTGGTTGGTTTGATAGCATTTATGATGTTAATGAAAAACGAGATATTATGCCAGAACTTATTGAAGGAGTTATTAAAGGTGGTATCTCAGTACCAGGTCTAGAAACAAGTTGGCAAAAAACATATGACATGCTTGGCTATATCACCAGTAATTTCCCTAATAATATTTCCAACAACTATCTAGAATATTACTTATATCCTGATATGTTTGTAGAGAAACAAGATCCTAATTATACACGTGCTAACGTTATTATGGATGGACGCTTGAAACACATTGCGAAAGTTGCGGATTTGATTAGAGAAAATCCTGATGTAGAAAATGATGACTTCTTTGAAAAAGGAGCTCACAGTCAATATATTGTTGATATTGCATTATCTCTTCTTAACAACCTTAATGGTCGCTTCAAGTTAATTGTTCCAAATCGCGGCGCAATCCCTAACTTAAGATCTGATGCAGTCGTTGAAGTACCCGTTTATGTTAACGCACGTGGCGTTGAACCAATTTCACTTCGTCATGATATTCCTGATTTCCATAAAGGGTTAATGGAAGCTCAAGTAGCTGCAGAAAAACTTCTCGTTGATGCATTCTTTGAGGGTTCCTATCAAAAAGCATTAGAAGCCTTTACTCTTAACCAAACAGTCCCTTCTGCACGTGTTGCGAAATTAGTTCTTGATGAGATGATCATTGCTAATGAAGGATACTGGCCAGAGTTGAAATAATGGCATATCTCATTATCAACGCGGATGATTTCGGTCTAAGTAAGGGTATTACTGATGGTATCGTAGATGCTCATGTTTACGGAATCGTTACATCCACAACACTAATGGCTAATATGCCTGCTACAGACTATGCAGCAGGTTTAGCCAGTCTTTATCCCAATTTAGGCATTGGTGTTCATCTCACTTTAACAGCTGGGAAACCACTCTTAAAGACACACCAAACTCTAAATGATGCCGAAGGAAATTTCCATAAACTATCTTTCTATCAAGATGAGACATTCATAATTGATAACAATGAGCTATTTGAGGAATGGGATGCACAAATACAGAGAATCATTAAACTTGGTGTTAAACCTACACACCTTGATTCTCATCATCACGTTCACGCATTAGGGAAAAATAGAGAAGTGTTCGAAGCACTCGCAAGAAAGTATGATATTCCTGTTCGTAAGAACTACAATCTACCCGAGGATATCAAATCTACAAACAGAATAGACCTGCATTTTGATACTTGCGGTGATATTCATCCCACTATGCTTCAACCCTATCTCGACAATATCATTGATGACTGTATAACTTATGAGTCTTTAGAACTCATCTGTCATCCCGGTTACCTTGATCGCTATGTTCTTGAACATTCATCACTAACCGATCAAAGAACACGCACTTTAGATTTTGTTATTAATTCAGATTTTTCAAAACAAATTAAAAATCACGATACAATTAAATTAGTCAATTTCAGTGTTTTTAAATAGTAATTTTAGGAGGAGAAAACATGAAAGATAAAATAATGTCGTCAATGCAAAAGTTTTCTAGAATTATCATCAGACCTGTTATGTTTATGTCCCTGGCAGGTTTACTAATTTCAATCTCTGCTGTTCTTAAGATGGAGTTCATGCCAACATTCATTCAACAATGTGGGGCATTCGCCTTCAATTTATTAACAGGTAGTTTTATTAGCCAAATGGCTGTCATATTCTGTGTTTCACTAACAACATCCATTGCGAAGACAAAGAAAAACGATGCTGCCATCGTTGGTATTGTTACATTCTTATTATTCCTTGTCGCTAATAATCAATGGTTAACTGTAACCAATCAACTTGCAACTCCAGGTGAATATGGACTTGCAGGTACAGGTCAAGCAATGGTCCTTGGTTTCCAAGTTGTCGATATGGGAGTCTTCTTAGGAATCCTACTGGGCTGTGTTGCCGGTTATGTTTTCAACAAATATCACGATAAGAAACTTCATAAGATGATTGCCCCTTACGAAGGAACACGATTTGTATACTTTGTAATGATATTCGTTTCAATCTTCTTAGCTATAGCCCTATCCTACGTCTGGCCATTCATCAACAGTCTCATCGAAGGTCTCGTAAATATCATTTCAAAATCCGGATCCTTTGGATTCTTCATCTATGGATTCGCCAATAGAATGTTATTGCCAATGGGACTTCATTCACTACTTTACATGCCGATTCTCTTCTCACCACTTGGTGGTACTGCAACCGTTGCAGGTGCACAATATGCTGGTGCTCTCAATATTTGGTTAGCAGAAATTGGTAGTGTTAGTCAAATCACGGCAATTCATCCATCAGTTGGATATCTAGCTAACTTTGGATTCACTGCTTTACCACTTGGTATCTGTCTTGCATTAATTCATACAGCGAAACCAGAACACAAATCAAAGGTTAAGGCAATTGTACTCCCAGCACTCTTTGCTGCTATGTTTGCAGAGATAACAGAACCGATCGAATTCCTATTCTTATTTACCGCACCAATCTTATGGGTATTCCATGGTGTAGTATACGGATTCGGACTCATGTTATCAAACCTTGTAGGACTTAACATTGAAGTATCTACAGTTATTAAAACAGTTATGAACTCTATAATTATCCCAATGGGTCTTGGTAGACAATGGCTTGTTCCGATTCTATTTGTAATTCTCACCGCCGTCGAGTTCTTTGTCTTCAAGTTTGTGATAGAGAAATGGGATCTCAAACTCATTGGTAGAACAGATACATTCAACGAATCAGAAAATAATATCTTCGATGATGAATCAGAACTTACTACCACTAATAGGAACTATCAACTTGTTGTTGACGGACTTGGTGGTGTAGAAAACATTAAAGAAATTAACAACTGTATTACACGATTAAGAATTGATCTTCTTGATGATTCATTAGTTAATAAAGACCTTATCAATCAATTTGGAAACTCTGGTATTATCTCCAAGAAAAACCATATTCAAATTGTAATTGGTATGGGTGTTGAAGATGTACGAGAAGGACTCGAAGCACATATTAAAAAGAACTTATAATACTAAAAAGAGTTCTTACAGAGAATTTAATATTCCTGTAAAAGCTCTTTTTCATTAAATCAACAAAATATTAATTAAAAAAAACTAGATATTAAAATAAACGTTGTTATCAATCTCTAGATTTTAATATATTACCTCTCATACGCAAAATTCGACCACTTATGATAAAATTGCATTAGGAGGATAATATGAATCGAAAAAAAGAGAAAGAAATAAGACAAAAATTTTTTATTATCGATACTCATGGAAGTAAAGTAAAAGATGATAACCACCATGACGATTATGATTATATTAGATATAACTGGGATCAGGCCCGAAATAACAAAATACAAGAAAATGATTGTTTTATTTATAGAAAACCTGGAAGAAATAATGATTTCAAAATGTTTTATTTTTTCGGATCAGGAAAATTCGGAAATATATCTAGTTTAGATAACGGAAGTAAACTAGTTTCTTCAAATTTAATTCAGTGTAATAAATTCCCGAAAATTATTACCGCAGACAATAATGAATTAATAAATTATAAATGGAAATTCAAAGATAGAAAAGAAAACAGTTGGGAACATTTTTTTAATCAATATGGGATTACTGAAATTACTGAGGAGGATTATAACTTCATAATAAACTTAGGGAATGATGGAAAAAAAATTGATTCATCAGATATTTATCAGCAAGCCATAACTAATGATTATGAATCTGTCTATATTGATATTGAAGGAAAGCGCCAATTAATTTACAGTTATAAATACGAAAGAAATCCTAAACTTCGTAAGGAAGCTTTAAGGATTCATGGCTATACTTGTCATGCCTGTGGTTTTAACTTCTATCAAAAATATGGTGAGATTGGTAAAGACTTTATAGAGGTTCACCATATTAATCCTTTGTCGGAAGTGAAAGCTGAGACATTAGTCAATCCGCGAACAGATTTAATTCCGTTATGTGCCAATTGCCATCGTATAATACATAGAAACAAAAAACCCATCTCTGTAGATGGATTAAAGAAAATTATTGATGATTAGTATCTTGTACATAAAACGACTATTTTTAAGCATACTAAAACTGTTATCATATTGTTTTCGTATTATCAAAATCGTGTCTTGCGCACTTACTGATAAAGTTCGTATAATTGTGTTGAAGAAAAAAGGACATAGAGAACTCTTTTATTATTGTTCTTTAAAATCTGGTGTTGGTGAGATATTTATCTCATCAGCATTTTTTTATTTACCGGCAATAAATAAAGAAAGAGATAAATAAAATTTTAGTATACGAGGAACTTCTAGACTTGTTTTGAATATTATAAAAGCAAAGCCTGTATGATTATTTTGTCAAAAATAAAATAGGAGGCTTTGCCATGAATAATGCTATCATAGAGTTTTTGAATTTAAGAGAGACATATATTGAATCAATCCAGTGTTCTTCCCTTAAAGATGAGCTTATTGTAAATTTGTCACTACTGCAAAAGAATCAAGTTTGTCCTCGCTGTCATCTTGTCACAAACAAAGTATTGAACTTCTATACTCGTAAAGTTAATCACGGTATTTTTATAAATAGAAAATGTATTGTTTACTTCAAGCAAAAAAGATACAAATGTCATTCTTGCTTGCATACTTTTAATGAGCCTTCCACCTTAGTCAGTAAGAGCCAAAAGAAATCTCGTGCTTCTCATATGCAAATAATGGAACTCTTGAAGGATCCACACACTACATTTACGTATGTCGCAAGGCTATTATCACTTTCTGACAATACAGTCATTGATACATTTTATGATAATGTTCCAGACTACAAACCTTCTATGCCTGAAATGTTATGTATTGATGAAGTTTACCTTGGAAGGAATTCAACTAAGAAATATGCTGCAGTTTTATTAGACTTTAAAAAGAATGCAATGACAGATATTATCTATGGAAGAAACAAAGATGATTTCCATCACTATCTCCAAAAGTTCAGTAAAGAAGAGCTAAACAAAGTTAAGTATTTGAGTACCGATATGTTTGAAGGATATCGTTCGTTACAAAAAATGTATTTTAAACACGCACTTCTGTGTGTTGACTCATTTCATGTAATCCAACTCATCAATACAATGTTTCATAAAGAACTCTTAAGAATTATGAGAAACTATGAAAAAGACAGTATCGAATATTATTTACTGAAGCATAAAAAATACTTTCTTCTTAAAAATAGTGATTCAGTGAAAGATTGGTATAAACAAGAATACAATCATAAATTAGGCTATTTCCTATATTTAACGAGATATCGAGAATTACTTTTTAATATTGATCCTTTAATTAAAGATCTTTATGAGCTAAAAGTAGATTATATTGCTTTTAACCGTTTAAAAGACAAAGAGTTAATCATTCAACGGTTTGACATACTTCTGAATCGATTTATAAACCACGAAAATAGAGAAATTGTGAGAGTTGGAAGAACACTATTAAAGTGGAAACAAGAAATTTTAAATTCATTCAATTGGTATAAGGGTCGACGAATTTCAAACGGTCCTATCGAATCGAGGAATAATACAATAAAGCTAGTGATTAGGAATGCAGCAGGATACAGAAAATTCAATCACCTACGAACACGAATAATATATTGCGTAAATACCAATAAATAACCACCAGCTTAGCTGGTGGTTTTTCATATGCGGGCGTAGCCCTTTACTTCTAGTT
>JAVWLP010000009.1:0-59615 GCA_036637915.1 Erysipelothrix sp. | reverse complement strand
CAAACAGGATTGAACCTAGCAATTGAACTTTATAGTAAGGGGATTCTGGATGCTTTGGGTATCATACTTCTCGGAACATCTGTTGAGGCTATTGAAAAAGCAGAAGATAGAGAACTCTTTAAAAATTTAATGGAAGAACTTCACGAACCCATTGCTCCTTCTGCAATTATTCACAATGAGAAAGAAGCATTGGAAGCAGTAAAGGAGATTGGATATCCGATTATTATTAGACCCGCATATACACTAGGAGGATCGGGTGGAGGTCGAGCAGAAAACGAAGCAGAATATCTCGAAATCATAAATTCAGGACTTCTGATGTCTCCAGTTAATCAATGTCTTGTTGAACAGGATATTTCTGGATATAAAGAGATCGAATATGAAGTTATTCGTGATAAAGATGATAATGCCATGGTCATTTGCACAATGGAAAATTTTGATCCTGTAGGTGTTCATACGGGAGATTCAATCGTATTTGCACCAGCTCAAACACTAACTCACCATGATATTGCGATGCTTCGAAATTCTTCATTGAAGATTATTTCGGCATTAGGTATTGAAGGAGGGTGCAATGTTCAATTTGCACTGGATCCCTTTAGTGATCAGTACTATGTTATTGAAGTGAATCCACGAGTATCACGCTCCTCTGCTTTAGCAAGTAAAGCAACTGGATATCCGATTGCGAAAATTACCGCAAAAATTGCAGTAGGGAAAACACTCGATCAAATAGATCATCCAATTATTCCAGGTCAAAAAGCCTTCCGTGAACCAGTAGTTGACTACGTTGTGACGAAGATTCCACGCTGGCCTTTTGATAAATTTAGTAGTGCTGACAGAAGATTGGGTACGCAGATGAAAGCAACCGGAGAAGTAATGGCATTAGCGCGTAATCTTGAGGCTTCTCTTTTAAAAGCAGTCCGTTCCTTAGAACTGGGCATTGATTCACTTCATCTTGAATCTTTGAAAAAGAAAGAAGATGTGGAGCTCTCACAATTAATGAGCAAACCAACCGATGAAAGACTGTTTGTTATCGCTGAAGCAATGCGTCGTGGATTTAGTATTGAAGATGTGTATCAATTAACACGTATTGATCGCTTCTTCTTAAATAAGATTAAGCATATTATCGAACTTGAAAAAAGTTCAGATGTAGCCCAACAGAAATACTATGGCTTACCAGATTCGATTGTGGGTAGCCATACACTCACACCAAGTTACAAGCGTGTTGATGGAAGTGGTGGTGAGTTTGAAAGTGATGTTGCTTACTTCTATAGTTCATATGAAGAAGAAAATGAAAGTATTGTAAGCACTAAGAAAAAGATCATCGTTTTAGGTTCTGGACCGATTCGTATTGGTCAAGGTGTGGAATTTGATTATGCAACAGTACATTGTATTCAAGCAATTCAATCTCAAGGATATGAAGCAATTATCATCAACAACAATCCAGAGACAGTATCAACAGACTTTGAAATTGCTGATAAACTTTACTTCGAACCGTTAACCCATGAGGATGTGATGCATATTGTTAGACTTGAAAAGCCAGAAGGTGTAATCGTTCAATTCGGAGGTCAAACGGCTATTAATCTTGCAGGGGGACTTGAAAAAGAAGGTGTCACAATTCTTGGAACTCGATTAGAAGATATCAATCGTGCTGAAGATAGAGAACAATTTACAGAAACGCTTATTAAATTGGATATCAAACAACCAGAGGGTGCAAGTGCGCAAAATGAAGAAGCGTTAATAAAAATTGCGGAAAGAATTGGTTATCCAGTTTTAATTCGTCCAAGTTTTGTCCTTGGGGGACAATCTATGAAGATTATTACTTCAACGCAAGAACTTCATGATCATGTTGAAACCTTGTCTTTCAAACATCCAGTCCTTATTGATAGATATGTTTCGGGTATTGAGGTCGAAGTGGATGCAATTTGTGATGGAACGACTGTCTTAATTCCTGGAATCATGGAACATATTGAAAGAGCGGGTGTTCACTCAGGAGATTCAATGGCTGTATATCCACCTCAAAACCTCGACAGAAAGATTCAAGAGAAGATTGTGGATATCACAACGAAACTTGCACTTGGTTTGAATACAGTCGGAATGATGAACATTCAATTCATCGTTCATAAAGATGATGTTTATGTCATCGAGGTAAACCCACGTGCTTCACGTACAGTGCCATTCATGAGTAAAGTTACGGGAATCCAAATGGCTCAAGTTGCGACATGTGCAATGCTAGGGATTGCGATTGATTATCCATCAGGACTTGTTGCGGAAGTAAATGGAGTTCATGTAAAAGCACCAGTGTTCAGTTTTGCAAAATTGCGAAGTGTCGATACTTACTTGAGCCCGGAGATGAAATCTACAGGTGAAGTTATGGGTTCAGATCATACCTTAGAGAAAGCACTCTATAAGGCATTTATTGCTAGCGGTCATACCTTTAACGAGACAGGAAAAATACTCTTGACGGTTGCAGATAAGTATAAAGAAGAAGTACTTCCAATGGCACAAAGACTATCAATGCTCGGATTCGAATTGCTTGCAACAGAAAATACAGCAGAGTTTTTAAACAATCATCAAATACCGGCTCTTGTAATCTCTAAAGTAAATGAGAGTGATATTGATATTCTTGACGTTATTCGTAGTCATGAACTTAATTTCATTATTAATACAGTGAGCGGGGATACGCAAGCATTTAGTGATGGATTTATGATTCGACGTGTTGCAGCGGAACAAGGTGTTCCACTCTTCACATCTTTAGATACAGCACGAGTGTTAATTAATGTTTTAGAATCAAGAATGTTTAGTCCTTGGAGCTTGGAGGAGAGACGATGAAACAAGAAAATATGTTAATTGTATCCAATCAGGAAGTAGCTTATAAAATATTTGAGATGAAACTTAAAGGCAAGCTTGTTGATATGATGAATGAATCAGGACAATTTCTTCATATCAAAACAAACCGTCAGGACTTAATCTTAAGAAGACCGATTAGTATCGCATCAATTGATGAGGAAACAGTTACAATTTTATATCGCGTCGTAGGATTGGGGACGCAAAACTTCTCGCAATTTAAATCTGGAGATACTGTCGATGTTTTGGGTCCGTTAGGTCATGGCTTTGAGCTATCTCATATTCGTGAAAATGATGAAGTATTAGTTGTGGGAGGAGGGATTGGCGTCGCACCACTCTATGAACTGGGAAAACAACTCTACAAAAAACAAGCAGACATTACCTTTATTTTGGGGTTTGCGAATAAAGGAGATTGTTACTACATTGAAAAATTTGAAAAGTTGGGACATGTTGTGATTACAACTGATGATGGATCATATGGTATTAAAGGTCATGTTGGAAATGGAATAGGGAGTGTCAATCCGAGTTCAGTATATGCTTGTGGTCCGTTACCACTCTTAAATTATGTACAGTGTGAATTTGAAAAATTGGAACATGTATACCTTTCAATGGAAGAGAGAATGGCGTGCGGTATGGGGGCATGCCATGCGTGTGATACAAAAGATAAGAAGAAACGCGTCTGTTATGACGGTCCAGTTTTTAATGCGAAAGAGGTGGAATTATGAATCGATTAAAGGTGAGTTTACCAGGGCTGGAATTGAAAAATCCAATCATTCCTGCGAGTGGTTGCTTCGGGTTTGGTGAAGAATTTGCACAGTATTATGATCTTAGTGTTTTGGGAGCTATCATGGCAAAAGCAGCAACATTAACCCCGCGAGAAGGAAATGCACTTCCAAGAGTCTGTGAGACACCGGGCGGGATGTTGAATGCAATTGGGTTAAAAAATCCAGGATTAGATGTTATTCTCAACGAAAAATATCCCTTCTTGGGTCAATTTGATGTTCCAATCATTGCGAATGTGGCAGGCTCTACAGAAGATGAATATGTTGAAGTATGTCGCAGAGTGAGTCAAGTTGAGAATGTAAAAGCCATAGAACTCAATATTTCTTGTCCGAATGTTAAAGAAGGAGGGGTAGCTTTTGGAACCGATCCTGAAGTAGCTTCCCGACTCACACGTAAAGTAAAAGAAGTATCAACCGTGCCAGTGTATGTAAAACTATCTCCCAATGTAACGAGTATTGTGGAAATTGCTAAAGCTGTCGAGAATGCGGGAGCAGATGGAATCACCATGATTAATACGGTAACAGCCATGAGAATTGACTTAAAAACAAGAAAACCAATTCTTGCAAACAAAACAGGAGGACTTTCTGGACCTGCGGTAAAAGCACTCGCAATCCGTATGGTATATGAAGTTTCTAGAGCTGTAAGCATTCCAATTATTGGTATGGGTGGGATTGAAACTGTGGATGATGTTTTAGAAATGTACATGGCAGGAGCAAGTGCAGTGGCCATCGGAACAGCCAACCTTCACGATTCCTTTATTTGCCCTAAAATAATTGAAGCACTCCCATCAAGAATGGATGAGTTAGGAATCAAAGATATTGAGACCTTAATTCAAGAAGTAAAAGTTCAAAGAGAACAAGAATAAACCATAATGTTATAACCTTATGTTGTAAACGTTTTCAGCTTGTGCTATATTGTTGGTATGATTAAAAAGGGAGGGTATCATGAAAAAATTCTTAATCATGTTTTTTAGTCTTACTCTAATCTTGGGTATCACACCTAAGATTTCTGTTGATGCACAAGAACTAAGCAATAAGAGGTTCATCATGTATTATGGTGACTGGTCTGTTGGTGATGACCAAGGTAATTTCCTACCTAGGGATATGCCATCGGATTTATATACACACTTAAATTATGCTTTTATTGATTTTGATGAAAACGGAGATTTGATGTTTGATGAAATCTACGCTTATAAGCAAGATAACGGTCTTAAGGCACCTCATGCTTCAATGCAAGGGCTCTTATCAGCAGTAACACATCTTAAAACAGAGAATCCAAATCTAAAAGTTGGAATCTCATTAGGTGGTTGGTCAAAGTCTGGAGATTTTAGTGCAGTAGCCAAAGATGATATTAAACGTAAGAATTTTGTAGATCAAGTGATGCGTCTTGTTGATTATGCAAATCTTGATTTTGTAGATGTTGACTGGGAATACCCAGGGATGGAACGACTTCCAGATTTGATTGATAATAAAGAAGATGAAGGAACACCTTTAGGTGGAGAAGATGATAAATGGTCCTATCCTCTCTTACTCAAAGATTTAAGAGAAGCCCTTGATGAAAAATCAAAGAGTACTCATAAGGATTACGAATTATCCATTGCAGCAACTTCAAGTGGTTGGAATGCAAGTCACGGCCCTGAAATTTCTGATTTATTTGAACACATCGATTTCGCAAATATTATGACTTATGATACACATGGTAACTGGGACCAACAAGCTTATCACCATACTGCATTGCTTGCAAATCCTAAATACCCGGGAATGTGGACAGCGGAACATGCTGTGAACTTCTATAAAAATCAAGGAGCTCCTTCAGAAAAAATAGTGATTGGTGTGGCAAATTACAGTCGCGGATTCCACAAAGTTTCTTCTGAGAATACTGAAGCAAATCTACCAGGATTTGGTGGTGAAATCCTTGAAGATTCAACTCATATCAAAGCGGATGGCTCTCCTGTAGGTAAAGGCGCATGGAATGATCGTCCATTAGTAGATGGCGATCAAGGACATGCAGCAGGTTTATGGGCATATCGAAACTTTGATCGTCTAGACAAAGTTTATCCTGGTATGGTTGAGTATTGGGATGATGTTTCAAAAATGAACTACATGTATAACAAAGATACAGGAGCATTCTTAAGTTATGACTCTGTTAAATCTGTAGAAGCAAAATCAAATTATGTTCTTGATAATGACTTGGGAGGTATCATCGTATGGATGGCATCTCAAGATAAAGAAACTGCAACAGGAAAACGTGATGAGCTTGCTACTGCAATTCATAAAACATTGTTTAAAAATGCTAAACCGGAAGCAAATAAAAATCATCGTGATGTAGAGCATCCAGGATTGAATATTAAGGTTGAAAATGACAAAATTACAATTACAAATGCCTATGTTCCAAAAGAAACTATTCCAGCTCTAAAGCAAGCAGAATTAAACCGTTACACATTTAAAAATCCTGTGTTTGTATTTGAAATCGAAGATGAAACCACAACATTTGAAGTTTCAGCATACATTGCACCCGAAGATGTTTATGAAATTGAAACCAACACATTGAAACTGGGTAGTCTTAAAAATTTATTCGAAAGAAATTTATCTGAAGACAAAGTCTTGAATCAAGTAGTTGGATACAAAACGATTGACCTTCGTGAGGAAATTGATGAAATCGTTCCACCGGTTGAAGAAGTCAAGCCTCCTGTAGAAGAAGCGGAAACTCCAACTGAAGATGTGAAAACTCCTGTTAAAGAGAAAGAAATTTTACCTGGAACAGGTATTTCACGAAATCTAACGCCTTATATTATTTTAGGACTTGGAACGATGTTGGTTGTAGGAGTTGTAGTTAAGAGAAAAATTAAAGCCAATAACTAATACATAACTTTTACAGAGTATAGTTATAGTGGTTGTACAGTAGTCATAAAAACAGTTACAATTCAAAATAATTAAAGAAAGATGATGCACCATAATCGATGCATCATCTTTTCATTACGATTCATTACTTAGTTCCAAAATAGGATTGTAATATCTCAATGCCCTCAGCATTGAGAATATTTTTGGTAACCTCGGGCTGATGATGCGAATTAAGATATACAATTTCACTGGAGTTTACTTCGGGTTCTCCCAAAATTCGATTGAGATCACCGCTTCCTGCACTGTAGACAAGTCGTTTCAAAGATGTCCAAACTGTTGCACCAGAACACATAAAACAAGGTTCACAACTTGTATAAAGTGTTATATCTGCTAAATCCATAACGTTATGTTTCATACAGTATTCACTAATTAAAAGGAGTTCAGCATGATGTGTCGGATTGGAATGTGAATGAATCTTATTCTCAGTTGTTGCTACAATTTCTCCGTTTTTCACAAGGAGGGCACCAAAGGGTTCATTACCATTTTCTACTGCGCGTCGTGCTAAATCTAAGGCAATTCTCATTATTTGTTCATCATTCATGATAGACCTCTTTCTGATATCAATACTCTAGACTCATTATATCAAGAAAATATCACATAAGAAGGTATACAATTCAATACAATCTGTGCTTTAATGAAATAAAGAAGCAACATCCTTAAACTATCAACTTAGGTTTTGTTATTGACAGTCTCGGTCAATAGATAGGAGTGTGCTATGAAACGTATATCTAAGTTAGTGATTCTAATTGTCATTGCTGTGTTTATCGGTATGTTTTACTATGTTGAAGTTAACGAAGATAAACTCATTAGTGTAAAAGACATCCAAGTCTCAAGAATTACATTAAATCATCATAATGAGATAGTAGAAGTGTCTCAAGAAAATCCAGATTTCGAAGCAATTATTGAGCTTATCTCACAAGTTAAATTAAGAAATAAATATGTAGGGCCGATATTACTTGGTGAAGGTATTGAGGTTTCATTTTATGAAGGAGATCAGCTGATTGTTTCAATTACACCCGGAATAGCTCAAACGAGTGTCGATGGTATCATATTCAATACATCGCAAGAAAGTTTCCAGATGACCGAACAATTGGATCATATTCTCGGGAAATATTATGGTTATAATCAATAAGTAGGAGTCGGATTTACTCTAGGAGGCACTTTGATATGGCAAAATTTCCAATGAAAACGAAGTCATCGTTTTACTTAATCGTACTTGTTTTCTTACTTTATTTTATTCGTACAACTTCTTCACAAATTATGAAAGGCATTGGGTCTGCATTTGTCGCACTTCAATTTTATACCATTGTATTAAGTGACGAGAAACCTAAAAATAATAAACTTTACATTGCATTCTGCATTGGCATTGGTTTACTGACTTATTTTGCAAGCTAAAAAAACACAGGATGTGAGTCCTGCGTTTAGTATGGCAAAAATAATTATTTTTTGAATGTTTCTTTAACATTGTCGACTACTTTTTCAGTTGTGTCTTTTATGTTTTCTACGACTTTATTAGTAGTTTCTTTTATGTCTTCAGTGACGTCACCAGATTTTTCTTTAAGTGTGTCGACTGCTTTTTCGGTCGAATCTTTCACATCTTCAGCAAAATCCTCCGATTTATCCTTAATATCGTGAGCTACTTCTTTAGCTTTACCAATTGCTTGGTCGAGTAACCCCTCGGCTTTGGTTTTGTCATCACCAGTTACTTCACCGATAATTTCTTTTGTTTTACCAATTACTTTGTCGCCTGTACCTTTGTCTGCCATGCGTATACCTCACTTTCTAGTTACACTGTAACATGTTTTTTTTTAAGTCGTAAAGGATAGTGACTGAAGTATGTGAATATTTCGTTTGTATTTCACAAATATAAAAATGAAGTTATGCACAATTCACTAATCTATTCATAGACTATTTATATGAATCAATAGGTATGAAATTGTGAAGGCTTTGAATGAATAAAACATAAAATTGATAACTTGGTGTATACTTAAAGAAGATTGAGGTAGCCCATGAAAATAGAAACCATTGTACAAGAACATTTTGAATCATTATCGAATGTTGACTTAAGTATTTGGAAGTTTATATCTAATAATCTTGAGAAAACAACGATGCTAAGTATAAGTGAATTGGCACAATTATGTAACACTTCACGCACTTCTGTCCTAAGATTCTCGCAAAAATTAGGATTTAGTGGATATGGCGAATTAAAGCTAATTATTAGGCAAGGATTACAAATAGAGACTCACACGACTTCTGTAGACTTAAGAGCTAACATGATGAGTGATTCGATTCTTGATTTTATTCAAGGAGATTACAGTCTTCTTTTTGAACGACTTTCAGTTGCAAATCGCGTTTTTATCTATAGTGATAAACATACTGAAACATTAGTTGCGCAATATTTTAAACGGCTCTTTTTCTCAGAAGATATTTTAGTTTATCCGATTTGGGGAGAGCATGAAATCCGAAAACTATCTGAGAATGCAACACAAGATGATTTAATTATATTCTTAGCTATGGATCAAGATGATGTGATTTTAGATGTGTTACCGAGTTTTATTAAAAGACAGGTCTTCACTGTAAATATTTCTAAACAGGGAGAAACAATCATGCATAAACTAAGTGATTTCACAATTAGTATTAGTGCTGAGGATACCAAAGGAATTTCTGTACTCTTTGTTATGGTTGAACTTCTTCACAGTATGTATCGGGATTTTATGAAAGGTGGATACCACGATGAATATTGAAACCTTAGTTAATCAATATTATGCAGATTTAAATGAAAATGATCGTTATATTTGGAACTACATTAAAAATAATAAAGAAAAATGTATGCAATATACACTTCACGAACTTTCAGATGCTTGTTCTATCTCTAAAACAAGTATTATACGTTTCTCTCAAAAACTCTCATTGACAGGTTATAGTGAACTAAGAGCCATGCTTCGTTTTGATCAAAGCAGAATCGACGAAGATGATGTAAATATAGAAATGGATCATATTGCGAAGACTTACCATGCAATGATTGATGACTTTAAAGACAATGACTTAGAAGATACCTGTGAAATACTGTATCGTTCTAAAAGAGTCTTTGCATACGGTTCAGGTCTTGTGCAATTAAATGTTGTGAAAGAGATGGCGCGACGATTTGTTTCGGCTGGAGATTATATATATTGTTTTGATGATGCAGAAAATCCTCGTGACGTTGTCTCGCAGCTTAGAGAAGGTGACTGTATTATTATCATTTCAATTAGTGGTGAGTCTGATGAGGTTGTGGAACTTGCAACCAGTCTTCACTTAAAAGGAATTAAGATCATATCGATTTCAAATCTTAATGATAACAGACTTGCTGCGCTCAGTGATAATAACCTCTACATATCTAAACTTAAACATAGTATTGGGACTGAAGAGTATCCGATTATGGCTTCATCGACAGCGATGTATTTTTTAATCACAGAGTTCTTATTTATTCGATATCAACTCTATAAAAACAAGATAATAAAGGCGTTGGATTAAAGTCCGTATTGTGTTACTTTTCCCTAAAAATGGGTTTTCATACCTGCTTTGTAAAAGTGTTTGAAAACGCTTACCACCTTACATATAATTGGACTATCATTTAAGGAGGATTTAACTATGATGCAAAAGGTTCAGAGATTCGGTGGCGCTATGTTTACACCAGTCATGCTGTTTGCTTTCTCAGGAATCATGATTGGTCTATCAACAGTTTTTCAAACCGAACTCATTGTTGGTAGCATCGCCCACAAAGGAACTTTGTGGTATAACATTTGGTTTGTAATTAAGGAAGGTGCTTACGCAGTATTCCGTCAAGTACCAATGTTATTTGTCGTCGGGTTACCGATTGGACTTGCTAAGAAACAAAATGCACGTGCATGTATGGAAGCACTCGTTCTGTATTTTACATTTAATTACTTTTTAGCAGCGATTCTTACGATTTGGGGACCTCAACTTGGTGTCGATATGACTCAAGGTGAAGTGTCAGGGCTCGCAACGATTGCAAGTACATTAACATTGGATACAGGCGTTATCGGAGCACTTGTCGTTGCAGGTGTGAGTGTCGCAATCCATGATCGTTTCTTTGATTTTAAATTACCAGAATGGCTCGGAACATTTAAGGGATCATCATTTGTCGTAATTGTTGGTTTCTTTGTTATGTTACCTATAGCTGCACTCTTTGCAATAATTTGGCCTAAAGTACAAGACTTTATGGGAGTATTCCAAGAATTAATTGTTACGAGTGGATATTTTGGAGTTTGGATTTATACATTCCTTGAAAGAATGTTGATTCCTACTGGACTACACCACTTCATCTATATGCCATTTACATTAGATAATGCTGTAATTGATGGTGGTATTAAGGCACAATGGCTAATTCAATTAGAAAATATGGCTGTCAATCCTGCACCATTGAAGGAACAATTCCCAGCTGGAGCTTATTCACTTTATGGTATGGCTAAGATCTTTGGACCTGCAGGTATTACCGCAGCATTCTACTCAACAGCTAAAGAAAACAAGAAGAAACAAGTATTGGGGTTAATGATTCCTGTTTCGATTACAGCACTGATTGCAGGGGTTACAGAACCGATTGAATTTACATTCTTATTTATGGCACCAATTCTATTCATAGCTCACTCAGCACTAGCTGCAACACTTGCTACTGTAGCAAATATGTTTGGTGTTGTTGGTTACTTTACAAGTGGAATTCTTAACTGGATTACGCTAAACTGGTTACCACTTGGTCCTTTACATTGGAGAATATATGTTGTTCAAATTGCAATTGGGCTTGTGTTTACTGTTATTTGGTTTGTCGTCTTCCGTTTCTTAATCTTGAAACTTGATCTCAAAACACCAGGTCGTGAAGAAGATGACGAAGAGATGAGACTTGTAAGTAAGAAAGAATATAAAGAAAGTCGTGAAAATAAGAAATTTGATTTAGAAAATACTGAAAATGATCCAACAGCTTCAATCGGTATTTCAGATGATGCTAAGAAAGCAGCACTATTCCTACAAGCTACAGGTGGTAAGGACAATATTGTGGATGTCACAAACTGTGCAACACGACTTCGTTTAACCGTTGTCGATGAAACACTAGTCGCACCACTGAAGACATTCCAAGAAATTGGTGCTCATGGATTAGTAAGTAAGGGAAAAGCAGTTCAAATTATTGTAGGAATGCAAGTACCCCATATTAGAGATGAATTTGAAGAACTATTAAAATAAGAATGGAGATTGCAATGGGAAGAAAAACAGTCAAGGTGAGACCAAAGAATAAACTCTTAGAACGAGTACGTGTTGTAACACAAATACTCTTTATGAGTGCACCTTTTTTATTAATATTTATGGTGAAGATGAATCCTGATCTTAAAGGTATTGATTTTCAGACAATAATTGAGACGCACCCTGTTATCTTAATCTCATTGATGCGCTTATGTTGTTTACCATTTATGGCATACATACTTTATAAGATGGACTATTATACACAATCAACCGTCAATGATTGGGCCGTAATGTTAAGCCTATTTCTACTCATTGCTTCATTATTATTACTAGGTCAAGTTTATTTCGCAACTCTTATTGTAGCGCTAATCTTTGCGTTTTCTAATAAAGTAACTTTGAAATGGCAAGAGTTTAAGGATGCTCCTAAGAAAGAGCTCCTGAAACAATGCATACCAAGCATGGTAATGTTGGTTGTTTCAGTGCTGATATTCTTTGTTGCAAAGCGTGTTGGACTTTAATCCAAAAAATGGGACAATACCCGACATTGAGAGCTTATACCTAAGAAACCTAATTGCCTAGTAATCATATTTCATTCTTGATATCGTTTGATTAGAGAAAGAAGAGGCACACTCATGAAAGAGAAATCATCAGTCGTAATCGCTGGTGGAGGAAGTACCTTCACCCCAGGAATCGTACTCATGCTTATCAACAACATGGAACAATTCCCAATTAGAAAAATCATATTATATGATAACAATGCAGAACGCCAAGAAAAACTTGCTACTGCGTGTGAAGTTATCGTTAAAGAAAGACATCCAGAAATCGAGTTTCTATATACAACAGATCCAGAAACTGCATTTACAGATATTGACTTTGTAATGGCACATATTCGTGTCGGACTTTACGAAATGCGTGAGAAGGATGAAAAAATTCCACTTCAATTTGGTGTAGTAGGTCAAGAAACTTGTGGACCTGGTGGAATAGCATACGGTATGCGTTCAATTGGTCCAGTTCTAGAAATCTATGACTACATGGAAAAATACAGTCCTAATGCATGGCTCCTAAACTATTCAAACCCTGCAGCGATTGTAGCAGAAGCAACACGTCGTTTACGTCCAGGGAAACGAATCATTAATATTTGTGATATGCCAGTTGGACAAGAACGTTCATTCGCAATTATCCTTGGTCTTGAATCCCGTAAAGAGCTTGATGTTCGTTACTACGGACTCAACCACTTCGGATGGTGGACAAGTATTAAAGACAAACAAGGCAATGATATGATGCCTCGTCTTAAAGAATACATCTCCGAAAGAGGATTAGAACTTGATACATCTGATTTCCAACATCGTGATGATAGCTGGAAAGAAACATATCGTAAAGTAGCAGATATCTACAAATTAGATCCTGATACATTACCAAACACATATCTTAAATACTACTACTTCCCAGACTACGTTGTAGCACATTCAAATATTGAATACACACGTGCTAATGAAGTTATGGATGGTCGTGAAAAAACAGTATTTGAACAAGCTCGTAAAATTACAGAGCAACAATCAACTGAAGGCATCACTTTATCAGCAGGAGCTCATGCTTCATTTATCGTTGATTTAGCATCAGCCCTTAAGTTTAACACTAAAGAACGTATGTTGCTGATTGTTGAAAACGAAGGTGCAATTTCTAACTTTGATTCTACAGCAATGGTAGAAATTCCATGTATCGTTGGTAGTGACGGTCCAGAACCCCTATCAATGGGTGAAATCCCAACATTCCAAAAAGGACTTATGGCTCAACAAAATGCCGTTGAAAAGCTTTGTGTTGAAGCATGGGTTGAAGGAAGCTACCATAAATTGTGGCAAGCTCTTACACTTTCAAAAACAGTGCCAAGTGCAAGTGTTGCGAAAGAAGTTCTTGATGCACTTTATGAAGCCAATAAAGAATACTGGCCAGAACTTAAATAACATATCTATAGAGAACTCCGAAACCTACATTCGGAGTTCTTTTCTAATGTGAATGTTTGTTGAAAGATTCACGAGTTAGCCTATTCAAAGGATTCCTCATGGTATAATTTAGAAAAGGAGGATTTCAAATGAAAAAATATACATGGCTAATCTCTATTATTATCATGATACTAGGCTATCTTGTCTTTACTAAAATCTTTAGCATTAGAATTGAACATCATGTCTTTGGACCTCTAATTACAGGGGCAATCCTGGGATTTGGATCCGTATATATTGAAAAATCTTTGAGTAAATATTTCCTAAAAAAAGAGAGGAAAAGTTACTATTAAAATATAATGTGGGGTGTACTTTATGAACCTTTTACTTGGAATTTTAACTTTTTTAATTGCTGTTTTTCTTCTAATCATTGAAGGTGGTCCACAAAGTGATGAAAAAAACAATCGTAAGTTTGCCATCTTTCTACTGAAATGTATTTTTGTCGTCATTCTTTTACTTGGATTCTATGAAGGGTATGAATCAGGTTTGGTAGATAATAATCATTTCAAAGTTATCTTTGGTATAATAGGGTTAACCATAACACTTGCATATTGTGTTTGAAAAAGCTACAAATTCATTAAGAAAATATATAATGATTTTTAATGAATAACCATAGAGGGGGTATAGATATGATTGTAGGGATGGCTGTGGAAGGAACTAAAATTGCTTTACTTGTATTAATTCTACTTGAATTAAAGAAAATGAATGAATCTAAATAATTATGGATTTGAAGTTCGTATATTGACTGTAAGAGTCGGGAGGTTATTATAAGGACCGTTTTAAAGCTACAGCACTTGTAATCTTATCATTAATTCCGCTGACAATCATACACCTAGGTGTAGCCCTTTCAGAGTATCAATATACTACCAATCAAGGATTTGTGAGTTTTGAAGGGACATTACCTTATACTGGGATGCTATTTATTTATTTTATAGTCATGATTGTTTTTCTAAGCACTGTTATCAACTACTTTTTAGTAGGGCGTGCTGAAAAGTTGGAAAAAGAGAATAAATAAATTAATACTAGTCTTATCCAGTAGAAATCATCAACTGGATAAAACATACATACTGTAATAATAATGAGATAATAATGAGATAATAATGACTCATTTTTTCGGAATATCATCGTAATGATATTAAATATAAGACAGGTGACTTTTTATGTTTTAACTTTAAAAGTTAAGGAGGAAGTTTTATGGATAGATTTAAAGCTTCGATCTTAGTGATACTGTCACTGATACCACTAACGCTTGTACATTTGGGAGTAGCACTGTCAGCTCATAATATTAGCTTTGAAACAGGATCTGTGAGTTTTATTCAGTCATTACCATACACTGGAATGGTCTTTATATATATAATAGTACTCATTGTTTTTATAAGTTCCGTTGCCAATTACTTTTTGGTGTTACGAAATGAAAAAATAGAAAAGGAACGCGCTGAACGTAAATAACAATAATTTTATACTATAAATTATAGTCGTCATTAACTGTCGTACTCATATTCTATAATTATTAATGAGGTGATAAAAATGGCTCATTCTTTTAAGCATCACTGTGGTGCCAATATTATAGTTTCAGATAGTGGTAAAAAATACATCTACTATAATAATTTAGAATTTAGAACACTCGCGGAAGTAGAAAAATATAAGAGATGTAACACTCATAAAAATCGTGTTACCAACCATTCTTATGAAAATGAGTATTCTAAATTTCAAAGTCGATAAGCTTATCTGACCATAAAGTATTGTAAGCATCTTTCGATAGCAATTAAACTGCATATTTGTGACAGAATATATTGATAAAGATTTGCTTTTTCTATTTACAGTTAAAGGAGGATAATAATATGAAGAGAAAGATAATCTTAAGTATCTTGGCAATTCTAACATTCATCAGTATTCAAAATGATTGGGTAATTTTCAAATATTTGTTTTTGCTATCTTTTATAATTTTGGTCTGGTATCCCAACCCTAATAATCAATAATAATCTTTCGCGAAATAGGAGGACGATTTAATGAAAGCAACAAGTAAAAAAATGTTTATCTGTACAATATTGGGGGTAATAGTAATTATCATCGATAATTTCCTACAATCTTTTTTTGATCGTTCAAGTCTTTTTGTAAGTGCATTCCATGTGTTTTATTATGTAACCTTAACGCTAGTCACTTTATTAATTTTAAAAGAATACCACGAAAGTAAAAAGAACCATGACCAATTTAATCTTAAAATGTACATTTTTCAAATTACATGCTTGTTTATTATTGTGACTGATAGTGCACTGCGCTATTTTTCTAGCACTGATAATGTGTTCGTAAGTTTTTTTCACTATGTGTTCTACGCAGTGCTAATTCTATTCCCTATAATAACCTTGCGAAATTATTTCTTGTCGAAACGATAGTTCTAAAAATAGTAAGGAGGAACTATTTTTATGAAAAAAACGATATTCATTATCATGATTGTGAGTATGTTTTTAGTTTCTTGTAGCGATGCCAAAGCTAAGGAAAAAAGAATGAATGACCTCACAAAACAAGTTCGTGAGATTGAAACGAATATGGACAATGGAGAATCATCACTTTTTGCAAGTCTGATAATGCCCTATGATCCAGACGATCAGCAGATTTCTTCAATTGTACATTGGTTTGAAAATTTTAAAGAAAATGAGTATGCGCCAATTTTGATAGTAACTCAGGATCGCACGAAAAAAGAAATTAAAAGCGTCGTTGTTATTTTAGAGGATAAAAAACTGTGTCTGGTAGATAACTCTGATATGTATCCTATTTCGGAATTTCCAGAAAGCTGTGACATCTTTGAAGATTATAAGATAATTTACCAAGAGAATGGTGATGTGGAAATATATCTCTCAAGACTGAAATATGACAAGCTTGTTATGAGGTATGTTGTTTTCAGACTCTGACAAGAAAAAGACATAAAATATTTATATGGCTAAGTAACGGAGATGAGAGGAAAGAGTGTTTACCAATTTTCTTTTTTTAAACTCTTACTATTTTTGGATCGTGAATTAAAAAAATCAAACGAGAAATCGTCCTTGACGGTGTAATCGTTTGATTTTATATGTGCAAAAGAAAAGCCACTCGAAAGTGGCTACTTAGTGTATATTGGCAGGGGTAGCAGGACTGTGCTAGTAGTGTCATACAGTGTCTAAAACCCTCTAAAAAGTGGACTTGTGTATCTTGGAATATCAATAAATATCACTGTTTTTCATAGCTTGTAGGCCATTTGTAGGCCACAGATTATACAGTAATTGATTTTTTTAGATCGCTTAAAACCTCATTTAATGTCGTTTCAACTTCATAATATGATTTTCCTTTAATCATTTGCATGATATCATTCTTGAAGTTTCCTGTAGATTTAACAGTCTCCTTGCAATCTTTATTTAAGTACGAATCAATCGCTTCTAATGCTCGAGCATCATCACCTTTAAATAAGTGAACATAAGTTTGCATTGTTTCGGTAATGGAACTGTGTCCTAGCCTAGCGCTGACCACAGTTATTGGTATATTTTGACTAGCTAGAAAAGTAGCATGTGAGTGGCGGAGATCATGCAGTCTAATATTTGGAATTTCACGGTCTCCTTTGGACGATCTATCTTTATTAGCTTTAGCCAAACATTCCTTAAAACGTCGGTTTACGGTGTTTGGAGCTAGGTTGGTGTCACCACCGAGTAAGAACTTACCTTTACTATTTGCGTGCGGTAGAAGCTTATTGTATAGCTCGTCGTGAATTTTAACTCGTCTATAACTACTCTCATTCTTAGGTGGACCAACTTCCTGATAAGAATTTATGGAATTGTATACATCAAGTTCTTTTGTTCGGAGTAAATCTCCCTTGAAAAGTGCTAATGCCTCTCCACGACGTAATCCTGCCCAAAAGTATATTTCATATGCAAGTCTATATACTTCAATTTTTTCATAAGATATTATTTCATTAAATTCTTCTGGTGTCAGTGTATTGTAGACAAATTTTTCTTTAACTTTGGGTTTAATGATTTCTACATCCGCAGCAATATCATTTATGCCGAATATCTTCTTGCCAAATTTATATATTGATTTTAAAAGATATATAGCTTTATTCTTCTGGGTTACAGATCCATCACTCACTTCAATATTGTTTCGTAATGTGATTAAGTTAAATGGAGTTATATTCTCAATTTTTTTATTAGATATTGGCATCAAAAATTTTTTATATATTTCTCGTTCTTTTCTTAATGTTTCTGGCTTAACGTTTGGTTTAGAATCATGATAGGCGATAAAGAGAGAATAAAATTTCATATCTGAAGTAATTCCTATACTTAACTCGTTTCTTAATTTTGCTTCAGTAATGATAGCATCTTTTTCTGTTCCAAGAACGGTCCTCTTCCTATCACGAGGATTACCGTAGCCATCTCTATAGTGTATTCTCACTAGATACTTCTTATCTTTAACAATCTCTGTTATTGCCATATTCTAATACCTCCTAATTATGTTATAATTGGAGTACAACAAAAGGGAATCTGCACGATTCAAATGTTGTACTTAGCACCGGTTGCCGCCGGTGTTTTTATTTTTGAATAGAGGTTACTCTACAGGCAATTCAAATTGAGCTTTTAGGTCACCAAACATATTTGGACTAAAAACAAATTTTATTTTGCTACTCTGTGCAACTAGACCAAAACTCTCTTCTCCATGACTCTTTGCCCCCATAGGTGCTTTTTGAGCATGTACATTGCTCCCTGCTGGATATGTTTCTGAAACATTACCTTCCTCATCGATAACTGTGAAATGACTTGAAAAAATGTAAACATCTTCAGGATCTGCAATATTTTCATAACTATAATTAATAACAATTACTTGCTCGACTTTTTTATCAGAAAATTGGTTTCTTTCATCTGTGGTAGTGACAGAGTTAACTGTAAATGTATAAAGATCTTTCCCCTTTTCTGAAACTGTGACTGGTTCGCCTAAACCAAATATTTTCGGTTCTTCTTTTTCTTTAGTTTTCTCTTTCGTTTTTTCCTTACTTGCAACAGGTTTATTTTGCTCTTGTTTATCCTCTACTTTGGAAGAACAACCTGATAATACTAATAAAACTACTAAAGCAATTAATACTTTTTTCATTTAAATCTCCTCCTAGCCTCTATCGGGCTGTATCTGCATTTATGCGCTTGATACCTATATAAACACTAATTCCATTACTTTTATCATTGCATCTACATCTCGTTCACATTCCCAGGCATCGTCAATGGAGCATGAGAAGTGATCCCTCAAGACATGTATAATCTCGTGGATAGTAGTTTGTTTCAACTGTTCTCCACTATAACGACTATTTAGGACAACGTTATAGTATTGGCCATCATAGTAACAAAATCCTCTAACTTTAGTAGTTAACTTATCATGATGTGTAATGACTATATCGTGGTTATAACAAAACTCTTCAAAACTAACTCCAACTTGCGCCATTAAATCCCCCCAATCAATTAATCTTTATTACGCTCGCTCTTAATTCCTTTTATAATCATTAATACAGTTTCCAAATCTTGTGGAGTTAGATCCTTAGCGCTATCGAATAGAAGTTGAAGTGATTCGCTATTGCTTATTTCTTTATAGATATCCATTAGTTCGGGTTTATCTGAGAAATATTCGAGATTATCTTGATGATTCCCATAAATTGAACTTGTTCCTGGAGCAATAGGAACTTCTTCAGGGAAAACAACTTCATGTGAGGAGTAAGAAAAATTTCTTTCGCTTTTATCTTCTATATCTAATGCGAAAAGTTCATGGGGATTGATTCCCAGTTTATCACCGATTCTAATAATTGTATCAGCGGTAACATTAACAGGCTTATTTGTTCTTGGATCCACACCTTTTTCTAAGCTGCTTAGGTAAGTATGACTTATTCCTATTTTTTCAGCGAAATCACGTAGTGAAGTATCTCCTCTTAGTTCCTTAATTTTGTTTCCTAATAAATTTTTGTATGTCATGATTAACACCTCTATGTCAATTGTAAACCACGGTTTACAATAATTCAATGCCATTTATGTAAATCATGGTTGACAGTTTGGAGTTGATATTGTAAAGTATGAATTACAGGAGGTGAAAAGATGAATAAAGTAAGAGTATTGCGTAAAGAAAAAAGCTTGTCTCAAAATGAGTTTGCAAAATTAATAGGAGTATCAAGACAAACAATAAGTTCTATGGAAAACGGCGGAACACCAAATTTTGATACCATGAATAAAATCGCAAATTATTTTGGCTTGTCAGTTGATCATATTTTTTTTGATTCGGATGTAAACCATGATTTACAGAAAGGAGTATAACATGGCAAAACGTACAGACGAACAAAAGTTATTATTTGATGATTATGTATCGGTATCTACTATTCAGAGATATTTCTCACTGACAAAAATTGATGCAAGAGACGTATTCGTCAAAGCAAAGAGCTTGGATGAAGATAATGGCTACTTGGATATTTACCCTGAAAAGGTGCGCAAGGGAGCTGTACTGAACGTATTGGGACTGAATTTAGAATCAATGTTAATGAGTTACCAAATTAAAGAAGGGAGCAGGCAATGAAGAAAATAATCAAATTAGAACCAAATGATTATGTGGTAATCGAAAAAGACAAAATAATTATTACAAAAGAAAACACCGCTACTGAGAATAGCGATGTTAATAAAAAATCTAAAGCACTTAGAGGACTATTTTAGATATTCTTGTATATTGACAGCTGTAAAAGCATCAATCTCAGAAACTAGTACAACAAGGTCATTTGCTGTAACTGAAGTTCCGTCAGGATACCTAATTGTAGCGTCAGAAATTCCTACGACTGCACCATCACCAAACCATTCAACGTCGTCATATTTGTCGTTAATTCTGTTTTTCCAAAAATTTGTTGTTTCATACAACGAAGTAGGAGTTTCTATCTCTTCAGTTTGAATGTTAAGTTTTCCTACAATTATCACTCCGGAAACAATTAAAAGAACACCATCTATGTCCTCGCTTGCATTTATGACAGTGCGAAGTGCCATTAAGTTTTCATATTTTGAGTTTGCTTTCATAAGTTCACCCCCTCTCCCTATAAGAGGAGTATATCAAAGAAAGGAGGATCATAAGTGAAAGAACAAAATAAAAAAAGGACACCAACCCTGGCAGGAAAAGTCGTCCTTTACATATTGATTTTAACATTATCAATCGTATCTTTCTACGGTTTCAACAAAATTGAAGCGGAAAGAAACGAAATTCAAAAAGAAATTAGCGAATTATCACATGATATTCAAGAATTAAAAGCACGTCAATTTGAACTTGAAGCAATGTTAAACCACGCTGAGTTCATCAATCCAGAAGAACCAGAGACATCATCGATACAGAAATGAAGAGATCCCGTTTTCAATGCAATTGTAAGGGCTACTTGGCGATTAGAAACAGGTAACGGAACAAGTATCGTATGGCAACGTTATAACAACGCAGGCGGTATTAAATGTGGTTCCGATTACTGCACTTACGAAAGTGAAGAACATGGCTTAAACGCTCTAGAAACATTGTTAGAAGATTATTACCTTGTATACGGAACAGATTTCAAAGCATTACGTGAAAGATACTGTGAAAACTGCGGACTCGAAGATTTAAATGAATTCACTGCTATTTATAAGGAGGAATTAAACAATGAGTAAAAAGAAGACGTTGGTTATTTATTCAATGATTGTATTCTTATCTCTCACATCGATATTTAGTTTTATTGCCCTCTACAATGTGGTTGAAATTAGACTTATTCAAACAGAAATGCTCAGAGAAATTAAGCGTAAAAATGAAATCGACTTAAATATTTGGGACATGCACAACCAGTATAACGTGGATGTAGACCAAAGAATAAACTTCTTATGGTCATACTTCTACGAAAAATTAGGCCATGACCTACCATCACAACCAAGTTAAATATATGTCAAAAATGACAACGAAAGGAAAAGCTAATGAGTAGCATAAAAATAAATAAATTAGAAATTGAAAATGTTAAACGTGTTAAAGCAGTTCAAGTTGAACCATCTAAAACTGGGCTTACTGTAATAGGAGGAAATAATAACCAAGGAAAGACTTCAGTACTCGACTCTATTGCTTGGGCATTGGGAGGAAAAAAATATCAGCCATCAAATGCTCAACGTGAAGGGTCAGTTAATCCTCCATCATTAAAGGTAGAACTAAGCAACGGTCTTGTTGTGGAACGTAAAGGAAAGAACAGTGATTTAAAGGTACTTGATCCTTCAGGTAATAAAGCAGGGCAAGCATTACTTGACTCTTTTGTAGAAGAGTTTGCTTTAAATCTTCCTAAGTTTATGGAATCTACCAATAAAGAAAAAGCTCGTACACTGTTAGAAATAATTGGTGTAGGTGACAAGTTATTCGAACTTGATAATCAAGAACAAAAACTTTATCAAGAACGTTTAGCTATTGGAAAAATAGCAGACTCAAAGAAAAAGTATGCTGATGAATTACCTAAACATGATGGTGTTCCAGAAGAACTAGTTAGCGCATCTGACCTTATTAAGCAGCAACAAGATATTCTTTCCCGTAATGCGGAAAAAGACCGAAAACGTAAGAACCTAGCTTTCCTAGAGAGCGAAAACACTCGGATTAAGGAAATCATAGCAGATTATCAATCGCAGCTAGAAACGAACGAAAACGACTTATTAGAGGCAAGAAAGACAGCACTTGATTTACATGATGAATCAACAATTGAACTTGAAGCTAACATTGCATCAGTAGATGAATTAAATGCGAAAATTCGTACTAATCTTGATAAAGAAAAGGCTGAACAAGAAGCTGAATACTACGGCCAACAATATACAGATTTAGATCAACAAATAAAAATGGTTCGTAAAGAACGTATGGAACTACTTGATGGTGCGGACTTGCCGTTACCTGGTCTAAGTGTTATTGAAGGGGAACTCGTTTATAACGGTCAACAATGGGATAACATGAGCGGTTCAGAACAGCTACGAGTTGCTACTGCAATTGTTAGAAAGCTTAAACCGGAATGTGGATTTGTATTAATTGATAAATTGGAACAAATGGATTTAGACACTATGCACGAGTTTGGTAAATGGCTAGAACAAGAAGATTTACAAGCAATTGCCACAAGAGTATCAAATGGAGAAGAATGCCAATTAATTATTGAAGATGGTTATGTGGTTGGTCAGGACCTATCTCCAAAAGAAGAAGTTGTTGAAGAGAAGAAAGGATGGGAATTTTAATTAATGAACATTACTAAAGGAAAAGTTATTAAAGCTCAGAAGGTAGTTTTGTATGGTCCCGAGGGAATTGGGAAATCGACATTTGCTTCAATGTTTCCAAATCCATTATTCAGTGATACGGAAGGATCTACAACGCATTTAGATGTTGCTCGATTTGATAAGCCTACCTCATGGCCAATGCTCATGTCCCAAGTTGAATATGTTAAGCAGAATAAACCGTGTTCAACCTATGTTGTTGATACTGCAGACTGGGCAGAGAAATTAGCAAAAGAATATATTATCGGTCAATCTCCTAATACAAAATCAATTGAAGATTTTGGATATGGAAAAGGATACACCATGCTAGCAGAAGAATGGGGACGATTCTTAAATAAGCTTCAGGAGTTAGTTGATGTTGGAATAAATGTTGTGATACTTGCTCATGCAATGATGCGTAAATTTGAACAACCACAAGAATTGGGTTCCTATGATCGTTGGGAGCTTAAACTAGAAAAGAAAACAGCACCATTGACTAAAGAGTGGGCTGATGCAGTGTTGTTTGCAACTTATGAAATCTATGTAGTCAACGTTGATAATCAAGGTGCTGCAAAAGGGAAGAACAAAGCGCAAGGTGGTGCTCGTATCATGCATACGACACATAACCCTGCTTGGGACGCAAAAAACAGATGGGGACTTGCAGATAAGGTACCGTTTGAGTTTAAGGAAATTGCATTACATATTCCAGAACAATTGAATATGGTAGTAGAAAATGCTGCACCAGCCCCAGTACCAGCACCTGTTGTTGAAAAAAGAACTGAAGCAGTCAAAAAAGAACCGATTACTAATGAAAATCCAAAAAATGAAAACAATGAATTCAGTTTCTTTAGTAAATCACTTCAAGATTTATTAGCTGCAGATAGAGTATCTGCCAATGAGTTAAGTAACTACATCACAGTTGTTAAAGGTCATTTTCCACAAGGGACTCCATTGAAAAACTTACCACAAGAATATACAGACGGAGCACTTGTTGCAAACTGGCCAAAAGTAATTGAAGAAATAAAAAATCTACGTGAACCGATATTGGATATCACTAGTGATGATTTGCCATTTTAATAGGAGGATAAGAAAAAATGACATTAAATAATCAAGTGGAACGCGAATTAGGTTGGGATGATGAAATCCAAGAAGATGGTGGGGAGTTTATTACTCTACAACCAGGAGATTACAATTTTGCAGTAAAAAGCTTCGAACGTGGACGATTTGACGGTAGTGATAAAATGCCAGCATGTAACATGGCAATCGTAACTATCTCAGTTGAAGATCCTAATACAGGAAAGCCAGTAGATATTCAAAATAGATTATTACTTCATAGTCGTACTGAGTGGACTATCAGTGCATTCTTTGCTTCACTCGGAATGAAGAAAAAGGGGGAGAAGATTAAACCTCAATGGAATATGATTGTCGGAAAAGTTGGACGATGCAAAATTAAAAATCGTACATACAATGACAACATTTACAACGAAGTAGATAAGTTCTATCCGAAGGAAGAAAATGACCAACAACAAGGAAGTTGGGGTTTCTAGAAAATGCAACTTAGACCGTATCAGGAATCAGCTAAAAATGCGATTCTTAATGAATGGAATAATGGCACTAAACGTACATTATTAGTGTTGCCAACAGGATGCGGAAAAACAATAGTTTTCTCTAAAGTAATAGAAGAAAAAGTTAGGGAGGGCAAGCGTGGGCTTGTCCTCGCTCATAGAGGTGAGCTATTAGATCAAGCATCCGATAAGTTATATAAAGCGTCTGGTATTCGTACAGCATTAGAAAAAGCAGAGTCTACAAGTCTCGATAGTTGGGAACGTGTGGTAGTTGGTAGTGTTCAAACATTAATGAGAGAAAAAAGACTTAATCAGTTTGATAAAGATCATTTCGATTTTATCGTAGTCGATGAAGCACATCATTGTATTTCTGACAGTTATCAAACAGTGTTGAATTACTTCGAAGATGCAGATGTACTGGGTGTCACCGCTACTCCAGACAGAGGTGATATGAAGAACTTAGGAAGTTACTTTGAATCACTCGCATATCAATACTCATTACCCCAAGCGATTAAGGAAGGATTCTTAAGTCCTATTAAGGCTCTTACACTTCCACTCACATTAGACTTATCAAATGTAAGTCAACAAGCAGGTGACTTCAAGGCTAGCGATGTAGGTACAGCATTAGATCCATATCTATATCAAATAGCAGATGAAATGGTTAAGCATTGTAGTGATAGAAAAACGGTTGTATTTCTTCCTTTAGTAGCGACATCACAAAAGTTCAAAGATATCCT
Source organism: Erysipelothrix sp. (assembly GCA_036637915.1). Taxonomy (GTDB): domain Bacteria; phylum Bacillota_I; class Bacilli_A; order Erysipelotrichales; family Erysipelotrichaceae; genus Erysipelothrix. Next base: position 34,309 of record JAVWLP010000009.1, on the reverse strand, counting down.
GAATGAAAAAGGATTTAGAGCTGCAGAAGTTAATGGTGGTAGTGATGATCGAGCTGAAGTATTGGAAGATTTTGAAAATGATAAGTATAACGTACTTTGTAATTCAATGTTACTTACTGAGGGCTGGGATAGTCCGGCGGTCGATTGTATCGTCGTATTAAGACCAACTAAGGTGAGAAGTCTTTATTCTCAAATGGTTGGTCGAGGGACACGATTATCCCCGGGAAAAGAAGAACTCTTGTTACTTGACTTCTTATGGCATACAGATAGACACGATTTAGTTCATCCAGCGCATCTCATTGCTGAAAGTGACGATGTTGCTAAAGCCATAACTAAGATATCGGAAGAGAACGCAGGAGTAGCTTTAGATTTAGAAGAAATGGAAGTTACCGCAAAAGAAGATGTGGTTGCTCAACGTGAAGAAGCATTAGCAGAACAATTACAACAAATGCGTAAACGAAAACGTGCTCTTGTTGACCCGGTTCAATTTGAGATGTCGATACAAGCAGAAGACCTATCTTCATATGTACCATCATTTGGATGGGAAATGGGACCACCAACTGATAAGCAATTACAACAATTAGAAAAAGCAGGAATACTTCCTGATGAAATCGATAATGCAGGTAAAGCATCTTTATTATTAGATCGAATAAACAAACGTCGTGATGCAGGACTTGCCACACCAAAACAAATTAGATTACTAGAACGTTTTGAATTTCAACATGTAGGTAGCTGGTCATTTGAACAAGCAAACAACATGGTTAGTAGAATAGCGTCTCAAGGTTGGAAACGTGTGCCTGCAGGAGTTAATCCAAAAGAATATAAGCCAGAGTAAAGGCTAGGAAAGGAAAATTATGTCAAAAACAACATTAGGAGATTTAAATGAGTATTTATTTGAAAGATTAGATGCACTGAGCAATGAGGATTTAGATGAAGTTGATTTAGAAAAGGAAATTAAAAGATCTAAAGCTACAACTGATGTGAGTAAAACAATTATTGATAATGCTCGAGTAATTCTAGAAGCACAAAAACATGCTGATGAATATGGTTATGGAGCTAAAGAACGTAAGTTACCAGAGGTCCTGAAAATTGAGGAAAAATAAGTATTCAAAAGAGCAAATCAAATTTGTTAGAGAAAATGCTTTTGGAAAATCTAATAAGGAATTAATCTACTTGTTTAACGAGAAATTTGGAATTGAAATGACATTAAGCAAAATGAAGGCATTAAAAGGGAATTATGGGATAACCAGTGGATTAACCGGTTATTTCCCAAAAGGAAATGTTCCGTTCAACAAAGGAAAGACATGGGATGAATTCATGTCACCTGAAGCGCAACGTAGAAGTATGGAAACAACATTCCAAAAAGGTGGATTTACTCATAACAGACGTGAAATAGGAGAAGAAAGATTCAACTCCGACGGATACTGGTATGTTAAAGTTCAAGACGGTAAGTTGAATGAAAACTGGAAGCTTAAGCATCATATTATTTGGGAAGAAGCTAATGGACCAATTCCTGACGACAAGATAATTATTTTTCTGGATGGAAATACTAGCAACATGGAACTAGAAAATATGAGAATGATTACCAGACAAGTGAGTGTAAGAATGGCCCAACAAAGACTATATTCAGATAATAGAGAGTTGACACTAGCAGGATCATTAACTGTAGAAATAAATGAAAAAGTTAAGAAACATAATTAAAATTAAAAAAACATCATTCTTAGCCGATTAGAAAAGGCTTTGAGTGATGTTTCATAAAACTAAATAACATGCAGGTTATCTGCTTTTTAGAAATAAAATCAATTAACTAAAATTATTTCTATTGAAGTGTTGCAATATTTTTTCGAAATTTTCTATATGAAATGAACTGTCGACTAAGTTCAACATTTCGATTTCTTCGCCATCTAAATGAGATGTTTCGACAGGAAAAATATTTAGAAAGTTCTCGGGTATAATGACACGTTCTGATCTAACGAAATTAAGGTTGTTTAACACTTTACGATAGTGAATTTCAATAAAATCATTAATGCCTACAACAATGTTATCAAGCATTTTCTTAGAATCCGATGATTGTTTAAAGTTGAATGATAAGTATGAAATCGTTTTACTCAAAGTATGAATTTTTTCAATAATATGTAATGCTTCTTCATAAGTATCTACATAAAAATCTAAACAATTCAAATCATTTCCCAAATGTCTAATTAAAATATAGTCTTCATTTTCACTCTTGAGAAGTTGACAGTTAACATTGTGCAATTCAAGAAAGTTCATTTGGAGTGATGTAAACAAGCTTTCTATCTCAGGTACTAACTGTACTAAGGATTCGAAAGTTTGATAGTAAATATCAAGCTCTCTAGACTTACGGAATTCATACTTCAAAAGGAGAAATGTAATTATCAAACTTGCAAGTACTCCTAATACTTCTGGTAATAGTTCATCCATGTCACACCAACTTTCCTAGTTGATAATATCATAGCGAAAATGTCAAAAAGTATCAAACTATAAATGAACTCTCTTAGATACTATTTCAAAGGCTTAGAACGTAGTTTCAAATAACAAAATAAGATAAAGGTTATCTGTACATAGAAAAGAGGAATAAAAAATGAAATACTTTGAATTTAAAGAACCATATTTTGCATTAATTAGTGCTGAAGATGAAAAGAATGCAATTGAGATTTATAGAAATGATGTATGCGAAGCTGAAGAAGGATTTGAGATGGAAAAAATTCCATATGAACGAGCTATACATTTAATTAACAGTGCAGTTTGGTGTGATAAAAATGATCAAGATGAATTAAAAAGCAGCTTAGGATTATTATTAATTGACGGACATCTAGTTTGATATGAAATATATTGAGATGAAAATAGGTTATCTGTATATGGAAAAGGGAAAAGCAAGTTGATTAATAATAAAGCATATTAGAAAGTGAGTATTATGAATGAAGTAAATCTATTAGAAATTATTAAAAGTATTGATCCGTCTAAGCTTGATTATCAAGGATGGGTCAATGTTGGAATGGCACTTAAACATGAGGGCTATTCCGCATATGACTGGGATACCTGGTCATCACGAGATACTAGATATAAGGTTGGCGAATGTTACCGCAAGTGGGAAACGTTTAATGAAGACTCCGGAGCGATAGTTACTGGTGGAACTATTGTCCAGTATGCTCGTGAACAAGGATTTGAGTTTCCTAAATACGATGGTGGTCGAGCGCTAGATTGGGACGATGAAATCGAACAAGACGAATTGGTAGTTATTGATAAACATTGGCTTGAGGATAGAGAGTTTGATGAACCATCAGATAGTGAGTGGGAACCAGTTAAAGAATTAATGAAGTATATTGAAGTGCTATTCGAATCAACTGAGAATGTAGGCTATGTCACATCTACTTATCAAAATGATGATGGAAAACATTCTCCAACCAAAGGAAATTATGATCGTACAGCAGGAAAGTTGCTTGAGGAGTTAAGTAAGTGTAAAGGTGACCTTGGAGCAGTTGTTGGAGATTACAAACCAGATGCTGGAGCGTGGATTCGTTTTAATCCGCTTGATGGTAAAGGTGTCAAAAATGAGAATGTCACAGATTACCGTTACGCACTAGTTGAGTCCGATTCGGTTGCTGTTGAAAGACAAAATGCAATTATTAGAGAACTAGAACTGCCTGTAGCTACTTTGGTCTACAGTGGTGGCAAATCAGTTCATGCAATCGTGAAAATTGAAGCTGGTTCTTATGAAGAGTATCGAAAGCGTGTTAATTATCTCTATGACGTTTGTAAGAAAAATGGTCTTGTTGTTGATACACAAAATAGAAATCCGTCTCGACTAAGTCGAATGCCGGGAGCTGTGAGGAATGGCAAGAAACAGTTCCTTATGGATACCAACATTGGTAAGAGTTCATGGACTGAATGGGAAGAGTGGATTGAGGGAGTAAATGATGATTTACCAGATCCCGAACCGCTAACAGATGTGTTTGATAATCTTCCTCCATTAGCCCCTCCATTAATCGAAGGAGTACTAAGGCAAGGTCACAAGATGCTTATGGCAGGTCCATCTAAAGCGGGTAAGTCATTTGCTCTAATTGGATTAACAATAGCCATAGCTGAAGGTAATAAATGGTTTGGGTGGCAGTGTACTAAAGGAAGAGTTCTATATGTCAACTTAGAGCTTGATAGAGCATCTGCATTACATCGATTCAAGGATGTATACCAAGCGTTAGGTATTGCTCCTAATAACATCAGAAACATAGATATTTGGAACCTTAGAGGGAAAGTAGTGCCAATGGATAAGCTAGCTCCAAAGCTTATTAGAAGAGCGCAGAAACAAGGATATATCGCCGTTATTATTGACCCTATATATAAGGTTATTACTGGAGACGAAAACTCTGCAGAACAGATGGCTCACTTCACGAATCAGTTTGATAAGGTGGCCAGTGAATTAGGTGCCTCAGTAATCTACTGTCATCACCATTCAAAAGGTAACCAAGGTGGTAAGAAATCGATGGACCGAGCTAGTGGTTCTGGAGTATTTGCTCGAGATCCTGATGCATTGATTGACCTCGTAGAATTAGAGTTAACAGATGATTTAGTTAAACAAGAATTAGACAATAAAATTGCCAAGCTATATGCAGATGAACTTAAGAAACGTAATCCGGAATACTACAACAATAACGTTGGCCAAGATGATGTGTTGAGTAAGTTCCAAATGAGGGAGTATCTAAGTCTAGGACTTAAGAATAAAGATATAAATGAAATAGATGTATTGGCTCAACAGTTAGAGTACATGATGTCTAATCGTTCTGCTTGGAGAGTGGAAGGAACTCTTAGAGAGTATCCTAAGTTTCCACCATTAAATCTATGGTTTGAATATCCAATTCATATCGTGGATCAAGTAGGAGTACTTGCGGATGTTGATCCAGAAGGGTTGTTTGGTGGTCAAATTCAAAGAAGTAAGGGTTCGGATAAATTGAAGAAAAAAGGCGAAGTGACTCGTAATCGAATTAAAGATGCTATCGATAGTCTGTTGGCTTTTGGTGAAGAACCTACAGCAAATGATGTATCACAGTATTTTGCTGATGAACATGGTGATGATGAAAAAGGTGGAAGCGTGAAATCTATAAAGAAATATGTTGATGAATCTGATGAATATGAACTAGTTTCAGTGGAAGGTTCGAGAGCTAAACGTATTAGGCTAATTAAAGATTAACTGGAAATCTTAAAAAACACTAAATTTCCAGTTAGGTCGCTCATGTGGAAATCTCTTGGAAACACAAGAGAATAGCAGTTGGGTGTTGAATTTGAAGATAAAACTAATGGAAATCTCTTGGATATACAAGAGAATAGCACATAAACACTAAGTGGAAATTTTAAGTGGAAATCTCTTGTATATATATATGTTCATATATTTCCACTTGCGTCTATGTGTTGTAGTAGGGGGCTAGTGAGTCAGCCCCTCCTACGAACAATAAGACACGTAGACTACGCGAAGGAAATTCTAGAAGAGTGGAACAAAGAAAAAAATGAAAGGATAATAATATGAAATATAAATTTGAAAGAAAAGCATTTGGTAATCGAATAATGAATCGTCGTAAGGAATTGGGATTTACTCAATTTCAGTTGTCTAAGAAAACAGGGTTCTCTCAAAATACCATTTCTAATTGGGAGAACGGAAATCGAGAACCGGAAGGTATTCAAGATCTTATTATCTTGTTAAATGCTCTTGAATTAAATTTTGAAGACGTGATTGATTATGAGGATTAGAAATAAGAAAACAGGTAACGTTGGCAACAGCGATATGTTTTTCAAAAATGATGCTTCAAGAATTATCGTATCTATGTTCATCACCTCAAGTAATAATTTTGTTAAGGATGATGATGTAGAAAATTACGATGTGTATTTGGAAGGGAGAGGTTGGTGTGATCTCAAAGAGTCATTTAACCTTGGATTAGTAATTCCTGATATTTATACGAACTACTTTAGAGAATCAAAAAATCAGTTTGAGGAGGAACGAGGATATTATGAGTGAAATTAACAATAACGAAGAAAAACTAAATTACATTCTAAAAGGTGTGAGAGCTATAAAACATCTTACTCGAAACGGAAAATTGAAGAATGAACAAGTGGTAAACGTAAATGAAGTTATGGATTCGCTCGAAGAAAAACTATTGGAAGTGATAAATCTAGGTAGTGATGAAACGATATGCACGATATGCCAAGCTAGACAATCTACTTGGATGCTAAATGGGGATCAAATTGAGTACTGCGGATATTGCGGAGCAGGGATAGATCGGAGTGATGAAGAATGAACTATACACACAAAGGTAAAAAAGTTAAGTTACACGGGATATTTCAACAAGCAGAAATATTGCCACCTTCTATGCTTGTAGGCGGGCATAATGGCGGTCAATTAGCTTCTCCGATTGCGGTAATTGAGTATGAGAATGGCGATTTTGCTCATGTGTATCCATATGAAATAAAAGGGAGTGATGAAGAATGATTGGGTTGCTTAAAAAGTTCTTAGCCAAAATTAGTTGTAACCATACCGAAACAGAATATATCGGAATAGTCCACCACATGGAAAAACAATATCGGTGTTTAACGTGCGGAAAGTTAGGGAATTACAAGTTAGGAAGAATTAAGGAGTGATGAAGAATGACTGAATTCTTTATTCCGATGAAACCGCCAACAACAACACACCAACAAAAGAAAGTAAGTGTCGTAAACGGTAAGCCTATCTTCTACGAACCGGATAAGCTTAAAGCTGCTAGATCTAAGTTGATGGGTCACCTTTATGAATTTGCTCCAGAAACTCCAATGAGTGGACCTGTGCGATTGAGGGTGATGTGGCTATATGAAGAGACACAGAAGTATGAACGTGGCACCTACAAGGTAACTAAGCCTGACTTGGATAACGTTCAGAAGTTGTTGTTGGATTGTATGACTGATTTAGGATTTTGGAAAGATGATGCGCAGGTGTCATCGATGTTGGTTGAAAAGATGTATGACAAGGTACCAGGTATCTACATCAAGATTGAAGAGTTGGAGGTAAGAGGATGATTAACAACCTACTGTTGTTTTTAAAAGGTTCACTGATTATGTTAGGGATTGTAATTGTATGGGCATTAATCGTGGTTACTATTCGTAACGCTATCTCGGGAAGTGATAAACAATGAAGACATTTAGTGGTGACACATTCGAAGAAGCTTATGACAAGATGATTGCTTGGCTTCTTCCTGAACAAAGAATTGAACGGATCATATGCTGGTTCGATAAGAAGTATATTATCTTGGTCCGAGTAACAAAAGTAAGTCCTAAAAAAGGAGTTGATAGCTAATGGGATATTTTCTATGTTTTTGGTTAGGTGGCTTCGTTGGTTTCATGCTTGCAGCTCTGATAGTGGCTGGTGGTAAAAATGAGTGATAAGCGAGCACAGATTAATCATGCTAAGTCGGAGCTTCGAAATTACATGTACCTACTCAACGTATGTCACGGCTACGAGAGTAAGATAATTGGGCTACAAACACAGCTAGAATCGATAAAGTCACCTTCAGCTCCAATGACTCAAGGAAGTAGTGGAATCACCCCTGAGGAGCGACAAAGTGAGCTGAGAGCCAAATTACAACGATGTCAGAGAGAGCTATCATTTGTACGATACCGAACAGACAAAGTTAAAGTGTTCCTTGACGAACTGGATCATAACGACCGAGTAATTGTTACAGACGTTTACATCAAAAATATCAACATTGAAAATGTGGCGACTAGATTCTATTGCTCAGAGAAAACGATGAAACGTCGAATAGATGAAATAATGTTGAAATATTAGACCTACTCAAATCGAGTAGGTTTTGTTATGATAATTGTATGGGGATTAGATGGGTGGGTTTTATGAAAATCAGCATAAAAGAAAAAAAGAAAAAGATTGATAAAAAAATAATCGTGAGTATTATTGCATTGTTTTTAAGTTTTTATTCAACCATTAAAACGAATCAATTAGCGAAAGAAAATCAAATTGAAAAAGATTTGATACAGGCTTTTTCGAGTCGGCTAGAAGTCACTTTTAGCACTGACGTAATAGAAACTTCGGAAATAGAAGGTAGTGTCCCAGGATACCCTCAATATGATTTCGTAACTAATTCAGATATTCAACTATCTATGATTATTCAGAGAGGGATGCCGGCTGATATTTTGATTTACAATCCGAAGGAAGGCACTCTTGAAGGAGTTTATGATTTTGGAACAGAAGTAAAAGAAAAAACTATAGATTTGATCAAAGCACAGAAAAATGTTGGAGTTGCAATTAACTCTGGGACTAACTTTGGTGGTTCTGGCATAGATATTGACGGATCTGGGAATAATGTTGAATTATATTATTTACTATCTTTTGCAGTAGTAGATAATTTTGATCAATCATTTAAAATATATTCATACATTCAATTTTTCAGAATTACAAAAAATAATGGTATAGAACTTAACCCTAATGATTTTATTGTGATAGAAAAGAGCAAATATAATGCTGATAGAATAGGTGTTCAATCAAATATTTCTGATAAATATAATAAATCACTACTAAAAAATGCGTTTTCTAGTGTAGAAAATCAGCAATCAAAATTATCATTATTGTTAAATGAGCAATAATGATAATTAATTGATGACCCTCGGGCCCCTGTTTTCAGTGTTATTATGTTAATGTGGCAGTTTTAACAAGGACCACAATACGACCATGAATTTCCTTTCTAAGTCGAACAACTAAAACCCTACTAGAATCTCTGGTAGGGTTTTGCTATGATAAAGTTACTAAACATAGGGAGGGAAATTAGAAATGAAAGTTTTTTTAAGTTGGTCGAAACCGCATAGTAAAGAGATTGCGGCCGAGTTTAAAACATGGATACAAACTGTGATCCAAAGTTGTGATGTTTTCATGTCTGATACAGATATTGAGTTAGGATCCGTTTGGAATGATAAAATTAAAGGGGAATTGAGAGATTCCGACTTAGGAATAATCTTTGTAACTGAAGAAAATATGAGTTCGCCATGGGTGAACTTTGAGGTGGGTGCTCTATCTTTCGCTATGGAAGACACAAGAGTAATTCCAGTTCTTCTTGATGTAGAGGAAGTGGGTAACAATCCAATGAGTCAATATCAAGCGGCAAAAAAATTTGATCGTGAAAATATGCTTAAATTAATATCCTCGATAAATTCTGCTCAAAAAGAAAGAAAACTGCCAGATGAAGTATTAAAAAATACTTTCAACGCTTTTTGGGAGAGCTTTCAAGGGAAAATTACGGGGATAAATGGTAAATATTCTAAAGGAAAGAAAAACAAAAGTAAATTAAGTCCGCAAGAACAGTATGAATTAATTACAAAAAAGCTTGATTTATTGGAATCTATATCAAGAGAGTCGCTAAGTATTGGAACTGAGTTAATTATGGGTAAAAAAAATGATGAGTATTTCAATTCCCAAGTTTTTCTTCGCCAAGATTTTTCTAAAACGATTGATGATTTAAGAACAAATCGAATTAGTGTTCTACACTTATATCATGATATTAGTAATGTGAATGAAAAGGATTTCCCACTCACTGATGAGATTGATTATTATACCAGTACTTTAAAGGAACTAATTGAATCAATGGATAATTCAATAGATCGATTGATGCTGATTAATGATTATCTTAAAAAATCAGAAGTTAAGAATAAAAAATCAAGGTATAATGTTTCTGTAAAGGTATAAAAAGGAAAAATGACGTCCCACATTTTCAAGGGGACGTTTTTTATACACCAAAGGAGGTGATATCTATGGCGAAACCAAGAGGTAAATATGTAAAGTGGCAACAACCGAAGAACCTGATGTTGCTTGAGAGTTGGGCCCGTAAATTAACAAACGAACAGATTGCGGCGAACATAGGTATCGCCCCTAAGACATTGTATGCCTGGATGAATAAGTATCCAGAAATACGTGAAGCAGTCGAACGCGGTAAGGAAGTTGTTGTATCTGAAGTAGAGAATGCTCTTCTTAAACGGGCGACTGGCTACACTGAGACTGTTGATAAGGTAAAGGTGTTAAATGATGGAGGAATCGTTCGATACAAAGAAGATGTTCATTATCCACCTGATACTACTGCAGCAATCTTCGCACTGAAGAATATGGATCCAGCAAGCTGGAGAGATAAACAAGAAGTTCAGCACAGTGGAAATGATGGAACAGCAATCAAAATTAATATTGTTCCTGATAAAGATGATTGAGTTAAATATCAGTGAAAAATGCTTTAATCCAATTTATTTAGAACACATGATGGATAACCAAAACCGTAAGCAACATTACTTCGGTGGTTCATCGAGTGGTAAATCATATAGTTTGGCACAAAGAACAATACTTGATGTATTGGAAGGAAGAAATTATTTAATATGTCGGAACGTTGCGAATACAATCAAACGTTCCGTTTTTAATGAAATTGTTAAAGCAATCAATAACTTTGAAGTCGCAGATTATTTCGATATAAATAAAAGTGACTTTGTTATCACGTGTAATATAAATCAATCACAAATACTATTTACGGGACTTGATGATACAGAGAAAGTTAAATCTATTACTCCTATCAAGGGTGTATTAACTGATATTTGGATTGAAGAAGCAACAGAGTGCAATCTTAAGGCAATAAAACAATTAGAAAAAAGACTTAGAGGTCGTTCGAAATTTAAAAAGCGAATGACCTTTTCTTATAACCCTGTGTTAAAAACATCTTGGTTATATACAGAATACTTCAACGGCCTATGGCAAGATGATAAACAATTTGTAGAAGGTAATGATGTTTCGATTCTTAAAACGACCTACAAAGATAACTTATTCTTGACTCGAGACGATATCGATGGAATGGAAAATGAAACAGACCCTTATTACTATGAGGTTTATACACTTGGTAATTGGGGAGTGCTTGGAGCTGTTATATTTAAGAATTGGACAGTTAAAGAATTTGATAAAGACTCCTTTGGTCAATACCGACACGGTGCTGACTGGGGATTTAGTGATGATCCATTTGCATATGTTAGAGCATCCGTTGATGAACTTCGAAAGAAGCGTTTATACATTTGCGATGACATTCAAGCAATTGGTTTGTCCAATGATGAAGCTGCTGAACTAATCAGACCAATAGTTAAGTCGAGCCTATTAACTGCAGATAGTTCAGAGCCTAAGTCGGTAGACCAATTCAAGAGTCTACGGATTAATGCTAAAGGAGCAAAGAAAGGTCCTGGATCAATAGAATTCGGAATTAAGTATCTACAGGGATTGGAAATTATAGTTCATCCGAGTTGCCAAAATATCATCAACGAATTAAGTACATATAAATTCAAAGAAGATAAACAAGGAAACGTCTTACCAATTCCAGTAGATAAGAATAACCACGGTATTGATGCGTTAAGATACGCACTAGAGAATGACATGACTGAAAGAAAAGTTAAAACAAGGAGAGGTTTATATTAATGGAACTTACACAAGAACGTATTGATTACGTCAAAAAACATAAAGAAGCTGAGTCTAAAAATCTTAAACTGAAGCTTGATTATTACAAAGGAAAACACCGGATACTTGAACGAGAAAAGGATCCTGACTTATCTAATCACAAGATAGTTGTTAATCATTGTAAGCGTATCGTTGATATCAATGCAGGAGCTCTATTTAATCAACCTGTACAGTATCAACCCGATGAGGATGTAGATATCACTCCTATACTAGATGAATTCAATAAGCAGACCATTGAACGATTAGACTTGGCGAATGGAAAGAAAGTTGGAATCTACGGAAAATCTTACGAGTATATCTACGCTAAGGAAGTAGATGGAGAAATAAGTATTGTATCAGTGTTACTAAATCCTAATTCATCATTCATTAAATATGACGCAACAATTGAACGTAATAAAGAGTATGGAGTGTTCTGGAGCGTTGATGAAGAAACGAAAATTGAAGAATGGACTATCATCGATGATTCGGAAATAAATATTTACTCAGTAGACAAAGGAACAATCACTTTAGATGTAAAACGATCAGGTCCCCATTTATTTGGTAGAGTTCCAATGATTGAATATCTGAATAATGAAGAACTACAAGGTGACTTTGAACAAGCGATAAGCCTTAATGATGCATTGAACATGTTGCAATCGGATCGTATCAATGACAAAGAGCAATTAGTTGCAGCAATCTTAGCAATCTATGGTGCAACTGTTGATGATGAAGATATGGCATCTGTACAAAAAGATAGAGTCATGATGTTTCCAGAAGGTTCTAAAGCGGAATACATTATCAAATCTATGGATGAAGTATCTATTGAAGTTCTTAAGACATCAATTGTAGACGACATCTACACAGTGACGATGACACCTAACTTAAGTGATGAAAAATTTGCCGGCAATGCTTCGGGAGTGGCCCTTCAATTAAAACTAATCCCATTCATTCAAAATATAGACAATAAGAAAACATTTATGTCAATCGGAATGGATGAACGTTTTGAAATCTATTCGAACATTCTATCAGCACTTAACCGAATGGAAAAAGGTATTAATGCATCTCATATGGATATTATCTTCAAGCATAATTTACCGCAGAATAAATTAGAGATTGCTCAAATAATCGTACTTCTTTGGGGTAAAGTTGATCGCGCTACTCTTATTAGTTGGTTGCCCGATGTTAAAGATGCAAAAGAAATACTGGATGCTCTTGAAGAAGATGAAAAAGAAGCTCGTAGGAAGTATGGCATTCCCAACTTTGGTGACAAAGGTGTAGGTGAAGATGAAGACAACGCAAAGTTATGATTATTGGAAAAAGCGACAAGATGAACGACTAGCGTATTCGGAACGAGTATCTAATCAAACTGTCGCTAATATTGGTGATGTCTATGATGACTCACTGAAACGAGTTGAAAACCGAATTGAAAATATCTTGGACAATTATTCGAAGTCTATTAAGATGCCAAAGGATAGGTTGAAAGAGTTATTGTCAGAACACGATAAGCAAACGCTTTTAAGAGAGCTGCAAGAGGATTTAATCAAGAATGGTGCCAATACCAATGAGAACCTTGAATGGCTGCGTGGTAACTATTTAAAACGTCTAACAGATCAAGAAAGTCTTAAACTTCAACTCGAAAATGAGCGAAGGATTATCTCGACAAACGAGAAGGCTATATCTTCATTAGGATATGGCAAGACCATTGAACAAACGTATATGTCACTAACAAAAGATCTAACCGGAACTTCGAAGTCTTTAAACGAAAGTGCTAAGAATTCAATGTTAAGTAAACGTTGGGTCGCGGGTAAGAACTATTCTGAACGTGTTTGGACGAATACCGGTGAGTTATCAAGAGAAATTGATAAAGTAATTAACTCAGCGCTTATCTCTGGAACTTCAAAAAATGAAATTGTTAATGAACTGATGAAACGATACGATGTAGCAAGATATCGTGCAGAAGCTCTTGTACGAACAGAGATGAACTATTTCGAAAATCAAACAGAGTTGAAATCATACAAGGATCTAGGAGTAACTCATTATTTGTTCAGTGCCACTAGAGATAGTCGAACCAGTGAGGTGTGTTCAAGCATTGATAATCAACGTTTCCCTGTAAAGGATGCAAAACCTGGTATTAACTATCCGCCAATGCACCCTAATTGTAGAAGTGGAACAATTCCTGATTTAGAGTTTGAAGAAGATTATCGAGTATACAAGAATCCAATTACTCGCAAAAGGGAAAAGACGACTAAGCCGTATGATGAGTGGCTCAAAGAGATTGAAGATAATGCGGAAACGAAGTATAATAAAGAAAGAGATAAGATACTTGATACATTCAATTCATCATCATTTAAAAATGTGAATTTTATGAATCTCGATAACCTTAAGGAAGTTCTTACTCCGGATGAAGCAATATTAATTAGATCATATAGCGATAATCTCTATAAACCTGTTAACGACTACTTCAGAACAGGGATAGGATCCGATGAAACGAAAGTTCAAGCCAAAGCAATTAACAAAGCAATAAATAAAACTGAATTAAAAGAAGATGCAATACTCAAACGAGGAGTGGCAGGATTAACTCTTAAACAACTTGGCATTGATGGCTTAGGAGAAACTACACTTAAAGGACTAACTTCTACAACTATCAATCCCGAGACTTCTAAAATGTTTATGAAAATGAAACAGAAAAGAAAAGTCTATATGGAAATCATTGCTCCAAAAGGAACGAAGGGAATGTACATAGAGGATTTATCAAAGTATAGAAATGAAAAAGAATTTTTATTACCACACAAAACAAGGATAATTGTTGAATCAATAAAGGAAAAGGATGATTACACACATGTCAAAGCAAGAATCATTAAATAAAGAATCAACATGGAATGATTTTGAAGAGCAACTGAAAAGAGATAGAGAAGCAAACAGAGATATAGATTCCGATAAGCATCTACTCAACAAGATGTCAGTGCAAGCCGGTGGAAATCCACTATTCGAAGATGAGATGAAGAACAATTAAGACGGACATAACACTCCGTCTTTTATTATGTATAAAATGAAAAGAGACGAAACCCCATCCTAGTGGACAAGGCTCGCCTCTCTATACTTAAGTATACAAAATACAAATAAAATGTAAAGGAATAAGGAGGGATAAAAAAAGTGACATATTTCTAGTAATTTAGTGAGTAACACTGGCATTTAAGCCTTATCATACACAATTACTAATTGAGACAGAGAAATCTGTCTTTTTGTTTGTCCTGAGCAATAGACGTTATAAAAGGCTTAAATCTTCATAACACATAGAAAGAACTCACGGGTAGAACACTGTGGGGGCAGGAGGTAAAACATGAAAGATTTTAAATATCCACTTAACATTCAAATGTTTGGTGAAGGGGAAGAACCTGAAACACCTGGGGACAAAAAGGACTCAAGCGGAGCAGAGGAACCTAAAGTACTAACACAAGCAGATATTGATCGCGCAGTTTCTATTGCTGTAAATAAGCGTGATGAAAAACATGCAAATGATGTAGCTAAGGCGGTTGAAGATGCTATCAAAGAAGAACGACGTCAAGCAACTCTAACAGAAGAAGAAAGACGTGAAGAAGCTCGTTTAATTGCAGAACAAAAATTTGCAGATAAACAAAAGGAACTTGATCAAAAGATTCTTCGAGTAGATGTCGGAGAAGTTTTAGTAAAACGAGGACTTAATCCAGAATTACTTGAATACGTGTTAGGAACTGATTTAAATGATTCAATTGTAAAAATTGATGCACTGAGCAGTGTAATTGATAAGCAAGTGGAATCAAACATAAAAGCTGTTGTAGTTAAACCAGGGGTACCAAAAACATCTACTACTGTTGGAACTATGACTAAAGCAGAAATTATGAGTATAAAAGATGATGGAGAGCGACAAAAACAAATTTCACTTCATTCGGAATTATTTAATTACAAATAGGAGGGCTAAACATGCCAGAAGCAAATATTATTAAAACACCCGATATGGGTGTCGCACGAGACATTGATTTCGTAGAACGATTTAACTTATCGTTAATCAAATTAACGGAAGCGTTAGGAATTACACGTCCATTGCCATTAAAACAAGGCAATAAAATTCAAACTTACAAGTATGAGCTGACCAAAGCAGCGGGAGATGCAGCTAATGGAATTGTTCCAGAAGGCGAAGTTATTCCGCCGACACATGTTAAACGTGTTAAAGATCGTGAGATTGAAGTAGAGTTCCGTAAGTACCGTAAAGTAGTAACCATGGAAGAAGCACACCGAATTGGTTATGACGCTGCAGTAACAAAGTCAGATAATCAAGTATTGGGAATGATGCAAAAAAATATCCGTACCGATTTCTTCGACTTCTTAGCAACAGCACCAACAAAACTAAAAGCTGAATCACTACAAGGCGCTTTCGGTAAGGCTTGGGGGAAACTCAATACAATCTTTGAAGACTACGGAGAATTCCAAATTGTTCAATTCATTAACCCTGAAGATGCAGGAGAGTATCTTGGTGAAGCAGCAATATCGAATGGTCAATCTGTAGGATTTGGTCTAACATTACTTAAAGACTTTACCGGAGCAGGAATTGTATTAACAAACGCATCCGTACCACGTGGAAAAGTATATTCTACAGCAGTAGACAACATCAACTTAATGTACATCGATGTTAATGGAGAAAGTTCAAAAACATTCGAAGGTTTACCACTTGTCACTGATGAACTTGGATTGATTGCATTAGTTAAACAAGCAGATGCAAAAAATGCCACAACTGGATCAACACTTTACAACGGTATTAAATTATTTGCTGAAATCGTAAATGGTGTAGTTGAAACAACTGTTGAAAAACCAGTAGCTGCTGAAAAAATGATGGCTCCTTATATGGATCCAGTAAACGATGAAAAAACTTCACTGGATCTTCTTAAAGAAGAAGCAGAATTATTAGGTATTGGTTACTCGAATAATATCGGTGAAGAAAAACTCCGCCAACGCATTGAAGATTTCAAAAAAGAAAACGAAGTCGAAAAAGAATAGTCATGGAAAAGTTAGTCCGAGAAATTAAAGACTATGTCAAAGTCTTGGACTCTGACTTAAGTCTTGAAGATAAGCAAATTGAAATGGTGTTAAACAGAGTGAAGGTATATCTCAATCGTAAGGATATACCTTTTGTTTTAGCATCAACAATTGCTGAAATGATTGTCGAACAATCAAAAATGACCGAAAAGAATAATGAAGATGTTATATCGTCTATTTCGGATAATGGTCAATCAATCTCATTTAGTAACAAGGTATTCCAATCATTAATTTCTCAATCAGATGTCGATCTCTTTGCGTCACATACTGCAATCCTTAACCGTTTCAGAAAGGTTGGTGTTATAGGTGTTAATCCCTTCAAAGATGACTAACTTAATAGATAATTATTTCTACGATAAGACAGTTGAATTCTATACCTACGAGGAAAAGAAATCTAGTGAGGGTGGGAGACCTACAAAGGGGCAGAGAGAAACCAAACGGAGAATCAAGTGCAATATTCAACCGACTGCACATCATCTCTTAAAAGAGAAATACGGACTTGATATCGATGCTAAATACTTAATAACTTGCTCAACTACAGAGTCCATCGAAAAAAGATGGCTAACCACATGGAATAATGAGGAATTAGAAGTTGTAGAAGTATTACCTTATGACTCTCACTTAATGATTTTATGCCAATAGGAAACATTGACTCTCTTATGAAGAAACTGTCGTCTGTAGAAGATGTAGCTATTGAGGGAGCTAAAAAGGGCATGAGCAAAACACTGTTAAGAATGCAAAAGGATGCAAAATTGAATGCACCAACTGCTGATAATACACTTATTAATTCAATCCATATAGATATAAGAGAGGTTGAAAAAGGTATCGAAGGCAGAGTATATACAGTAAATGATCATGCAATTTATGTTGAGTTCGGAACCGGACCTGTTGGAGAACAGTCGGATAAAGTAGTTCCTCCTGGAGTTGCATTGCAATATAAGGACAAAGGTTGGTTAGTGCCTGTTCAGTACTTTCCTAATTATGAAAGTTACGGAATGATTGCGATTGAGATTAAGGGAGAGTTGTTTGTTCCTACAAGAGGACAAAAGGCTCAACAATTTATGACTCCAGCTGCTAAGAACAGTAAAGGAAAATTCAAAAATGATATGTCACTAGGCATTCGTAAAGAATTAAAGGAGTTAAGTAAATGAGAAAAGAAGTTACTGAAATATTAAAAGAAATAACACCGAATGTATTTCAAGATTACCCAACAGAAGCAAAGAACTTTCCATGTCTTATTTATAGCTTGACAATGGTCGGAGTACCAGAGTTAGAAGATATCGGATATTTTGACTGTTCCTTAAGAGTAGAAATATATTCAGAAAGTTCAGAAGAACGATCAGAACTAGAATTAAAGTTAATTAGAACATTGATTAAACACGGTTGGATAAACTATTCAAATACCGAATTACCGCATCCTGATTATTACCGTCAAAATCTAATGTTCTCAACAATTAAATAGAAAAGGAGACATATACATGTCAGAAAAAGATACAAAAACATTGTCTGCACCACAAGCTTTAGCAGCTGGTTTGGAGCAAACCGAAAATGCTTATCACGCACAAGGAACGACTTTGGAGTATTCAAAAGATGGAACAACTTGGAAAAAAATTGCCAACCTCAAAAACGTTACTCCTCCAAACGTTTCAACTGATGAAATTGAAACCACAGACCATGATTCCAACGGATGGAAACAATTCATTGCAGGGTTGAAAGATGGTGGATCTATGCCATTCAGTGTGAACGTCAAAGATGATGCAGCAATTACAGAAATGTTTGCTCTTGCTGAAAGTGGCGATAACGTACATTGGAGAATTACAGCTCCAACAAAACCTAAGAAATTCGTTGTGAAACTTATTGGTTTTGTTAAATCATTCAACTTAGAGGATTTAGTTCCAGGTAGTCCGATTACTGCAACAGGAGAAATCCGCAACTCTGGCCAACCAACATTCGGATACGAGGAGTAAAAAAATGACACAATCAAAATACAAATTTCCAATTAAGCTTTCGTACAATACTCGTGCTTTAGTAGCACTAGAAGATATTGCAAACAAGCCACTTGATCGCATTATGCTAGAACTTAATCAAGGTTCTTTTAAATCAACAATTCAACTACTTGCAGCAGGTTCAGGAATGGACTTTGATGAAGCAATGGATTTCGTTGATTCTGAAATTGAAAAAGGTATGACAATTGAATCGCTTAATGATGCAATGTCTAAGGCTTTAGATGGATCGGTTTTTATGAAAAATCCCGAAGTGCAGAAAGCTCTGAAGGAAGCAGAAAAGGAAAGCAAAAAAGCGTAAGAATGATTGTGTATGAAACGGCTGGGTACTATGAATTAGACCCAGCTATTTTATTAGACATGACGTTTTACGAAATTGATTTATATACATCACAGTTGAATCGATGTCGAAAAGAGAAAGCAGAATTTGATACAAAAGTTGAAGATTCACTTAACTATACTCTTGGACAATATATTGGGTTCGCCGTTAATGATCCAAGTAAATATCCAAGAAAGCCATTTACTCAAACAGAAGTACAACCTACTCAAAAGGATATGACTGCTGAAGAAATGGTAATTAGTCTAAAAGCATGGATGGGCGTTATGGGAGGAAAGGAAGTGATGAAAGATGGCTAGTGGAATTACAATCGAAGAGTTAGCTATAAAACTTGGAGTTAATAGTACAGTTAAACAAGAAACTGATAAAGCTGCAGGCGAGATACAGAGACTTGAACAAAAAGTTGATAAAAGCTCTGCAGGAATGTCTAAGAAGTTCGCTTTAGTAGGTGCTTCACTTTACGCAGTTAAATTAGCTGTTGGAGCAGTTGCTGGTGCATTACAATCTTCGATTAGTCGTGTTGATACACTTAATAACTTTCCTCGAGTAATGAGTAACTTAGGAGTAGGAACCGATGATGCAAAGGCATCTATCGATAGATTAAGCCAAGGGTTGTTAGGTTTGCCAACTACTATGAACGATGCTGCGCTATCTGTACAAAGATTTACAAGTTCTAATAACAACATAAAAGCATCTACAGAAATGTTCTTAGCGCTCAACAACGCTATATTAGCCGGAGGAGCGCCTGTAGAAGCACAACGCTCTGCATTAGAACAATTATCACAAGCATACTCTAAAGGTAAACCAGACATGATGGAGTGGCGTTCTGCATTAACTGCAATGCCAGCTCAAATGAAACAAATTGCTATCTCTATGGGATATGTAAGTTCTGATGCGTTAGGTGAAGCAATGCGTGATGGAACTGTTTCAATGAATGAGTTTATGTTTGAAATGATGAGGTTGAATAAAGAGGGTGTTGGTGAGTTCCAAAGTTTTGAGGAACAAGCAAGAAACTCAACAGGAGGGATTGCAACTTCTATTACTAACTTAAAAACAGCAATAACAAGAGGTCTAGCAGATATTATGAATGCCATTGGGCAATCTAATATTGCTGGATTTTTTAATGGAATTGCATCTGCAATAAATGCAACAATCCCCTTCGTTGTAGCGTTTACCAAGATTACGATGACAGCGTTCAATAGTTTGGCTATGTTGTTTGGAGGAACGACTGCAAAAATCAAATCAGTTCAAGACACCGTAAAGGGTGGCGCAAGCTCTCTAGGCGGTATTGGAGATTCTGCAGCTAATTCTTCAAAAGGTGTAGATAAACTTACTAAGTCGTCTGAAAAGCTACGCAAATCCTTGTCTATGGCTTCCTTTGATACTGCCCAAACATTGAAATCAAATGATAACAACGGTTCCGGTGGCTCTGGAGGATCCGGAGGAGGAGGTGGCAACGTCGACTTTGGAATGGGTGACTTTGATTGGGAAATGACAGATGCAACGTCTAAAGTGGATGAAGCTATGGACAAAATAAACGCAATTCTTAATGAATTTAACTTTGATCCATTAATCAAGTCATTTGTCGGTCTTAGAGACGCAATCCTACCAATTGCGGAAACAATTGGCGCGGTATTAGGGTACTTATGGACTGAAATACTAGTTCCACTAGCTAAATGGACGATATCAGATTTATTGCCTGCGTTTATTAATCTGTTAAGTGGGGTACTTAGAGTTGCTAATCCGATCATTAAAGCAGTGGCCACAGTAGGTAAGTTCTTATTTGATGTATTCCTTATCCCTGCAGCTAAGTTTGCAGGTGGAATATTCGTAGCTACAATAAATATCTTCGCACAAGTACTAAAAGGATTGGGACGAGTACTTGAAAATAATCAACCAATTCTTATTGCAGCAACTGTTGCTATGTTAGCTTTTTACGCATCATTTAAAACAGCTCAACTTATAGCATACATAAGTCAAGCTGGTGGTGTAATTGCCGCTATTGTAAAGATGACAGGTGTATCGAAGATAATGCTTGCAGTTAAGAATAGTGAAATTGTTGTTCAACTAAGACTAGGTGCATTAATTCTTAAAGAGCAATTAGCAAGGGTAGCATTAGCCGCTAAGATTGCTCTAGAGACTGCAGCAACAAACGGAAGCACAACAGCCAAAATTGCTTTAGCAGCTGCGACAAAAATTGCTACGGTTGCGACAACTGTATTTACTACGGCAGTCCAATTACTGTCAGGACCATTAGGTTGGATAGTATTAGGAATTACTGCAGTTGTAGGTATCTTTGCGCTGTATAAGGCCGGAGCCGATGATGCGGTTAGTTCGACAGATGGATTAACCGAGAGTCAACGTAATTTAGTTAAACATTTTGAAAATACTGAAGAAAGACTCGCAAATCAAGAAACAGCATTTACTAAACTCGCAGGCGATACATTACCGAAACTTAAATCTAGTTATGAGGATGTCACAAGGACTCTCGCTAGAGAAAAACTTGAAATCAATACAGAAGGTTTAGATGGTCTTGGCGA
The DNA here is from genome assembly GCA_036637915.1 of Erysipelothrix sp. Taxonomy (GTDB): domain Bacteria; phylum Bacillota_I; class Bacilli_A; order Erysipelotrichales; family Erysipelotrichaceae; genus Erysipelothrix. Next base: position 12,865 of record JAVWLP010000009.1, on the reverse strand, counting down.
AAAGACAACAGAAGCCTTTAACACTGCGAAGGATGCAATAGTTACCAACACAGACTTAATGTATCAAGGACTAAGTGACTTTTACGCAAACTCTAATACATTAACTGAAACAGAAAGCCAAGAAATTCTTAACAAGGTTCTATTGAGTGGTGAACAACAAAAAGAAACTGTCCAAGGTCATTATGATGCAATGATGCAAATCAAGAATACTGCATCAGAAGAAGGAAGAGGACTTAATGCTCAAGAGGCAGAAGAGTACCAATTCCATCTTGATGAACTTAATAGAATTGCAGTTGAAACTATCACCCCTGAACAAGCTCGACAAGTTGCTCAACTCGAAGCGTTTAATGCTAAAAAAGGTAAACTCAACGAAGAAGAACGAGAAGAATATCTCAGACTTCAACAAGAGAAATACGATTCCGAGTTAGCTAAGATTCAAACTGAAATGGGATTCCAACTTACAGCTTTGGAAAAAGCTAAAAATGATAAAGTGATCAACGAGAAGCAATACAATGAGCAAAAGGCTGAATTAATTAATCAAATGAATGCCAAAGAGTATGAGTTGATGGACACTCAAGCAAGAGAAATTCTTGAAATGGCTACTGGCTCAAATAAAGAGCAACTATCTAGAGAAAATGAGTTCGCTAGTGAATACATGAAAATTCAAAACAAACGTGCAACCGACTATGGATATGTTCTTACTGATGAAGAAAAAGCATTAGAAAAGAACTACAACGCTCGCCAAAAAGAATTAGATAAAACACGAAACTCAATGAAGGACTTTAACGATAATTGGCTCGATAAACAACCGTCAATCTTTAAAGGTGTATACGACAACATCAACAAAGGAATGTCACTCCAAGATGGAATTGATCAAATCAATGGTCAAAAGAACTCTGCATACAACGCAGGCCGTAACACTGTTGACGGTATTACTCAAGGTGTTAACGATGGAGAGTCCGGAGCGGTCAACTCTATGGGTAGAATTGCTTCAAGAATGTTAGCGCGAGCTAAAAATGATTTAGAGATTAGATCTCCTTCAAGAAAAATGAGAGCTTTATTCCAATTCGTTGGTCTCGGAGCCGCACTCGGAGTTGATGATAACGCTCATGAAGTAGAAAACTCCATGTCTAGTATGATTGCTGACAGTTTAGATGGAGTTGGCGACCTTGAAAAAGAAGGAACGGGATTAGTTAACAAATTCTTTAAAGGATTTGACTTTAACAGTCCTGAAAATGCAGTTAACTTTGACTTTAGCTATCCTGACTTTATTGGAGATAACTCTACATTTAATGTAAACAGAACTATCGGAATTGAAGAGAGTTTAATAGGTAGAATGGACAACATTGTTAGCGGGTATGAAAAGATGCTGCAATTGGATGCGGATCGTGAATATGTAATCCATAACCACATGACATTAGACATAGATGGCGATCAACTCGAAAGAAAGACATCGAAAGCTAGAGTTAGAAACTCTATGAGAACAGGGAGGGATTAGATGAAATTCTTAAAAAGTATTAATGGATATCAAATTCCGTTTAGCACATCTGAATACGAAGATAATTCTGACCCTCTATTTTCAGATGGTTCTGGACGTGAAAGTCTTGATGGTCAATTCACAGGAACGCTCATCGGAAACTTCCCTGGATTAATCGTAACGTTTCCAGCAATGCCTAATTCAGTTCAAGCAAGGTTCAAACGAGAATGTAAAAAAATGCCTTGTGAACTGGAATGGTGGGATAGTTCTAAAAATGATTATGTAAAGTCGAAGTTCTATCCAGGTCCAATGAAGTCAAAAGTGATGATGGTAAAAGGAAATATGGTTATCATGCATCCATTTGTAATGCAATTTACAACAATTGAGAGGGAGTGATGTAATGCTAGAAGTGTCGAAAAGATTTAAAGAAAGATCATTTGAAAACTTGAAAACTGATTTGATTGCTAAAGTCAGTATAGTTGGCGGTGATGAAATTACTCATGAAAATGGATTTCTAAGTTTTAAAATACTTGAAGAAGCAGGAATTGCATCAACCTCTATGGCGGTTGCAACATTAACATTAAAAGGATTTGTCGAATTAATCGATAAGTCCTTTTATCTTAGTTACGGTTATAAGTTCGATGGTGAAGAAGACTATCTTACTTTTGGTCCATTTAAAGTTGTAGAGCAGTCATATGACGAAAAGACTAAGAAGAGTACATTTATCGCATACGACTTGATGTACGAATTTTGCAAAGAGTATAAAATGGACTTCAAAGAATTTCCTATGAAAGCCGATAAATACCTCGAAGAGATTTCGCATGTAATAGGAGTTGAAAATGAAATTACGACAATTCCATATGTAATCAAACAAGACTATTACAACGGAACAGGATACGAAGTAAGAAGAGCTGTCGAAAACGTTGTTGAATTATCTAATCAAATTGCGTTCTTCAGATATGGAAAGCTAACCAATAAAAGTTTTGAAGAAGTTGATGTTACATTAACCAAAAGCAACTTAACAGGGTTCACTATACTTCCACAGTTCGGTCCAGTAGATAGTTTGGTATTATCTAGAACTCCTCAGGAGGATAATGTTTATCCTGCAGTTGTTAATCCTGAGACGGTTAAACACGAAGTAAAGATATCAAACAACTTAATTGTAGATCTCGAAAGAGAGAATGTAATTGATACACTGTTTCCAAGATATGAAGATCTAACTCTACAACCATTTTCGTTATCGACGATAGGTTTAGGATTTTTAGAACTTGGAGACATCGTTAAAGCATCAATAGATGATAAGAGTTATGACCTAACAATATTAGGTAAAGAGTTGGTAATTACGAACGGTATTAAGGAAACTTTGTTCTGTGAAGAAGTTTCCAAGTCATCAACGAAGTATCAATACGCTAGTGATAGTAGAAGAAATCAAATTACTACTGAGTTACTCGTTGATAAACAAAAAGGCGAAATCAAGTCGCTGATAAAAGAAGTTGGAGATAGAACTGATAAGGACACCTCGATAACTCAGGATGTCGATTCCATCAATGCTAAAGTTCAATCCATCTCAGTTGGAACTAACCTTATCCTTAATCTCAATGCATTACTTGATATGGTCAACAACACCTATCCGTATTACATTTTTAATCCTAACGTTCTTCGTACGCCATTTCGAACGCCAGAGCGAACATCAAGTTTCGACACTCCTATCTTTAAGGTCGTAACAGATAAGAACTCAATATCCGGATATTCAAAACAATATGAGTTCAAAGGTAAAGTGTTAGCCACAGAATACGCTTATATCGTTCCGGATACTATTTACTCATACCGATGCAAACGTACCAAAGGGAATACTCCAATGGATGTGTATGTTGTTGAATATGACGGTGATAAGAAACAGATAAACCGCACTAAGTTCACATTAGACGGACAGAATATGATTGAATCATTCTCATTCACTCCTGCGCAAATGACTATGTGGGCACGGTTAGAGTTTTATGTAAATCAAATAGGTTTCGAAATATTTAATGATTTCGAGCGAGGTACGATTAAAACAGGTGTACAAGATGGGGAAACTCTAGAAGATATTAAATCATCTATTCCTAACAATCGTATGAGATCTAATTCTTTAATTAACATATCAGAAGGACAAGGAATAACAATCCCTGATGGTTATGAAGCTATTGCATATTATTTCGAATTAAACGGAAAATCAGTCGGAGTTAATACTGGATGGAATCAGAGATGGATTTCATCTAAAAATTATCCAAGATGTGCATTGCTTGTTAGAAAAATCGATGGAAGTGATTTCTCAGAATTTGAAGGCGTAAAAACTTTCGAAGGATTTAGAATTACTGAAGAAATGTTTGTAAGGGGAGAACCTGTCAAATGGTCCGAAGATGCGAATGAAGTAAAGGCTTGGGCACAGACTCAGTTAAATATGATTGATGACACAATTTTGATGAGTGCAAAACGAGTTGATTCTTTAAACGCCGATATTCACAACTCTGGTGTAGAAATAAATGCAGTCGAAGGTGTAACAACCTATGGTAAAAAATTTAAAGTAATGGACAGTAACAGAACCAGAACATTAATGGAGGTAGTTACAGAAGGAGGGAGAGACATCACCAGAGCAGTAGACTTTGAAGCAACAAATGCTAATATGAGTGGAACAATAACCACAAATAAACTTACCGCCACCGGAGGTACGGTTGGAGGATATACCATTAGCGGAGAAAATTTAATAGGAAACGACGTAAAGCTCGGTAAAAACTCAATTGATATAGGAAACACTAATATAAAAGGTGGCATTGCTGCAGATATTTTGCACATTAGTGCAAGTAGATTAAACATTGGAGCAATCCGAAGTAGCGGGTCGGTAGAGTTTGCGATAGGTGATGAAACGATTCTTCAAAAAGACGTCAATAGCGATTTCGTAAGCGCCAGAATAGATATGATTGGTCCGAAAAAATCAGGATATGCTATTGGCGATAATCATAATAGGTATAGCTATATTTTTCTTCAAAACCAGCCTAACGTATCTTCTGATGTTCGAACCAAATACAACATTACCAACATAGATGATAGGCTACTTGATTACTTTGAAGAGCTAGAAGAAAAGTCATTCATTACTAAGCATGATGATTTGTTTTCATTCGGTTATATTGCCCAAGATGTAGAACGAGTATTGTATCGATATTGTGTAGATAAAAGGGGATATCGAGAAGCGAACGAATGGTTGAAAAAATTCAAATTGTTAAATAAATCTGAAAGTTACCTATCCCTGTTGTATAACGAGATAGGAATTATTATGCACGCTGTTAAGAACCGGAAAATTGACCGTTTAGAAGCTGAAAACAAACAACTAAGACGAGAGCATGACACACTCGTCGAAATCCTAAGAGAGAAAGGAGTGATTTAAATGTCATTTTCAAAAAATATTGTTCCGTCTGATAATTGGATGGATTACCTGATCGAGGACGCGGATGTTGAAGAAACCTCGACAAATGCAGTTACAAAAGAATTTTTAAACGGCATGGCTAAATATCTGAAAGGTATGACAGACTTAATTTATCCGGTTGGAAGTATTTTTATCTCAACAAAGAATGTCAATCCTAAAGCCTACTTAGGTGGGGAATGGGTCGAGTTTGGCAAGGGTAGAACGATAGTTGGTGTTGATAGTGGTCAAACAGAATTTAACACCGTTAAAAAGACTGGTGGCCATAAGGAACTTCAAGCACATACGCATGCATTCAGCGGAACAACATCAGCTTCTGGTAAACATACCCATACGGTAGATGCGTTTGATTCGTACAATGGAAATGCTAACTTTGAAGGAGGATCATTCTTCGCTGTCAAGAACCAAACATTGAAAACAACGGAAGCACCAAACCATACGCATATTGTGAGCGGAACCACTGATAAAGCGGGTACAGGCGATGCAAAAAACCTACAACCGTACATAACTGTATACATGTTCGAAAGAACTAAATAAAGGAGAAAATATAATGGAAGAATTATTAAAAGAAACATTCACAATCGCAATGACTGCAGCAATTCCAACAGCAGTCATTATCTGCTGGCTCACAGGTTGGGCCATAAAAGAATACAAATGGTTTAATACTAAACACATCCCCGTGACAATGATGATTATCGGAACAGGGGTTGTGTTTTTTGTTAACGGCATGGCATTCTCAGTTGAAAAGGTTCTTTTACCAGGAATGGTAAGCGGAGCAATTTCTGTATGGGGATATGATTTATTGATGGGCTATGTCAAAGCGCACAATAAGAAAAATTCGTTATCAGACGAATGGAAAGAGGGGAAATAAAAATAATGGCTGATTACACATTATCAAAACAACCACTATCATATGAAATCTTCAATGATAATTGGGATCGTAAAATTTATAAAGGTGGTAAATTTGGTGACATTCTCGGTGTTCGAGAAAATTGGCATCATGGAGTAGATTACGGTGCTGAAGTTGGCGAAAAACTACACGCATTAACAGATGGAGAAGTTGTATTTGTAACTTCGAGAAACACAAAAAGAGAACAAGATTACGGAAGATTCATTGGAACATACTATCCAAATTGGGATGTCACCATATCATATGCTCACAATAGCATTATCAATATTGGAGAAGGTGCAAAAGTATCTAAAGGAACTGTTATTGCTAAAAGTGGTAATACAGGTATTTCAACAGGGCCACATGTCGATGTAATGATTGCTCATGGTAGACATACAACTCTTGAAGGTATTTATCAAAATGCTTTCGACTTCGAAACATACGTTCCAAGCGAAGGTTCTAAACCGAGTGGAGATAACAAATACATCAACCTTAAACCAATTGAATCTAAACCAAGATATGGATACTATGAAATGGGTGTTGTTCCTGTTGCTAAAAATATTAGCGGATACCTACTACCCTATCCATTAGATGGAATTAGTTACGAGATAAAACGTATGCAATCTAACAATGTGGCGGTAGTTCAAACAAGAGATTTCGGAGAGGTTCAATTATACGTTGATTCTAGCCGTGCTACGCTAACGGACAGTCCAGAATATAATGTATATGGAGAAGTCGGTAACGTTCCTCTAACACCGCCTAAACCATCCCCAGTGAAAAGTAGAGTTGGAGAAGTCCTTGTAGTTCGTAAAGGAGCATATTCGAGTAATAAATTCTATGCTTATCAAGATAAAGCATGTACAAAACCTTATGAACCGTGGACGGTTGATAAAGACCTAACGTTCGGAATCGTTGAAGATTATGACCCCGTATTCAAATGTGTTCAATGGAGTTTAACACCTATGCGTGGAACAGACCATGTTTATATTAAATGGGAACCAGGAATAGGATTCGACTTGGTGTAGTATATGGATGAGAAAGAACTTGAACTCCTAGATGCTATCCATAAAGTAGATAAGCGTGTGGTTAATCTCGAAAGCAAAATAGACAACTCCGTAAATGGTCGTTTCAAAGAAAACGAACGTCGTATCACTAATCTAGAAGATAACCAACGTTGGGTATCTCTAGCAGTGATAGGTGCGTGTATTGCTGCAATCATGTCTCTAATACTTAAATAACAAAAGTATAGCCACCTTCTTAATTGAGGGTGGTATTTTTGGTCTTTATAAGCTAATATTATTATATAAATAGGAGGAGTAAGAATTTTGGAAAAATATTTGATTGGTTATGATGAGAAGATACCCAGATTGAGGAGATTCGCAAATTTAGGATCAAGTTTTAATAGCAAATTAAGAGATCTTATTGTTTTAGCTGAACCAGAAGAATGGTCTATTCTTAAAGCAAATGATTTAATTTACAATTATATCTTTTCTGTTTTTGATTTAGCATTCAGTCAAAAACTAGTGTTTGAAAATGAAAAAAAAGATGCTGTTGTTTTTAACACTGGTTTAATGACACTAAATGGGCAAGATATTTTTGGAATGTTTTTGATTAATGGCGATTTTACATCAGAGCATAAATGGTATTTTCACGGGTTTTATAAAGATTCAGATAGGTTTTTAATGAACTACTTCTCGAAGCTACCTGAATTTATCACTATGTTTGAGAATCCTTCGGATGCGTACTACGACTGTGATTTAGAGCTTAGAAAAGAACTTGACCACATAATTGATGACAATTACGAACGATTGCCTGACAAACTAAAATCTTTGGACGAAAATACTTTAAGATTAATTGTAAATGGGGCCATTGATGTTTCTTTAAAAAAAATTAAACGAAATAATAGAATGGTAGTACCTCAATTATATTATGGAAATATAACATATCTTTTACCAATCGATCTGTTTGGTGAAAAATTCGCGTTGGCGGTTGAAAAAATTAATAATCAATATAGAGCAAACACAATTTTAACTATTGAAATGGCATACATGCAGGCGAGATTAGTGATGAAGCCGGAAAGCGATTGGCTCACTCCACAATCGATTTAAGTTATAATAGCAAGAAAAAAGGATACCCAGTGTGGCATCCTTTTTCAATTTTATTGTGTTTGAAGAGATTCATCTAAATGTGTTAGATTTCTCTTACAAACAAATTATAACATTTGATTTCGAAAAATCAACACTAATTGAGTATTAATATTCAAAAAAATACTTTTATGCTGTTTGGTGATCAAGATAGCATTTGATAAGTAGAGACTAAATTATTAAAAGTTTGTTATTTGTTCGATTCAAATTATGAAGCATATCCAGGTGTTTATTACATATTTGTAGGATATTGGCTAGAACTACTAATCGATGATGTATCCGGAATGATTATTCCAATTTATGAGCTGTATGGTTAAATGATATAATCAATAAAAAGAGGGAATTCCTATGAAGAAAGCGAACCAAAAAGAAATTATTGCCTATATACATGGTGAAATGGCACAGGCTAAAAAGAATGGAAAAACTGAAATTACACTAGTATCAGGAGAAGTTCATAATGAATTAGAGGATGAACACAGAACGCCTTCTGTATGCAGCGCAATGTATAAATGTATGAAAAGTAATGACATAGTTATGCACACTACTCCAAGCGGAAACAGTTCCACAATAGCAATTAAATATTTTCTAGATTAAATATAATATAGGAACACCTCACCAAGATGCGTACTTAACATCAAAGTGAGGTGTTTTTTTATGTTTATAAAGATTGCTGATTTAATAATAAGGAAGCAAGATGTTATATCAATTGAATGTTACGATAAAAAAACTACAATACATACAAATTTTGGTGATGTAATAACAACAGACTCAGTCAGTAGAACAGTTGCTCAATTTGAAGATAAACTGATTTGCGTGTATAGGGGAATATATGTTAATCCAGCATTCGTTAAAAGTGCATATCGCGATCGTATTGTAATGATAGATGGTTCTGTTTTCTATGTCTCACGACGTCGTTATCCAGAAGTAGTAGAAAAATTACTTAATTATCGATAAAGCGATTGGTAAATAATGTGTAGGCTATTTGTAGGCCATACAATTTCATCAGACCAAAAGAAAAGCCACTCGAAAGTGGCTACTTAGTGTATATTGGCAGGGGTAGCAGGACTCGAACCCACATTAACGGTTTTGGAGACCGTTGCTCTACCATTGAACTATACCCCTATATTCCTTGACTGCTTGTAAATAATACCATAGTCTTATACCAATTTCAACAGGTGTTTGTTATAATATTTGATGAGGTGTAAAATATGAAAACGATTATGGATGAAAATGCTATCAATCGCTCATTGATACGTATGACTCACGAAATAATTGAGCGTAATAAAGGGCTAGATAAAGTCATTTTACTGGGGATTGAAACGCGTGGAGCGACCCTAGCTTTTAGAATTGCTAAACTGATGGAACAGTTTGAACAAGTAAGTGTTCCTGTCGCATCACTTGATGTCAGTTACTGGCGTGATGATATTGTTAGTAAAGAACAGGCATTTAGATTGCCAATTAGTGTACAAGACCGTGTTGTAGTTATTGTGGATGATGTTCTCTTTAAGGGACGTACTGCTCGTGCTGCAATGGATGGTATTGTTTTTAATGGTCGACCACAACAAATTCAATTTGCTGTGCTTGTTGATCGTGGTCATCGTGAATTACCAATTCGTGCTGATTATGTTGGAAAAAATATTCCTACATCATTAGCAGAAACTGTCAAAGTTCGTTTGGTTGAAGATGATAAAGAAGAAAATGTAGTGTTATTTTAATTTACTTAATAAAATATGTTCATGAATTGGAGCCTATTTTGTTTAAAAGGAGGCAAAAATGAGAATTGGATTATTTACGGATACGTATACACCGGATATTAATGGTGTTGTTACTTCAATCGTAACACTGAAGAATGCGTTGGAAAAACAAGGACATGCTGTTTTTGTCGTTACTAACCAACCTTCAATAATTAGTACTACTTATGAAGATGGTGTCTTGAGGTTGCCGGGTGTAGAACTTAAGTTTTTATATGGATATGTATTAAGCAGTCCATTACATATTCAAGCTCAGGCTGTTATCGAAGAGATGGAGCTGGATGTCATTCATGTTCACTCGGAGTTTGGGATTGGGATGTTTGCACGTGTTGTGGCAAGGAATTTACATTTACCTTTAATCTCTACTTACCATACAACCTACGAAGACTATACACATTATGTAAACTTACTGGGTTTAAAATCAGTAGACCAGCTATCGCGTAAAGCAGTTGCGAAAATGTCGAGAATGTTTAGTAAGTCTGCACAGGTTGTGATTGCACCTTCTGATAAAACGAAGAAGATGCTCTTAGGGTATGACATCAAAAAAGAAATTGCTGTCATTCCTACAGGACTTGATTTGGATCGCTTTAAGGTTCGTAATGAAGAGGAACTGAAAGTTATTCGAGATAAATATAATATTGATCCTGAAACAAGTCTCTTTGTATATATAGGAAGGCTTGCAAAGGAAAAAAGTATTGACGTTGTTATTGAAGCATTCGCAGTACTATTGAAACGTGATGTGAATGCGAAGCTAATGATTGTGGGTGGTGGTCCTTCTGATAGTGACTTAGAAAGCCAAGCTCACAAGCTGGGGATTGCTGATAAGGTCATCTTTGTGGGGCCTGTTTCAAGTGATCAAGTGGTAAACTATTATCATGTTGCGAATGCCTTTATTTCTGCTTCTTTAACGGAAACACAAGGACTTACATACATTGAAGCACTTGCGTGTGGATTGTGTGTGTTCGCGCGTCCTGATAAGCCTTTGGAGGGTATTATCGAAGACGATATCACTGGATATCTCTTTACTTCTTCTGAAGAATTTGCTGAAAAGGCATATCAGTTTATTACTGCAGATGAAAATAAGAAGAAGGAACTTCATGATACAGCGCTCAGTTATGCTCAGACTTATGACAGTAAGTTGTTTGCGGATCGCGTATTGGAAGTATACCAAAAGGGAATTGATGTTTACTTTGGTAAAGCAACCGTATTGAGTGTTGATGATCGAGGAGAAGAAGTTTTCTTATCACTTGAAACAAAATCAGGGGTTGAAACGATGATTATTGATCCTATGATTCAGGAACGACGTGAAATCGAGGTGGGAAGTGTTATGTCTCGAAATGAATTAAATGAAATTGAAGATGATCAAATTGTCTATGAAGCCTATCAACTTGCTTTATCACGAATTGGTGTTCGAGATTATACAAGCTTTGAAATGGCTGAGTACCTTCGTGAGAAGCGTGATCTAACTCAGGAACAAATTGATATTATTATTAGTCTTCTTGAAAAGAGACGCTTTATTGATGATGAGCGATACTTTAGAGATAAGATTGAATATCATCGTGAACAAATGCGTGGAAACCATAGAATCGTTGAAGACTTAACCAAACGTGGTTTTGATATCGACAAGATTCAAGATGCACTTGAAGATGAGGATTATGATGATTACCTTGCACGTGCAACAAAACGCTCTGAATCATTTTTAAGAACTGTTAAAGATGGATCAACGCGTCAACGTGAAGCTAAATTAGGACAACATCTTCAACGACAAGGATTTGACTTCAATGTTATTAATGATGTTATTAGAAATATGGAAGACCCTTATAGTGAGGGCGATGAATACGATAGCTTGAGAGCTGTCATGTTAAAATCGTTTGAACGTTATTCAAAACGATATGATGATAACGAAACAAGAAATCGTGTTGTGAAAAATGCATTATCTCGTGGTTATAACTACGATATGATTGCGAAAGTAATGGAGGAATTGAAAGATGAAGATTAAAGAATTTGAATCGGGAATGAAAGTTAAGACACCCTTATTGATTAATCGTGTAACTAAAGGTGTTACTCAAAATGGCGCTCCTTATCTTTCAATTACAGTTCAAGATAATACTGGTGAGATTGAAGGAAAGATTTGGGATGTTAAACCTGAACAAGAAGCGATTATTAAAGTAGGACTTATTAGTGAAGTGAATTGTGATGTTCTTCAATACCGTCAAAGTTTACAATTAAGAATTCATGGAATTAAATCGTTAGATCAAACAGACTATTCGTTAAGTGATTTTGTGAATGCTTCTCAGTATGATGTTGATTTCCTAAGAAATGAGATTGACGGGTTTGTCAGAGATATCGAAGATCCAATCATTAAGGAACTTGTTCAAGCGTCACTAGATTACTGTGGGGATCGTTTCTATCAATATCCTGCCGCAACACGTAATCACCATGATTTTGTAGGTGGGCTTGCAACACACGTCTATGGTATGGCTAAAATGGCATATGCAATGTGTGAGCTGTATCCAATCTATAACCGAGATTTATTGGTAGCCGGTGTCATAGTTCATGATATGGGAAAAATTGATGAGTATACAGCTCCTGTCTTGAGTGAATATTCAATTGAAGGACGCTTAATTGGTCATATTTCTATAATGCATGGTCATTTTGTAGGGATAGCTGAAAAACTCGGTTATGCTGATGCGGAACAAACATTAATGTTGCGTCATATGATTTTATCTCATCATGGTCAACTTGATTATGGTTCACCAGTGGTGCCAATGTTAAAAGAAGCAGAGATGTTAAACATTATTGATAACACGGATGCACGTACTAATATGTTTGAAAAAGTATATTCTGACCTTAATGAAGGTGAGTTTAGTCCGAGAATGTTTGCACTTGATAATAGAAATTTCTATAAATCAAAAGGTGTTAAGTAAAAGTACTTGACACCATCAAGATGCTATGATATTCTTGTTAAGAAATGATTTACAAGGAGGCTATACATAATGGCAGTTAAATTACGTTTAAGAAGAATGGGTTCAAAACAAAAACCTTTTTACAGAATTGTTGCAGCAGACTCACGTGCACCTCGTGATGGTCGTTTTATCGAAATCGTAGGTTACTATGATCCAACTAAAACACCTGCAGTTGTAAGTG
>JAVWLP010000008.1:0-60982 GCA_036637915.1 Erysipelothrix sp. | reverse complement strand
ATTCTTTATGTTGAATTTCTTCGAATGGTTTCTTTATCAAAGTAGCACCCCAAAAAACATCCTCCAACAATTCCACATCATAATAAGAGTCCGTTGTGTATGTAACATCATACGTTTTACCAACGTAATCTTCTTTATTGAGTTTTCGAATCATCCCTGAAATCCTCCAAACAATTTGAAACATCATATTCTACATCAATATAGATTATTTTTTGATATTTTGATTCAACGAATGATTTCTCATACGCTGCGTTTTCAGCGAGTGTTGATTCAAGTGTGCACCAGGAATCATCTAATCGTCTCTCAATAACAGATGCAAACTCTTTAATTTGGTCAAAATTCCCTTTGATATAATCTTGACTCATCACAAGGCAATAACTTTGAATATGCTTTAATGTTTCTTCTGTAAATGATGTGTACCAACGTGCAGGAATATAACACCCTTCAACAATTAAATTTTGATTGTTTTCGACAGCTGTTTTGATTATCTCCGAAACAATTGGCCATAAATAATATTCAAGTTCGAGATCATCGTTAGGAGTAAGTTCTGTTTGATGACTGCGAATCAATCCCATTTTGAGTAAATCTATTGATAAGACCGGATATTTATATTTTTCGAGCATGTGTTGTGCGAGTGCTGTCTTTCCAGTATGAGACGCTCCCGTTAAAATTACAATCATTTCAGGTCTCCTTCGTTTTCTTCATGAATGTATTTCTAAGTTTAATTCCATTTCGTTCCACTAAATTCTTTGATACAACTTGATAACCACGTTTCTCAAAAAAAGGTTGCGCCGTTATCGAAGCATGGGTAGTGATTATATATTGACAATTGCTTTCAAGTTCGTCACAGATTCGAGATGCAATTTTGTGACCTTGATAGTTTTTATGAACAAATAATCGATCTAAATATCCTGTATCGTCACAGTTCCCAAACCCTACAAGAGTCATACCATCATAGACAACAAGTGTACAATTTTGACTCAAACTTCGATGCCAAACATCCAAATTCGGATTTCCATCAGCCCAAACATCGCATTGTTTTTGCGAGTAATCTTGAGAATTTACAGAATGAACGGTATCGTAAAATAAGTTAACAACACTTTCCAGATCATCGTGCCGGTAATGACGCATGACGAAAGAATTATGATCACCTGAATTCATAAAATTAATAACTTATCTTTTCAAAACGTCCATCTTTCACAATGATAATCTCATTATTAGAAAATGCTTTGATATCACGTTCTGTTTCGTAGTTAAGACAGATTTCATCAACCGCTTCAATGAATGGCTCATTATCTTTATGCGGAACCGGATAAAAATCAATAATATTGAGTGCATCAAGACTCTTAAGTTCCAATGCTTGATTCGCATCATCCATCAAACTTACATAATCAATAGAAGGCGCTAGAACAATTGAACCAGCTGATTCACCAACATACTGTTTCCCGCGATGAATATGATTGATGAGGAGTTGGTCAACTTTGGATTTTTTTAACTCTTGGAGTAAAAAGAAAGTATTGCCACCCGATACATAAATAACATCTGCAAGATCTAATTTTTCCGAAATCGTATCAAAATCCATTTCTTTCAGACGAATATCGAGTAGTTCACAGTCTTGATTTAGAAACCAGGTACGGGCTTCATCGACATAGAAGTCTACAGGTTCCACCTCTGCCGCAGTTGCTATAAAAGCTATTTTTTTGATGTCTCTCATCATCATGAGTCTGTTTGTTTTTAAATGATTCGCTACATCCACAAAGGATGATGTCAGGATAATATTATTCATAGTTGTATCTCCATTCTAGTCATAATTATATCATTATTGCGATTTCATTCCTACCAATCTCCTGGGTTGACCTGAAATAGAAAAGGATTTCGTTTCTTTTAGTTTTGAAATAACTTATAATTAAACTATAAGCTAGAATGCATAGAAAGCGAGATATATCATGAAGAAAGATATCCCTTTTAACGAAAAACACCTTAAGATTACCTCTCAGTTATTCTCACTGACATCCGTGATCATTATTATTGTAAGTAGTGCCTTAACAGGATTTTTATTATTTTCGAATTCAACACTTTTTTATCGCCTCATAGAGTTACTATTTGGTAGAATTCCATATGTTGGAAATATGGCTTACTATTATGTTAAATCGATGAATATTGTGAATTTCAACGTGCTTTTTGAACAAGCATTTAGACCTCTCATGATGGTCGATATTCTCTATTTCTTTATCCCTCTACTTTTCTTTGAAATAGTAGTCATTATCATGAAACGTTATATCATGAAACATGACCACGCATTTCTAACAGCACTTCTTCTAATCATTATCCAAGGTTCAATTCTATTAACCGTCAACAACAACCTCATCTTGACACATCACATTGATTCAAGTCTATTCGAACTAAAAAACACACTCGTACGATGCATGTTTGTAATTCAGTTAGTGTTGTCGTTTGTTTTGCTTTACCGACTTAGGAATTTAAATCGCTTTAACTTAAGCCAATTATTTTCTCATAAAGCTGCGAAGCGTCTGATTCACAGTGGATCTATTGTCGTTGTTATTATCTTTAGCTTACTCGCTACATCTCTTATTTTTGCAAATAATTATGTTAAGACAGTTGAACAAAATTTAAAAGTTGATTATGTTATTAACTTAAAACCTACCGCAGACGGTCTAGTTCATCTGAATGTTCCTGAAAAAATTACGAAGCCACTTGATATGATTGGGGTATCTTTCCCTAAAGAAATTAATGGCAGCATGCTTACTGATCAATTTGGCATTACAGAAATCGATGCGGGTTCAATGATTAATAACTTTGTTCACACAAAAGTAAACCTGTTAACATATCGATTCCTTCAAGTTCCTCTTGCGAATGCATCGCTATCGATACTCTTCTTAGTCCTAATTTTTATCCTTGAAACTATTACTCAAAAGTTCAAAGAACATACAACCATTTTGTATCACATTCAATGGATTCTCTCAGCAATCATTTATTTCAGTGTTTCCAAAAACTTTGGTACCGTAATAAATATCTTATCCGGACTTGTGTTCTTAGGAACAAGTATTCACTTGATTGCATATTGGAAAACAAATCAAAAACTATTAGGTTTTATTCAAACAGTTAGCGATAAATGGAAACACCCAAAACAAGCCTAAAACATAAACAAACTAAAGGGCCTCCCATGTATTGATTGGAAGGCCCTTTTTATTATTTCTTAATCATTGAATTTAGAGTGACTACATTGATAAACTTTCCTTCGTAGGATGCCTCAATTGCCTGATCCAATTCTGATTCAGAAATATCTAAGTGTTGCATAACCCGTTCTTTTTGAAAGCGTACTGCCTCATAAGAAATATGCGGGTCTAATCCTGACCCACTCTCAGTGAGTAACTCTGCAGGTATTTCTTCGACGTTTCGATCGGGATGAGCAAGAAGCAACGCTTCAATTCTCGCCTTAACTTTTTGCTTGTATTCTTTGGACATAATTGCCTCATTAGATGACCCACTGGGTTTTCCAGAATAGTCTGATGCTGAGGGTCTCCCCCAAAATTCATCCATTTTTGTATAGTGCTGCCCTAACAGTTTCGAACCCTCAATGGTATCTGTACGAACAATGGGACTCCCCTTTGATTGTGGTGAAAATACCAGTGTTCCAACACCCGTCGAAAGTAGTGGATAGATACCACCCGTGACGATTACAAAACACAATCCCGCGATTACAATTTTAATAATTTTTTTCATCATCTACTCCTAAATTCCTAGCATCATGAGTAGTGGTGCCACAACCATGTCGATAATCTTTATTAAGATAAATGGAGTGATTACACCACCCAATCCATATACCAATAGATTTCTCTTTAATATTGAATTGGAACTATCAGGTCGGTACTTAACACCCTTCATAGCAACCGGAATCAATAACGGTATAATAATTGCATTAAAAATTAATGCCGATATAATGGCTGAGCTCGGTGTTTGTAAATTCATAATATTTAATTGATTCATTTGGGGAATCGCAATAATAAAAAGCGCCGGTAGGACTGCAAAGTACTTTGCGACATCATTAGCAATACTAAATGTCGTCAAGGCGCCACGAGTCATGAGTAACTGCTTACCAATTTCCACAACATCTAAAATCTTTGTTGGATCAGAATCCAAATCTACCATATTGGCTGCTTCTTTTGCAGCTATCGTACCCGAATTCATCGCGATACCAACATCAGCTTGTGCAAGTGCAGGAGCATCATTCGTTCCGTCTCCTGTCATCGCTACAACTTTACCAAGTGCTTGTTCTTTTTTTATTTCATTAATTTTATCTTCAGGTTTACATTCTGCAATGAAACCATCAACACCTGCCTCTTGAGCAATCGTTGCGGCAGTCAAAGGATTATCTCCCGTACACATAATGGTTTTAATCCCCATTGCGCGTAGACGTTCAAACCTTTCAATCAGCCCTTCTTTTATTGTATCTTTTAAGTAAATTACACCAAGAATCACATTACCTTCGCAAACTACAAGAGGTGTACCTCCGAGCTTAGAAATGGATTCAACTATTGCATCTGTATCACCAGGAATCACACCACCCAAATTACTGACATATTTTTTCACCGCATCCGAAGCACCTTTTTGAATAAGTGTTCCGTCCATTTCCATGCCACTCATTCGAGTTTGAGCTGTGAATTCTATAAATTTTGAAGCATCAAGGTTGTCTTGTGAAACCTCAATTCCTTTATTCTTAGCGAGATTCACAATCGATTTCCCTTCAGGAGTTAAATCTAAAAGTGATGCTTTCACAGCACTCGTTACCAAATGATTATAATCGACACCTTTGACTGGATAAAATTCATTTGCTAAACGATTACCGTAAGTAATGGTACCTGTCTTATCAAGCATCATCACATCAACATCGCCACATGCTTCAACCGCTTTACCTGACATTGCTATAACATTAAAGCGTGTAACTCGATCCATGCCTGCAATTCCAATTGCTGATAATAAACCGCCAATTGTCGTAGGAATCAGACAAACTGTCAGAGCAATGAGAATTGATATAGGTATTTTGATACCTAAACTCCTTGAAATAGGATGAAGACTTACCACAACAACAACAAAAATAATGGTTAAACTTACCAACAAAGTGCTCAGTGCTATTTCATTCGGTGTTTTCTTTCGGGATGCACCTTCAACCATAGAAATCATTTTATCTAAAAATGATGAGCCAGGGTCGGCTTCAATTCGAATTATTAACTTATCACTAGTAACAAATGTACCACCAGTCACAGAACTAAAGTCTCCACCAGCTTCTTTCACTACTGGGGCAGATTCACCTGTAATGGCTGATTCATCAACTGTTGCTACCCCTTCAAGAACTTCTCCATCATTCGGGATGACTTCACCTGCCTGAACAGAAACAATATCACCACGTTTTAAGTCTTGTGCCGATACTTCTTCGATGCTGCCATCTGACAATACACGTTTTGCTATCATATCTTTCTTTGTTTGTCTTAAAGAACTTGCTTGTGCCTTTCCACGACCCTCCGCAAGTGCTTCAGCATAGTTTGCAAATAGAATCGTGATAAAAAGAATCAAGGACACAAGCGCATTGAGTCCTCTTCCTGAAGCTAATTCAACACCAAATAAATTTGGGTTTATGGTTAGTAAAACACTTAGAAATAAACCAATTTCAACAACGAACATGACAGGATTTTTAATCATACTTCGTACATCGAATTTAAGAAAGCTTTGTTTTAGTGCAACAATTTTAATTGATTCTTTATTTTTTTTCATATTATATACCAAGTCCTATTAATGATTCTGTAATGGGTCCTAGCATTAATGCCGGGAAAAATGTTAAAGCTGATATTACAATAATGATGACTCCTAAAGCTACTGTAAATAAAGGTGTGTTTGTTTTAAGTGTTCCTGTTGATTCTACAACCGCCTGCTTTTTCCAAAGTGATTGCGCAATTTGAAGTTGAAGCAGTATGGGTAAGAATCGACCTACAAACATAACGATTGCCGTTGAGAGATTCCAAAATACGGTTCCATCCATTAAACCTTCAAATCCTGACCCATTATTTGCTGCTGCTGAAGTATACTCATAAATCATTTGTGTTAGCCCATGAGAACCCACAGATCCCTGACTTTTTAAAAACATTAAGGATAACGCTGTGAAACCAAGAATTAATATCGGATGAATTAAAATTACGAGTGCAACACGTTTCATCTCATAACTCTCAATTTTTTTACTGAGATATTCAGGCGTTCTTCCAACCATAAGTCCGCATATAAATACTGTAAGAATTACATACATCATCATATTAAGAAGACCTACACCGTCACCTCCAAACACCATATTCAACATCATAAACGCAAGTGGAACCATACCACCTAGTGGTGTATAACTATCTATCATAGAGTTCACTGAACCTGTTGTGAATGAAGTCGATACTCCGGTGAATAGTGTTGAATTTAGAATGCCAAATCGCAACTCTTTACCTTCTAAGTTTAAAGGATTTAATATTCCTAATGATTCCAAAGTTGGGCTCTTACTTTCCATCTTTATCATGACCAGAATACCGATAATAAATAAGATTGACGAAATTACGAATAACGGTAACGCTTCATTGTTTACAAATCCTTGTTTTCGACCTTTTTTAGCACAGATACCAAAAGAAACCACAAACCCCCCTGGAATCGTAACCATTGACAACATCTGGATCAAATTAGAGATTAATGTTGGGTTTTCAAAAGGCATGGATGAGTTTGCTGCATAATAACCACCACCATTAGTTCCAAGATGCTTGATAGCTTCAAAAGAAGCAATAGGTCCTAAAGGAATGCTTGTCTCAATACCACTATTTGAAGTGAATACCAAAGAGTGATTCATGACTTGAGGTACACCTTGCCAGATTAAAATAATCGAAATAATAAATGAGACTGGAAGTAAGATTCTTAAAACAATTTGAATGAGGTCTTTGTAAAAGTTACCCAATTTGTGACTTGATCCAGTGATACCTCTCGTAAATGCCATACCAACTGCAATTCCAGTTGCTGCAGAACTGAACATATGGGAAATAATCACAAACATCTGAGCAAATTCTGAAATTTGAACTTCCCCTGCATAGTGCTGCAAGTTGGTATTAGTCATAAAACTGATGACCGTATTCAAAGCAAGATGCCATGACATGTTAGGACTGACTGTGTATAAGCCTTGCGTCATAAGAATTATGATTCCAAATAATCCAATGATGAGGTTAAATATCAAAATGGAACTAAAGTATTGCTTCCATCCCATTTCTAAATCAGGAAACCCAAAAAATGAAAACAGTTTTTTTTCAACAGGTTTCACAATACGATCACCCAAAAGTGGTTTGTATTGAATCATTCGAGCAAGATAATGCCCCATCCCCAAGATGGCGATGGTACCTAAGATAATAAATAAAAATAAATAAATCATAATTAAAGACTCCTATAATTTATCAGGATTTACAAGGGCATAAAACAAGTAGCCCAGAATTCCTGCGACAATAATTCCTAATATAATCATTGCTATTCCTTCTTTCATTGGGCTCATTTTAGCATCCACAGTATTAAGAGTGTATTAAGATTAAAAAAGAAGGTTTTCAGCCTTCATTTTTTAACATCCGATATCCAACCCCAACATGAGTTTGAATATAATTATGCTCTGCATCGTATTTTTCAAGTTTTCGTCTCAGTGTTGTCACAAATACTCTGAGTGCAGGAATATTATCAGAATAGTAGCCCCAAACCGCTTTAAGTATCGTATTATAAGAAAGCACTTTATCTTGATTCATCATAAAAAGTTCGAGTAATTTGAATTCAATTGGCGTCAAATGTAATTCTTGTTGATTTAACCACGCCACCCCTAATGAAGGATCCATGACGAGTTTCCCGTTACTAAGGACTTGTTCTCCACTTTGGTTTTGACTACGTCTTAAATTGGCCCTGAGACGTGCCAGAAGCTCATCCACGCTAAAAGGTTTGGTGAGATAATCATCTGCACCTAAATCAAGTGCCACAACTTTATCATTGTCTTCTGTTCGAGCACTCACTATAATGATCGGTATGTTCAGATAACTTCTAATTTGTTTAACGACTTCAATACCATCCAAATCCGGCAATCCTAAATCTAGAAGGATTAAGTCAGGATTATTTGCATTCATCAGTGTGATACCATGCAGGCCCGTTCCCGATTCAATCACATGATAGTCATTGTATTCTAACGTTGAAACAATAAACTTTCTTACTTTCACATCATCTTCAATAACTAAAATTGTATGTTTAGACATAATCTACTCCTTCCATTTTTTCTAGCGAAAATTCAAAAATACTTCCCACTGGGTGATGATCATAAACTTGGAGGTATGATCCATGAGCCTTTAGTATTTCTTGACACAGGTAAAGCCCCAAACCAATACCACGATAGTAATCGCCACCAACTTTTTCACGTGTATAAAACATATCAAAGATTTTTTCCTTATCCTCATCTGGAATTCCTAATCCCGAGTCAATCACTTTAACCATAAGGAAATCTTTGGTTTCTTCAATGACCACTTCGATGTCACAATCTTCCGGTGAATATTTTATAGCATTATCAAGAAGATTAACCATAAGTTGGAGCATTAATTTCGCATCCACAGAGACTAAAGAAATTGACTCTGGCTTATCAAATGTAATGGTGCGATTCTTATTTCGTTCTTGAATTCTACGAATGGCTTCTTCTACAATATCATCAAATATTTGTGGCTCACAATTCAAAATTGAACCCTCATGATCAATTCGCGTCATTGATAAAATGTTTTCTACAAGATTGGTAAGCCATAATGAATCATCAAGAATATCTTGTGTCATTTCATTTCTTTGGGCTTCATCGAGGCTTTGATTCAAAAGATTCCAAGCATTTCCTGAAATACTAGTTAGTGGTGTTCTTAAATCATGAGAGATAGTTCTTAATATATTTGAACGTAACTGTTCTCTTTGAATTTGGAGGTTCACATTCACTTGTTGTTCATTCAATGCTTGTGTTTCGAGAGCTAAGCCAAACTCATTTAAAATTAGAAGGATTAATGTACGATCCTCTAAATTCCATTCATCATTAATATTTATTCCAATAACAGCAACTGGATTACCATGACTTCGAATTGCGTAATAAATACACGATGCATTAGCCAGGGTACGCGTCCCAAATCCTGCCTTTCGATTATTTTGATATACCCAATTTGCTATCGCAACTTCTTGTTGCGATAACAATGTTTCGTAAATAACTTCAGGAGATTCGTCTGAGAATACGGTTGGAACTAATGATTCCTCGATTGGAACATAAATAACAACACTGCGATTCAACATATTCTTTATTTGATTTCCCATTTCATAAACGATAGTTTCTTGTGACTGTGCTTTTTGGAGTTTAAGACTGGTCTCTAACAACACCTCAGTACGATATGCTTTTTCGACATGAGTAAGATCATTAACACGAAGCTTTAAGACCAAAGATCCAGTAATAAAGGATGCCATGAACATAATTAAGAATGTGACAGGATAGCCACTATCGTAAGCATTCAAAGTGAATTTAGGATCTGTAAAGAAATAGTTAAAAACAAGGACACTTGAAACTGATGCAAGTATCGCTGTAAGACGATTTGGTGTCAGCACTGAAATAAATAAAACCGCAAGGATATAAAGCGTAATAATATTAGCTTCACTAAAACCCAAAAAATCAAATAACAACCCAATTACCGTCGCAATTCCGATAAATGCCGTCATAATTCCAAGGTCTCGTAAACTTGGTTTATAATGCTCATGTCTGAAATTTAAATTTCTTTTCTTAGTAGGTACTGTGTCAGGAATAACGTATACATCGACTCCCGATGTTGACTCGATAATTCGTTCGATCAACGGCACTTCAAATAATGCCTTCAATTTTCGTGATGTCGATTTCCCTAACACAATTTTGGAAACATGACTGAGTGTTGCATAGTCTGATATTTGTTGCGCAATATCACTACCATACAAAGGCGTAATTACCGCTCCCAAATCAGCAGCCAATTGAATGTTATCTTTAAGTCCTTGACTCATTTCATTAGGAGCGTCACTGTCTTCATCAATAACATAAATCGCAGTGAATTCTGCATGAAAGGCATCCACCATTCTAGAAGCATTACGTATTACCTTTGCATTACTTGGCGACGCAGAAATACACACCATAATATGCTCCTTTATCGCCACGTTACCGTCACGATAAAAACTAAATTCATTAGCTCTTCGCTCTGTTATTTTATCTGCCGTTTTGCGAAGTGCTATTTCTCTTAATGAAATTAAGGTTTCTTCAGTAAAAAAGTTATTTAAAGCATGATTCGCTTGTGTCTCTTGATATACTTTCCCTTGCTTAAGTCTCTCAATTAAATCTAAAGGATCAATATCAATAAGTTCAACAGTATCTGCTTTCTCAAAGACAGAATCAGGAATTCTTTCGTTCACAACTACTCCTGTTAAGGCTTCAACAATATCATTAAGACTTTCAATATGCTGAATATTCACAGTTGTATAAACATCTATACCATTATGAAGTAACTCTTCGATGTCCTGATATCGTTTGACATGACGACTTCCGGGACAGTTCGTATGTGCTAGCTCATCAACTAAAACAATATCTGGATTACGAACTAGTGTTTTCTCGAGATTAAACTCTTGGAGTTTCAGTCCTTTGTAATCAATCACTAGGTTATCAATAGTTTCTAATCCGTCACAAAGTGCTGAGGTTTCAGGTCGCAAATGAGGTTCAATATATCCAATAACAACATCAACGTGATTATTCTTTAGTTGATGTGCAGATTCAAGCATAGCGTAGGTTTTCCCCACCCCTGCAGCATACCCTAGAAAGATTTTCAATTTCCCTACTTTTTGAGCCATAACACACCTTCTTTTTTTCAGTATAGCACAGCACATTAATCCGAGTATTAAGATTGTATTAAGATTTAAAAAAAATGTTATAAAAAACGAGTTAACCTTAAAAGGAACTCGTTTAATCTAATCATTCGTATGATTGGGTACAGTTATAAGCTGCACCAATTTTACCTGCATCATTCATATGCATACAAACATCAACATCCCACCCTTTAGAGAATGGCGTCATTGTCGTAAGAGCTGTTTTCACATCTGCAATGATACGAGGTACCGCACTCACTCCGCCACCAATGAGAATCTTATCAGGATCCAATGAAAAAGCAATATTGAAAATGCCTGTACTTAAACACCGTACCCATTCAGCATAGATTTCTTCAACTGTTTCATTGCCTTCTTCGAGAAGCTCAAATACTTTCTTTCCATCCATTGACTCATAAGGTACTTCTAGAGCGGTTGCAACCTTTTTGACAAGCGGAACGGAAGCACTATTTGCACTCATAATTTCAAAGTTACTATAGTCCTTAAACTCTTTTGTGATCATAAATCCAAATTCACCTGCCAAGAAGTTTTTACCATGATGAAGGTGATTATTAATAATAATACCACCACCAATACCACTTCCTATTGTTACACAAACAAGATCCTTCGTACCTTTACCGTTTCCACTCCAGTGTTCAGCGAGAACTGCACAGTTCGCATCATTCTCAATGACAGTTCGAATTCCTGTTTGTGCTTCAATAAGTTTTCCAACATATTGATTACCCAGAACCGGTACTGCACCACCTTCAATTACGAGTCCTGTATAAGGATTTACACCACCAGGGATACTCAATCCAATTGCATTCAGCCCTTCAAACTTTTCAACAATTTCTACAATAATATTCATCATCGCATCTAAATCATCTCTTACTGTTTTAACTTGGCCACTTGTACCTTCCAAATCTTGTCCGTATTCATTAAAGACACCATATTTAATTGATGTACCTCCAATATCAAGTCCTAAATATTTCATAATACCTCACCCTTTCATTATAATGATACAATCTTTATAACTAAGAGACAAGACAAATCGTATGTATTTTAGTTTAGATCAGTACAACTAAAAAACCAACATCATCTGATGCTGATTTTAAACAAAAATTAATATTTGAAGTGACACGACTCTAGATGGTCGTTAACCAATCCTACCGCTTGCATATATGCATAAATGATAGTAGTTCCAATAAACTTAAAACCTCTTTTTTTCATTGCTTTGCTTATTTCATCAGATAACGGTGTGCTTGCGGGTACTTCGCTTATTTGTTCCCAATGGTTGACGATTGGTTCATTATTTACAAATCCCCATAGATACGCATCAAAACTACCAAATTCCTCAACAACTTCTAAGAAAGCAATCGCATTCAGTCTCAACGATTTAACTTTTAGCTTATTTCTAATAATTCCAGGATTTTCAAGAAGTTCTAATTCTTTAGCTTCGTCATAGTTTTTAAGAATTTGCGGATTAAATCCGTCAAACGCTTCTCGCATTGTTTCTCTTTTATTAAGAATTGTGCTCCAACTCAGTCCCGCTTGTTGTCCCTCGAGAATTAACATCTCAAAAAGTATTTGGTCATCATGACATGGTTTCCCCCATTGATTGTCATGATAAATTGTTTCTAATTCTTGGTGAAGTGCCCAATCGCATCGTTTTATATTTTCCATAATCTACCTCTTTTAAGACATCATATCTAATTTACTTTGATAATAAAAGAAATTTAATTCCTTTTTGCAAATCTTTTGCCACCTCATTCGTCTCAAAAATCATGTATACTATCATTAGGAGGCATAACTAAACCTATGGTATATCTATTATTAGTAATTTTCATTCTTATTGTCGTATTATGTTTAGCAGGAAATTTCTTTTATAATCTTGCTCTAAATCGCTATGGGAATCGTGATCGTATTTTTAAAGCAGATCACAATGTTATGGTTGATGAGTCCAAGGAAGAGAATCCTTGGAAGAAACAAGCACCAATTCTTAAAGAATGGGTATCAAATCATCCTCACTCTGATGCATATCTTCTTTCCTTTGATAACCTACAGCTTTACGGACTTGAAGTAAGACAAACTAACTTCTCTCATAAATGGTTTATTGGTTGTCACGGATACGGAAGTCAGCATATGGAAACAATGAATACCGGAAAACACATGTACGAACAGGGATTCAACATCCTAGTGCCTGATGCACGCGGCCATGGTAAAAGTGAAGGGAATTACATTGGTATGGGATGGGACGAACGCAGAGATATTGTTGCGTGGATTAAAAAAATTGTGAAAGAAGACCCTGAATCAGAAATTATGCTGTATGGTATCTCTATGGGTGGAGCTACTGTCATGATGACATCTGGCGAAACACTCCCTGAGAATGTGAAAGTTATCGTTGAAGATTGTGGATACGAATCTATTGAAGGCATATTTAGCTATCAACTCAAATCAATTTTTAACATTCCGTCTTTTCCAGTCCTGAATTTCGCATCATTTATTACTAAGATTCGAGCTGGATTTTGGTTTCGCGAAGGGAGTGCACTTGAACAAGTAAAAAAATCGAAAACACCAATTCTCTTTATCCATGGTGATGCCGATACCTTTGTTCCATCCTCAATGGTGAATACAGTCTTTGAAGCTGCAACCTGTCCAAAAGAACTCTTAATTATTCCTAATGCGGGCCATGCAATGTCGCAGTTCATGGACTCAACACATTACTATGATACTCTCGACACTTTTATTAAAATATATATTTAATAACAAAAACTGGAACACATTTTAAAGTGGTTCCAGTTTTTTGTTGATTAATGGGTATCCCAAGTTCTCGTTTTCTCAAACGCATCCGCCATTCTATTCGCTTTAATAATAATGGACGGTTCATAACCGTAATACTCCAGCATTTTAATCGCATTTCGAGTATCTGAAGGTCCTTCACGTAACTTATAATCAAAAACAATATCACGATCGGTTACAGTTTCTTTAAAGTGATAATTTTGATATTTAGATTTTAGCAATTCTGTTAACTCTAAATCGTGAGTTGCTGCACATACGAATGTAGAATAATTAGTAAGAAAGTCTAACACGGAATATGAAGACGAAATTCGTTCTATTGTATTCGTGCCTTTTAATATTTCATCGATTACAATGAAACAACGCTTATCTCCTTTTACTTGATCTAAAATACGTTTAAGTGATTTCGTTTCTCTAACAAAATAACTTTCTTTCGAGTCAATGTCATCCTGAATAGCCATCGAAGTAATCACGAAAACACTCGGAAATGACATGCTGTCTGCGATACATGTATTCAATGTTTGACCAAGTAGAATATTGACACCAAGCGCCTTAACAAATGTTGATTTACCACTCGCATTCGATCCAGTAATCATATTAAATGATTGAAAAGCATGAGAGTTTCCGATTGCTTCTTCAACAAGCGGATTTTTAATATTTTCGAAGACTATCTCAGATGATTCAGTCACTTTAGGAACACACACGGTATCTTGACTTTGACGATAGGATGCAGTTGCAATTGCACACTCGACATAACCAATTGTCTCGTAAAGCAACAAGGCTTCAGTTTGACAATCGATAATTTTTTTAAACATGAATCGACATGCACCAAACGAAATCAAGAAGTACCCATCTAGAAAGCCACTCAATACCATAGCTTCACTAGTAGAGCTTTGGAGCGATACTGCAGCGAGAGATGAAGCAATCCCCATATTTCGAAATGGTTTCAGCGCCTCATGAAGTCTCGACTTGATGTAAGTATCATCACCGAGATTCACTTTCTCTATGTTCTTTGCAGCCTTAATGATATCCATCAACATCGAGACACGCGAAACATCCTTAGCTATCTCCCCTGTTTTACTATAGTACACTACGTTATTTACAATAAACATGAGCGAAATCATCATGATACCAAGCTCTAAATTAAAAAACGGAATAAAGAGACTTAAAATAGCTAAGCTTCTCAACATTGCGAATAGCGTAAAATTAACGTTGTTACTAAAAACCGGATTCAAAATCAATTCGATGAGCCGATTGTTTGTTTTCTTTCCAATGCGATTCATTTCCCTTTGTATTAGAGTACGCTCTAATTCATTGTTTTGCATCCAATTGATATCTCTCTCAAATTGATCTAAATTAGAGATGTCTTGATCACGAAGTCTTCGAAATAGTACTTCCTCTCCGACACTCGATTGAGTTAGATTTATTTGCTTAAAAACCAAATCCATATCGAGGTCATTCCATGTTTGATCATCAATAGCATACTTTGGCGGCAACACCTTGAAATAACGCTTCATGCTTTCATAATCATCCAGTGATCCTTCCCACGCAGCAAGTTGCCCATATTGAGCAGCCACACGTCGCATTACTTTACGATTATGATTTTTAACACGAAATATAGAAAACCCGATAAATCCAAAAAACAAAACAACAAAGACAATAAAGATCATATGAGTACCCTCTTCTTATTTTTTCTATTATATCACATCAAAACGATACAATTTGAGTCGCAATTCTTTTTACAAACTCGTCATCATGCTCAACAAAAATAAGATTCGGTTTTGAACTTAAAATCAAGGTTTCAATTTGCATTCTTGTAAGCACATCAATATAGTTCAACGGCTCATCCCATATGTAAAGTTGAGACGATTCACATAAACTTCGAGCAATCATAATCTTCTTTTTTTGACCCATGCTTAATTGGTTCAGCTCCACAGCCAAATCAGATCTTGAGAAACCAAGTTTTCGTAACAGTGTAAAAAACTGAGTTTTATCGATATCATAGTTATGAATGTAATCATCCATAGTTCCACTCACTTCCGCAACATCTTGAGAAACATAGGAGATACTTAACTTGCTCATTTCCACTTCACCCTCATAATGAATATCATTACCCATGATAAGTTTAATAATACTCGATTTACCAGAACCATTAGGTCCTTTTAGAGCAATTCGTTCACCTTGAGTGAAGGTGAAACTTATTTGAGGCGTAACCCAACGATCATCATATTTGATACGCACATCTTTTAGCATCATATTTTTATGATTAGGAATCACGAGCGGTGACAATTTCAAGGTTTCGATTTCGTCAATATTCTTCAATAATTCAGATTTATCTTGAATCATATCTTGTTGACGACGTTGAAGGTTCTTAGATCTTTGCATCATTTTCGCTGACTTATGACCTACAAATCCTTTATCAACTTTATTACCCGAACTTTTCACACCATTTTTTGTAGATTCAACTTTATCAGACCACGATGCTGTTCGTCGAGAAGCTTCTTGAACCCTTTTGATGTCCTTTTTCAATTTCTCATTTTGCGTCAACTCAAACTGATCTTGGCGTTGTTTGTTTTCCCACCAAGTCGAAAAATTACCCTGAATAATATCTATCGTCGTATTATTAATGGATAGAATATGATCAACGCAGCGATCTAAAAACTGACGGTCGTGCGAAATTAAGATGAATCCCGATTTTTTATTCAAATAATCAGCTAGCTTATGTCGTGAATCAAGATCCAGATGGTTCGTAGGTTCATCAATCAATAAAAATTGGTGTTCTTTCAAGAATAGCCCAAGAAGTTGCGTCTTGGTCTTTTCTCCTTCTGAGAGCGTACTGTAAGGGCGATATAAAACATCATCCTTTAAATCTATGGCATCCATTTCTTTATAAATTTGCCAATCCTCGGAATCCTTCGCAATTTCACGAATGACATCAATGGCATAATCATCGAGATTAATATCTGGATAAGGGAAATAAGCAAGATCTTCTTGATGAAATACAGAACCTGTATATTCGAGTTTTCCTTGAAGAATATTTAATAAGGTTGTTTTCCCTTGGCCATTCTTTCCCGTCAACCCTAATTTCCATTGTGGGTTAATTTCGAGATTAACATTATCAAAAATCATACGATCACTATTATCGTAGGCAAAGCTTAAATTTTTTATTATTATAGACATTGTTTTTTCCTCCTGTCAGGAGTCTTCTCCTGAATTAAATGTTATGTTTTAAATTTTTTCTCATCATAATCACCCTTTCTAAGTCGAAAAAGGACTACAAGTTTGAAACTTGTAGCCCTTTAAAAGTTAATTTAAATTCTATTGAGGCGAAAAGTCATTTCTTGCGAATCACGCTAAAAACAACTTCTTCATTGAAACTGTTCTAGCTAAATTATTTACAAGAAATATTAATCATCGGCCACCTCTTTAGATATTTCGATTATAGCAACTCCCTTGATTATTGTCAATTTTTAGATTTTATGGAATTGTGTAAAGTAAGTGTGGAATCCTGTAAGATTAGATTCAATTAACCAATAATCAAAATACATTTTAAATCACATATAAAGTATCAGACAATCGTATAAGTACAATAATAGTTGTAGTATGAGGTCTTCAATATCTCATACCCTTGCTTCATAATTCATTCGAAACCATAAAGCATATTTACAAAAAACCCTAGAAATATATGTTAATCTTCGAATGAAGCACCGTAACGCGTACAACCTAAATAAACTACACTTACAAAGCCTCTCAGTTGCTGAAAATAATGAAGTGAAATAACTGAACACATCTTTTATAATCTGGTCACCTTTCAAAAAGAAAAATATCAAACAAAGTTTGATGCTAAGCGTTACATTCAAGCGTTGATTTCCTTCTATGAATAAGTTGGAAATATAGTTTTCATATTATATAAATAATACCTTTTAAAGAAATTAATTAGCGCATTAGTGAGTTTCTTTGCATAATTAACCAACAATATCCCCACCGGCATTAGAATTATACATAAGATAGCATTAAACCAATCAAATTCTTGCGCTCCTGAAAATATTGCCCATGCTAAAATGACTGGTGACAAAATGAACAGTATGACTAAAACCCATAATGACACTAGCAATATAAGCAAAGTAAAGGCAATACCTGAAAATAAAAATACATTGAATAATATACTTCCAATAAGCGCCATAATATTTATTTTTCTCACTTTCATGTTTCCTTCCTGATTGATATTATTCTCCGATATTAGCGAGTCTATAGAAGTTCCATATAGTTCCGATAGTTCCTTCAAAATATGAATATTAGGTAGTGTCTTGTTTTGCTCCCATCTGGACACCGTCTGTCTTGTTATGAATAAATGTTGTGCTACAACTTCTTGTGTAAGGCCAGCTTCTATTCGAGCATTCTTTAGTATTTCGCCTAGATCCATTCTCTATTTACCTCCTGTAGCTACAATATTACAAACTATCAAAAATTCCTAGCAACAAACGTGTTACAACGTCGATAATCTAGAGAGTTAGTATTGATTATTAATATTTTCTACGCTTACTTGACACTAACATTTTATGGCTTAACTCTCTATCAATAAATTGATTCAATTTGTCAGCAAGGCCACTCGGGTTTTCTTTATTAATTTCATGTTTTGAATTTGGAATTTCCTCATAGATTGAATTTGGTATTAATGCTTGCAATGATTTCGCCGCCTTGATATTAGCATTATCTTTTGCACCACACACGATTAGTGTTGGGCAATTGACACCTTTCAAACGATCCGTAAAGTCAAGATCACCCATTGAATTCACTAATGAAAGTGTATCTTCTTTCGAAAAACCCATTTTTGTGAATGTAGATTTTGGCAATAACTTGAAGATTGTATTTTGAACTTTAAATAGTTTTTTCGGTATTTTATACTGTGGAGCAATGACAGCTAAAGAATTTACTTTTTCAGGATAATCTATAGCATAATTTAAACAAAGAATTGCGCCTAGAGACAAACCACAAAGATTTACCGATGTTACTCTATGACACAACACACAAAACTCTTGATAAAGATTTTCGTAGGTTAACGAACCAGAAATTTCAAAATTATTGAGCTGAGGAATGATTATTTCATCCTTATAATCAACTAATTGAATTACTTCATCCCATGCATTTTTATCTTGCCCTAACCCGTGTACGAATACTATTGTCATTCAAATTCACCCTTCTCTTATTTTTCAATCATTCTTATTATCGCTACGTGTCGTATGTAGATAGTATTCAAAGATCTCTGGTTGGATGTTTGGGTAGGTCCATTCGAAGTCTATCTCATCAACACATTGTATTTCTGCGATTTCGCTTATAGGGAGATCTTCTAAGACTTCAACATCAGCGAAAAAAACGCAAGCATAACTGCCATTTGCTTCAAAGACAAAACATTTTTCTAACGTATATTTTGTTGCTCCCGTTTCCTCATAAAGTTCGCGCCTCGCTGTTTCGATAATCGTTTCGCCTTTTTCTCGAGTTCCTCCAGGTATCTCCCAAGTTTCCCTACTTTGGTGTCTGCAAAACAACCATTTGTTTTGATACTTTGTGATGATAACAGCATACTTTATGTCTTGAGAAAGTATATCTGTATTATTATAGAATGTTACGGTCATTATCGTTATCCCACTTTCTCTATTTATTAAGGTCTAGATACTCCTCCAGATTTGGGTATTGATTATATTTAATGCTTGCTTTCTTATCTTTTTCAATCATGACTTGTTCCAAGTTAATATTATTAATCGTTGCAATACCAATAGCATAATGAATAACGTCGACAAGTTCTTCTGAGAGTGAACTAAGCCCATCATCAGCTTTTCTTCCATCTATTTTATTAATGGCTTCCGCAACTTCGCCCACTTCTTCCACAAGTTTCATAAATAGGGCATTTGTATATTTCGGATCATCATATTTTGTTTTCAAGTATTCTTGAAGTTTTGAAATTGTAATTGTATTCATCATAAATATTCCTTTCACGAATAACGTATCTTCATTTTAGCATATGAATTATGATGTTCGATATTTATCACTCAATTTTCAAAATCGTATTTATAATAAAACCAGAATTCTAAAACGCGAAGTCTGGTTATAATTTATTGATAGTTTATTACTTCAATTGAAGTAATCCTCTAATATCTTCAACAAGATATTTGCGATCTTTAGGTCTTGAGATGATCGTTGATGCTATTGCAATAATGAGGTTATCAGTTTCATTTACATAAATGATATTCCCTCCAGATCCAGTCGCAATATATTCACGTTTACGATCTCCAATCCACCATAAGTATCCGTAGTTATTTTTATCTGTGGTAGTTGATTCTAAAATCCATGCTTCACTAACAATTTTTTCTTGATTCCAAACGCCTCTTTGCAAACACAATTGTCCAATTTTAACCATATCTGAAATGCTTAAAGTTAGTCCCCATCCTCCTGCTGAATAGCCCAGCGGATCACTCACCCATCCTCTTACTTTATTTCCAAAAATATGTTCTTGGTCGAATTCCATAGGATAGAGGGGAATTTCATCAATACCGATAGGATTAAACAAGTTTTGATTCGCATATTCTCGAGCACTCATTCCGGTAGCTTTAGTCAGCAACGCGGATAGAATATGTGTTCCCGATGTAGAGTACTTGAAAGTACCTATCCTGCCTCCTTTGCCTAGCGAACCCAGTGAGTATTCAACCCAATCTTCACTTTTCGCCATGCGTAAAAATGGTTCTTTCCATGCTGGAAACGGATACGGTGCCGTCATGGTTAAGAGATTTTTTATCGTAATGGTATCTCGTAAACTGTTCGTATCGTTAAAGTAACACTCAGGAAAATAAGACATTACCTTCTCATCAATACTTTGAATATGACCTTGGTCAATTGCGATTCCAATAAGCAAGGATACAATGCTTTTCGTAACAGAAGCGACACTGAATTTTTGTTCGAAATTTCTTGTTTTAAAATATTGTTCATACACTCGTTTATTATTATAACTCACGGATATGCATCTAATATTTGAATATTGAGTCTGTATCGTTTTCGTAATATCGTCCCAAGATTTTATTTGTTTATCCATTATAAGTAACGTCCCGTCTTAGAATCATTGTTGTTTTTTAAGGAATTGACGGTTCCTTCGGCTAAGATATAGCCGCCCTTTTCACCACTCTCAGGTCCCAGCTCTACAATCCAATCACACGCTCTGAGAATTGTGAGATCGTGCTCTACAATGATAACCGAGTTTCCCTTTGTAATGAGTTCCTCAATAAGAATAAGAAGTTTCTCGATATCATAGTAACCAAGACCTGTCGATGGCTCATCAAGCACATAAAGTATCTTATCCATATTAACTTTTCCAATTTCTTTTGCGAGTTTAATACGCTGTGCCTCGCCTCCTGAAAGTGTTGAAGTTGACTGCCCAAGCTTAATATAACCCATGCCAATTTTACTTAGAATTTCTAAGACCTTTAAATTTAGTTTGCTTTCCCTAAGAAATTCGAGTGCATCATCTACACTTAAATTGAGCACATCCTTGATATTTTTTCCATTATAGGTTACTTCAAGTATTTCCTCTCGATACCGAGTTCCCAGACAAATGGGACATTCTTTCTCAAATTGAATATCGAACCCAATATTAATAATTTCTGTTCCTAATCCATTACACTTTGGACATGCCCCTCTTGAATTAAATGAAAAGTCTCCTGCTTGATAATTTTGTTTCTTAGATAATTCTTGTTGCGCATAAAGTGCCCTCACCTTATCCCAAATTCCTAAATATGTAATAGGATTAGAGTTTGACTTACGACCAATTGGAGATTGAGTAATTTCAATAATATTAGTTAACCCTTCAAAGCAAGATTTTTCACTCGTATTGAGTGCATCCTTAACTTTTGGTACGAGTGTTTTGGATATGAGCGAACTTTTACCACTTCCAGAGATACCAGCAATACCAACTAATTGATTTAACGGTATTTCAACATTTAAGTTTTTTAGATTGTTTGTCGAAACATCCTTAAGCTTTAAAAAAGAATCCGACTGGTGACATTTAGTTTGTAAATGGATAAGATTATTTGTTAAATACTGAGCTGTGAGGGAATCATGGCTATTTAGGAAATCTTCATATGATCCCTGAAAGACAATTTCACCTCCGAGCATCCCGGCTTTAGGTCCGATATCAATGATATGTTCAGCCTGCTTAATTATATACGGATCATGAGTAACTATAATTACAGTATTCCCGAGTGATTTCAGACGTTGCAGTGCGTCACTGATAGATTGCTTTTCTGATTCGTGAAGTCCACTCGTCGGTTCATCAAAAATATAAATAAGAGAACTCAGCTCTGAGTTTAAATGGTCATGAAGAAACAATCTTTGCAACTCCCCACCACTCAAGGTTCGCATTTCGCGATACAAACTGAGATGGCCTAACTTGATGTCATTCAGTGATTCTAGTTTTTTGAGAATTGTGGTAATCAGTTCTATGCCAAAATCAGAGACACGCTTATACTCCTTCAAATTTTCTAAAAATAGAGTCAAGATTGAAAGTTGCATTTGTGCTAATTCGCCAATATGTTTTCCATTGATAAATACATACTGAGCCTCTTCACAAATCCGATATCCTCG
Source organism: Erysipelothrix sp. (assembly GCA_036637915.1). Classification (GTDB taxonomy): domain Bacteria; phylum Bacillota_I; class Bacilli_A; order Erysipelotrichales; family Erysipelotrichaceae; genus Erysipelothrix. The sequence continues at coordinate 38,611 of JAVWLP010000008.1, read as the reverse complement.
ACACGTGTTACACGCTTCTAAGGTATAGTAGGTACTCACATCTTCATTTCTCAAGTAACGATTTTGGAGTACTCTTTCAATACAGTAACTAGTTTTACCCGTACTAGTGTTGTAAGAACCATAAATTAAGGTATCTTGTAATTCTTCACTTAAAGATGTGAAAGGCAAATGGTATGACTCAGGATAATTCCGTTTAAGTAAATTGAGATATCCTGGTGTTGAACCTATCTTAAAGAACACATCTTCAAGCGTCATCGCATCGTCTGTAATTATCTTATCCAAGTGAATATGATAAACATCACCTTTACCACCACAATCAAAGCACATTCCCAATGATGTTAAGTAACTGAAAACACTTGGATCAAGAGGTTCTCCTTCTTCTATTTCTTCCCCAGTGCCCTCGTGAGCGTAAAGGACCGTTAGAAGATTGAGAACTCCAGTTCGTGATCCGACAGTCGAACGTGGGTTACTCTGACGAATGATATTTTGCTTTACAGCGACTGTTGGACTTAATCCTGATATCTCAGAATAGGACTGTTCACCAAAATCTAAGCCCATTCCAATTGATTGAAGATATTTTTTTCGCCCTTCTTCAAAGATTAAATCAAAAGCCAAGCTTGATTTTCCTGAACCACTGACACCTGTAATGACAACGAGTTGTTCTTTAGGTATATCAACATCTATATGCTTCAGGTTATTTTTGTGGGCATTTCTTATACGTATTTTATTCATGATTACCTCTTTTCTTGCAATCTAATAGGGTTCTACAGGAATATAAATATCAACAATATGCTTACCTAAAGGATGTTCCGATGGATTGTTTTTATAAACTTCAAAGGGTGGTGCATTCCTTGGAAGATAACCACTTTCTCCAAACCACGATTCATAGATATAATTCCAAGCTGATGGATATTCTTCTTGATTCAATTCGAAACTAAACACAGCATATTCACTTGGATCCAGTGTTATTAAGGAAACATCGTCTCGAACCACACTTTTTGTTGTTTCTTTTACAAATAAACCAAGCGTAGTTCGCTGTTTCTCTACTTCTGATATTTCAGGACTCGAGTGGTAAATCGTAACTGGCATTGAGCTTTCCTCCAACAAGTTTTCTTCAAGTGCAATTGAAAACAATAATTGAATAACTTCTGCATAAGATCCAAGTTGAGTATAAGAACCTACTATTCTTTGGTAAATGATTTTCAGTGGCTCAATTATCTTATGATCAATAAGAATTGGTTTCACAGTCATTTCACCTACATCCTCATTATAGATTCTTGATTTCAAGATAACTTTGCGATTCTTGCTATCTTCACTACGTATCTCTCGAGGACTCAAAGCATAATACCGTCTAAACGAACGCGAAAATACTGCAGAGTCACTGTACCCGAGTTCATACGCAATATCGGTAATCGATAAATCAAGACGATGCAATAACATTCCCAAAGCCCATTCCATCTTTGTTCTCGTCACAAACTCATAAATCGTTTCTTGAGTTAGAGCCTTGAAGATTCGGTGAAAGTGATATTGCGATAACCCAGATATTTGGGCCAAGTTTTCAACTGTGAATATTTTTGTGGGATTTTTTTCTATATAATCTTGGACTAAGTTAATGCGTTTACGATACTCATCCGAATATTTTAGTTTCATATTAATGTCCTCTCTTAACACGCAACTTCTATAGTACTATTGTACTTTATTTCATTCATTGAACCAAATATGGTTTTTGAATTTTAGACAAAAAAATACCGAAACTCCAGATGGAATTCTCGGTATTTTTTATTAATTTAGTTTTTGTGGTTCTTCAAAGTGACCACGGTCTTTAATAAGACTGTAAAGTGTTTGAAATTGAGTTGGCCCAAGAGGTTCGCAATTTAATGTAATCCAGTTTCCGTCTGCTTTAACGACATTAAGATTGATAGTATCAGTAGTACCAGAACTTGACACTGATTTATATCCAAATTGGCATTCATCAAAATAGAATTCACTCACTTTTTTACCTGATTGGTAAGTAAGATGATCTTCGTATACAGTCACGACAACTTTATCATCAATCACGAGCGTTTTAAGTAGTCCCAAGAAAACTAGACCGCTTAATCCGATTGCAATCCATTGTAACATTTCACTATCTTTGATGAAGATAGATCCAATAAAGTAAACAAAAATATACGTTGCCACAGGACTAAAAATCGTATATAAGAAATTCTTGATGATATTAGGTACTGTACGTTTAAATGTTGCGACAGCCATTAGTCAATCTCCTCCACACCATATAAGTTAGTATCTTTATCATATGATAATTTATAAGTTGCATTAGCTTTACAGTTAACGATTACTTGTACAGGATCTGTGTACTCTGTTACTGACTTATGCATCACCCCTGGTCGCGTATGTTCATAACTAACAGACAGTTTATTTTCTCCTGGTTTTACAAAAATACCATACTTTGTCTTATCTTGAAAAAATTGAGACTCTGTTGATGTTCCATAAAAACTCTTCATATCCGCATTCACTGCTTCGCCATTAACCTCATGAATGTGGATGGTTACTGATGAAACAAATCCTTGACGGTTAAGTAAAATACGTGCAGCATTTGGATTTAAATCGAGAAATTCATTTTTCTTTTTACGAACTCTCATCTGACTAAATACAATAAACACGATTGATAAAACTACTAATCCTACGTAGTACCACATATAAGGATTGTCCTTAAAAAACAATTGAATCTTTTCCATATAGGTTCCCTTTCAGTTTCTATAAGTTTATCTTTCAATACCTGATACCATTCAACTAGTTATCTTCCAATTGCGTATGTAATATTGTTTTTGATGCAATCCATAACCCAAAGTATGCGAGTCCGAAATAACTTAAAACTGTTAATAAGACCCCTACTAAGGTAGGCATTGCTGTAAACCATGTCATTAATCCCCATAATCCGACAGGTACTGCACACAGAATGATTGATAAGAACATATAAATAAACTGTGCAAAAATGGCACCAATTTTTTGAGTTAGAAACTCACTTAATCCCATTCTTAAATAAATTTCAAAAACAAGTAAACTTAACGCCAGTAAGATCCCCATCATACCATAGACAAGCGGCACTCTTGATATTATCATCAGTGGAAGAACAAGCGCAAATGTACGAGTTAATGCACTTAACAAATCCAATGATGATGCAAAGAACAACTTACTTATCATCGTATCCGGAATAAGGAAAAAAGTAAAGTGCTCCGCTTCTTTTTGCCAAAAATTCGAATGTGTAAAGAAAGCATTAATATACATAATAATTCCAACGATAACGCCAAAGAATATGAATGCTTCTTCAGTTCCAAATACAGCTAGCGAGTCTTTGAGGAAATAACCTACAAAACCACCGATTATTGCAAGAACTAAATCTGATATTTTCACGAATGTCCGACGTGTTCTTCGGTTCTCAAGAAGTTCCTTATCTAAGATAGAACGGCTCTTTAAACTTGTGATTTCACGATTGGATTTGAGAATTTTTCGTTTGCCCATTTGTTCGGACAACGGCGCATTTTTCTTTGCTTTAGCCATTTTCTTTTCATAATCTAAAGCAAAATCTTGCGCTTCTTCATAGTATTCGCCGTTAACTTTCATACGATACGCATAAACTATAGAGAGCAATCCGAAAATAAAGAACAACACGGTTCCAAGTATATTTACAGTTGTCGGTCCCCAGAATAGAAGTTGAATTAAACATGCTTGCCATCCAATAATTGGGAAAAGTAAGATAAGTGGAAGTTGGAATACTTCAATTACGCTTTGTACAGAAATACCATTAGCATAGATATAGTAAGCTGATAGAGCTGTAAATAAGAGTAGAAAAGTATAGGCAGTATAGCGAATAACTTTTTTAGCATTAAGGCTTATTTTTTCATCAGCATACATAATAAGTGCTAGTGAGTATGACATTGGAATTTCAAAAATGAAAATACTGAGCACATACAATAATAAAGGCAATGCCGATACATTAAATAAGAATATTGCTGCCACGATTAAAGCAATCTCATAAATAACTTGAAGATAGTATGTCTTACTTAGTCCATAAAATATTATTTGTTTTGATGAGACAGGTGCTGAAAATAGAAAATGAACATCAGCATTAGTAAAAACAATTCCTTTTCTTTTTAGATACGATAAGTATCCCGGTGTAGACAGATAAATTGTGAACAATAGGATAATCAATCCAAAACTGTGCTGATTATTCATATTTAACTGATCGATTGATGATTTAAAGAAAAAGGGAATCATAATAAAATATAGAACACCCACAATCGTCGCAATTAACTTTAAAGGTTTACGAATCAGTTTTTTGACACGATTTTTGACATTCATCTGACATAGGTACAACAGACCATTATTCATAGGTTTCACCCGTTATCTTAAAGAAGAGTGTTTCGAGATCTTCATCAGGGTAATCATTTTTCGCAATTTCTGCACGAATTTTACCCGTTTCCATCACAATCACTTTATCCCAAACGTCTTCAACCATTTCAATCATATGGGTACTAATAATGACAGTAACACCTGATTCTTTTAATTCTTTCATAACACGTTTCAGTTCTTTGATAGCTTTTGGATCCAATCCAACCATTGGTTCATCCAAAACAATTACATTTGGATGTGTTAAAAGAGCTGAGCAAATACTTACTTTTTGCATCATCCCTTTTGAAAGTTCATCACCATATTTTTCTTGCTTGTCCTGCAATTCAAATCGTTGCATCAGAGCATCGATTTCATCATCATTATCGGTGATTCCATAAGCTTTACTTGTAAAGATTAAATGTTCACGAACCGTTAATAGCGGATACATTGCTGGTATTTCAGGAACATAAGAAAACTCTTTCTTAGCTTCAATCTCTGAAGCCTTTTTGCCATTAATAAAGATTTCTCCCTCATAACGCAACAATCCGGCTACGGATTTAATAATTGTGGATTTACCCGCCCCATTCGGGCCCAAAATTACAGTTACTTCACCGTCGTATGCGTTAAAACTTACATGGTCGACTGCTACGACCTGGTTATACTTTTTGTGTAAACTCTGAATTTGTAACATATAAATCTCCTCTTTTTTTAGATTATAGCGGATTTTGAGAGAAATTCATAGGTGTGTCACTGTATTATTCGAATAATATAACAATATTCATCAATTTATCACACAATTTTTACTTTGGAAGAAATATTGTGAAGGTTGTTTTCCCATTCTCCGAACGAATAGTAATGGTTCCTTGATGGAGATCAATTATTTTTTGAACCAAACTCAGTCCGAGCCCATTCCCTTTGGTAGCATGAGATCCATCTCCTTGATAAAATTTATCAAATACACGACGTTGATCTTCTTTTGATATTGTTTCCCCCTCATTCGTGATACTAATTTTAATCTCTTGTATCCCTTCAAAGATTTCGAGTTTCAATTCGGTTCCTTTATCAGAAAACTTGATTGCATTATCAATGAGGTTAATAAAAACCTGTTGCATTAATTCCTCATTAACCTCAGCTTCAACTTCTTCAGTATCTAGGTAAATATCAAGGTTTTTATCTTGCCAACGTTTTTCTAGTAAAACAAGAATAAGTCTCATTTGTTCGGTTATGTTAACCCGTTTTATATCCTTGAGTACTGTTTGTGTTTCTACTTGAGATAGATTGAGTACACTTGACGATAATTCAGAGAGTCTCTCTGATTCATTAATAATGATTTCAAGGTATTCTTGTTTTTCCGCATCCGTTAGATCAGGATTATCACGAAGCATTTTCGCAAACCCGCGAATGGATACAATCGGCGTCTTGAATTCGTGGGAGAAGTTATTAACAAAATCATTTCTAAGAAGTTCTATACTTCCCAATGCCTTTCCCATCTCATTAAAACTATCGCTTAATTGCTTGAGTTCTTTTGGACCCTTAAGATTAATTCTTGCTGAAAAGTCTCCTTTAGCAAATCTTTTTGTAGCAGCAATAACTTCCTGAAGTGGTGCTAAAGGAATATGACTCACAATGGCCGCTACTGTTGACCCTACAATAATTGTTGCGACAGAAAAGACAAGTACCGGTGCATGTGTAAACTGTGATTCGGTGTATCCCATCATCTCTAGGACTTTCATTCCAGTCATAATTAATGCCATGGTTAAAACTAAGATAACGAATACTACCAAGACAAAGAATACGATGAGTTCAAAATTATTTCTAAATTTCCTTTTGCTTCTCATCGATTTCGTACCGCTTTATATCCTAAACCTCGGATTGCAACAATTTCAAATTCATCGTAATTTTCAAACCGTTTTCTTAATCGGTTAATATGAACATTCACGGTGGTGTCAACACTTTCTGAGTCCTTTCCCCATATTTCGTCCATCAGTTGAATTCTTGTGAAAATCTGATTTGGATACGATAACAATTTGTATAAGAGATAAAACTCTTTTTGTGGTAAGGTTTGAATTTCATCGCCTCTTGATACCGTGAGGCCATCATAATCTAAAATGACATTCCCAATACTAAGCCGGTGCTCATTGGCAATTTGAGAACGTCTCAACAGTGCTTTTATTCTTAATAATAACTCTTCTTCATTAACAGGTTTAATCATATAGTCATCCGTCCCTACCAAAAATCCGCGACATTTTTCCTCTGGAAGATGCTTCGCAGTTACCATTAAAATAGGAACATTGTCATTACTCTTGCGAAGTTGGTCAGTAAATTCATAACCATCCATTACTGGCATCATGACATCCAATAAAATTAGATCAATATGAATTCGATCTAAAACTTCAAATCCCTCTACCCCATTGTAAGCTACTTCTGTTTCGTAACCCGCATGTTCAAGTAACGCCTTCATCAATCGTGACGTATTTTTATTGTCTTCAACAATTAATATTCTAAACATCAGATCACCTCCATACTTTCATGATATCATAGAATATAAACTGAGCATTAACTGAGTTTTTAAAAGTTAACATTCAGTTTATCAAATAAAGATATAATGGGGATATAAAATAGGAAAGGTGACTTATATGCTACAAATAAAGAATATATATAAGCAATATAAAACTGGTGATTTAATTCAAGTTGCCTTGAATGACGTCAGCCTCAATTTCAGAGATAACGAGTTTGTCGCAATTCTTGGACCCAGTGGTTCGGGAAAAACTACCCTACTTAATATTGTTGGTGGTTTGGATCGCTACGATCATGGTGATCTCATTATTAACGGTATTTCAACGAAGAAATATCACGATCGCGATTGGGATTCGTATCGAAATCATTCGGTCGGATTTGTTTTTCAATCTTACAATTTAATTCCCCATCAAAGCATCCTCGCAAACGTCGAGCTTGCCTTAACCATATCCGGAATCTCAAAATCTGAACGACGTCAACGTGCGACTGATGTCCTCACAAAAGTAGGTTTGGGCGATCAGCTTCATAAAAAACCAAATCAAATGTCTGGAGGTCAAATGCAACGCGTTGCGATTGCTAGAGCGCTTGTTAATGACCCCGATATTTTACTTGCTGACGAGCCTACAGGTGCTTTAGATACCGAAACCAGCATCCAAGTTATGAAATTACTTCAAGAAGTAGCTAATGACAAACTTGTTATCATGGTTACTCACAATCCTGAATTGGCTGATGATTACGCAAACCGTATTGTAAATCTTCGTGACGGTGTCATTTTGAGTGACTCCAATCCTCTTGAACTTGATGAAAGTCATGCTGAAGAAGCCATTCACCAAAACCTCGGTAAAGCTTCAATGTCTTTCATCACAGCCCTCACGCTGAGTTTCAATAATCTTCGTACAAAAAAAGCACGTACATTTCTAACAGCATTTGCAGGAAGTATTGGAATTATCGGAATAGCACTCATTTTATCTTTATCAAATGGTGTCAATCAATATATTGATAATGTTCAAAAAGACACTTTATCAAGTTATCCGATATCCATAGAAAGTGAAAGCATCGATCTCACAACAATGATGACGACGATGATGGATCAAAATAATAAAAATGAAATTGAACATGACCTTAGTCAGGTCTATTCGAATAATATTGCGACAAACATGATGACAGCCATGACAGAGCAAAAGAAACAAAACGATTTAGCTCAATTTCTTAAATATCTCAAAGAAGAAGATACTGGCATTGACAAACATGTAACTGCAATTCAAACAGGTTACAACCTTGATTTACAAATCTATAGTAGTCAAGCTGATGATAACCTAAAAGTGAATCCAAGCGCCATGCTACAACAAGGTCAATCTGGCCCAAGTGTCCCCGGCCTTCCAGGTATGATGTCATCTCAAGTATTTCAGGAAATGATTGATAATCCTGAGCTCCTTGGTGCACAATATGATGTTCTTGCGGGTCGTTTCCCTGATCAAAATGCTCATGACGAAGTAGTTCTTGTTGTCGACAAAAACAACGAAATTAGTGACATGGTTCTTTATTCTTTAGGGCTTATGGATCAAAAGGAGTATAAAGAAATCGTAAATGCTCTCGCTACCGATAAAAAGGCCAAAGAAAGTGAACAAAAATCATTTTCTTATGATGAAATTTTAAATACAAAATTCAAACTAGTTTTGAATACTGATATTTATAGTTTTGACAAACAGGCTAATAAGTGGGTTGATAAACATGAGGATCTAAACTTCATGAAACCCGTCATTGAGAATGCAATGGATATCAAGGTAGTGGGTATTTTAAGACCCAATCCAGAATCAAGTGCACAGTCTCTTAATGGTACGATAGCTTATAATCATGCGCTCACGGAACATGTCATCAATAAAATAAATGATACGGAAATTGTCAAAGAACAAAAGGAAAATAAAGATACGAACATTTTCACAGGTCTTCCCTTTGACATTGACAATTACACTGAAACACTCACCCTGGAACAAGTTAGAGACTGGACAAAGACCTTGTCTGATCAAGAACAAATGCAATTTGCACAAATAACTGCATCGATGTCTGAAGCCCAAATCATTGATATGGTAAGTAAACAAATGCAAGCATCACAGCAAGAAGTCGAAACATATGATGGTAACCTAGCCAAACTGGGTGTTGTAGACCTTGAAAAACCTTCTTCAATTAATCTCTATCCCAAAGACTTTAAGGCTAAAGATGAAATTGAATCCATCATCAAAACTTACAATAATAAGCAAATTGAGCAAGGCAATGAAAATCTAACGCTCAGTTATACTGATATTGCCGGACTCATGATGTCTTCTGTTTCCGTAATAATTAACATGATTACCTATGTACTCATTGGATTTGTAGCCATTTCATTAATTGTTTCTTCAATCATGATTGGAATTATCACTTATATTTCCGTTCTTGAAAGAACAAAAGAAATTGGAATTCTTAGAAGTATCGGTGCTTCAAAACGAAATATTTCCAGTATCTTTAATGCTGAAACATTAATCCTTGGATTCTTGTCAGGCGGCTTTGGAATTGGAATAACCTTACTCTTACTAATCCCAATTAATGCCATCATAGAATCTCTTTCTGGTGTCGCAAGCATTGCTTCGTTGCCATGGCAAGCAGGTGTTGTCCTTGTACTCATTTCGATATTCTTATCAATGCTTGCGGGACTCATTCCTTCTTCAAAAGCAGCAAAACAAGATCCTGTAATTGCCTTACGTTCAGAATAACAATACAAGAGACCTATTTCTCAATTTGAGAAATAGGTCTCTTTTTTTATACTTTCTAATCTTTCTGGAAAGGATTTTTTTCATAGGTTTTCTTAGTAATTCCAATCATGAAAGATAACAAAAACAAACTTAACACAGTTCCTTCACGAATAAATAAGTCTGAATTTGTAAGGAAAGTGATGATGAGAGATGTTGAAATACTGAGTACATCTACGCTATAGCGAAGTTTCATAAACGATACTTTAGTTTTTTCTGACAAGATACGACATACACTTTCAATTGGAAATGCAAGAACCCTTAAATTTAAAACCATTCCTGTGCCAAAGCCAGAGATGCAAATACCCACCATGAAACAAATAATTTGTGATAAATACGAGTTTAAATGTACATTGGCGAAAACTGTATATACAAAGAAATTAATAACCAAACCCAAAGCATAAACAGATACTCCTTGGCTGATATATTCGTTTCGTTGCTTGAGACCTGTTAAAATCATATATAATATAATAAACGCCCCATTTACAAGTGATGACACAGTTCCTACTTTAATACCACTAATGACAGATAAACTAAGGTTTAGGGAATTAAAACTACTCACTCCAATGTTTGCTTTGATTGTTAAACTGATACCCAATCCAGTTAACGCATAGAAAAATAGTGAATATAGTATTTTTTTCATAACCGGTCCTTCTTTCGCAACAATCATATGAAATTATCCCATTACAAAATAGGAGATATCTCCTATAAAGGAGAAAAAATGATCAAAAACACATCTACTATGATCGGTCAAAACACACCGTTTAATTTTTCGAAAATGTTCTCAACACCAAAAGATATCGAGTTCAAAATCTTCACATTCAATAAAGATGAAACCATCATGAGTCAAACCAAAGATATTAATATGCTTTATGTGATCATCGATGGTAAAGTAAAAGTAAGTCGAATTTTAGAAAATGGAAACCGATCCATCGTTCATTTCGCAAAACCAGGAGACTTTATCGGCGAATTGGAGCTCTTAGGTGTTGAAGATGAACCACGCGAAGTCAAAGCACAAACTGAAGTTAAATGTTTAGGGATCTCTGTCATTAAATATCAGTCATATCTTTTAAAAGATGTTGTTTTTCTTAATTATCTTTCAACCTACCTTGCATTAAAATTGTTAGATCGAACAAATAGACTCGGAGACGGATCAAACTATCAGTTAATTCATCGTCTCTCTGCCTTCATCTTAGAAGCCCAAGTTAATAACGTATATAAAGAGAAACATACCGAGGTGGCTGAATACCTTAACGTTAGTTACCGACACTTAACCCATACTTTCAAGAGGCTGATGGATGAGAAGATTATTATAAAAAAGCAAAGATCGTATGTCATTATCAATCTTGAGCGTTTAAGTGATTATGCCGGTTATGTTCATGTCTAATTAATTCACACAAACACACACATCTCTCACAATCACCTATCACATTAGAGTCTTATGATGGTATTAAAGGAGGATACCTTAATGACAAAAAGAATTACCATTGCACTAGCTATTTTAATCATTATTGCCGGAGGATTTATTGGTGCAAAAGTTCTACTTCAGAACACTAATTCTCCTAATGAACCGAAAATTACCTTCAAAGATAATATAGTGTTTATTAAAAATCAAAAATCATTCAGTGAAGTTGATGAAAATAATGAAATAATTGTCGAGGAACTTCCAATCATCTTACCTAGTGACATCATTGTCGAAGAAGAATCTAGCTATGATGAGATCTCATTCAACAAAATCAGCACCAAAAATACACCAATCACACTAGAATTCAATTTTGTTAATACTAGTACTGTTGGAGAAAATTTTACAGGAACACTTTATGTCAGACTCAAAGATACTGTTAAAGAATTCCCCTTTACCTACTCTGTCATAGAAAAAATAGCACATTAAAAATAGCTCCCAGTCTAACTGAGAGCTATAGTATTAATTATTTGATTCTACTTTTTCTGTTATAGGTTGGCGAATAATTTCAACTGTATACACTTCATTTGCTGTATTCACAATATCAATGATATGTTGAAGCAAGAGCAAGAGCCAACTGAATGCGAGAACAAATGCAAAGAGTTCAAATGCCGTGAGTGATAAGTAATGTACTCCCAGGAAGAGTACACAGATTATTCCTAACATGGCCCCAATTGAATAGGATATTCTTAAGAAATGTTTAGACACATTTGGTAGTAACCAACGAATCGAAATGATTAAAATAATGAATAAATACACTAAGTAACCAGCGACGCGGTTATGCATTGATTGATAAAACAAACTATCATTGTATGGGAAGAAACCTACACCACCCAAGCAGATTGCAGTTAAGAGTAAGAGTACCTTTAAGGTAATTAAACGCTTTGTTTTTCCCTCAATGTTATATAGAAATACAAAAATGTAGTCTATTAATGCCACCATAAGTAGTGATGATAAAATAAGCGTTAGATTAAATTGCCAGCTGTTTGTTGCCTCCGGAGTCCCTAGAAAACTAAAGTTATAGAGCCACCATTGTTGATCACGATTCGTAACCATTGCAATAAAGACACCACCTAAAATAACAAATACGAGCGAGCGAATTAAAGATGTTGGAGTAATACTTTTTGCTGAGTAAATCATGACGTAGTTAACGATACCAGTCATAACAGCAGCCATACAAGATGATGTATAAATATCAAAACTTGCTCCCATAAACAATTGCCCCATTACTTTAAAAAACAGAAGTTGCGCGACAACAATTATTACAAGATATGAAAGCAACACTACGGGTAAATTTCGCCAGTAAAGTTTTAGCGATGAATTATTACTTTTATTATCTTTAATAAAATAATAGGTAAAGTTAATCATTCCGGTAATGACTCCAACTAGAATAACCATGCTAGCAATCGATCGCTGACCAATTAATGGAATCTGCGAAAAGTCTCTAAATACTAACAGACACACACCTAGCGTTAAGAGTGAGGCAATTGTGATTGAAGTTAAAGGTACCGTTTTCTCAGTATTCTTTTTTCGATTATTAATGTATACCCCTTGTTCATTAACGTGAATCTGAGCTTTTGTCTCTTCTTTTAAATCAAGACGTTCTAATATTTCAGTAGGAACTTTAATATAAACATCTTCACTTTTTTGATCCTTATAATCCATATAAATTCTCCTTTGTTAGCTCTATTATAAAGGATTTTATGGAGACGTGTTATAGTTTTCATTCAATTCATCTTAAAACAGTTTCTATGTTATAATATATAGCGTTTACAATACTATTATTTAAAGGAGAATTTCATGTTTGAATCTGTAATTAATCTCGCTCATCAAAGCGTCGATGAAAAACTTATACCTGGTATAACACTAAGTATTATTACTAAAGAGGAGTCTCTTACCGATGTCTATGGGCTTTCTAAATACCCTGATACCCCGTTACAAGAGAATGCGGTCTATGATATCGCATCTCTCACCAAAATGTTTACCACAACTCGTATCCTTCAGTTGATCGAAGAAGGTAAGATTTCATTTGATACACCCATTAAAAATATTCTTCCAAAATTTAAAGAAGAAGGTATTCTCATAAAACATTGTCTTTTACATCGATCGGGTATGTTGCCAAGCGTTCGTGGACGTTACACCATGAACCATGATGAAATGGTTACTTCAATCTTTAATTGTGATGACTGGGTAAATCCTGTAGATACAAAAATGGACTATTCATGCATTAATTATCTTATTTTAGGACTCGTCATTGAAGCACTCGATACATCTTTAGATCAATCGATTTCTAGAACAATTTTAAACCCACTTCACATGTTGGATACACAATACAACCTAAGAGACTCAAGTCGCTGTGTTCCAACTGAATATACTGAAGCACGTGGTCTTATATGTGGTGTAGTTCATGATGAAACAGCTCATAACTTTGGTGGCGTAGCTGGAAATGCTGGTTTGTTCAGTACAATGGCAGATCTCAATCAATTCGTAAAATCATATTTGGGATATGAAACACCTGTGCTCACACAAAAAACCTTACAATTACTTAATGAAACCAATGTTGATATGCGTTCATATGGCTGGAATCTTCATCCATATAAAGGTAAGAACTATCTCTTCCACACTGGTTTCACAGGTCCTTCAATTTTATTAGACTTGGATAACAACGCGGGTTTTATTATTTTAACGAACCGTATCCACCCAAAGCGTGAAGATACCGGATATCTCAAACGTCGCCTGGAACTATTCGATACATTTCTTGAGGTGCTTAACCCTTAATTAGCTCATTCCTATTTGTGCATTAATCAATTAGTGATTTTTCATAAAAGGAGCAACATATGAAAAAAAGATACTTGTTTGGAATCATTACAATTTATGTACTCATTATGGTTTATTTCTTATTCCTTAAGAAAACCATGACAGATCTTACCTTAACTCATATTGCTTTTGATGGTGGTGATAAAACCGCAGAAATTCTCGAGACTGCTCATGACATCAACACAAATTCTTTCGCTCACATTGGAATTCTTATCACACTTTTATTCCTATCATTAGGGTTAAACATCCATTTTATAAGTCGAAAAAAATAGTACTATTTGAATACTATAACAAAAACAGCCCCTACTAGTAGGGGCTGTAAGTATTATTCGGCAGAAAACATTTGATTTTTATTCAATGCATCTTTTAAAATTTCTACATCTTGACCCGTGCTGTCATCATGTTCATAAATCCCTAACATTTTGTGGACTGCTTCTTTGGCCGTTTTAACAGAATACTCAACGGTAAAAGATGCTTCATTCTTAGATTCAGCATAAGGGCCAATAAATGCAAGATTTGCGAAATTATGAGGCACTGTTTCAGGCCGATCACTGATTTTTCGTGGTTTCAAGATTGCTGTTACATTTGGAATATAAGTAGGAACACAATCACAGGCAAATGCAGCTAGCGTTTCAAGTTTATCGGGATGCATACCTAGATGATAAAGCCATTCTTCAGTAATTTCTTTTCCGTTACACTCGGTAATTGGTTTTTTTATGAAGTTGCCAGGTTCATCAGAAAGTAGTGCATACAACCAAATCAACATGGATTTGTCATCTGCTTGACTTACAAGCCAATTCATATTCCAGTTTGAATCTCTAACAGTCACAAGGCCTTCGAGTCCGTCATTATCGAGCAACTCTTTTACTAGGGTTCGAACTTCATGGTTTGCAGTTGTGATTGCTGCAGTCATGCACCATCCACGATGTTTTTCGTCTATTAAGAATGGTTCAGGGTTTCCACAAAGTGAATCTTGTTGGGCTAAATTTTTCCATAAATCCCATTTTGGTGACAGTGGTACATCTTTAGGGATTGCATCTAAGTGATTTCCATAACTCAGAGTTTCGATGGTTGCTCCATTGTTAACAAAAACCCAATCGTTCTGATTTAATTCAATATCTTCACGATCATCATTAACATTCAGGCACATAGTTTTCGCAAATGTCGTGTCATCTTTACGTTCAAGTTTGATATTATTTACTGTTGTATCATATTCAAAAATAACACCGTTATCTTTGAGATACGAAATTATAGGAATCGTTAAGACATCATATTGACCATATTTGACAAATTCCAACATTGATAAACTATCAACGGGTCCGATTCGATGTGCATAGCGAAGTAGGGAACGACGAAATTCAAGTGCTCCATCCCACTTTTCAAATGCAAATGTAGAGGACCAATAGAGCCAAAAGTCAGACTTGAAAAATTCATTATCAAAAACATCGATAATTTTTAATTCTTGAATGTTATTCTCAGTCCTTAGACAAAGCTGGATAATATCTTGTTTAATTTTTGGACATAAAGCTATTTGATGGCCAACTTTATATTCTTGACCACATTCGTTAGTAACAAACCATTTCGCTTCGACTCCATTATCATAATGGAATTGATTATACTCTTCCAAAATAGAATGTTGATGATCCACTAATGACGGTATTTCACTTAATACTTCACGTAGATTATCATAAAAGTGCTCAAACTCGATACTTCTTTTGATAAGAATGCGGCGTTGTTCATTTAAGATAGATCCTGAGGCTTCATCGACAAAAGGCATTGAATCCAGAATATGTATTTGATTTCCTTCAATATGACCATCCCGGATTAGATAAAATGCCCCACTCAAAGATGCCATGGTTGATCCGACAAAGTAGATTTTTGACCCATCAGTTGCGTAATTCTCAGTAAATTTAGAATTAATGTTCATCATAACACCTCCTTCTTCTATATTAATCGTATGCTTTTATTTCTATAGACTCAACAAAGTTTTCGTGAGGATTAAAGAACATTCAGTGAATAAATGTGTGATTGCTCACACATTTAAGGATTTACAGGGTATTAAGTGCTTTCTCATCGACATTTGTGAGCGTTTTGATACAATATTAACAATTTTAAATAAAGAGAAGGAGATGTGTTTCATGATTAATAAAGATCGAGCAATTAAAATGTTTTGTGAGCTGGTTCAAATTGACAGTGTTAGTTTGAATGAGAAAGGTGTTGCATCTTTTCTAAAGTCTTACTTTACGAATTTGGGTTATGAGGTTTATGAAGATCAAGTGTCCGTTCAGAAAGTTCCACAAGCAAACTCCGGCAATATTGTTGTAAAAATCCCTGGAACTAGTGCTTATATAAACTATGACCCTATTATTTTGGAAGCTCACATGGATACTGTAGAACCTGGAAACGGCGTTAAACCTTCCATTACAGAGGATGGAAAATATGTTATATCTGACGGCACTACAATTTTGGGAGCAGATGACAAAGCAGGAATTGCCCAAATTATTGAGGTAGAAGCTGTACTTCGAGAACATGAGCTTGCACATCCCCCACTTGAATTATTATTTACAATATCTGAAGAAATTGGAATTTTAGGTGCTTTCAATATTGATACTAATCTAGTAACTGGAAAAATTGCATATGTTCTTGATGGTGGTGGCGGACCAGGCACCGCAATTATTGGTGGTCCTGATTTCTACGATATTACTGGACGCATCATTGGGAGAGCTTCACATGCTGGTGCGGCACCTGACAAAGGAATATCTTCCATACAAGTTATGTCAGATGCAATTTCAAAGATGAAGCTTTTAAAGGTTGATGAAGACACGACAACGAATATCGGGCGAGTAATCTGTGATTATCCAACTAATGTTGTACCAGAAGTTACTTCTTTTGAAATGGAAGTGCGCAGTTTAGTTCCAGAAAAAGCACAAGCACAAGTCAAACACGTTGTTGATACACTTCAAGCAGCAGCGGATTCATTTGGAGCGAAACTTGAAATTGAAGTAGAACAATCTTTACACGCCTATCACTTAGATGATTCTCTTGCTATCATTCAAAATTACAAAGCTATGTGTGAGCGTCATAACCTTACCTACAATGGTATAGTTGTACGTGGAGGAACTGATGTAAGTGGCCTAACTTTTAATGGAATTAATGCTATTTGCTTAGCAGCTGGTGGTGAATTCGCTCATGAACTTAAGGAACGACTCATTATCGATGAATTCTTAGCTAACACACAACAAGTGCTATGGCTTGTAACCGAAATTGAGGCTTAGTTCTCATAATATGATGAACTCTTTCAGTGTCGGGACTCTCCTACATTGAAGGAGTTTTTTATTATTCCTCACTCATTGAAAAACTTTTCATATTATAAAATGAAATACTTTCATTATAATGCTTGACACTTTCATCAATTCACGGTATATTTGATGAAATTAAAGAATATATAGAGGTAGCGGTGCATCAGAGTAAGAAGTCGAGTAGGTATACAAAGACACTTCTGAAAGGTAACCATCGCCGAATGGCCATACTAGACATAGTGTGTCCATGGGGGTTGAGAGAATATCTCAGCCACTCGATCCCGGTGGATTGGTGCTAGCGAACAAGAACTTCAGCAAACCTTCCGCTGAAGTTCTTTTATTATTATGAGAAGGAGAATTTTATGCGAAAAAGAATTGGTATCTTAATGAGTTTATTACTTTTGCTAAGTGCATGTGGATCAAAAAATGCACTTGAAGGTGAGCCTTTGCGAGTCGGTATGGAGTGTGGATATGCCCCTTACAACTGGACACTTGCAACTCCTACGGAAACATCTGAACCCATTGCGGGTGGTCAGTACTGTGATGGGTATGATGTTCAAATTGCGAAAATTATCGCAATTGAAATGGGTAGACCATTGATTATTGAGAAAACAACATGGGAGAGTTTAATTCTATCTCTTCAAAACGGACAAATTGATGCGGTGATTGCGGGTATGTCCCCCACTCCTGATCGTAAAAAAGAAATTGGATTTTCAAACCCCTATTTCGTTGATGATGCAACAGCATTTGGAGTAGTTGTTAAAAGAGATGGGCCTTATGCGAAGGCTAAATCAGTTTCAGATTTTGAGTCAGCAGTCATTTCTGCACAAATGGGAACACATCATGTTCAGCTCCTTACGCAACTTGAAAATATCAAGCCATTTGAAAACTTAAAAGACTTTCCAACACTAACTATTTTTTTACAGTCTGGTGAATTAGACGGATTTGTTGCTGATAGTGGTACAGGTCAGATGATTAACGCAGCAAATCCTGACTTAATGTATATTCAATTAGATGGCGATAATGGATTTGTAGTAACAGAAGAAATGGCAGGCGTTGCTGTTGGTGTCAATAAGGATAATAAACAACTTATAGAAGAAATTAATGCTGCCCTTGAGACGATTCCTACAGAAAAACAACAAGCGCTTATGGATCAAGCTATTAATGCCAATGAAGTATCGACAGGAAACTTCTTTGAAAAAGTAGGTTCTATTTTAGAAAATAATGGCTCATTGTTCCTACGTGGTACGCTTACAACTCTCTTTATATCACTTGTCGGAACACTTCTTGGTTTCCTGATTGGACTCTTTGTTGCAATGACTCGTGATACTAAAATTACTCGACCTCTTGCACACATCTACATCACTGTATTTAGAGGAACGCCGATGATGGTTCAAGCTATGTTGTTCTATCATGGTATCGCACTTCTATTTAATGGGTTTAGATGGTCTGATATTCCTTACAGTAACTTTGTAATTGCGATTATTATTGTAAGTATTAATACTGGAGCTTATATGGCAGAAACCATACGGGGTGGAATACAAGCTATTGATAAAGGTCAATTTGAAGCAGCACAAGGTTTAGGTTTTACAAGATTCGAAACGATGAGACACATCATCTTGCCACAAGCGGTTAGAAATGTTATTCCTGCATTGGGAAATGAGTTTATCGTAAACATCAAAGATACATCCGTTCTTAATATTGTGTCCATTACAGAACTATTCTTCATCTCAAACGGTATTGCTTCAACCACCTATCAAATACTCGAAACCTTTACCATTACTGCAATGATCTACTTGGTGCTTACAACTATCTTCACGTTTATCTTGAGATGGGTTGAACGAAAAATGAGTAAATCCGAGTCATCCTATACATCTATACCAACCTCAATGACAACACCTGTAAATATAACGAAAGGATAAACTATGACGACACAAACACGAATTAAAATTCAAAATATCACAAAACAATTTGGAAATCTTGAAGTATTGAAAGGAATTAATCTTTCTGTAAATCAAGGCGATGTAATTTCAATTATAGGGTCTTCAGGATCAGGAAAATCAACACTTCTTAGATGTATCAATAGACTTGAAACTTTTGATGGTGGTGACATACTAATTGATGAGGTTTCATTAAAAGATCTTGATTCAAAAACACTCAATACAAAAGTCGGTATCGTTTTCCAAAGTTTTAATCTCTTCAATAATATGACAGTTCTCGAAAATTGTATCAAACCACAGACCATCGTTCTTGGTAGAAGTATCGAGGAAGCTGAAACGAAATCGCTTGAACTCTTAGATAAAGTTGGTATGTTGGCGTTTAAAGACAAACATGTACTCCAACTATCCGGCGGTCAAAAACAACGCGTAGCGATTGCAAGAGCCCTTTCAATGGATCCCGAAGTACTTCTGTTTGATGAACCTACTTCAGCACTTGATCCTGAAATGGTTGGTGAAGTTTTGGAAGTTATGAAGTCATTAACTTTAGAGGGACTCACGATGATAATCGTAACCCATGAAATGGCATTTGCAAAAGATGTATCAGATACAGTTTATTTCATGGATGGTGGTGTTGTCTTGGAATCTGGAACTCCCGATCAACTTTTCAACAATCCTCAACAAAAAAGAACCCAAGAATTTTTAAGTCGCTTTAGACAACAAGGAGAACAAATATGAACTATTACGAAACAGTACGAGAATTAGCAGGAACTCACTTACCAGAAATGAAGCAACATCGTCGTTATCTTCATGAAAATCCTGAACTTGCGCACGAAGAATTTCTCACACAACAACGTGTCATTGATGTTTTAACCAAATTAAATATTCCCTACACTATCCTAGCTGAAACGGGTGTCGTCGGAATGATTCAAGGTGCTCATCCTGGTAAGACAGTACTGCTTCGTGGCGACATGGATGCATTACCAATACAAGAAGAAGTAGACATTCCTTTCCGTTCTCAAATAGACGGAAAAATGCATGCTTGCGGACATGACGGTCATACTGCAGGATTACTTGGGGCAGCAATGATTCTCAATGCAATGAAAGACGATATTTACGGAAACATTAAACTAATGTTTCAACCAGCTGAAGAAACTGATGGTGGTGCGAAGACAATGATAAAAGAAGGAATCATGGAAAATCCAAAAGTAGATGCTGCATTTGGACTTCATTTAGGTGGACATCTTGAACATGGGCAAATTGAGATCAAATATGGCCCAATGTTTGGGGCTCCCGACGAGTTTGAAATACGTATTCAAGGTCGCGGAGGCCATGCGGCAAGCCCTGAACAAACCATTGATCCAATTATAATTGCAACTCAAATTATACAATCCGTTCAAACACTCTTAACACGCCAAATAGACCCTATGAAACCAGCGGTCATATCGTTCACATCAATTCATGCCGGTGAAGGACTTAATGTAATTCCTGACACGTGTTATGTTGGTGGAACCATTCGTACTCTATATCCTGATACAAGACAGTTCTTAGCAGATAAACTTCAAGAAATCGTCAACACCCTAAGTGAATTAAATGGTGCCAGTGCCTCATTTGAATTCATGCCTTCCTATCCCCCACTCATTAACGACGACGCTACAACTCGTTTTGCCCATCAACAACTCATCAATTACTTTGGTGAAGATCTAGTCAGGGAAAAGGAATTTGCTTCACTAGGGGCGGAAGATTTCGCTTATGTCGCACTTGCAGTTCCATCCTGTTACTATAATGTAGGAATATTTGAGAATGGACACGATGAACCAGTTCATCATCATCCTAAGTTTGCGTGGAATGATGATATCTTAGAGACAACAAGTTCATCGTTAGCTATTCTCGCTTTAGATTACTTAAATATTAACAAGATATAAAAAGTGATCATCTTAAGATGACCACTTTTCTTTTTGATTATCAATTTATAAGTCTTGAAACTAAATTATCCAGTTTTTCTTCAATCAATTCAACAGTGTCAAGATATGCTTGTATATTTTTACCACTTGGATCTTCAAGACCCCAATCTTCTCGTTGTTCACACTGGATTGTTGGACAATCAACATTACATCCCATCGTTACAACATGGTTAATATTCGGAAGTACGGATACTAATTTTGATCCTTGATTTTGATTCATATCAATGCCGTATCTCTGTTTTATTACTTCCACAGCAACAGGATTTATCGCATCAACCTGAGTTGTTCCAGCAGAATAAAAATCAAACAAGTCTGAATATTTATGTTTAGCAATTGCTTCTGCCATTTGGCTACGACATGAATTATGAACACATATAAAAGCAATACGATATTTTACCATATCAGCACGTCGCCTCTCGTTGCGTATATCCAGTATCAATGCCTAATTCATGAAAAAAAGATTCCAGTTCAAGCATCATTGTTTTATTTAATGAGTACCGAATCCAATTCCCATCTTTACGACTTGAAACAATTTTCGCATCAACTAAAATTTTCATATGATATGAGAGCGTGGGTTGAGTAATTTCAAATTCCTCTAATATATGACACGCACACAATTCTTCACTTACTAACATCTTTATAATTTTTAGACGAGTTTCATCAGATAAAGCTTTTAATACGTAGACGACATCTGGTAATTGATTCATATATTTCTCCTTATTCTACGAATTTAACTTTTGTTCTATTCGCAATTTTAACCAAAATTAACATAATAGGAACTTCTGTAAGAACACCCACGATTGTAGCTAATGCCACTGGTGAAGAAGCTCCAAAAAGTGCAATTGCTACTGCAACTGATAACTCAAAGAAATTGGACGCTCCAATCATACCAGCTGGTGCAGCAATACAGTGCGGTAATCCCATCTTATGAGCACTACCGTAAGCAATAAAGAATATCAAGAAAGTCTGAATCGTCAGGGGTACTGCAATAAGAATAATATGAAGTGGATTTGCTACTATAATATCACCTTGGAACATAAATATAAATACTAAAGTCAACAATAAGCCGATCATTGTCGAACGATCAAACTTTTTTATAAATACATGCTCAAAATAATCAATCCCATTCTTTTTCACAACAATAATACGTGTTAATATCCCGGCAATTAAAGGAACGACTACAAACAAAGCAACAGAGAGTATTAAAGTATCAAATGGAACTACAATATTTCCAACACCAAGTAAAAATGCAACAATTGGTACAAATGCTATAAGTATTATAAGGTCATTAGAAGCAACTTGAGCAACTGTATAACTTGCATCACCATCTGTTAGATAACTCCAAACAAACACCATTGCTGTACAAGGCGCTGCACCAAGTAATACTGCACCCGCTAGGTAATCATTAGCAAGTTCAACAGGAATTAATGCTTTAAAAATGACAAAAAAGAATAGATATGAAATGGCATACATTGTAAATGGTTTGATTAGCCAATTCACAATCCATGTTAAATAAAGACCTTTCGGATTCCTACGAATTTCTTTGATACTTTTGAAATCAACTTTCATCATCATAGGATATACCATTATCCAAATAAGTATTGCCATAGGCAGTGATACTTTCGCAAATTCAAACTGATTGAGTAACTGAGGGATTTGTGGTAAAAACTTCCCAATTGCGATTCCAATAATCATACATATCAAAACCCAGAGTGAGAGATGTTTTTGAAACCCACTCATTTTTTTATTATCCATTTGTTAGCTCCTTAACACTATTAGAATTAATTTCTCCAGATATTTTTTCAACAATCGCTACCTTACGATCTGATATGGACACAATCTTTTGAATCCATCGGACCTCATCATTTTTCTTTGATTGTAGAAATGACGAAATGTTTTCTTGATTAATTATTGAATTATTAATTACCCACCAATTACATAGTATCTGTGCTCGATTTAAATCTTCCTCAAGACGTTGCGCTTCATAAAACGGTGTTGCTTCAGGCAATGTCACAATAACGACTTCAGTCTGTTTCGAATCTCTCAATTTAGGAATTAAACGAGATACTTCATTTTCTGTCCCAACAAAGTTACGTTTCATTTCTAGGTGGTGACTTTCAGAAGATTCAAGGAGTAACAATGTGTGACCTGTTGGAGCAGTATCTATAATAACTATTGCATCATCAGAACGATCCACAATCCTTGCAAATTCCTTAAACACTGCTATTTCTTGGGTGCAAGGTGATCTTAAATCTTCTTCAATGTAGTCCAAATCTGCATTATCTGCATGACTCTGAGCTGCATCTATAACTTCTTTTCGATACACTTCAAGAACATCATCTTCATCTATCGATATGATTTTCAAATTATCATTTTCCGAGACTGAATATTGCAAGTGATTCGCAGGATCTGTAGTTGTGAGTATCACAGAATGTCCTCTTTGAGAGAGAGATAAAGCTAAAGCACTCGCTATTGTGGTTTTACCAACGCCTCCCTTTCCCATTGTGAAAATTACACGTTTATCTTCTTCTTCTATTGAATCAACAAGATTTTCTAAAGTCAGTGCCATTTCAATATCTGTTTCAATTGCATCCTCATAATCATGACTTACATTAAAAAGTTGCTCCAGCATTTTTGCGGTATAGATACTTTTGGGTTTCAAGTCTACTTCGTAAATTTTCATTGAATCTAAGAAGATCGAAAACTCTAATAATGTATCATGTTGTTTTTGGCGGAGTTCTTGCATATGAATATCTTCTAAGGATGGTACTATTCCATTTAAAACGAGCATTTGAGATTTCATACCAATATCATAAAGCTCTTGTGATGCACGACTACTTTCTATCAATGCAGTTTTTTCAGGTCTACTCACAAGCACTAAAGTTGTTTCTTCGGGATTTGTAAGAACTTCAACTGCATCAAAATATTTAGATTTATCTTTTTCAAGTCCGGATAACTGACCCAAACAAGAAGCTCCATGCGTACTTGTTTCGATAAAAGATGACCATGCTGAAGGTAATTGCAACATTCGCAACGTATGTCCGGTAGGTGCCGTATCAAAAATGATATGATCATAAATATCTCTCAAATTCGTATCTGTTAATAAACACGTAAATTGATTAAATGACGCAATTTCTGTAGTACACGATCCTGATAGTTGTTCCAACATATTTTCAATTGCAGTCTCCGGTAGGACTCCTCTATAGGAAGCAACTGCGCGTTCACGATATATTTCAGCTGCATGTTTTGGGTCTAAATTTATTAAAGATAAATTAGGATAAATTTTTGAAATACTTATGTTTTCATTGATTTCAGTTTCAAAAACATCCTGTAGATTTGAAGCTGGATCAGTACTTACCAACAATATTTTTTTACCCTGTTTTGATAAATTAATGGCACTAGCACAAGCAATTGAAGTTTTACCCACACCACCCTTTCCTGTAAAAAATAGTACCTGTGTTTCTAATCTTTTTTCATTAAATTTTAAGTTCATAATCTATTGATTCACCAATTCATTTAATTCATCATTACTAGGATAGGCTCCAATTTTAAATACAACATTGTCAACGAGTGTAATTGGCAAATTAGATTGGTTTTCTTTCATGAGTTCACAAACTAAACCATTATCAATAAACTCGCTTGGATTTGAGGCAAGATTAAATCTGTCAATCTCAATCCCCTGTTCTTTACATTTTTGTACAAAACTTGTAATTCGCAGTAGCTCCGGATTAACATTTGCTCCACAAATCCCGGTTGAACAGCAGAGTGCTGGTTCATAAATTTTAATATTCATAATTCCTCCTATATAGATAACTATAAATATAGATTACTACCTATATAGAAGAATGTCAATGTAGATATGTGACAATGTGAGATAAAAAAAACCTTACCTCAAAAGAAGTAAGGTTATAAATCAAGTCTTAACGATCTTTTACAGCTTTTCGTATTGCTGTAAAGAAATACATCAAACCAACTGTTAGAATGATATGTCCAAGACCAGACATCCCAGAAATTGCTGCATTCAGACCTTTACTTAAATTAGTTCCCAATACATCAAATACACCTCTAACCACTAGCATTGTAATTGTAAGAATAAGTCCTGAATTATACCAAATAAAAAATTTCTTGATCCGTTTATCCTCAGTAATTTTTAGATAATCTACAATGATTCCTACAATTAAGAACATAAACATTCCTAACATTAAGGTATGCGTATGGACTACCCCTAAAGCTGTATTACCTGTAAATCCTTGGATTTTGGTAAATTCACGAAAGAATACACCACCAATTAATCCTGCAATCATATAATAAAATGACACATTAAACATTTTTTTCATATAAACCCTCCTATACTGAACAATGTTCATTATAGTGTTTCACCCATAATATGTCAATTACTTAGACTTTAAGCTTTTCTGATAGGCAACACGAATACCATCTGCAACTTCCACAATGCCACAAAACTCAAATCCTTGCTTTTCAACAAAATTTCTCATTTTTATATTTACTTCATGAGTGTCAATTCTCATTTCACTAATTCCGAATACTGTAGCGACATTCTCACACCCTTGATAAAGCTTTGTTGCGTATCCTTTACCTTGTTTCGTATTTGAAACAACAAAACGATGCATGACCGCATACAAATCTTCATTTTTCCATGTTCCTTGTTCTATTTGGTCATAGTTTTGTTCTACTCCATATCCCAGGTAAGTATAAGCTACAACGTCACCATCGATAAGAACATAGGCGTTTCCCTCTTTAATATCATCAAGAATTCGTTGTTTGTCAGGATACCCTTTCTGCCACTGATCAATAGCCTGCTTTCTAAATGCTATTACTGCTTCGCCAATAATATCCATAATCGCGTCTACATCTTCAAGTTTCGCTTTTCTAAAAACACATTTATCATTGTATCCAATATATTTTGTCATATGAACTTGAGAGATGAAAATTTGAAAGCCATTCTCAGTTAAAACTTTTTCAACACTTGAATTATGAAGTACATTGATGAGTTTTGTATCGATATCGAGATTCGACGCAAGTGTCGATAGGCCCTTATAACCGCCTCGTGAGAAAATTTGTTGAATAGTATTATTACTATAGACATCAAGATCCTCTTGCTCTGATTTCTCAAGAGTGTTCATTGCCAATCTATTTTGGAAAGAAGGAAAAAGTATCGGTGTATCAACATCGACATCCGATTGATAATTCACATCATAATCTTCAATTTTTCGATAACAGTCCAAAGTATAGTCAATTTCAAAGCCCATACGTTCATAAGCATTAATAGCAGGTGAATTCGTTGATATGGCCTCAAGCTCAAAGGAATTTATTCCTTTCGCCTGTAACAAGGCTTCCACTTCAACATACATTTTTGAAAACAATCCCTTACTTCGATGACTCGGAATAATTGCAGTCATTGCATTATAAGCAAAACTACCATCAATACCTACCAAAATAAACCCAACTAAAACAGTCTCATCAAAAAAACCAACAGATGAATTCAAATCAATTTGAGCTGTAATAATTTTCGTTTCAAGACTTATTTCATCCATATGAATCGGTGTAATGTAATCTGAGAACCCCAAGTTTATAGCTTCAACAAGAACTTTTTTATCTAAATTACTTAATGTTTTAATCATATGTTTCTTATCCTCTCAAGTATCTTTCAATATATGGTGCGTTCGTATTTTTTCATCTGGAATTAGTGTTTATCGTAGATGGCTCAATTGCTTTCCAGTCAAAGAATTCTTAAATCTCAAGCCTTTACTACACTCATTTAAATTATTCTAACATAAAAATAAAACAAGAAGGTAATTGTTACTTTCTTCTTGTTTATTAAATAATATATTCACTTTTAATTTTTACTATCTTTAATAATATTATAGATATCTCCATCATAAAGCGCTTGAATTTGGTCTTTAAAATCTTCTGATAATTTCGATATAATTACATCATGATGATGTTCTGCAAGTACACGACGGACGAGCGTTGGGTGTTCTGTTTCAAGTGCACTGCTATTATATTCGTAATTGAACGTCCCAATCAAAACTTTCTTTTCGTCTATAAGTATTGAGAAATCACGTTCTTGTTGAGGCATTACTTTTTGGTCCAAAATAACAGTTTTTAAAGTTGTTTCAATGGGTTTGAATGTAACCAATTTCACATCCACTCCGTGATATTCAGCTTCTTCCAAATAGTTGAGTAATGGAGCTAAGTCCTCATTCCAAACATCAATTAATATCGATTTCTTAGCTGCCGCAATCATACGCTTTGCTGCACTCATTATTTGATCGTAACTGTTGATTGAAAAGAATTGATAAACATCGTTTCCTTTACGATGCAAATTTTCTTCTAAGTATCGTGCTGATGTTTTGAATTCTACTTTCATTTGATCAATAACCTCATTGATATCAACAGCAGAGTAAATCGATGTTTTTTCATCAGTTACGCGACACATTCCTTTTTGGTGGAGGGATGCTAGTGAGGCATAAACATTGGATCGTGAAATTCCAAGATTTTTAGCAACCTCATATCCTGATTGTTCACCATTTTCATACAAACATAAATAACAGCGTGCTTCCGTTTCTGTTAATCCAAGGCTTTTTAAATGTTCTAGCATAATATTTCTCCTATTTAAATTGAGCAGTGAACATCGCGCGATATTCTGGCGAGTTTTCTAATAATGCTTCATGGTTTCCTATCGCAATTTTATGACCTTTATCGAGGACTAAGATTTGATCTGCATCGACAATTGTAGATAATCGATGGGCAATAACAATACATGTTTTTTTAGACATTAGCGTTTCTAATGAAGCTTGAATTACCGATTCATTATAACTATCCAACGATGCTGTTGCCTCATCAAGTATGATAAGCGGTGCATCTTTGAGGAACATACGAGCGATAGCAAGACGTTGCTTCTGACCACCTGATAACTTCAAACCACGTTCCCCAACCTCAGTGTCTAAACCTAAAGGTAAACCACTTACAAAATGGTCAATATTGGCAAGTTTCATTGCTCTATAAACATCTGCATCATGGTAATTATAACATCCATACGTAATATTTTGATAAATAGTTCCATCTATAACATTACCGTCCTGACTTACAACACCAATTTGGTCAAGCAAACTGTCACGATGTATGTCTTTGATGTTAATACCATTAAATAAAATCTCCCCCACTTCGGTATCATAGAGTCTTGTCAGTAGTTTCGTTATTGTCGTTTTTCCAGATCCTGATTCCCCGACTATCGCAAATTTCCGATTTTGTTCAACTTTAAATGACAATTTATCTAATACCATTAGCTCAGGTTCATAACTGAAAGATACATTTTTAAACTCGACACTATTAATATAGTTAATGCGAATACTTTCGTATCCATCTCGAATTGATGGCTCAGTATCAAATACCTCGTCAATACGCTCAAGTGATACCGATGCTTGTTGGAAACGACTCACCATCGAACTGAAAGATTTCATTGGTTTTTGAAGTAGTGCAAGATAAGATAAATAAGTTACAACACTTCCAATCGTAATTGATTCCATCATTACCATTAATGCACCATAACCTAAGACAATCATTGTTCCAACAGTGTCAACGAGACTTACAGTTGGACCATAAGCTGCCTGGACTTGAGTTGCCTCATCATTCGCTTCATTATTTAGCCGTGTTAACTTTTCAAATCTACGTAACTCATAACGTTCAGTACGAGAAACTTTAATCAGCGGAATTAAAGTAAGAGTTGTTTGTAAGTGGGAATTAATTTCAGAAGATGTTGTTCGTACAATGCGATATGCTTGCTTAACTCTTTTACTAAAGTAGCGGTTAATTACAAACAGAATAGGAAATGTAATTGATAGAATTAACATTAGTTTCCAATCGACAACAAAAATATAACCGATAATCCAAGTAAATGTAATAAGACTTCCAAATATCGAAAAGGTATTGGGTGAGATAAGATTTTGAATGACAGAAATATCACTGTTGATACGTTCTAATGTATCCCCTGTTTTGTGATCTTCAAAATATCGATAATCTAGTTTAAGAATATGATCGTAGAGATCATTTCTAAGCTGAGAA
Source organism: Erysipelothrix sp. (assembly GCA_036637915.1). Taxonomy (GTDB): domain Bacteria; phylum Bacillota_I; class Bacilli_A; order Erysipelotrichales; family Erysipelotrichaceae; genus Erysipelothrix. Next base: position 9,358 of record JAVWLP010000008.1, on the reverse strand, counting down.
ATTGTGTTTTGGCTAATTCTATTGATTAAGATTGTTGATACGTAAGTCAGCACTCCAATAATAATTGTCAGTCCCAAGAGATACATTAATTGAATTACAAGTTGTCTTGTATCTTGATTTGGTATTACATCATCAATAACCCGTTGTGTTACCAAAGGTAGTAAAAATTGAGCAATTGCGATTAGCGTGAATATCATGAGTGTGACTACAGAATCAAAGCGATATTTATTTAAGTATTCCTTTAAGTATTTCTTTGTTTTAGTTTGTTTCATATCGATTAACTCCTAGTAGTTCTGTTTACAACCACTAGGATACGCTTGTCATTCGTCTTTGTCAAGCTACATACAAAAAAAGATTCCCTTTTATGGAATCTAAGATAATTTTATAACCCTAACAATCTCCATATTGCAGTTGTAGTTACCGTACAAATAACACCAATTAGTGTTGGAATCCAAAATGAAACCCAAGTCCATTTTCGACTCCCTGTTTCTTTCTTAATCGTCAAGAGTGTCGTTCCACATGGCCAGTGGAAGAGCGTAAATAACATGACATTAATAGCCGTTAAGAGTGTCCATCCATTATCAATAAGAAGTACTTTGAGTTGACCTAACGAGTCATAATCTACTATAGAAGATGTCGCAAGATATCCCATTAACATACACGGAATTACAATTTCATTGGCTGGTAGACCAAGGATAAACGCCATCAAAATAACGCCATCCAATCCCATAACTGAGGCTATTGGATCTAAGAAAGTTGTGATGTGAGCAAGTAAAGTGACATTTCCTATCGTAACATTTGCAAGAATCCAAATAAGTAATCCAACAGGCGCAGAAACCTTAATTGCACGTCCTAATACGAATATAGTTCGGTCAAAAATAGAACGAACCAAAACTTGACCAATTCTCGGCTTACGATATGGAGGTAATTCAAGTGTAAACGAAGATGGCATTCCAGATAATACCGTTTTTGATAGGATTTTGGACATGAACATTGTCATCATTACCCCTAAAAGAATTGTACCCGTTAAAATTAATGCTGCAATTATAGAGTTTCCAATATAGTTTTTGTTTCCTACAAAAAATAGTGTGATGATAGTAATTAGTATAGGAAAACGGCCATTACACGGTACAAAGTTATTTGTGATGATTGCGATGAGTCGTTCGCTAGGTGAATCTATTATTCTTGCTCCAGTAACTCCAGCGGCATTACAGCCAAATCCCATACACATACTTAATGCTTGTTTACCACAAGCACCAGATTTCTGAAAAGCATTATCGAGATTAAAAGCTACTCGAGGTAAATATCCAAAATCTTCTAGAAGTGTAAAGAGCGGGAAGAAAATAGCCATAGGTGGTAACATAACCGAAATAACCCATGCTACAACTTTGTATACTCCATCTATTAATGCTCCCTGTAACCATGCAGGCCAGTGCATCCATGTCGCAATATTATTCAAAACATCTTGAAATGAAAATAATAATTTCGCTAACATCTCCGACGGTACATTGGCACCTTCAATCGTTAACCAGAATACGAGAAATAAAAGAAGAATCATGATTGGAATTCCAGTTAATCTGCTCGTAAAAAGTTTATCTAATTTTCGATCACGAGCATCAAAGTTTTCATTATCATAAGTCGTTACTTGAAATGCTGTCGCAGCAGCACGACCGATAATTAGTTCAATACGTCGTTTTTCACTCGGTTCTTCCGCAATTTTATCTAGCTTATATAACATTTGCCTTTCTGGCATATAATCAATTTGAGTTACAAGGTCAATTTTACCTAAGAGTTCATCAATGCCTTTTTCATGAGTTGCGGATGTTGCGACAACAGGAACGCCAAGTTTTTGTTCAAGTTGTTCTATGTCAATATGAATTTTTTTTCTCTGTGCTTCATCTAATAAATTAACACATACGACAACACGAGGTGTTAACATCATAATTTGCAATACTAAATTAAGATTTCTTTCCAATGCGGTAGCATCACAGACAACAACAGTAGCAGATGCTTCTTCTGAAATAATGAAGTCACGAGCTACCTCTTCTTCAGGTGAGTGTGCCATCAGAGAATAAGTCCCAGGTAAATCTACGAAAACATAGGTGTTCTCTTTACTCGTAGCATAGCCTTGCGCTAATTCTACCGTTTTTCCCGGCCAGTTCCCTGTGTGTTGATGCATCCCTGTTAGCACATTAAACAAAGTACTTTTTCCAACATTTGGATTTCCTGCAAATGCAATCACTTTATCTGTTTCATTTTTTTTGATAATTTCGATCGAAGTCTCATTCATTCTCCAATACCTCCGAAACTTCTATACACTCTGCTTCTGATTGCCGAATAGCATAAATTGTATTTCGCACTTTATAGGCACGTGGATTTCCAGATGGACTTGATTGAATAACCTCAATGACAGTTCCATTTATAAATCCCAAATCTAATAGACGTAATAACATATGTTCGTCAATGTTAATCCGCTCTATTATTGCCTTTCTCCCCACTTTGACTTCTGATAGTTTCATACTTCCTCCAATTAGGCTCACCTTACTATATTGATAGTAAAACCTTATTGAAAATGTGACAATATCTTAATGAATATTTTTTCGTGAAATTTACTATTAACACTGTACCGATAGTGAATATCATTATCACATTGTGAATTTCTTGAAATCTTAAACTATTGAATTGTATTTCGAGGTACTTTTCAAAGAAAAACATCCTTTCGGATGTTTTGTTTTTATAGCTCAGAGCCATTGGTTTCAATGAGACGTTTATACCAGTAAAATGATTTTTTGGGAGTTCTCTTATAACTTCCATGTCCTTCATCATCTTTATCGACATAAATATAACCATATCGTTTTGACATTTCGCCTGTTGATGCACTCACAAGGTCTATACAACCCCATGAGGTATATCCGAGAACTTCAACGCCATCAAGATCGATTGCATCTCTCATTGCCTTAATATGAGCAGCAAGATATTCAATTCGATAATCATCTTGAATGCTACCATCTTTCTCTATCTTATCATATGCACCCAAACCATTTTCGACTACAAAAAGCGGTTTTTGATAGCGGTCATATAGTGAATTCAGCGTAATTCTAAAGCCAAGAGGATCAATTTGCCAACCCCATTCACTTTCAGTAAGATACGGATTTTTAATGGACTTAAATACATTTCCTTCTGTTTGTTCCATTACTTTTGGATCCACGGATGTAGTGCGTGAAGAATAATATGAGAATGAAATAAAGTCTACCGTATTATTCTTGAGTAACTCTAAGTCATTTTCCTCAATATCAAGTTTCACACCTAATTGTTCCATGCGCTTCCAAGCATAATTAGGATAAGCTCCTCGTGATTGGACGTCAATAAAGAAGAAGTTATCTCTATCTTTCATCATAGCATCAAACACATCATTAGGGTTTGGAGTATACGGATAATAGTTACCTGCAGCGAGCATACATCCAATCATATTGTCTGGATCTACTTCATGCCCAATTTTTGTTGCAAGTGCACTTGCAACGAGTTCATGATGAATTGCTTGATATTTAACTTGGTTTGCATCTTCACCCTCTTCGATAAAGACTCCTGCTGCCATAAAAGGTGCATGCAATATCATATTTACTTCGTTAAATGTTAACCAGTACTTTACCAGTCCTTTGTAGCGAGTAAACAAGGTGCGACACAATCTCTCATAGAATGTGATCATTTTTCTATTTTTCCATGAACCATATTCCTTTGTCAGATGAATTGGACAGTCAAAATGTGTAATAGTTACGAGAGGTTCAATATTATATTTACGACATTCTTTAAATAAGTTTTCATAGAATAAAAGTCCTTGTTCATTTGGTTCCAGTTCATCTCCTTTAGGATAGATCCGTGACCAAGCTATCGATAGGCGATACGTTTTGAACCCCATTTCAGCAAAAAGCGCAATGTCTTCTTTATAGTAATCAATCATCTTAATTGCGTCATGTCCCGGATAAAAATAGTTTGAATCCACTTCGAACATCTTCATTGCTCCAACAGCAACTTTCCAACGGTCTTTACCATGCGGCATAAGATCCACATTTGCAAGACCTCGTCCATCACGATCAAATCCACCTTCACATTGATTAGCGGCAGTTGCACCGCCCCATAAAAAATTCTCTGGAAATCCCATAATGCCCTCCTCTTTTACTGTTATTTAAGGTACATATTAGAGAATTCAGTTTTTAAGTTTGAATTCACCTGCCCTTTGACGTCGCCTTGACGTCAAAACAGCTACCGTATCTAACAGTATAATTATAACAAGAGTTGACCTAATATTTAACATTTCTTTAAAATTTTACCGATATATCATAATTGATGCAAACAATTAATTATGTAAGCACAAATTATCGAAGCGGCATGTCATCAATAATTTCTTTATCTTTTCGCGTAAGTTTTGCATAGACCAAAGAATATGACTCTAAAATAAATTCTTTCATATCTGCTACGGTTAAGACTTCACTATCAATTACGATTGAATTCCAGTGAACCTTATTCGTATAATATCCTGGTGTAATATCCTCATATTTGAGGCGTAATTGTATATTTTTATTTGGATTACCTTTCAATGTAATTCGATTATCATTAAGCATTCCGAATGATTTACCTAATAATGAAAAATAGTAACAACCCCAATCTTCTCTAAAGTATACTTCAGCGCCTCTTAAAGAATTCCCGTAGTCTACTAATTCAAGTTCTCGATTTGTAAGTTCCATAATGCCTCCTATCTCTATAAGTATTAAACCACATTTTCTATTAAAATAGAAAAAAACCTCACAAATGTGAGGTTAAAATTATGCAACGCTTTCAACAACATCCTTCTTCAATACTTTTAATAGAATTGCCATTACTGCAGCACCTGCTAGAATAGCGACAACAAACCAAAGCTTGTTACCAACAACAGGTAATACAATAAATCCACCGTGAGGTACAGGGCAAGTTACATTACCATACGCAGCAATAAGGGCTGCAGTGATACAACCAATAATAGAAGCCGGATAGACAGCTTTAGGATCTTTAATTGCAAATGGAATTGCCCCTTCAGTTATACCTAAAGCCCCGATAATTCCAACTGCTTTCGCGTTGTCACGTTCTTCTTCTGTAAATTTGTTTTTAGCAATTAGTGAAGCTAAGAAGATACCAAGTGGAGGTACTGCAACAAGAACTCTAAAGATACCATTAGGTTCCATAACGCCTTCGTTTATCATACTTAAAGTAAACATCGAAATGGTCTTAGTCATTGGACCACCAAAGTCGATTTCTGCAAAGATTCCCATAAATATTGCGAAGATAGTTTTGCTTCCACCATTTAATTCAGTCATAACATTTGTTAACCATGTTACTAAAGCAGAAATTGGAATTGCAATGATAAAGTAATAAGCGAGCCCTAATACAAGAACCGTAAAGATTGGCATGATGAGAATTGGCATGATTGAACGAAGAGTCTTATTTTTCGCAATCTTCCATCCCTTCATCCAATTTACCATGTAACCGGCAAGTAAACCAAGAAGTAACGCACCTAGGAACCCAGATTTAACTTCAACGCCATTAACCATAATAACACTATTTGCAATGAATCCGAGGATGAAACCTGGGGTCAGTCCTGGTTTTCCAGCAGCCGAATACGCGATATATGCAGCAAATACAGGAATCATCATTGTCATACCAGCTTTACCTAGTTGGTTTAAATAGATCATGATTGGGTTGGTTGGAACCAATCCTTTTGCTGTTTGTTCAGCCCCTAGAAGTGAGATAGCAAGAATAACACCACCTGCAACAACAACAGGCATCATAAACGAGACACCACTTAATAAGTGTTTTTGAATATCTTTTAAGATTTTCTTCATATTAAGCCTCAACAAGTGCAATTGCTTCATCAACAAGATTTACAACATCTTTAATTGCACGATCTACATCTGAGTGAATCACAGGTTTTCCTTCAAATCGTTCTTCACCTTCAATCACAACACTTACTGCCAAGATAATAACATCTGCTGATGCGACATCTTCTTCAGTTAGTTCATTTTCAATTCCCATTCCACCTTGGGTTTCAACTTTATATTCAAACCCCCTTTTAGCACATTCTTGTTCAAGTGTTTCTTGTGCCATATATGTATGTGCAATGCCCGTTGGACATGCAGTTACTCCTAAAATTTTCATATTTACTCCTCCTTAAGTATTTCAAATAATTTCTCATAAATGTTTTTTTCAGTATCCGCTTGAATTGCATCAACGAAATCCTGATTAACTAATTTTCTACTTAGTTTTGCGAGTGTTCGTAAGTGCAATTGACCAGAAGTTGTTTCTGGAATGGCTATAGTAAATATTAGACTTGCCACTTCATTTTCATCCCAAGCTACGGATTTATTTAATCGTATGAATCCAACAAACGGTTCATTAACTGCATTACTTTGACAATGAGGAATTGCGATTGCGTTTCCAACTGAGGTTGGTAAAACCTCCTCCCGTTGTTTTAAAGCCTTTATATACTGTTCTTTATCGTTGATCAAACCACTATCATATGACATTTGTGCGAAAGCAAGAAAGATTTCTTCTTTACTTTCATAAGGTTGATCTACACGAATCATGCTATCTTGAATCACAAATTAACCTCCATATACTAAATTTTTAAAAGTATTAAAATCCATAGATTGCACTTCTTTCGGAAGATTTTTATTGTCCTTTAAGAAGCTTAAAATACTTTTAATTATTGTTTTTGAATTCTTAAGATCATCATTTGAGATTGCATATAGAAATACAATCTGTACTTTATTTTCTCCCCATTTTACGGGTGTTTTATTAATCCAAATGGGAATAATAGTTTCTTTAACATACTTAATAGAACCATGCGGCACTGCTGTTGCATTCCCTACAAAAGTTCCACCTTCTTTTTCCCGAGTCCAGACACTCGATGCATAACGTTCATCGATATAATCAAATTCGATAAGATCCTTTAACATCTCATTGAGAATTTCTTCTTTACTTGATGCGTCTTTCATAAAATAAATAAACTTTGGATTAGTATAATAATTAAACGTGTTGTTTTCTTTAAACGTTGTTGTGGTAAGCATGTTTTGATACTTCTGAGCAATAATCAGTAAGTCATTACTTGTGATTAAAGGTGATACCAATGCATAAGGTGTTGCCATCGTTTCTAAGGGTATCGTTGATATAATTAGATCAATTTGGTTTGTATCAACATTTAAAATTGTCTCGGGATCAACTATCTTGATAACATCCAATGACGATACCACAGTTCGTATTCTCGAAAGAATAAAGTCTTGGGAGACATAACTATTTTGAGAAACAACATAAATCATGCGACTACTTTGTCTACGATCCAAAGCTGTTTGGAAGTGGAGTAACAAAAAACCAACTTCATCTTCTGTTACAGTAAGCATATTAATTTCATTTTCTGTATCCATCATGAGCCAAACAAGATCATACATCAGTCTGAAGTCTTTAATAATTTCTGACAAAAGCGGATTTCGAATAATAATATTGTGTTTCATTCGATAATCCATATGGTATAGATGAACGGATAAGTTATTTAGTAAGAGATCATCTTGTGTCAAATCTTCATTAATAGCGAGCGACATTTTTTTAATTAGGTCACGAGCTATATCTTGGTAGCTGTGTACAAATTCATGTTGGATTGTTTCAAACTCTAGACGATATCCTTGAAGGTAAACTGCCAATGTATAAATATCTGATTCAGTTTCCTCAAACTTCACTTTTGATTTCATCTTTTCGAACAAGGTTTGTGCAATGACATAATGGTTTAGCGCATAGATATTTTTACCCGATGAATTATGTTCGATAGATTCAATGTGGTAATTATTTCTGATTCTTTGCATCATAACAATCAAGACACTGAAGATATTAAACTGATAATATGGTGCCACAATTCTCAAATTTAATGCTTTGATATCTTGTTGAAAGTTTGAAGCTGCACCGACGATATCTATGTCATAAAATCGCTTCAACATTTCCGCAAAATGATCCAGTGTCGTATTCGGTCCCAATTGTTCAAGAATATGATTATTAAAATCAATCATTAATTGTTGACGTTGATACTCTGATCCTTGAACTCTTGTTCCTAGTTGGTCGCTTATAAGTTGGAGTTGAGAGCTAGAGCTAATCTTACTTTCGATTTGACTTAGATGTTCGACAATTGATGTCGTACTAACATAGTACTCAGAAGAGAGATTTAATATTGTAATTGTTTTTGAGTCGATAACCAATTGTTTAAATATTTGCATATAAACATATTCATCATCAAATTCTTGAGTTGTTAGTTTTTCTGTCATTGTCTTTTTCCATTGACCACGAACACCCAATCCTGGGCGACGTATTAGTTCAAATTGGTCTGGCATCATAAGTTGAATTTGATCCAGATCATAATAAACTGTACGTACAGAAACTTTTATTTCATCAGCGAGTTCATTCACGGTCATGAAAGAATCTTGATTACTAAGTATTTCCAGTATTCGAATTTGTCGTTTCGAAACGCTCATATTACCACCTACTTTTTATTAAAGAATCGTGCGACTTCTGCCTCAAATGTTTTTAGAGACTCCATCATAGCATTTTTGTCTTTATTTTTGATATCGACTTTACGAAACAAGCCACCAGCGGTACCAATGTAATCATAACCACCTTCTAATGCTTCAAAGACATTTGAAGCATTAATGCCTCCTACTGCCATTAATGGAATGCTTCCCATCGGTTCTTTAACTTTATTAGCATAACTAATTGAGACCTCATTTGCCGGGAAGATTTTGATAACATCACCCCCTTGATAGTAAGAGTCTGCAATTTCACTCGCAGTAAATGCACCTGGAATTGATAAAACATTGTGACGTTTACAATAAGCAAGCATCTCTGGAGTCATCATTCGTGGTGATAATGCAAATGTTGCTCCTGCCTTAACAACATCTTTTAATTCTGAAAATGTTTGTACCGTACCTGCACCCACATTAAGTTTTGCACCATATTCATTAGAAATAAATTCAATTATTTCCAAAGCATATTCTGTGTTCATAGTGATTTCCATGTTTTTAACAAAGGTACTGTCTAACAGCACTTCCGCTACACACGCAACCTCATCTTGGTTGTAACCTCTTAATATCATTGTAATTGGACTTAACATAATTCCACCTCCTGACTAGACTATACACAATATCTGAAAAGGCTTACATCACAAACTCTTGCAACAAGTATTTGCAAGAACTCAGTTTCAACAAAAAAGACCCTCTAGAATCGAACAAAATATTTTGGTTCTTTAAAATCTGGTGTTGGTGAGATATTTATCTCATCAGCACTTTTTTAT
>JAVWLP010000007.1:0-67910 GCA_036637915.1 Erysipelothrix sp. | reverse complement strand
ATAAAGAATTCTCAGGTGAGTTTTTTGCGGATCACTTAGAAAATCCGAAGTTGTTTGGTCTCGAAGTTGATGGTGACCTTGTTGGGTTTATTCAGATTGGTGAGGAATCGTGGCACCAACGAATGCGGATAAGCGATATTATCATTGATGATTCATATCGAAATAGAGGATACGGAAGCCAACTCATAAAATATGTTATCGAATTTGTAGAAGATAAACCGATTCGTGAATTGGTTTTGGAAGTACAGTCTTGTAATACAAAGGCGATAGAGATGTATCAAAAAAATGGGTTTAAAATCATGGGGATTGATTTAACACATTATACGAATCAAGATATTGAGAATCGCGAGGTTCGATTAGAAATGACGCTTATTATTGCGTAAGTTATGGAGGATGTATGTATCATTTTTTTGAAAATCATAAGGGATTACGAACGATGCTTGATTGGTTTGTTGTAATTACTGTTGGGTTCACCATCATGGTCATTTTTTCTGGCACAAGTCTTCAAGATGCTTGGTTTGTTCCTATCTATATTAACTTGTTTATTATTTGCTTATTTGCTTACTTTGATTGGGTTCACGAACCGAAGGATAATCGTATGGATCTTTCAGAATGGATGAACAATATTCGATGGATTAATGGTATTGCACTCGGTTTACATAGCACATTTGGTTTTTTCAAAAAAGGGTCTTTTGACGTTGTTGTACCTGCTATGTGGGAGCAAAGTCGTTCGGTGATTATTTTAACTCTGTCAATATATTTCTTTATGATTGTTGTTCCTAGTATTATTATAGAAATCAAGAAGCGTCATTAGGAGGCATTATAATGGTCACAGATAAAATAATTGAGTTTTTAATTAACGCGAAGAAAAATACGTACGCTTCAAGTATGGGGAAAGTTGCGAGCAGCCGTCCTAACTCCTATGACTTGGAGTTTAATTCTGGAAAGCTAAAGAATATCGACAGTTACATTGGGACGCATTCCTTCTCTGGCGAAGAAGCTGTTTGGGATGATTTAAAACCAGTTTGGTCGATGAATTATACGGGAAGAGTTCTCAACGAAGAATAATTTTCGAGCGTTTTCTTGAGAAAATCATTAATGGAACCTACACTTGCATATCCATATCGCGGAAGACCAATATTTAAAGAAGGGGACTACACATATATTATGGAAGTTAATGGAGATTTCTCTTGGTTTATAGGTAGAGAAGTTATATTCTACAAAGATGAATTGATCTATGAACTTAATTTTCATGGTGGATTTGTTATTGATAAACTTATTGACTGATACTTTGCTCATAAAGTGAAGCGAGATATCGATTAGAATTTTAAGTGCGAATAAGTAACGTGGCTTCATGATAATATTATTGCAAACTCTTTAGTTTTGTGGTAGATTATTGGTATATTCGTTGAACATGATTAAATAAATCGAGAAAGCGTAGAGAAGTGCTGGTTGGTGAAAAGTGCTGATTTTTGATTTGTGGGACACATGGGAGAAGCTATCTTGAATAGAGTAGAGACTAGCCGTTGCTCGCGTTAAGAGTTTGAGTATAAAACAAAGGTGGTACCACGCTTTTAGCGTCCTTGGTAGCACCTTTTATGTTATTTTGAAGGAGGAATAGTGATGAGTTATAGAGCGCCAAGAGGAACTCAAGATGTCTTGGGTGAAGAAGTTAAAAAATGGCAAGAAGTTGAAAAATTAGCAAGAGAGATTTGTGAACGTTATCATATTTCGGAACTTCGAACACCTATTTTTGAACATACAGAAGTATTCGCTCGTGGTAATGATGCGAGTGATATGGTTAATAAAGAAATGTATACCTTTATGGATCGTGGTGAGCGATCATTAACTTTAAAACCAGAAGGAACTGCCGGATTGGTTCGTGCATTTGTTGAACACAAATTATATGCTAACCCAAGTTCTGTTCAACGTTTCTTTTATTTCTCACCAAACTTTAGATATGAAAGACCTCAAAAAGGAAGAATGCGTATTTTCCACCAATTTGGTGTCGAATTCTTCGGTGAAGCCAATCCTTACCTTGATTTAGAATCCATCATGGTAGGTCTCAATCTTTTAGATGAAATTGGTGTTCACAAGTATAAACTTGTGATTAACACATTGGGGGATGCAGAGAGTCAAGCAGCATACAAAGTAGCTTTAAAAGAACACTTTAAACCACATCTTGATACACTGTGCTCGGATTGTCAGCGACGTTATGAACAAAATCCATTGCGTATGTTGGATTGTAAAGTTGATCACGATCATGAAGCAATGAAAACAGCTCCAATTAATCTAGATTATCTCAACGAAGAGTCGAAAACATATTTTGAAACTTTGAAGAAGACTCTTGATGAACAAAATATTCCATACGAAGTTGATCCTAGAATGGTTCGTGGACTTGATTACTACACACATACCGTTTACGAAGTTATTTCGACAGACGAAAATGCTGCAGCGCAATCTACTATCTTTGCAGGAGGTCGTTACAGCCACATGGTTGAATACTTTGGTGGCCCGCAAACGGATGCAGTTGGCTTTGCGGTTGGTATTGAACGTCTGTTGATTTATGCAGAACTTGCAGGTGTTACTTTTGACACCGCAGAGCACGTTGATGTCTTTGCAATGCCAATGGGACAAGAATCCAACATGCAATTGTTTAAATTAATTACAGAATTACGTAAAGCAGGATTCTGTGCAGATATGGATTATGAAAACAAGTCTATGAAAGCACAATTTAAAATGGTAGATCGCACAAATGCGAAGATAGCTATGATTTCAGGTGGGAATGAACTCGAAAAAGGTGTCGTTAATTTAAAGAATATTGAAACTCAAGAACAGGTAACTGTAAGCTATGAGGAAGTCGTCGGACAAGTTAGAAAGTGGTTAGGTAAATAATATGAATCGTACACATCATAATGGAATATTGAGAATGGAACATGTTGGTCAGGAGGTTGAACTTGTAGGCTGGGTTGCGAAACGTCGTAACTTTGGCTCAATCAACTTTATTGATCTTCGCGACCGCAGTGGTATCGTGCAATTGGTAGTGAATCATGATGAATATCCAATTGTACAAGAATTAAAGAATGAATATGTTGTATCTATAAAGGGGCTTGTTCGTGAGAGACAAGACAAAAATGCGAAGCTTGCAACAGGTGATATCGAAGTTGATGTTAAAGAAGTAACTATCATTAATAAGGCAGCTCAGACACCAATGATTATTGCTGATGAAACGGATGCACTTGAAGACACTCGTTTAAAATATCGTTACTTAGACTTGAGAAGACCTGTAATGCAAGAACGTTTGATAAAACGTGCAGCAATCGTAAGTGAAATGCGTAAAACTTTGGATAACATGGGATTTATTGATGTTGAGACTCCAATGCTTACGAAATCTACACCTGAAGGAGCACGAGAATATCTTGTACCTTCCCGTGTTCATGAAGGAGAATTCTACGCACTAGCACAATCACCACAAATTTTTAAACAACTCTTAATGATTGGTGGTATGGAACGCTACTATCAAGTTGCGCGTTGTTTCCGAGATGAAGATTTACGTGCTGACCGTCAATTGGACTTTACTCAAGTTGATATTGAGGCATCATTTTTAGATCAAAATCAATTCATGGATATTATTGAAACAATCGTTGATGATGTTATGATCAACGTTTTGGATGAAGAAAAACATGAAATTCCAAAAATCAAATTTGTAGACGCACTTAACTATTATGGAAGTGATAAACCGGACTTGAGATTTGAAATGAAATTAATTGACTTCGCACCTATCTTTGCTCAAAGTGAATTTAAAGTGTTTAGTGACACATTGGAAAATGGTGGTGTTCTTAAAGGACTTGTACTTAAAGGACATGCTGAAACACTTACCCGTAAAGTTACAGATAAATATACTGATTTAGTAAAAAAATACGGATTAAAAGGACTTGTTGCTCTTAAATACGAAGAAGCAGGTTTTTCAGGAAGTGCAGCTAAATTTATTTCTGAAGCAGAACAAGCACAAATGGTAGAAACATTAGGATTAGAATTTGGTGATGCAATCTTTATTGGTAGTGGTGAGTGGGAACTTACATGTACTGCAATTGGTGCACTTCGTCTCCAATTGGCGAAAGATTACAATCTTATTCCAGAAAACAAATTTGCATATTGCTGGGTTGTTGATTTCCCAATGTTTGAAATGGAAGATGGCGTCATTATTGCGCGTCACCACCCATTTACAGCACCTGTGCAAGAACATGTCGCTTTCCTTGATGAAAGACCTCTGGATGTTATTGCTCAGGCTTACGACCTTGTTCTTAATGGATTTGAAGTAGCTGGTGGGTCAATGAGAATCTATCAACAAGAACTTCAAGAAAAAATGTTCGAAATTATTGGATTCACTCCAGAAGAAATTCAACGTCGCTTTGGATTCTTTGTCGATGCATTCAAGTATGGTACACCACCACATGGTGGAATTGCATTCGGACTTGATCGTTACGCAATGGCATTAACTCACTCCGAAACAATTCGTGACGTTATTGCATTCCCTAAAAATGCATCAGCACGTTGCCCGTTAACAAATGCTCCATCTCCAGCAGTAGACAAACAATTGAAAGAACTTCATCTTGAAATTGTGAAAAGTAGTAACGAAGAATAAAAACTAAAAGTGGTTCACGCCACTTTTTTTATTAGTTGGAGTGGGTAGTGATATACTATTCCTAAGAAAGTAGGGAACTATGGAAATTCTAAATTATAGTGAAAAGCGAGACTTCGAGAAGGTTTTGTTATTGTATCAAGATGCAAAATGGTTCGCGTATCTGGAAGATCTTGAGTGTCTTAAAAGAGCATATCAAAGCTCAATAATATCGTTTGTAGTATATGAACAAGAAGATTTAGTAGGAGTTATTAGAGCGGTCGGCGATGGTGAAACAATCCTTTATATCCAAGACATAATTGTGCACTCATCATCACGAAGACAAAACATTGGCTCTGATCTAGTCACCCACTTACTTACTGAATATTCCCATGTTCGTCAAACGGTACTCTTAACCGATAACGATGCAAACACAGTTAGTTTTTATGAGTCATTAGGATTCAAAAAAGTCGATGATTATAATTGCGTTGCCTTTGCGAAAATGTAATTGAGGATTTCTTTTGTGATTTTATTGAGCACTTTACTGGTTAATTATAGTCTACAAATGTAAACTATAATTAAGGAAGGTGATACTATGGAACACAATCACGATGAAATGCAACATAAACACAACGAGATGAAACGTCATGAAGAGCACAATCACGAGCATCATAATCATGAAATGAACAAACATGATCATCATGGAAGTCATGATGAAGGACATTCTCATATGGATCATTCAATGCACGGTATGGGTGACTTGAAGACAAAGTTTTTTATTTCTTTGATTTTCGCAATTCCTGTGATGCTCATATCTCCAATGATGGGAATTACACTACCATTTCAGATATCATTTAAGTACTCAGAATGGGTTGTCTTAATTCTTTCAACAATCTTATTCTTTTATGGAGGAATGCCATTTTTAAAAGGGGCGAAAATGGAGTTGAAAATGAAAAATCCAGGTATGATGACTTTAATTTCTTTAGGGATTACGGTTGCATATGGATATTCCATTTATGCCTTTGTGATGAATCATCTAGTTCAGAGTCCTGTTCATGTTATGGATTTCTTTTGGGAACTTGCAAGCTTAATCGCAATCATGCTCCTTGGGCACTGGGTTGAAATGAATGCAGTAAGTGATGCAGGGAATGCATTAGAAAAAATGGCTTCTCTATTACCCAAAGATGCTCGTGTTGTACGTGAAGATGGTACTTTTGAAACCATTCCTCTAACTGAAGTGAAAATAGGCGATGTCGTTCAAGTTAGTGCTGGACAAACAATTCCTGCAGATGGCCATGTCATCAAAGGAAATAGTACTGTCAATGAATCAATGATTACTGGTGAATCTCTTGGAGTTATAAAAGATGTGAATGACACGGTAATTGGAGGCTCTACTAATGGTAATGGTACGTTACTTGTTGAGGTTGACGGTACTGGAGAATCAGGATACTTGTCACAAGTAATGACACTTGTTTCTGATGCTCAAAAAGATAAGTCTAAAAATGAACTACTTTCAAATAAGGTTGCCCAATACCTATTCTATATTGCGTTGTTTGTCGGACTCTTAACCTTCATAATTTGGTTTAGTGTTACTCAAGACAGTAACGTTGCGCTTGAAAGATTAGTAACTGTACTAATTATTGCGTGTCCTCATGCACTCGGACTTGCTATTCCACTTGTAGTTGCGCGTTCTACTTCTATTGCGGCGAAAAATGGTTTATTGATTCGCAATCGTGAATCCTTTGAAAATGCCCATAAAGTTGATATGGTACTCATGGATAAAACGGGAACTTTAACTCATGGTAACTTCGATCTTAATAATTATGAATCATTAGATGAAATGTTGACAAATGATGAAGTTCTGAGTATTTTTGCCTCACTAGAGCAAGGCTCATCTCATCCTCTTGCAGTTGGTATTTTGAAAAAGTCTGAAGCATTGAATTTTGAAGTTTCGCATGCAGATGGTGTTGAAACAATTCCAGGCGTTGGGATGAGGGGTGTCTTGGGTCAACAAGAGTACCTTATTGTGAATGAAAAGTATCTCATTGAAAATCAATTTGTATACGATAAAGAACACGTTGAATTATTAGCAAAACAAGGGAACTCAATGAGCTTCCTTGTTAGAAATAAAGATGTAATTGGAATAGTTGCTCAAGGTGATAAGATCAAAGAAGCATCTTATGAATTAATTAAAACACTGAAATCAATGAATGTGGAACCGGTTATGTTAACAGGAGATAACGAACATTTTGCAAAAATGGTTGCAAATGAATTGGGTATTGAACGCTATTATGCAGAATTGAAACCGGAAGATAAGGAATCAATCGTTCGGCAACTTCAATCTGAAGAAAAACGAGTTATGATGGTTGGCGATGGCGTCAATGATGCTCCTGCTTTGGCTCGTGCAAATGTCGGTGTCGCAATCGGCGCGGGAACCGAAGTTGCCATTGATTCCGCGGATGTAATTCTTGTGAAAAGTGATCCTAAAGATATTCTTAATCTCTTACGACTCAGTAAGAAAACATCGCGTAAGATGATTGAAAACTTATGGTGGGGAGCTGGTTATAACTTTATCGCAATTCCATTGGCAGCCGGTGTGTTAGCGCCCATTGGAATTCTTCTAACACCGGCAGTTGGTGCAGTGTTCATGTCGCTAAGTACCGTGATTGTCGCAATCAATGCTATGTTGCTAAAACTGGATTAGACTTAAAGAAGCTCAAGCGAGCTTCTTTTTTATGATTCTCATCCATTATTAGAAATATGATATATAATTAGAGTGCATAATTACATATTGTTTTGTACTATTTAGATAAAGAGGGTGGATTCGTTATGAAAAAAAGCGGTTTTTTTCTTGGTGGTAGGTTTCATCATCTTCTTTGTTTGGAGATTAGGTTAGAAACTTTCTATTCTGAGCTTGCTCTTTATTCGCTGATTATTCGTTACATATATATAATGTTTAGAAAAAATTGTGAATGATAATGTTGTGATGATTAAAAAATATCTTTGAAGTTGTTTAGAGTCGATGTTTAAATGACTCAATTTTAAATTTGAGAAAGGATTAATATTATGAGGACAGAAGTCGTAACGCTTACGAATATGTGTATGGTTGAAGACGGTGATAAAATATTAGTTTTAGAGAAAAAAGGTAACTTCCAATCGGAGTATGTAGGTCTTACTTTTCCTGGTGGACATATCGAAAGAGAAGAGTCTTTGGTTGACTCAACAATCCGAGAGGTGAAAGAAGAGACTGGTTTGGATATCGTGAATGTAGTTTTGTGTGGAGTTAAACAGTTCCCAACAGAGATAGGCCGTTATATTGTATTTTTCTTTAAGACCGATTCGTATTCGGGTGATTTAAAATCATCAGCAGAAGGGGATGTTTTCTGGATTAATAAATCGGAATTGAAAGACTACAAACTTTCGGTGGATTTTGAAGAGATGCTAGAAATTTTCACTGGTAAAAAATCGGAATTCTATTACTACTTAGAGGATAATGAATGGAAGCATGATATCAAGTAGTTTTGAAAAAACTTATCTCATACACCCAGTGTACTTGAGTTGCTAAATCCTAAGGGATGATTTGAACTGCTACTTCGCAATGTTGTACAAGGTAAGATAATAATTTGAAGCATAATTTATTCAAATAAAAAGAAGAAGATAATTTCGATGAGTTTTCCAAAGGGAATCGTGGAATTAGAGAAGATTCTTAACTGATTTAATTGAAACTCGAATTAGGACTCTATATAAGATGCTGATCATGAAACTCTGAAATGGACACTTGTAAATGAGTTGCATATAATGTTCATAAATCCTTGACGTGAGTGTGTGGTGATGCTATAATATGCGAGCAATAAGAAAGTAGAAGCACATTCTCACCTGATGGCTGTCGGTCATAGGTAAAAGCTTAGGTCTAATTTTCAAAACCTTTGAGTGTGTTCGATACGTGCACACTTTTTTATTGTTATTACGAAAACACCAAGGGAGGTGAATACTATTAGTAGAAGAATGAATCAAGATAACCGTAAAGGTCCAGAGGATTTAATTAATGAAGCAATCCGTTTCAAAGAAGTTCTTGTTATTGGATCTGAAGGAGAACAACTAGGGATTCTTATGCGTCGCGAAGCGTTGGAAAAAGCTGCGGAAGCAAACCAAGATTTAGTTTGTGTTGCTCCAAATGCAAATCCACCTGTATGTAAAATAATGGACTACGGTCGTTATCGTTATGAACAACAGAAAAAAGCTAAGGAAGCTAAGAAGAACCAACACGTTACTCAAATTAAACCCCTACGTTTATCGCCAGTTATTGATCAACATGACTTTGATACAAAGTTACGTCATGCTCGTAAATGGTTAGAAGAAGGAACAAAAGTTAAAATTGATATGCGTTTTAGAGGTCGTATGATGACTCGTATCGATGTCGGACGTAAAACAATGGCACGCTTTATTGAGGAATGTAATGATTTAGGTTCAGTTGAAAAAGCACCTAAACTTGAAGGAAACACAATGTCAGTTGTGATTTCACCAAACAAGAAATAACTGAAGGAGGGCCTTGTAATGCCTAAAATGAAAACAAAACGTACTTTAGCTAAACGTGTAAAACGTACTGGCTCAGGTCAATTAAAGAGACAACAAGCATATGTAAGTCACTTTGCTCGTCATAAATCAACAAAACAAAATCGTCAATTACGTAAAGCTACTCTCGTATCTAAGAGTGACTACAAACGTATTAAACATTTACTACAAGATTAAGGAGGGTGTTTTAAATGCCAAGATCAACAAATTCAGTCGCATCACGTGCGCGTCGTAAAAAAACATTAAAATTAGCAAAAGGTTATTATGGGTCAAAACACGTTCTTTATCGTACAGCTAATGAACAAGTTATGCGTTCACAACGTTATGCATTCCGTGACCGTAAACAATTAAAACGTGAAATGCGTAAACTATGGATTACACGTATCAATGCTGCTGCTCGTCAAAATGATATGACATACAGCACATTAATGCATGGTCTACGTTTAGCAAATATCGACATTAACCGTAAAATGCTTTCAGAAATTGCAATTCACGATCCAAAAGGATTTGCAACTTTAGCAAGCAAAGCTCAAAAAGCTTTAGAAAAATAGTGTATGTCGATCGATGCTCGTCATGTTTTAAATGAACTGCTTGTTGATATTTTTAACCAAATCCTTGTGATTGAAGAAAGATATCACCGTGTTCATGGTGTAAAAATATCCATGACCGAAGTTCATACGCTCGAAGGCATTCAAAAAAGTGAAACGAAAATGATGAGCGATGTCGCTGCTCATTTGAGAATCACTCAGGGAACTCTGACTACGACGATTAATCGTCTCAGCCATAAGGGTTATGTCTATCGTGAACAAGATGCTCAAGATCGTCGGATATACAGATTAGGACTCACTGAGAAAGGTGTGGAAGTTATGCGGATTCATGATCAATTCCATGAGGAAATGATTGACCAATTACTCCTTCATCTTGATGATAATGAGAATCTTATTCAGTCTGTTGACCAAATTAATAAGTTCTTTAAAGACTTATATGATATTTAAGCAAGAAGTTACTTTCTTGCTTTTTTTTATGCTAAAAAGAAACGTATCAGACGTTTCTTTACTTTATATATAGGAGTTGCGTGATATTTGGATCACTAAAAAGTTCCGTAAGGCGCTGATACTTTAATTGTGCGATTTCTTGATAGATTGGAAGAGGCGATGATTCAAACATCATCATAGCCCACTCACACCATAAGGTATGATGTGCAATTTCAAAGAGCTTGAGCCTTTGATAATCCCTTTGTGTTAGTGGTCTTTTAAAATATATATCATAGAATTGAGTACGTAAATAAGCGTCTTGAATGTCGTTTTCAGTAATAAATGACATAATGTCGAAGAATGGGTCATTATCCATCGCATACTCGTAATCAATTAAGTAGTCTCTACTATTTGTGAATAAAAGATTTCCTGCTACAAGGTCATTGTGACAAAGAATGTGATTGGTTGAAATTTCGGAGGCGTGTTTTAGATAATCGAAGGCAAAAGAAGTATCGAAAATCGGATTGGATACACGATTTTTATAATCATCAAATTTTTTAAGTAAGTCGAAATGAATTCCTGAAGTTAGATTTTGTTGATGCAACGTTTTAATTAGCATTGCGGCTCTGTCGAGGTATTGAGGAGAAAAAGTGTCATGATTACCGATATATTCATTAACTTTAATACCGGATTTTGAATTGAAATAGACTAGGGGTGTGTCAAGACTTGTATGTTCTAACATCTTAAGAACTTTTTGTTCGTGAACATAATTAAAAAGTCCGTGATTCTCAATTCGAGGAATACGAATGACAACATTATGGTTCTGTGTGATAACATGATAATTGTCATTTGTGAGTCCTGTTTTGATATATTCAATGGACAGGGGCTTTTCATTTAATATTTCATTAATAGTTCGTTCTATTTTCATAGAACAATTATAGCATAAGTGATATAATTTCATAGACCCAGGAGGTTTGTATGAAACTTATTGTAGCAAGTCATAATAAAGGAAAGATAAATGAGTTCAAAGCACTGCTTGAACCATTAGGATATGAAATACTGAGCGCATCGATGCTCGACATTGATATGTCCAGTGTTGTGGAAGATAGATTAACTTTCGCTGATAATGCGAGAATTAAAACAAAATTCCTCTCTGACATCACAGGTTTAGCTGTAGTAGCGGATGATTCAGGGCTGTGTATCGAATCCCTTCCGGATATCTTAGGTGTTCACTCAGCACGTTTTATGGGCGAAGATACGGATTATCAAATTAAAAATAACGAGGTCTTGCGTCTCTTAAAAGATAAAGAGAATCGTAATGCTTATTTCCACTCGTCAATTTCGTTATACGGTCCTGGCGTTGATGAAATTTTTGAAGGAGATGTGCACGGAGTTATAGCGGATTCAATTCAAGGTGAAGGTGGATTTGGGTATGATCCAATTTTCATACCAAATGGCTATGATCAAAGTTTTGGCACTTTGGATTCTGATTTAAAGAATAAAATATCTCACCGTGCATTAGCACTTAATCAATTTATAGAATATATGAAGGAAAACTCATGAGAAGACGACTGTACTTATTAGCGATGATACTCTTTATTTTCGCGACCTTAATTACAACTGTTTTTGTAGCGTCATTTAATCCTCGCTACTATACAAAAATGTATGACGAGCTTGCTGTATCAGAAACAATCGGAGTCTCTGACGAAGAATTGAAAGAT
This sequence comes from Erysipelothrix sp., assembly GCA_036637915.1. Taxonomy (GTDB): domain Bacteria; phylum Bacillota_I; class Bacilli_A; order Erysipelotrichales; family Erysipelotrichaceae; genus Erysipelothrix. The sequence goes on along the minus strand of JAVWLP010000007.1, from coordinate 56,022 downwards.
GTTACGATGACACTTTTCCGTTATATTAAGGGGAAACAACCGTCACTGGATCATGAAGTAACGATTAATGGTCAACGTGTTGAAATGTTCAATGAACGTGAAAAAGCTCATATGGTCGATGTTAAGAACCTCTACTTAAAGGCGCGATTTATTCGTGATATTAGTATGATTTTCGTTGCAGTTATGCTTGTAATAAGCTTGGGAACAGGTGATTACTTAGATTACAACCTTAATAAAAAAATTGTAAAAGAATCACTCTTGATTGTATCAATCGTAATTATCACAATTGGTGTTATGGCGGTACTTGATTTCACAACATTCTGGATAACGTTCCATAAACTTGTATTTACCAATGATCTGTGGCTCTTAGATCCTGCAACAGATCGAATGATATCAATGGTTCCAGAACCTGTGTTCATGGGGCTTGTGTATCGTATTCTCGTGATGGTTCTTGCGGAATTCGCGGTTCTCACACTGGCATACTTTGGATTAGATTGGATGGATAAGAAAAATGATTCACGTCGTACTATATCAGCCTGAAATACCACAAAACACCGGAAATATCATGCGTACTTGTGCAGCAAGTGGTGCAACATTACATTTGATTGAGCCTCTTGGTTTTATCTTGGATGAGAAACGTGTTAAACGAAGTGTTATGGATTATACTGATCAGCTTGTTTTAAAAAGACATGACGATTGGGAATCATTTTTACAAGATGAAAAAGGAGCGTTATTCTTTTTGACTCGCTATGGTGATCATCCGCACAGTGATTTTGACTTTGCTACCCTTGATGAAGATATTTATCTTGTCTTTGGAAAAGAGAGCACCGGTATTCCTAAAGAAATTCTAAAAGAGAATATCGAACGCTGTTTTAGAATACCAATGGCTGCGGATGCTCGAAGTATGAATTTATCGAATACTGTTGCAATTACAGTGTTTGAGGTTCTACGTCAAAAAAACTATGAAGGTCTATCTATGCAAGAAGTTCAAAAAGGAAGTGACTTTTTGAGAAACTGGACCCCTGATGAAAATCAATAAAGAATCACAAACAAAGCTCGTCTATTATTCGTGGATGTTCTATGCAATTTGTATGTGGTTTTCTTACCTTGTTTTTAATGCGAGAGTTGTACAAATTAACGAAGTGGAAGATGCCCTGAAAATATTCATGGAGGAACCACTTTTTGTTTTAAAGGTTGTTTCACTATATCTTGACTATAAATTTCAACCATTTCAACTGGTAATTAAAATTATCCAATTGGTACCACTTCCACTTTATATTTTATTTTTCTTATGGGTAACTTCTTTCTGGAAATCTCGAATATTACTCAATATTATCGGAAATATAATTGCATTCATATCTTTAAATATTTTGTTTTTAGGATCAGTAATTCTTGCAACGAATTCTCTTAGTATTCCTGCAGCAACAAAAATTATACATACCGCATCGTGGATTTCAATCGTGATTTCTTTTGCGATGTTAATATGGATGTTGGTGAGAATGACTTTAAATCTATGCGAGTTCATTGAAGTAAAAAAGTAAATTAACTATAATAATGACAATGAGGTGACATAATGATAGAAAACATTAATGACTTTTTAAGTGTTATTGCGCTTGTCGCAATCGTGGTCGGTACTATTATTGGTGCTGTGAAGATGAATCGTGCCTTCAAAAAAGATGATAGCGACGATTATTATAGAGATCTTCTCTAATTGAGGTGAGATAATGCAAAAAAATCAGCTTCGTCCGAATAAAGGACCGAAACCTCTCGGACCTTATTCAACGGCAATTGAAATTAATCAGATGCTTTATATCTCCGCACAACTTCCTTTAAATGATGAGGGAGATGTGGTAGGCGATGATATCGCATCGCAAACGCGTAAAGTTATCGATAATATTGAAGCAATCCTCAATTTTAGGAATCTTGAGCTGGACCACGTAGTTAGTACTACAATATATTTACAAGACTTGGATGACTTCAACAAAGTCAATCAAATGATTGCAATCTATTTTAGTCATCCTTATCCTGTTCGTACCTGTATGGAAGTATCACGTCTTCCTAAGAACGCACTCGTTCAAATTGAGTGTGTCGCGTATACTGAGGGCGATTTTGTCTATGAGGACGATGATGAAGAGTGTGATGGATGTGCTTGTGAATAGTTAAAGTTCATGAGGTGATTGTGTGTTGAATTGCATTGTGGGTAATCAATCGGGGTGTCGCGTCTTATTTTCCAATAGACAAAAACGATCGTATTCCTGTTCAAGTTATGAATTTATGAATCACATCTGTGAAGTGTATTTAGTTGATTTCAATTCAAGTCGATTGATGTGTGCCAAAGCACTGGGAATTCGGCATAAACCACCCGTAGTGATATCTATTATGGATTGTTGTATTTATTTTCCCACACGAGGATATTTAAATGACCGATGCATTTGGATAAATTACAGAAATGTAGTATCATTTCATAAGAAGGGAAATCACTCAACAAGTGTTTTGTTTAGAGACAAAACACGTTATGATGTTGATGTGGATATTCGTACGATTCGAAATCAAATGATTCGTTGCGAAACATTAATAGAGAGAAAAATTCAAATATGGAAAATTTAAAGCTGATTAAACCAAAACATCTTATAGGGGTAGCAGTGGGAGCGTTATTTTCTGCCATAGCCATTAAATCGTTCGTTCAACCTGCCAATCTTGTGCCGGCTGGAGTCGGAGGAGTCTCAATTATTTTAATTGAAGAGTTCAAGATGGCATCTGGAATTAAGATTCCTTATGGATGTATTGGACGAATATCACGCTAACATCTAAATTTTTTAGTGATTATTTTATTACTTTTTGTTTATAAAAAACTTGGAAAGAAATTCTTGGCACTTTCATTCCTTCATGTCTTCTTAACATCGTTTTTTGTAGAAGCACTTCCACAGTTTCGCTTAACACAAGATCCTATTCTTATGGCTGTGTTTGGTGGTGTTCTTAATGGAATTGGTTCTTCATTTGCGTTGCGAATGAGTGGTTCAGCAGGGGGTACAGATTTTATTGCGATTTACTTCTCGATGGTTAAAAATAAACCAATGTGGGATCGTATTATGTACTTCAACGTAGCACTCCTTGTTTATTATGGATGGCGATTCCAGTGGGAATTTGCTCTTTATTCAATACTATACCAAGTGGTCTCTACTAAGGTTATAGAGACATACCATAACAGATATAAACTATCGAGCTTACGTATTATTACGGGACATCCTGAGGATGTGTCGAATGCGGTTTTTAAAGTGACACGTCATGGTATCACAAAGCTGGATGGAATTGGTGTTTTCAAACATCAATACAAAGCAATGTTGTATATGGTTGTAAATGAATTTGAATTAAAATCAATTGTGGATTCCATTAAAGCAGCAGATTCAAAGGCATTTATTGAGATTTCATCTGTAGAACGAATTGAAGGTAACTACAGACAAAAACCCTTAGAATAAAAAGAAAAGTTCGGAATAATATCCGAACTTTTCTTTACTTTTGATAGAAAGGTTTTGTGAATTTCATGATATCTTTCCCGAAAGCATCGTGAGCAGAATAGAGCTCAAAGTGTGTGGAAGTATCTAGTACATCTTGAACTGATTCTGCCGTATTCTGAAGTGTCTCTTCCTTATCATCAAGACCTTTTACGACGATACCGTAATGCGGTGCATTGTTAACGATAACTTCTACGAGATAAGCTTCTTGAATCTGTTTATTTAATTCGAAGAGGCTTTTTAATTTGAATTGTAAAGATAAAGCTTGAGTACCAACTGTTGCAAGTTGAACTGTTGTCTGTTCTTGTTCTTCTAGAATCTGCATCATCATGTATTCATCGAGGATGAGGTCATGTTGTCCAGGATTAATCACACAGAATAAGTTTTCTTCTTGTACTAGGGGATAAAGATCTTTTAATGTTACGGGGATTGTTTCCAATGGGTCATCGGAGAAATTTCTAATGCTTTCATCCTCTGTAAATACAGCAATATATTTTTGTTGATCTAAATCGAAGTTCAAGATAAGCTCATTTTCGTATGAGAGTGAACTCTCTGAGCTTTTCGCAATTAATAATGTTGCATCTTTCAATGTGTTTTCAAATATAATTTCATTCTTTTGTGAATAGTGATTTTGTAACGACTCAATAGCTTGTGTTAATGTATTCATACTTGCTCCTTTTTACTTGCATATTTCATCTATATGCTATATGATATTGAAGCGATTATCAAGAGTTGAGGTAGAGAGTTAGCTCATTAACCTCATACCAACCTGCTTTAAGTAAGGTGGTACAGCTAACAACGATAAGCTTGTATCGAATTATAAGCCTTAGTGTTGTTGCTAGGACTTTTTTTTATGTCGTTAGAAAAGAGGCTAGTATAGTTATGGAATATGTTTATTTTACTTCGGAAAGTGTTACGGATGGTCATCCTGATAAGATTTGTGATCAAATTGCGGATGCAATATTGGATGCAGCTTTAAGTCAAGATGTGAATTCAAAGATGGCGGTAGAAGCTACCATTAAAGACGATTTTATTTTAATTTATGGGGAAGCAAATACTCAGGCAAAAATTGATTATGAAAAAATTGCGAAAGGTGTTCTTGCTGATATAGGTTATACTGAAGAATATTCAGTATTAACGAAAGTTAACAAACAATCTTCACAAATTAATGCAGCAGTTGTGGATACAGAAAATGTTGGAGCAGGAGATCAAGGAATTATGTTTGGTTATGCATGTAACGAAACAGAAAATCTGATGCCATTAACTATTGATTTAGCACATAAGCTATCTCAAAAACTAAGTGAGACAAAAGATGATGTTTCATGGTTAAAACCAGATGGTAAAACTCAAGTAACTGTTGCGTACAAGGGTAATGAGCCACAATTCGTACACACAGTAGTTGTAAGTGCATCACATGAAGCAGGTATTTCTCATGAAGAAATTTGTGACACAATTATGAATCAAGTTATTTTACCAACGATTGATTCAAAATGGATTACTGATGAAACACGTTTTATCATCAATCCAAGCGGTGAATTTAGTATTGCTGGTCCTTTCAGTGACTCGGGTACAACAGGTAGAAAAATCGTTGTCGACAGTTATGGTGGATGGGGTCGTATTGGAGGCGGTTGCTTTAGTTCGAAAGATCCTTCAAAAGTTGACCGTTCTGCAGCATACTACTTAAGATATGTTGCGAAATCGGTTGTAGCAAGTGGACTTTGTGATCGTATGGAAGTTCAACTAAGTTATGCAATCGGAATGAGTGATCCTTTATCAATTCATATTGATACTTTTGGAACAAATCATAAAGACGAAGCAGAAATTCTTGACATCATTAATAATAACTTTAATTTCAAAGTTGGAAACATTATTGAAGAATTGGATCTATTGAAACCTATTTATCGTCAAACAGCAAACTTCGGACACTTTGGTCGTGAAGAGTTCTCATGGGAATTTGTTAAAGAACTTAAATACTAAAATAAGTAACCCTCTACGGATCGTGATTCTGTAGAGGGTTTATTTGTTAGAAACTCGTATAATTGCTGATTTTTCCATGTCAAGTTGCTCTTTTTGGTATGTATCAGAATAAGGCAGTAAATAAACTGATGTTGCTCGATACTCGATATCTTTGAATTGGTAATCTTTGAAATGGGTTGTATAAGAGACTTCTTGTTTTTTTAAATAACGAAGATGTTGTTGGCCTGCTTCGCTCATCCCAAGTACACGAAATTGTTGAATCTTTGGGATGTTTTCGGATTGATTTAATAAGATGTTTATTAGCGTTCTTTGAATCCGAGCACGTGTATACCGCTTCGAGATACAAGCTTCGATTAGAGCAGCAAGGTTGAGGTGGGCATTGGATATGAGTAAATTTTGAATGCCTTCACTGACAATAGATATGTTTTCTAAATCATCTGAATTAGATGAAAGTAGGGCATACTTAATCAACGTTTCATAGTCGTTTAAGCGATGAGTCTGGATATTTGTAAGATTGATGGGTGTATAGCCACTTGTATCTTTACCTAGGTTAAATTGGTATCGAATGGCTGTAGCACTAGCAATTGACTCATCCAGTTCAAGACTGTGGTAAGCATTGGTTCTTTTGATTGCGATAGGTGTGATGTTAAGGTTCTTACAGGCTCTCGTATAATATTTACCAAGGATATCGTTGGGGCCTTGTTGATGAGGGTTCATTGCTTTAGCATAACTAAGACCAGCTTCGAGTTTTTTGTGGTCGATGTCTATCTCAAGTTCGTTTGTTACAATTCCAGTTTCTGATCCATATACCAAAGTATCAATATGAGCCATCGCAAGAATATTAACTGCTTGTGTAGCAAAGGTTTCTGCACTTTGGATGGTATAGGGAGTAGGGAGTTCAAGAACTAAGTCAACACCCCATTCGAGTGCGTATTGAGTACGTGTCCATTTGTTGATGAACGCAGGTTCACCACGTTGGACAAAATTTGGTGACATGACCGCAATTAAGACATCGCATTGAGTAATTGATCGTGCTTGTTCAATGTGATAAATGTGGCCATTATGTAGTGGGTTGTATTCAACAACAATCCCTGTTATTTTCTGTTTATTTTCCATATTTGTATTTTATCACACAATCATGAAAAAAGTGTAATAACGGAAGAAAATGTTTCATAACCATGTTACAATAGTACTATATAAATATGAGGTAGTATGAATGAGATTACGTAAAAAAGACTGGAGTTCACAAGTGTTTGAAGATGCGAGTGACTACACTGTAGAAAATTTTGAAACAATTAAAGGAAATTGGAAAAAAGAAATTGGCAATTCTATGTTGCATTTAGAAATTGGTGCTGGGAAAGGTGACTACTGGCATCAACTGTCGGAACTCTTTGATGATCGTTGCATTGTTGCAATGGAGCGTGATTACACTGCGAGTTCTATAGCGCTAAAAAAATTACTAGAGAACCCTCATTCAAACCAAAGATTTATTTATGGTGATGCGGAAAAACTTAGTGAAATGTTTGCACCAGGTGAAGTAGATGTAGTTCATCTCAACTTCTCAGATCCTTGGCCTAAATCTCGCCATGAAAAACGTCGTTTAACCTACAAAGATAAACTTGATGAATATTTTGAAATTCTAACTGAAGATGGAGAAATTTGGATGAAGACTGATAATGTCGGACTCTTCAATTACTCATTAGTTAGTGTCGGAGCACACAAGTTTGAATTGGTAGAAGCCGATGTTGACTTTAGATCACATGAACATGAAGATCCGTTTACTGAATATGAAAGAAAGTTCCATGAAAAGGGACAACCAATCTTTAGAGCAATTTGGAGGAAGAAAAAATGTTAAATAAACAACAATTAGAATGGTTTGAAACCATAACACAACTTGATGGTGTAAGTGGTCATGAACATCAAGTTGCACAGTATCTCAAACAGGAATATTTAAAATTTAATATTGACGAAGTAATCCAAGATAATCTCGGCAGCATACTTGCTGTGAAAAAATCTAAGAAACCAAACGCTCCTAAAGTTCTTGTATTAGGACATATGGATGAAGTAGGGTTTCTTGTTCGTGAAGTAACTGAAACGGGAGTTTTGAAAATTCATCCAGTGGGTGGTTGGTTTTCACAAACATTATTAGCACATCGTGTTCGTGTCACAACACGACACCAACAACAATATCTTGGAACCATTGGAAGTATTCCACCACACATGCTCTCTCCTGAAGAACGTATGAAACCTATGGATATTCCGCAAATGCTTGTTGATGTTGGAGCTCGCAATAAAGATGAAATAAAATCAATGGGAATCCAAGTGGGTGACATGATTGTACTTCAAGGCGAATTCGAAGTTCTAAATAATGGCGAACGTTTATTGTCAAAAGCATTCGATAACCGTTATGGTTGTGTTATGGGACTGGACTTGCTGAGTGAACTGCATGACCAAGAACTTGATTTTGATCTTTATGTAGGAGCAAGTGTTCAAGAAGAAGTTGGACTAAGAGGAGCTCAAACAGTTTCTAATCTTGTGAAACCAGATCTTGCGATAGTACTTGATTGTTCTCCAGCTAATGATGCTTTAGATTCAAAAGCATTAGGGAAACTGGGTGCGGGTGTTCTCGTTCGTGTCATGGACGGAAATATGATAGCAACCAAAGATTTAATATATAAATTTGTCGATGTATGTAAAGAAAACGATATTGACCATCAATACTATTTCTCACCAGGAGGTACTGATGCAGGAGCTGTTCATAAATCGGGTGAAGGTGTTAAGACTTTAACATGTTGCCTCTGTGCTCGTAATATTCATACTTCAAGCAGCATTCTTGATACCCATGACTATCTCAGTGCTAAAGAAGCCTTAGTCAAGTTTATCGACATAAAGATATGGGGTGATGTTCTTGCGAAAGATTAGTCTTGTAATTCTCGCGAGCTTCTTACTAACAGGATGTGCTGGTAAACAAATGAGCTATGACCAGATGATTCAAAAATCACTCTCACGTCCTTTACCGCCAAGTAACAATAAAAGTAAACAATACATTAAGTACTATACGTTACCAGATGTTGGTATTAAAGAATCAAATCAACTCTCAACGCTTTATGAAGTTAGCGGTAACAAAGTAATGTTAAGTGTTGATGTTCCAAAAATCATTCAACGTAAATACTATAAAGATAGTGAAACGGAAACAGGCTATAGTAAAGACAATGTACTGTACTCATATTCGGGTACTTATCTTGATAATCAAGATAAAGAACAAAAATTTAATATTCTAATTTATGAAGTTGGTTCTAAGAAGGGGATTATCATGGAAAACAACAGCGTAAACTTAATTGGGATCGTCAATGATTCTGATATGTTATACGTCATGGAATCCATGCTTACAACATTGAGAAGTTCTACAGTCAATGAAGAAAAAATTGCTGCAGAATATTCTAATAAAGAGGTTATTCAATACAAAGCTACACACGAAAACTTCTTTGAACAAGCAGTTCCGGAATCCGGGTCGATGATTGATATGTATAACAAATTGCACCCCGATGATCCAATTAAAATTGATGGGAACTCCGGTACAAAAGAAAATGTAACGGAAGATACTAATAATGATAAGGAGTAAATAGAATGTTTAAAAAAATCGCATCACTTCTATTTAAGGAAGAAGAAATAATTATTGAAGAGGAAATCGAGGATACAGAGGATAATCTCAATATACCACAACTTAAGCCTCTTACACCTAAGAAACCTGTAACAGATAACTTACAAACGGGAAATGTTTCAGAACCAGTAAGAACTTATACACCCAAGCCTGTTCAAGAAATTGAGAAGGTTGAGATAAATATTGAGCCGGAAGAATCTACAAAACCTCGTAAAACAGTAATGATTACGGCTGATGATAATCTTGCGCTTGAATCACAACCTAAAAATTCTAAAGAGAAAGATTCTAAGAATAAGTTCGAACGTCGTCAGTCTACATATCAACCTAAAGATATTATTAGTCCTATATACGGGGGACCAACAAGTTCTACAGAACCTTTGAAATCTTCGGTAAGTACAGAAGCTAAAAAGAAGAAACCAGTGACATCAGTGATTAGCCCTATGTATGGGGCAGTTCAAATTGAAGACGAAACGGTTGAAATTGACGAGTCGCTCTTGAATCTTGATGTTTCAGAAATGATTTCTGAAGAAAGAAATCAAGAAGAAGTACAGGTTTCATTATATGACTACTTGGAAGGATTCGAAAATGAAGAAGAATGAAACAGTATATTTTATAGGCATTAAAGGAACTGGAATGGCTTCGATGGCACGCATCTGCCATCAGCTTGGTTATGATGTTTTGGGGTCTGATATTGATCGACACTTCTTCACCGAGGATGCACTCAGAGAAATCAATATTCCAATCCTAAGCTTTAATAAAGATAATATCAAAGATGGAATGACTGTTATTATTGGGAATGCTTTTGGAGATGACCATGAAGAAGTTGTAGCGGCTCATGAAAACTCAACTGTTGAAACATACCGTTATCATGAATATCTTGGTAAACTAATGGAAGGTTATCGATCCATTGCAGTCAGTGGGTCTCATGGAAAAACGACAACGACGACACTCCTTAGAGATATGCTAAGTGAATCGAAAGATGTTGGATATCTTATTGGGGATGGACGTGGTGAATTAATTCCAAACGATGAATACTTCGCAGTTGAAGCGTGCGAATTTAGACGTCACTTCCTAGCATACAAGCCTAAAGTAGCAATTATGACAAACTTTGAGATTGATCATGTTGATTATTTTAAAGATGTTAGAGATTATCTTTCTGCATATGAAGCATTTGCAGATAATGTCGAAGAACTCCTTGTAATTTGGGGAGATGATCCACATTATAAAGAACTAAACCTCAATCATAAGATTTGGACGTATGGTTTTAACGAAGGTAATAATTTCATTGCAACAAATATGGAAAAACTTACGGATAGTACTCGTTTTGATGTGATTCAAGATGGTGTGAATATCGGCCGATTTGATTTGCCAATCGTGGGAGATCACATGGTTCTGGATGCCTTGTCTGTTATTGCTGTAGGTGTTTATGAAAACATCGCTGTTGCGATGATTGAAAAAGGACTTCAAAGCTTCAAGGGCGCGAAACGTCGCTATGTTGTCGATGAAGATGCAACAAATGTATACATTGATGACTATGCGCATCATCCAACGGAAGTTCGTGTTACGCTAGAAGCAACACGTACACGTTACCCTGATCGTAAAATTGTTGCGATTTTTAAACCACATCGTGTTGGACGGGTTCATTATTTTGTAGACGAGTTTGCTTCGGCACTTTCAATTGCTGACGAAGTATATCTATGCCCATTTACAAGTATTGACGATCAAGAAGAAGGAATTGATATTGATATTACTTACTTACAAGATCGTATTCCAAACAGTAAAATTGTTGAGCTAAACGATCATGATTTAGATTTACTTGCATCTCATGCACCAGCAGTCTATGTCTTTATGAGCTCGAAAGATATATATGATCTTAAGGATGCATTGAAAATACGTTTCAATTCTTGAAAACATTTTCAGATAGCGTTATAATTAATAGATAGAAGAGGTGAATTCATGGATGCTTTGTTAAATGAACTGAGTAAAACAGCGACAATTCTATTACCTATTGCAGGTGTTGTCTGCTTAATTATTTTAGCAATGATTCTTTATCAAGTGTTAAAGGTGGTAAAAAACTTACCAACTACGATTGAAAAGGTTGATCAAGTGTTAGATTCAACACAATCATCTGTTGATCAACTTCAAGAACCACTAAGTACAATCACAAATGTCTCCCGCACTGTAGATATGGTAAATGATTCCGCAGTAGGCGCTGTAAGCACTGTCGCTTCATTTGCTATGAAACACTCAGATGCAGTTGTAAATTGGTTTGCGGACACAGTTGATAAAAAACAATCAGCTCGTGCAAAACGTAAGAATGGAAATGAAGATGTCGATATGGATGTCGAAATGGAAACAAAAACAGAGAAAGAGGAGGATTTTGGAATTTATGAGTAAATATGATGATGTATTAAACGAGTTAGTATACCAAATTGATGATATCGTTTACGAGTTTTATAACAAAAGTAACGAAATTATTGCTCGTAAGTCTGATCAAGACCGTTTACTAACATTTAGAGATAAGACTCTCGCAACAATAAATGATATGAACGTACGTTCTTTAGAAATTATCTCGGATTTTAAAAATAAAGAACTCGTTGAAGCGCGTGCAGAACAACTCTTGAAAAAGAACCGCCAAATCGTTTCTTCAAGTTTAGATATTATTAATTCTGCATCAGATAAAAGCGAATTCTTAGAAGATGTTACTTCATTTGCTACAGGTGTTTACGAATCAGCTAAAGAAGCTGTTTCTAAAGTTGAAGGTTCTGCATCATTTGAACGTTTAAAAGAAAAAACTTCAGATGGTTTCAAACGTGCAACAGATGGGCTAGATGAGTTTATGAATCACCCAAATGTTACGCGTGGTACTGAAACTGTTAAAGAAAAAACAAAAGATGCCCTTGATGCAGGAGGACGCCTTGTAAAAGAGGGTTCCGATCGTCTAGCGAAATGGCTTGATAAACAAGATGCTAAGAAAAACGATTTTGAATCAGAAGTTCGTGATACTGGAGAACAAGTTCGTGACGATGCGGTTAAATTCATTAATATCACAGTAGATGATGTTGAAGATGTGGCAGAAGATATTGAGGAAGAGTCCTTAACGTTGCTTAATAAAAGTAATGAATATATCAAGGAAAAGTTAGAAAAAGTACAAGATTTTTTTGAATCTGATAAAGATGTAGAAGTCGTTGACAAAGCATTAGACCATGTTAACGAAGTTGGCGATAAGGCCGAAGATATTATTGATAATATCAAGGACGAAGCAGAAAACAAAGTGGAAGATATAAAGTCAACACTTGAAGAAGAAGTTAAAGAAGAGGACAATTAATTGATGAAAAGAGTAACTATTTATGATGTTGCTAAGGAAGCAGGCGTATCACTGGCGACAGTGTCACGTGTTATTAACGGATTAGAAATTGTTCGTGAAGAAACACGTGTTAAGGTTGAAGATGCGATTGATAAATTAGGATACAAACCCAATGCGGTAGCACAAGGACTTGCACTACAAAAAACAACGACGATTGCTCTTTTAGTACCTGAAGCAAGCTTCGGCTATACAGGTCAAATTATCAATGGTCTTATTGATGTTGCGAAAATTTATAAATATAACATTATGCTTCATACAATGACAGAAGGTATTGTTGATATTAAAGATGTTATTGATGATGTTATTAAATCACGTGTCGATGGTGTTATCATTTATAACGACAAACTTATGGATCAAGAATTGATTGAACTTAACAAATATCAATTCCCAATTGTTGTTATTGGAAACAGAATGTCTAACCAACAAATTTCTTCCGTTTTTGTTGACATTGAAAAAGCAGTTTACGAACTAACACTTCAAAAACTACAACAAGACAAGAAATATCGTGTTGCAGTAATTCAAGACCGTAAAAATGATTTCACTACTGCTCAAATGAGAAGTGGAATCCAACAAGCTTATAAAGAAATGGGTATTGTAGACGAAGGATATATTGAGATTCCTCAAGAATACCGCCGTTCTTATGATTACTTCCTCGATAATATCGAGAAGTTAGATTACAATTTCTTAATTGCTAACCGTGATTCACAAGCTATCTCAGCAATGAATGCTGCGCACGAACGCGGACTTTCAATTCCTGACGATTTAGAACTCGTATGTTTAATTGATTCTAAGTATAATTCTATGGTTCGTCCACGTCTATCAAGCTTCGCAATCCCATCTTATGATCTTGGTGCTGTAGCGATGCGTGTACTTACAAAAATGTTAAATGAGGATGAGGTTGAAGATAAAGAAATTGAACTAAGTTATCTCTATACACCACGTCAATCAACAAAATAAAAAATAGTAAAAAATTATTTTACTTAAAGGGTGAATTTGTTGACTTTATCTTTCATACAGTGTAATATTAAACATGGTCAGAGATGGCCTGTTGGTCATCAAATAGTCTTTACCCCCCCACCCAAGATATTTGATGATACAACAACTTCATTGAAAGGCGCGGATAGCGTCTTTTTCTTTTATAGAAAGGGTTTTATCGTATGTTACTTAACGAATTCTATGACACAATTTATCCTAATACTGGCTTTTCAACAATCCGTAAAACAGCAAGAGCTTTTGTAAAAAATGATACAGGAGATATTGCTCTAATTCATATTAAAGCGGAAGATATTTTTGGGCCACGTGATCACTTTGAAAGTCCAGGTGGTGGCATTGAATTTGGCGAAAGTCGTGAAGATGCAATCAAAAGAGAAGTATCTGAAGAACTTGGTTATAATTGCGAAATTGAATGCTATGTTGGCTCGATAATTAATCGATATAACCTTCTTGAAGTTATTACAGTCCATCACTATTTCATCTGTAATTTAAAAGAAAAAACATCGGTGAAACTCACAGATGCGGAAGTAATTTTCTTTGAAGGTATTGAATGGAAGTCGATAGATGAATGGATTGAAATTCTATCAAAACCACTAGAAGGTGTTAATCAATTAGTTCATGATCGAGAACTATTTATGTTAAATCAATACAAAATGTTACGGGACTCAATGGAGTAGGGTAATCAAGTACTGTAACTTTAGCATTTAAGCTGCTAATGTATTCTTCAACAGCTAGATATTCCTCGTTACCTCCTGGATGTCCTCTATAACAGGAAATCACTATAAAACTTTGAATATGAGGAATTATCTTTCTTAATGACTCTACAGTTGATGAAGCCTCAGTAACAATTGCCTTATCACTGCCAGGTAAATAACCTAAATTATATAATGCGCCTTCAATAGGCGCATATTTTTTATAATCAACCTGTGAGTGGTCACTGTTAATGTATTCAATGTTATTATAATTTTGTGTTCGTATCTTTGTGCTTTCAATGGCATTTTTTTGGATATCGATTGCGACAACTTTTCCTGCCAAAGGAGCTATAAAGAGCGTATCGTAGCCATTGCCACAAGTCATATCAATAACAGTCGAATGACTTGTGATAAATTTTCGGATCCATTGATGGTATTGTTCTTTATGATTCATAGTTTTACCTCTCGATATATTTATTCTAACAGATAGTATTTGTAATGGGATAATTAATTAAAAAATGTGTCTATGAAATATCTATATCAGTTTATATTTATCTATAAAAACGGTGGTCTAGTAGGGAATATAAATATCTAACTTTGCATAATTTATTGATCTCTTGCTATAATTGAAGTGATAAATGGTTTGACAGCAATCTATACAAGACCTTGGAAAGCTAACCTACTTGAAAGTTCTAATCGCGAAAGCATTTAATTTTATCTGGAATTTATTGATAATTGACGAGTTCAATGATTGAGAGGTCACCATGAAAAAACTATTTTTTATCATCACACTCATAGTATCCTTTACACTCGCTAACCTTGCAATTTATTTTTCGCAAGTTAATTTTTCTAATACACTTTTTAGACCAACTATAAACGCCGACTCCTTTGTATATGAAGTATCTTTACTTAATTCAGATTCTGCTAGTGATGTAAAGAATACTGTAGAGAGCCTTGCAAAGAATAATAACGTCAACATATCAATTTCTATATCAGATTTGAATTCTATTAAAGAATCAACCGAAGTTTACTGGTTAGTTCAAGATGAAGAATATATTGATAATCTTAGAGGCGTTACCCCATATTTATCCATTGATCAGTTTAATGCACTAAAAACGCCTATTACAAACAACTTACAAACTGAAGGGTATAAAATTAGTTATTTATCAGACATAATGGACATTTCGTTCTCTCCTTTTACCTTGTTTAATAAAACAAACTACAATGGTGAAATGTATGTGTATGGAAAATCAGAATCGAACATCCAAAAGTTTCTTTTAGACCTTAATAGTAGTGGTCTGGAAGTAGCGGTTATCGAAAATGTAGAAGTTTATCAGCAATCTAAATTAGAATCTTTATTAAATCTTATACTTTTCAAAAATCCCTTGTTTTTCATTTCTATCGCTCTTTATTTTATAGGTTTATTTTATTTATTATATGTTGATAGAAGAAATTCAAAAATCTTATATATCAATGGCATTAGTAAACTTGAATATAGTAGTAAGTTCCTTAGATCTAAAATACCTATGATTTTTGGTACAATCGCTATAGCATCCATCTGGTTAGCCTATAAAACATATAAGAACATCGACTTGCTCTTTCTTTCTTTTTTAGAGTACTTAAAGATGTCGACTCTAATATTAGTATTTACCTATTTATTTGTTTTACTCGTTACTTATAGTTTTAGAGATATTAGAATTGATTCATATGTGAATGGAGTCAATACAAAAAGGAAACCAACAGTTATCTTAGGTTTATTTAAGATAATAGTTATCAGCTTATCGATCACTGTACTAGTCCCTCTTGTTGATGGAATTGTTAAAACTAACAAACTCAATGAAAGATTACAGGAATCAGCTTCTAAGTACGAAGGAATATATCGTTTGAACGAGAACGGAAATTTTGGGAATTTGCTCGTAGATCGTGAAGAAAATATACTTAATCTAATTGAGAATGATCCCAGAGTTCTATATGTTAGTAATAATTACTCGGAGGCTCACGTAAACGATGATTCTACTGAGTACTTCAATTCAGTTATTTACTCAAATGAAAATTTCATTGTTTCACAGTCGCTCAGAACTATTGATAATCAACCTATTGACAAAGTAGAACCTAATACCATTTATGTTTCTCCTAACATGTTTCAAATTGCAAGTAATAAGATTAAAACTACACAGCACTTATGCATCGAAACATTAAATTGTGACAATATTAAAATACAGGAGACAAACCAAACTGATGAAGTTAACCTTTTATCTTATGATTCCTATTTAGATACATCTGATTACTCAACTACGTATATAATAATTCCCCTTACTAAAATTCCTGAAATTGCGAATGTATATTATTCGTTGAGCGACAATAATGATAAAGAAGAAATGACAGATATTTTATCAGAAGTACTTCCAAAAGAAGAAATAAGGTTTACAGCAGTTTCAGACTACTTCAAAAATGAAGTTGATATCAATAATGATGTAATACGTCAGAAACTTGTATTTTTTACTTCATACCTATTTATAAATATGTTGGTATCGATGCTTTACTATATTTCAGTTGTAGATATCCACAAAAAAGAAATAGCGATATACTGGGTAAATGGTGTAAATAAATTTAAGTACCTTTATGAAGAATTAGGAGTTCAAATAATTCTAAATGCAATATGCATGCTCTTCCTAAAGCTTTTCTTGCAAATATATGCGAGTCTAAATACCTTAATCCTAGTATTTATTATCCTCTGCTTACTTGATGTGCTTTCGGTTACAATTTATAAAAAAGCTGTGATTAATGATCTGAAAAGATATGTGAAAGAGAGGGAATAGCAATGATTAGAGTTGATAATATACATAAATCATACGGAGAACATATTATTTTAGAAGACCTTAGCTTTACCATTGAGCCAGGAAGTATGGTCGCTATCGTAGGAGAATCGGGTTCGGGGAAAACAACGCTATTAAATATTATCGGAGGAATTGAATCGGTAGATAAAGGCGTGGTGGAAGTTAATGGTAAGAATATCCTAAAACTGAAAAATAGAAGTCTACAGAAATATCTAAGAGAAGAAGTTAGTTTTCTATTCCAGTCCTACGCACTTATGGAGGATAAAACTGTTTATGAAAACATTTCTATAGTCCCACCTCTTGATAAAAAAAACGAAAGCAAAAAAATGGCGGAAACTGTGCTGGAGACTGTTGGGCTAAAGGGGTATGGAAATAGAATCGTAGCATCACTTTCAGGGGGAGAACAGCAAAGAGTATCTTTAGCTAGAATAATGCTTAAACCTTCAACTATTATTTTAGCGGATGAACCAACAGGGAATCTCGATTCAAAGAATTCTGAAGTTGTGCTGAACTTGTTCAGAAAAATAAATCAAAGTGGCAAGACTGTAATTGTGGTTACTCATGATAAATCACTTCTCAATCATTTTGATAAAATAATTGAACTCTAGAGTTTAAAATTATATGACAATTTATTTCTCTTTGTAATGATAATATACCAAAGTTAATAAGATAGTTATTTTGAAAAATTGACATAGTTCTATATACTTATATTTTAATGAGGTATCTGATAGTAATCGTTGTTTCATAGGAAAACGGCAATAACAATAATAATTCAGTTTAGAAACATTTGTAATTATGAAAGCGTTGACATTCGTCATTTTTATGGTTAAGATAAAGGTGCTATAGGCGTGTGATGAAAAAGCATTAGCCAGAAGAGACTCTTAGAGAGTTTTTTCTGGCTTTTATTATACACGCAAGGAGGAGAAAATATGGCGTTAAGTAACAAGGAGATAGCATTACAAGTTTTAGATGCTGTAGGTGGTGCAGACAATATACTTACCAATGCAACATGTATGACACGACTCCACCTTACTTTTAGAGATGTTTCAAAAATTGATATTGAAACAATCAAGGGTATGGATGACGTTTTAGGAGTTGTTGACGGGGATGTGCTACAAATTGTATTTGGACCGGGGAAAGTAACAAAAATTGGCGATGAGGTTGCAAAATTAACGCATCTTAATGTTACAGAAGATCCAATTGATTTAGAAGCGATTGCTAAAGAAAACAAAGCTAACATCAAAGCAAAACAAACGCACCCTGTGCAACGATTCTTTAAGAGTTTTGCGAATATCTTCTTACCGTTATTACCAGGGATTGCTGGAGCAGGTTTAATCAATGGTATTACGAAGGCTTTAAACGTTTATACAAATAATGCTTATGTGAATGAGTGGTGGTATGCACTCTTGATGACAATTGGTTGGGCATTGTTCTTATACTTACCAATTTTTGTTGGGATGAATGCGGCCAAAGAATATAAGGGTTCCGCAATTTTAGGAGGAATTGGTGGTGCTCTCTCAATTTCTAATGCTGCCATGCCACTTCTAAAAAAAGTTGGTGAAGGTGGAGCCATTCTCTTACCATTAACTAACGAACAATTTAATCCTGCTGCTGGTGGAATTTTAGCGGCAGTGTTTACAGGTATCGCATTTGCTTATCTCGAAAGATTTATCCGTAAGTTTGTACCAGACATTTTAGATATGTTTGTAACACCACTCTTAACTTTAATTATTGGTGGTTTTGCGTCACTTCTAATTATTCAACCATTTGGAGCATTCTTGACTAATGGAATCTTCGTGTCTGCCGACTTTATCTTTAATACTATGGGAGCATTTGGAGGCTTCATTTTAGCTACGCTTCAGTTACCGCTTGTATCCGTTGGACTTCACCGTGCATTTACACCTATTCATACAATGCTTAACAATCCAGACGGCCCTACTGCTGGGGTTAACTATCTACTACCAATCTTAATGGTTGCAGGTGGTGGTCAAGTTGGTTCTGCACTGGCTCTTTATGTACGTACAAAAAATGAACGCTTGAAAAAAGCAATATTAGCTTCAACACCTGCCGGAATCTTAGGAATTGGGGAGCCGTTGATGTACGGGGTAACCTTACCACTCATGAAACCATTCGTTATGGCATGTATTGGTTCAGGATTTGGTGGTGCCGTTATTTCACTTCTTGGCGTTGGAGCCATATCACAAGGGGTATCCGGAGTGCTTGCACCACTCATTATGAATCCAGGGCATCAACTTCAATATCTGATTGGTTTAGCCGTAGCTTATGCTGGTGGATTTGTTTTCACGTATTTCTTTGGTTATAATGAAGACAGAATTACTGAAATATTTGGCGAATAGAAGAAGGTGAACCTATGTTTGATATGCATATGCACACGTGTGAAAGTGATGGGGAATTTGAACCGTATGAGCTCATACGAAGAGTCAAAGACCAAGGGATTGAGGAATTTTCGATAACCGATCATAATCACTGTTTAGCTTATACTAAAATTGATTATGAAAATGTTCGTGGTCTTCATGTAGGGACTGAGATTGCGACATCCTATAAAGGGACAATTATTGAAGTATTAGGATACGATGTAGATCCTAGTATTATCAACGCATGGTATCATGAATTTTTTAGTGATGCTAGTCTTGAGTCAATTGAAACAACGCTATTTAATCGACTGGTAGTAAATGCTAACAAACAAGGTTTGGTTTTATCAGACAATTTAAAATTAGAAAAAATAGAAAAAGGAATTTCAAAGAAAACAGTCTATCGCAATCTTGTAGAGAATAATGAAGGATTTGAGTTTACTACGTATAAATCATTCTTCAGAAATGGATTATGCAATCCTGATTCGGTTTACTTTATTAATGAAGCAGATACGTATCCATCATTAAATGAAGTTGTAGCACTTATTCATGGAGCGGGTGGTAAAGCGATTCTCGCGCACCCTTATGAATATGGTGTTAAAGATCTCCATGATTTGTTTGATACGGTACGTAGTGCTAATATCGATGGGATTGAGTGTTTTCATCCATCCGCATCAATGCGAGCAGGTTTGGAAATTATGAACTATAACCATCAATATAAAATGATTGGTAGTGGCGGTAGTGATTTTCATCGAATATCTAAGTGTATTCCACTTGGTGTACATGTGGCTAAAAATATTGAGATGGATGAACTGTTTGATTGGATTCGAAAGGATTAGTTTATGGAATCATTTAAAGCAATATGTGATGGAAGACTCATTTCACTTCAAGAGGTGAGTGATCCAGTATTTAGTGAAAAGATGATGGGAGATGGGTGTGCTTTTCTTCCAAGTGGAAAAATTGTTGGAGCACCGCTTAGTGGTGAAGTCACAATGATTTATCCTACAGGACATGCCCTGGGAATAACATCAGATGAGGGATTTGAGATTTTGATTCATGTCGGCTTGAATTCCTTTACATTGGGAGACCAAGCTATTCGTCAGTGTGTTAAAGTAGGTGACCGTATTGCCGCTGGACAACAACTCCTAGAGGTTGATTTCGATATTTTCAGAGCGAATAACATTGATACTGTAATTCCAGTTGTTTTTACTTCTGGTCAACGTATTGAATTATCGGATATATCAGATGTCGTGATGGGACAAGATTCCATTGTAACGATTTATGAAAAGTCCTAATTACTATAAAATTTTGAAAGTCGTGAGTAATAACTGTCTTCTCGTGAAGGATGGAAATCATGAAATGATGATCATCGCGAAAGGAATAGGTTTTAATCGCAGCCAAGGTGAAAGTATTTCCAAAAATACAGCTGTCGAAAAAACATATCAGTTAATTTCTGATCGGGATTTTCAAAATCAAAGTGCGCAGCCTGAATTAATTGTCAGGAAAACAGCTGAAATTTTAAACATTATTGGTGAACATACCGAAGTGGATGGTTTAGAAGATACTTTTAAATCTTTATCAAATCATGTTTCTGCAATGTTGATTCGTATCGAACACGGTGAAAATATTCGCAATCCATTTCACAGCGAAACAAAAATATTGTATAAGGAAAGTTATGATTGTTCGGTTAAGATTGCAAAGGATATTGAAGATAAGCTTGCCATTGTTTTACCTGATGCGGAAATTGACTTCTTAACCTTGTATGTTCATTCGATGCAAAGTGACCAAGAAACATCGTATGTTAAACATCTTAATGCAATTGTTTATGATGTTGTCGATTGCCTGGAACAGACCGAGTCGTTTCACTTAGATCGAAATTCTTTAAATTATGCACGATTTATTATACATATTAAATTTTTAATTCAACGTGTTTTAAAGCAAGAAGCTTTTACTGAAATTGAGGGTATTGAGGTTATAATCGAGCAATATTCTCAACATCGCGAACTTGGTGAAACAATTTTAAAAATCATTGAATCAAACCTTGATTGCTCACTTAATCACCAAGAGCTTGCTTATGTAATGTTGCATTTAGCACGTCTAAATCTTAATTAAAATGGAGAACCGGACTTTGTCCGGTTTTTTATTTTATGGAGGGCTTTCATGATCGAATGTGTAATAGTATGTGAAAATTCTTAATTGACTAATGGTCAATACTGTTTTATAATTTAAAAAATTGGAGTCGGAACTATGGCAGAACATAAATTACCAGAAATAAGAAAACAAGAAATTATTGAAACAGCATTTACATTATTCGTTGAGAAGGGTGTTGAAAAAACATCTGTTACCCAAATTGCGAAATCAGTGGGTGTTGCAAAGGGGTTACTCTATTATTATTTCAAATCAAAAGATGAAATACTTGAAGCTGTCGTCGAAGATTTGTGCAAAGATCAAATTCAAATTTTAAATGAAAGTTTGAATCATCAAGAATATGATGTATTAGATAAAGTATTAATTTTATTAAATACTTTCTCTGATATTCATCCTTATCACGGTCTTCAACAATCACATCTCATGCAAGATGACGCTTATCTCATTGCTTTGTTTCATAAACGATATCTGAGTTTCTCAGAAAAAATTCTTGATAATCTTATTGAAGAGGGTCAATCACAGGGGTATTTCCAAATCTTACATCCTAAGTTGATGTTTGTGGTTACCTTGGAAGGTCTCTATGACTTAATGAAAATGAGAACGTTAACTCGAATCGAAATTACAGATATCATGGAACAATCTCTAGGGTTGCCAGTTCATTCCTTATATGAACGATCTGATAGTTATCTAACCAATTTTAATTAGAAAGGGTGAGGTTTTGGAAGAAAAAGTAAAATATATCGTTGCTGCAGAAACACAATATCAACATACTGTAGAACAATTAACACAAGTTTATGATGATATCATTAGTGACTATCGAGCACAAGGATATCAAGACAGTGCTGAGTTATATCGAGAACTTGAGTATTATGAAAAAGAACTTAATCAAAAGGCGAGAAACAATGCATTGGATGAACAAGCAAAACTTGACGAAATATGTGTGCTTAAGAAAAAAGAAGTACTAGAGATTTTTGAGCAAAAACATAAAGAAGCACTCGATGTAATTGTTAGGGAGGTGTTTGAATTTGGCGATTGTTAAGATGAGCGAATATAAACTCTTCATAAAAAATAGTGATGTTGACTCAGTAATGAAACGATTTCAGGGATATCAATCCGTAATGTTTTCTGAATTTGATGGGTCTCTAGATGGCTTCTCAAGATATGAGTCAACTTATAATTTTGAGGCAAATTCAGAGAAACAGGAACATATACAAACCATTTTAAAAAAATTGAAAAACATTGATAAGAAAAACAAAAAGAAAGCGCGCTTCAATCAATTAGGAATTCAAGCCATGGATTTTTCAGAATTAGAGTCGCTGACTTTAGAACACAGTTTGGATGGCATTACGGATTTATTCTTAGAGTTTAATGAACAGGATAAAAGAGCATTTAAACAATTTACGCATCATAGTCCGCTGAGAAAGCGTCGTTTATCAAGCGGTGAAATTAAAGATCTTATTGAACAAAAGCCGATTATTGGAAATGTTCCAGCTGAAAATGTGAATGAAATGTTACATGAGCTAGAACGATTAGATTCAATTTACTTCATGCATAAATTTGAAAAGAATGATCAATATGCAGTATTTATAATCTTACCTTCATCGGAACATTATGAAACTGTGAAGATTATTGCTGATAAGCATGATATTGAGTATCGATCATCTGCTTCATTACATATCCAAGATATTGTAACTAAGATGAAAATTACACTACAAACTATTTTAGATAAACGTGATAATGAACAAGAACTGCTCTCACAAGTAAGTTTGTACACGGAAATTCTACAAGCACATTATGAAGCACTTCGTAATGAAGCATTACGCGAACAAGAAAAACTAAAATTTATTTGCACAGAACATGTCACGTGTTTGACAGGATGGATTGAAACAGATGAGGAAGAAACGTTTCGAGCAATTATCGATGAGGTGACTCAATCGGCTTATGATCTTGAGTGCACCCCTGCACCGGTACATTCTCGGGAAGTGCCGATTAAACTTCGTAACAAGCGTTTCGCAAGAGCGTTTGAGCCGATTACAAATATGTATTCACAGCCTCAATATAATGAACTTGATCCAACTCCGATTTTCGCACCATTTTATGCATTCTTCTTTGGAATGATGTTAGCGGATGCGGGGTATGGGATTGTTATGGCGATTACGATGTTCTTTGTTTTAAAGAAAGTAACATTGAAACCAAGTACTGAGGATATGGTTCGTCTGTTGCTTTATGTTAGTGTTCCAACAATATTTTGGGGACTCATATATGGATCTTTCTTTGGAGGCTTAGTACCGATTACGCCAATTATTGATATCAACAACGATTACAATCGGGTTCTTATCATGGCTTTAATGTTTGGTGTTGTACATTTATTTGTAGGACTTGGTGTTAAAGGATATATATATTATCGCGACTATAAGAAACGTTACATACTTTATGATGTAATCTTCTGGTATCTTACACTGGTTGGTGTCGGTGTGTTGGTGACTCAACTCTTTACGGATGCGTTTGTTCAATATCAAAATCCAGCAAAAATAGCTATGATTGTCGGTATGGTTGGTATTGTGCTTACTAACGGTAGAAATGCTAAATCAATTGGAGGTAAAGCTGCAGGGGGATTATACAGTCTCTATGGTCTAACAAACTATCTGGGTGATGTTGTTTCATACTCGCGTTTAATGGCGTTAGGTCTAGCAGGAGCATCCATAGGGGTGGCCTTTAATATGATGGTAGATATGGTTAGTGGTATGGGAGTGATTGGTGTGATTGCCGGAGTTATTATCTTCGTAATCGGTCATACTTTCAACCTCTTAATTAGTGGTTTAAGTTCTTATGTTCATTCAGCACGTTTAACATATGTTGAGTTTTTCGGTAAATTCTTTATTGGTGGCGGTAAGCCATTTAAGAATTTTGTTGCCGATCCAACATATATCAAATTAGAAAAGGAGTTATAATATGACATTCATGGAATATTTTTTAGAATACGGTGGACTGGTTTTTGCAGTCTTGGGAATGGCTCTTGTTGTAGCTATACCAGGATACAACAGTGGTAAAGGTGTAGGTATGGTCGGAGAAGCCTGTACAGGGCTTATCGTGGATGAACCGGATAAGTTCGGTAAGAGTTTGCTTCTACAAATGATGCCTGCCTCACAAGGGCTTTATGGCTTTGTTATCGCAATCATGACTTTGAGCCGTTTACACGTTGGTATGGGTCTTCAAGAAGGACTTTATATCTTAATGGGATGTTTACCTATGGCTATTGTAGGTGGACCTACAGCGATAGCTCAAGCACGTGTTGCGATTTCAGGGGTACACCTTTTAGCACGTAATGAAAATGAAATGACTAAAAACATTATCTACGCGGTTATGGTTGAAACTTATGCACTGCTTGCATTCGTATCATCAATTATTATCTTAAGTACGGTGACATTCTAATGAATCCAACTGGATTTGATTTAATCTTAAAATCCATTGAAGTCGATGCTGAACAAAAATTTCAAGAAAAACTTGAAGAGGCACACCGTGATGGAGAGATAATCTACAATCATATGGTTGACGATGCAAAGAAAAGAGTTGCCACTAAGAAAAATAATGTTGATCTTCGCGCTTCACAAATAGAAAAACGTGATATCAAACGTTACGAGCGACAAGCACATGAAAATCTTGAAAACTCAAAATATGATCATGTCGAAACGGTGTTTCAAGAATGCATTCATTACTTCTATAATTTAACACCTCAAGAAACAATGTCCTTGATGGCTAACGTACTGAAACACAATCCAGAAGGAAAACCAAGAATTCTAGTGGACCCTTCACTCTTTGATACCTGTATGTCAGAATACGGTCAAGTTTATCAAGTGATTGAAGATGTAAATATAGAAAAAGGATTTGTCCTGAACTATGAACATTACGACATTAATTTAGAATATCGTTATTTCTTTGAGATGAGACGTGAGGTCTTAACCGAATCAATTTATAAATTATTGTTTGGTGATGTTTATGGCCACTAACTTCATCATGCTTAATGTCTTGATAGAACGAGAAATCACGGCTTTAAAACAAGAGATACTAAAAGCCCAAACAGATTTTGATATCAATAACTACGCGGTAGACTATTTGATAGCAAATCATAAAGAAACGTTTCAAGACATGTTAATGGAACACGGTATGGATGCATCTCTTATTAAACTCATTGATATTGATTCAAGTGATTCAATTCAGGATTATGATGTACGCTATTTAGAAATATGTTTGGAAAGCTACGAATTAGAAGTTGCTCAAGAATATGCAAAGCTATGCGTTGATATGATGCAAATTTTAAATGTGTTGCAAGGAAGAGCCCCTAAAGATAATATCGAAGGATTGATACCTCAAGATGCTTTTAAACGCTATGAACATGTAGAAATGTTGTTGTTACATAGTCCTTATCATGAATGGATGCATGACATCACAGTGTTTGATGTTCAAAGAAAAATTGACGAGACTAAATTCAATTTTTTTAATGCTCAACTCAGAGATCGTGCATCAAATTCCGCAACATTTGTATTAGCATTACAGTATCATTTACTTTTGAAGAATCTTCAGATTTATTTGAAGCGTCCATATAAGACAATCGAAGTAGAATCTGTCATCAGGAGGTATCATGAATAATACATTATACTTATCTTACGATGAACACCATGCACTTCTTGAAAGCATGGGAATAACCATTCATAAAGTTAAACGAAATGAATCAATCCAATCGTTATTGCGACAATTAAAGCAAGAACAAATTGTGATTGTCTTGGTAGATGAAGAAATCTATCGTGATCATAAAGCATCAATTGATGCTTACAATCAAGACCCATTCTTTACAATTACACTGTTGTCAGATACTATGGGTCGTCATAAAGAAGCTAAAGATAGACTGAGTTCTTCGATTGAACAAGCTATTGGAACGCTCCAAAAGTAAGGAGGAAATAATTTGAACACTGGAATTATAACAAAAGTATCCGGTCCTTTAGTAGTTGCTAAAGACATCCCGGGAGCAAGACTTTTTGATACAGTTTATGTTTCAAATCAAAATCTCTTGGGAGAAATCATTGAAATTCGTGGTGATAAATCATCCATCCAAGTTTATGAAGAAACTTCAGGAATCCAAGTAGGTGAACCTGTTGTATCAACATACAGACCTCTAAGTATTTTATTAGGTCCTGGAATACTCTCACAGATTCTTGATGGTGTTGGTCGCAATCTTGAGACCTATGCTGATAATCAGGGTGAATTTCTCGTTAGGGGGATTCACTACGAATCCTTAGATCAAGAGAAACTATGGGATTTTAAAAGCCTGGTTAAAGTAGGTGATAAAGTATCTACGGGAATGAACTTGGGTTATGTTATGGAAAGAGATTTAAAGCACTTTATTATGGTACCTCATGATATGAGGGGAACTGTTATCGGGATTCATGAAGGCATGAAAAATGTAACCGAAGCAGTTATTGAGATAGAAAATGAAATTGGAAAGCATGCTATTCCAATGATGTCATACTGGCCAATTCGCAAAGCAAGACCTTATGTTAGAAAACAAATGCCTTCGGAACCATTAGTTACAGGACAACGTGTTATCGATACATTTTTCCCTGTAGCTAAGGGTGGTACAGCATGTGTTCCAGGTCCATTTGGTTCTGGTAAAACTGTAGTCCAACATCAATTGGCAAAATGGTCTAATTCGGATGTTGTTGTTTATATTGGTTGTGGAGAACGAGGTAATGAAATCACAGATGTACTAAATGAGTTTCCTGAACTTGAAGATCCACGCACTCAAAAACCTCTAATGGATAAAACTGTACTTATCGCAAACACCTCTAATATGCCTGTTGCTGCACGTGAAGCCTCTATTTATACGGGTATGACCATTGCAGAATACTTTAGAGATATGGGCTATGATGTTTCGTTGATGGCAGACTCCACGTCACGTTGGGCGGAAGCACTTCGTGAGATGAGTGGTCGTTTGGAAGAAATGCCAGGAGATGAAGGATATCCTGCTTACCTAAGTTCAAGACTTGCTGAAGTTTATGAACGCGCAGGGGTAGTCGATACTTACAATGATGCTCAAGGATCAGTAACCATGATTGGTGCGGTGTCACCAGCGGGTGGGGATTTATCCGAACCGGTAACACAAGCGACACTTCGTATTGTTAAAGTATTCTGGGCACTGGATGCATCTCTTGCCCATATGCGTCATTTCCCGGCTATTGACTGGCTTGAAAGTTACTCACTTTATCAAAATGCTACGGAGAGATATTTAAAACAAAATGTTCATAAACATTTTAATAAAAATCGACAAGCTGCGATGACATTATTAAAAGAAGAAAAGAAACTTCTCGAAATAGTCCAACTTGTAGGTAAAGATACGTTATCAGACCAAGATATCTTAAAACTTGAGGTAGCACGTATGATTCGTGAAGACTTCTTACAACAAAATGCTTTCCAAGAGGAAGATACGTATACCTCTTATGAGAAGCAGGCACTTATGCTAACTGTTATTTTAGAATTTAATAATCTTGCGAAAGAATATCTCATTCATGATAATGTCTTCATTGCTGACATTACTAATATGGAGATTCTTTATGATATATCGAGAATGAAATATCGAACAGAAGATCAAACAGGGACACTTTTAGAAATTATTGATAAAGCTCGAATTGAATTTGAAAGCTTGAAAGAAGGAGGTCAATTATGAAAGGATATAAAAATATCAAAGAAGTAGTTGGACCCTTACTTGTCGTAGAAAATGTCGAAAACGTACAGTTTGATGAACATGTCGAAATCACAATTGATAAAAATGACCGTCGAATTGGTCGTGTCTTAGAAGTTGAAGATGATAAAGCAATCATCCAACTATATGAATCAAGCATGGGCGTTAGACCCGATGAAACTAGAGTTCATTTTAAAGGGAAGCCGATGAGTCTTAAAGTTTCAGAAAACATGTTGGGCCGTGTCTTTGATGGTAAAGGTAACATCCGTGATGAAGGACCTACATTGTTGAGTGATATTGAAATGGATGTGAATGGTAAAGTCATGAACCCGTTACTCAGAGAGTATCCCAATCAGTTCCTGCAAACCGGTATATCGTCAATCGATGTGCTTAACACACTTGTAGTTGGGCAAAAACTCCCTATTTTCTCAGGAGCAGGATTACCACATAACGAACTTGCCGCACAAATTGTCCGTCAAGCTCAAGTGTTAGATGATGATGTCGATTTTGCTGTCGTATTTTGTGCCATGGGCATTTCTTACGAAGAATCCCGATTCTTTGAAGATGAATTTCAAAGAACCGGAGCGATTGATCGTACAGTTATGTTTGTAAACCTAGCAAATGATCCTGCCATCGAACGTATTCTTGCGCCACGTATGGCAATTACTGCTGCAGAATATCTTGCGTTTGAGAAAGATATGCATGTAGTGTTGGTTATGAGTGATATGAACTATTATGCCGAATCTTTACGTGAAATATCCGCATCAAGAAGAGAGATTCCAGGACGACGCGGATATCCAGGATACATGTATACTGATCTCGCAACATTGTATGAACGTGCTGGTAAATTAAAGAACCACAACGGATCTATCACAATGATTCCAATCTTATCAATGCCAGAAGATGATAAAACACATCCAATTCCTGACTTAACCGGATATATCACTGAAGGACAAATTATTTTATCGAGAGACTTAAATCAAGAAAATACATTACCGCCCGTTGATGTTCTCCCAAGCCTGAGTCGATTGAAAGATAAAGGAATTGGACAAGGGAAAACACGGGAAGATCATGCAGATGTCATGAACCAACTCTTTGCTTCATATGCAAGGGGACGTGAAACCGCAGAACTCGCAAGTATCCTTGGCGAAGGTTCACTCTCGAAAATTGACCGTAAATATTTAGAGTTTGCGCGCCGATTTGAAGATGAATTTATTGGACAAGGATTTTACACCAATCGTAATATTACAGATTCTCTAGATTTAGGATGGGAGTTACTATCTATTCTTCCTAAAACTGAATTAAAACGTGTCCGTGATGTCTATCTTGAAACCTACTATATTGAAGAGGTGTAAAGATGGCACGGCTGAAAGTAAATCCGACACGAATGGAACTCAAGAATCTTGAAAATCGCTTATCGATTGCACAAAAGGGTCATAAGCTACTAAAGGAAAAGCAAGATGCTTTAATCCGTAATTTTATGGAATGCTATGAAGATGCTTTAGCATTACGAAAGCAAGTTGATCATGAATTTGAACTTTTAAATAAGGATTACAATATGGCCAGCCTTGAGCTTAATAACCAAGTTCTAAATGAACTACTTGGAGATCGTAAGTCCAATCCTCATGTAGATGTTCACTTTGAATCAGTTATGGGCATCGATATTCCTGTTTATGACTTTAAAGGTTCAGAAAAAGAGGCGTCACAAGCTTCGGTTCTTCTAACAAATGGATATTTAGATCGAATGCATGAAAATTCTTCGGAAAGTTTTGCTCGCATTGTGGAAATGGCAGCACTTGAAAAAAAGTGCTTCATGCTATCTGAAGAGATAAAGTTAACACGTAGACGTGTTAATGCACTCGAGTATAAAACCATTCCTGATATACAAGAAACGATTCGTTATATCAAACTTAGAATTGATGATCAAACACGAAGCCAACAAGCACGTGTCATGAAAGTAACCCATCGATAACTATAATGAAACATACTAAAACCCTGCTGGTATATACTGCAGGGTTTTGTTATGATTAACATATTAGACTTGGGGGGGAATTTAACACTAATGACAACTGAAGAAGCAATGGAGTTAATAAATCTATTTAAGCGTTTGGAATCCGGAACTTTTAAAATTCCAATTGATGGAAAGATGGAGTATAATTTCTTGTCTACCTCTACGAGATCAGAATTTAAAGTAAACGTATACCGGGTCACTAAGGCGTCCAAAATTTCATATTGTGGTTTACTAAAAGGAAAAAACATCATGTTGATAAGACTAGATATAACACCCAATGGAAAACACAGGAACCCGGATGGTGAAATTATTGAAGGAAATCACTTACATATTTATAGTGAAGAATATGGGGATAGATTTGCGATTAGTTTTAATTCAGATAACGATGATGTTTTCGTCAATTGTTTGGTTTTTTTTGAAATGTTTAATATAATTGATACGAAAATAGATTCACAAATTTCACTGTTTAATTGATTATCTAATAATCGATAGGAGGTAACTTGTATGCAGATAAAAGAATTAATGGATAGTTATTATGAATGGCTAAAAAATGAAACAGCTGTTTATATACGTGAAGATAATTACTATGAAATCACCGCACCATTTCTAGATAATTCTAATGATTACATTCAATTTTATGCAATTTTAACGAAAGATGGGATTACTCTAACCGATGAAGGATACTATATTGCCATGTTAGAAGCATATGGAATTCCAATAGAAAAACAGCGACTCAATACAATTGACAACATCTGTAGAAATAATGGAGTTAAGTTAGAAAATAAAAAAATTACGGTTTCTTTTTCGCTATCGGAGAGTTCAAAGAAACTGCCAATCTACCAAGAATATATCCACAAGATGATTCAATCAATTCTTCGCGTAGATGACATGCACTTAACTTCTAGAGGTAGAGTCAAATCTTTTTTTAATGATGATGTAATCGAGTTCTTGGATGCCAATGAAATCGGGTATACTCCTGATATATCGGTCGTAGGGAAGTCAGGTTTGATGAATACTTATGAATTACTTTTTCAAAAAAACAAAACCAATCCGGAGCGATTCGGCAAAATCATTAACAATCTAAACAAACACAGCCTGACAAATACAATTTTTATTTGGCATGACACGCAAGAATCTCGAAAGAGTAAAAGTGAGTTGATAGTTTTTGCAAATGATGATAACAAAATGGATGAAGAAGCGTTAGTTGGCTTTGAAAATTATGGTGTTAAAATTATTCCGTGGAGTGCTCGCGAAGATAGTGTTGATTTATTGCAGTAATTATCAAGGTTCGTCTAATAATGCTCTTGAAATGTACACCGATTTTTATTACTTCTCTACAATAAGATACAGTGTATTATCGCACTAAAATTAAAATTGAATATGAATTCCTTAGTAATTCAATCACACCAAACACAAAGGCCTCTTTGATTTAAATTTTGAGGCGTTTGTGTTTTCTTATACTTACTTTACGATTTTGGAGTTTTGAGATGTGAAAATCGGTTTGCAAACTAATAATTTAGCTGGACACCTTCTTCAAACGCAATTTCCTTGCATTTGAAGATAGGAATCGTTATGATAGTGGCGAACGGTATCGGGGTGCCTTAACTGGCTGAGATTAAACCCGTATAACTTGATCTGGTTTGTACCAGCGAAAGGAGTACCATTTCGTACACCATATTTTTGTGCGCAACGGGCTTCTTTCAGAAATGGAAGGAGTTTTTTTATGATAGAACGTTCAAAAGATTTACAATGCGGTTTAGGAAGTACACAAATTACAGGGTGTCGCATTGCCTTGCATCCGATGACGGATGAATTTGTGGATGTAATTTTAGGAGGGCTTGCGAAGACAGATATGAGTTCTGTTTGGAGAGCTACGGATTCCCTAGGAACACTTCTAAGAGGGCAAATGGTTGATGTTGTGAACACGTCAATGTTATTGTTTGCGAATGCTTATCGCGAAGATATTCATATGGCTGCAAGCATGACCTATTCGAAGGGGTGTCCTGGCGATGTTGAAGCGGATTACTTGAAAGATGTAACACCTCGTACTGAATGGGTACACACTGATAATGATAGTCAGATGTGTGAAGCAACAATCTCATTCTACACTTTCGGAGTGAGTGATTATATGGATCATATTTATCATGTGATTGATATGATTAAAGAGAAAGGCTTATACTCAGAAAAAAGTCACTATTCCACAATTCTTTCTGGAAGTATTTACGATGTCTTTCATTGCTATCAAGATATTTTAGAATATGCTGATGCTAATTTAAGTCATTTTGTCATTGAGACTACGGTCTCGGTCAACAGTCCGTCAAACAAAGGGGAGAAATAACAATGAATTGGAAATTAAAAGATGTTGTCATGGTAGGGTTGATTTCAGTAACATTTGCGGTAGTCTACTTGGGTTTTGTTTACTTCGCATCGTTTATGAAGCCAATTCTTGCACCATTCGGTTTAGAACCGTTTGCTAATGAGCTTGTATTTGGAGTTTGGTTTATGGCCTCGACACTTGCTGCTTATATTATGAGAAAACCAGGTGTTGCAGTTATTTCGGAAATGCTAGCTGCATTGATTGAAGTGCTAATGGGTAATTTCTATGGACCGATGGTGTTCGTTTCAGGATTCATACAAGGTTTAGGAGCAGAGTGTGGTTTTGCAGTCTTCCGTTATAAGAAATTTGATATGACAAGTCTCATGAGTGCATCAATTCTTAGTGCATTATTTAGTTTTGTATGGGGATTTTTCAGAAATTCTTATAGTGGTTTAGCGTGGTGGTATGTACTTGCAATGTTAGTTGTTCGTATCATTTCTTCGATGATTTTCTCAGGTCTTATCGTGAAACGTATTGGTGATGGTTTAAAGCGTAGTGGAGCAGTATCGAGCTATCCAATCGCAACTGAAAACTAAATGATTAATTTAAAATCAGTCTCACATAAATATAAAGATCGCACTGTTTTGAATGAAATGAACTACCACTTTGAAGTCGGGAAAAGTTATTATATTTCAGGCAAGTCAGGCTGCGGTAAAAGTACACTGGGAATGATTTTGTCGGGCCTTCTTGAGCCATCTGAGGGTGGTGTCACTTTGAACGGTAAGTCTGCTGTCATGTTTCAAAATCCGGATATACAATTCTGTATGGATACAGTTCATCGAGAGTTGATATTTGTTCTTGAGAATCAATGTGTTGATATCAAGATCATGGATGGTTTAATTGATGATGTCTTAAAAAAGGTCAATGGCTTTCACTTAAAATACCGTAAATTAGTTACTTTATCAGGGGGTGAAAAGCAGAGAATTGCACTTGCAAGTGCGTTCTTAATGGATGCTTCGATTTTAATTCTTGATGAACCGTTTGCGAGTTTGGATCAAAGTTCGTCCCAGGAACTTCTGGAGCTATTGAACTCGTATCGTGAGCAAAATCAGTTAACGTTGATAGTGATTGATCATCTTCATCACTACTACGATGCGATGATTGATGTTTACTTAAAAATTGTAGATGGAAATCTCTACGAAGGCCTGGATGATGAAGTTGTGGAAACAGTCATCAATGTTTCTCCTCAATATTTCGAAAACACGGTACTTAATTATGAAAATGTCTTTATATCGTATAACGATAGAGCAATCGTGAGCGATGCGAGTTTCGCTATTAGTTCGGGAGAATGTGTTGCTTTGGTAGGTGACAGTGGGAGTGGTAAGTCATCGCTCCTACGTATTCTTTTGAATCTTGTGAAATACGATGGGAATGTTTGGTTAGATAAAGCAAACCTTAAAAAGTATCGTGGTAAGATGGGATATCTCTTTCAAAATCCTCGCGATCAGTTTCTTTTCGCAAGTGTTTACGATGAAATCTATAAAACCTGTTTTGATGAAAGTTTAACGAAGGAATGCTTGGAATCACTTAACTTGTGGCACCATCGTGAAGAATCACCTTTTAATCTGAGTCAAGGACAACAACGGCGTTTGGCATTGGGAATTGTCTTTGTGACGCAAGCTCCCATAATGGTTTTGGATGAACCAACGTTTGGTCAAGATCGTAACAGTGCAATTGTAATTATGAACATGATTGCGCAACACTGTAGCAAGAATCATTCGACGGTAATATTTACAAGTCACGATTCATGGATTGTTGATAATTATGCAACGCGAGTAATTACAATTGAGGAGATTCAACATGAATCTTAAATCTCTTAACCCCACGTTTAAATTTCTTGTTATTCTTGTTTGGGGTATTATTTTAACCTTTACAAATTCTTATCAACTCAATCTCTTTCTGAGTGGTGTCTTTGTAGTGTTACTTCTGATATCAGGCGTGTCTATAGGACGTATTTTGAAAATATATATTCCAGTTAGTGTCGCTGCAGGCGGTGTATTTATGACCGCCATGCTCTTCTCCCAACAATCATCTGATGTACTGACTCAGTCTCATGCCATTGTGAACTACGAGTACGCGCTGATGATTGCTACGAGGGTATTACTCTTTGCAAATTTGGGGATGTTATTTTCTTGCACGACCGACAATTTGGAGTTTGTTTACTCTCTAAGAGATCAATTGAAGCTTCCCAATGTCTTTGCATATGGTATTCTCGCAACTTTTAATCTCTTGCCATTAATTAAAGATGAAGCGAAAAAGAACTATGCATCATTTCAGGCACGAGGACAAAAGACCTGGAGATACTCCTCAAAGGTACTTACACCACTGTTTATTAAAACAATTCTCTACTCAGACCAAATAACTTTAGCAATGAAATCAAAAGGCTTTGATGAAGAGGGGAAGCGAAGTGAGTATACAAAGATAGATGTTTTACCTATAGATTGGGTATGGGGGATATCTTTCTCATTAGTTCTAATAATCTCTACTTTCTATATCACAAAATGAAAAAAATAAACCTACAAGAAATTTTAGGATACTTGTAGGTTTTATTGTGAGATGGCGATGCTACTTGGGATTATTAGATTTTATGTAGGTTATGATCAAGACGATAAATGCAACAAACACGAAGTTGATGATAATTTCTCTTAAAATTGTAACGAAAGAAATTGTAGGATATTGGGGAATTATATTTCGAATAGCAACATTTTCACTTAAGAGACTATAAATGTCGATAGATGATAGTACGACAGTTGAAAACGCAATTATAACTAAAGATTTAATAGAAAAATGAGCTTTGTTCTTCATAACGTGTCTCCTTTCTATTGATATGAACTCACTACCTATTCTTACTTATATTATAAGATAAAAATAGGGTCATGTACATCTGCGTTTGGGATAAAGCAATTATTTTGATTCATATTAATCAGGTAAATATTCTTAACGATTAAATCCATGATAGAATATATCTGAAGAGGTGAAAGAATGTTTGAATCTTTAAGAACATATCGTATTTTTACTGAGGAATGGGTTGATGAGTTGGCTCTTGATTTTTTTGCTTTTACATATGAAGATGGAAAGTGTTCATGCTGTCATGATGTCTATGACCTCAGTGAAAATAACTGGCGTGGTGGACTGAAGAAAACGCCCGCAGAAAATCCAAAATGGATGTTGTTCAATAACGCTGATAATCTTGTTGGCGAAGTAAATGAATCCATGTATATTAATGCATATACTTTTATTCGATTTTCAGATAATTTAAATAATACCAATCAATTGGCGCATATTGTAAATAGTCTACAACATCTACTTGGTGATGCTTATAGATTGGATATTGAGAGTTCGGGTATCTCGATTTTATTTGTAAATGATAAAGACGATTCTCAATTCATATCCGTCAAGGAATATAATGAAGCCTTTCGAAGTGAATGTGGATTAAGATATTACACTTAAGGCGTGTATTTTTAAAGGTTTTAACGTATAATAGCTAAGTAAAGAGAGTGGGTAAGTATGTCATTATTAAGCGAATTACAAAAAATAGTTGCATCAAGTTATGCAGCAGCAGGTTATGAGGGATTCGGAACTGTCTCGGAATCAAAACGTCCAGACTTATGCCAATTCCAATCTAATGATGCTTTCGCAATTGCAAAGCAGTTTAAAACAAATCCAAAAGAAGTCTGTGAAAAGGTCATTAAAGTTCTAGAAGAAAACATGATTATTGACCAGGTTGAATTTGCACCTCCAGGATTTATTAATATTTCTGTAACTGATGAATATCTTGTGGGTATGCTACATGAAATGTTGGATGATTCACACCTCTCAATTGACCAAGTTGGTTTGGGTAAAAAACTTGTGATGGATTATGGCGGACCAAACGTCGCGAAGCCATTACACGTTGGTCATTTGCGTTCCGCAGTTATTGGTGAGTCCATTAAAAGAATTGCTCGTTCGGTAGGGTATGAAGTCATCTCTGATGTTCATTTAGGAGATTGGGGACTACCTTTAGGTCTTGTCATTACTGAACTCAAGTTAAGACATCCTGAATGGGATTGTTTCCAAGATGGATTCAATGCTGATCACGACGATTCAGTCACAATTACACCTGAATTATTGTATGAGGTATATCCAACAGCAAGTGCTAAGTCTAAAGAAGATGATGTGTATTTAGCTCAAGCTCGTGAGATTACTGCACAACTTCAAAATGGTCATCCAGGCTATCGTTTATTATGGAATATCATTGTCGAAACTTCTAAAAAAGATATCCGTAAGGACTATGATAAACTCGGTGTTGATTTTGAATATTGGTATGGTGAAAGTGATGCAGATGCATACATTCCTGGTTTGATGAATACACTTAAAGATAAAGAACTTCTTCGTGAGAGTGATGGAGCTTTAGTTGTTGATGTTGTGACGGATGAAGATAAAAAACCAATGCCACCTGTAATTATTCAGAAAAAAGATGGCTCAAGTATTTATGCCACAACTGACCTTGCGACAATTGTACAAAGACAACAAGATTTCCACCCGAATAAGATTTGGTACATTGTAGATAAGCGTCAAGGGTTACACTTCGAACAAGTATTCCGTGTCGCTCGTAAAGCTGACTTAGTCGACGAGGATGCAGAATTTTCATTCTTAGGCTTTGGTACTATGAACGGTCCTGACGGAAAACCATTTAAAACAAGAGATGGTGGAATCATGAGTCTTTCATCACTTCTTAGTTCGGTCCAACAAACATCTTTTGATAAATTAAAAGCAACTCAAGAAAATCCAAGTGAGCAAGATGCCTTGAATATTGGTGTCGCTGCGATTAAATTTGGTGACTTAATTAACCATCCTACATCGGATTATGTTTTTGATATTGATAAGTTCTTATCATTCGAGGGAAAAACCGGTAGTTATATTCTTTATAACAACGTACGTATCGGCGCAGTCTTAGAGAAAATGAATGTCACGAAAACACTTCCTGTAACTCAAATTTCTGGAGAACATGATCGAAATCTTGTATTAAGACTTCTTAGAAATCCGGAAGTATTTGCTACATCATTTGCAAATCAAGCCCCTAATGTAGTTGCAGAAGCAACTTATCAAATTGCTGTTTCTTTTGCGAAATTCTATACTGAAAATAATATCAGTAAAGAGGAAGATGAAACCACAAAGAATTCTTGGCTAGGATTATTACAAGCAACACAAAGAATTCTCGAATTTAATCTTGATAAACTTGGAATTAATACCGTTTCCAAAATGTAATAAAATTAAAGAAGTCTACGGACTTCTTTTTCGCAAGTTTTTCCTAAGTGTTAGCACGAATTTTAATGTTAATACTGCTGGAAATCGCATATAATAGAGGTACAGTTTAGGGAGGCATTTATGAATATTGCAGTATATTGTGGTGGGAGTTTAGGAAATAAAGATATTTATCAAGAAACAGCAGTTAAACTTGGTGAATGGTTTGGAACTCATAATTATGATTTGGTATACGGTGGCGGTAAAGTTGGTCTGATGGGTGTTTTGGCTACTGAAGTATTAAGACAAGGTCAAGATGCAATAGGTGTCATGCCACAATTTCTTGTTGATAAAGAAATTGCATTTGAAGATCTCACGGAACTTGTGATTGTTGAAGATATGCATGTTCGTAAGAAGAAAATGATTGATTTAAGTCAAGCATATATAGCGCTACCTGGTGGACCTGGAACACTTGAAGAAATATCTGAAGTTATATCATGGGCACGCATTGGTCAACACCAAAATCCATGTATTCTCTATAATGTCGATGGGTACTATAATTCATTAAAAACAATGTTTGAAACTATGGTTCATGAAGGTTTTTTGACTCAAGAAGACCTCGATTCAATTTTATTCTCAGATAATCTTGATGAAGTTTATACTTTTATTCGTGACTTTAAGCCTTCCGAGGTGCGCGTGTATGCTAAATAAACTTAGCATAGATAAAGTATACGAAACTCAAGATGGACATCAACTTGCAATTTATGCCAAAGGAAATCCTGTAAAACCTGCTGTCATCTGTTTGCACGGTGGACCAGGAGGAAACATACTACCCAGTAGTTTCGATGTTTTTGATTTAAATGAGTGGTTTGTGATTGCATTTGATCAACGTGGATGTGGTCAATCGACACCTTTCGCATCGTTAGAAAATAATACAATATTCCACAGTGTTGAGGATATTGAAGGAATTCGTAAGCTATACAGTCTTGATCAAGTTACATTATCTGGAGGAAGCTACGGTACGACACTTGCACTTGCTTATGCTATTAAATATCCGGAAAATGTGTCACAGATGGTTCTTCGAGGTATTTTCTTAGGTAGAGATGAAGACACAGCGTGGCTTTATCAAGAAGGCGCTTCCTACTTTTACCCTGAAGTTCATGAGCGATTTAAAGCAAACTTTACTAGTGAACAAAAAAATAATCTCATTCAATCGTATTACCATGTTTTTAAAACAGAGTCTGAAGATGTTGTGAAACAATATGCTAAACAATGGGCAGATTGGGAAGGGGCTATTGTTAAATTAGTTCCTGAGCAAGAAATGGAAGTAGAAATCACCCCCACTGATATTAGTATTGGCTTATTGGAGTGTCACTATTTCGCAAATCATATGTTCTTTGAATCGGATAACTATATTTTGGATAATTCAGATAAATATAAAGATATTCCTACAATCATTGTCCATGGTCGTTATGATGTTGATTGCAGACCCGGTGGAGCATTTGAATTAAAACAAGAAATGACTCAGTGTAAATTGTATTTTGCGCCAACAAGTGGGCACAGTGGTAGTGAACCTGAAATCAAACAATTTCTTACTGAATCGTTTAATAATCTTGTATTTGAAAGGAAATTATAAGTTATGGCTAAAGACTATAAATCAGTGTTTGATATTATTGGTCCTGTTATGGTAGGCCCAAGTTCTTCACATACAGCAGGGGCATGCCGAATCGGAAAGATGGCACGTGCTATTTTTGGTGACCAACCCGAAGTCGTGAATGTCTATTTATTTGAATCATTTGCAAAGACCTATCAAGGGCATGGCACCAATGTTGCGCTTGCGGGAGGATTACTTGGGATGAGTCCTGATGACGAACGTCTACATGAGTCGCTATTGATTGCTCTTGAGGCAGGAATAACCATTCGATTTATTCCTCTTGAAGAAAAAGTAGATCACCCTAATACAGCGAGAATCGTTATGAGTAAGGGAAATCGTAAAATGACTGTAACTGGGGTGTCTATTGGTGGTGGGAGTGCAAAAATTACAAAAATCGACGATGTCGCGGTTGATATTGCCGGTGGCAATCCAACAATCCTGATATTCCATCAAGATAAACCCGGTATGATTGCGAAAGTCGCAACCATTCTTAGTGAACTTCATATTAATATAGGGTCTATGAAAGTGGATCGTGAAGAAGTTGGAAAAGATGCCTATATGGTGATTGAATTAGATCAAGATCATCTCGCAACTTCGCTTGATGATTTACGTGCTATTGAGAGTGTTCGAAACGTTATGTTTATTCAAAATTAGGAGAGACTATGTTTAAAACGGTAAAAGAATTAGTAGAGCAAGCATCGACGAGTAGTTTGTTTGAAGTTATTATTGAGAGTGAAATGGCGCAATCAGGTAACTCAAAAGAGATGCTGATTGAAAAAATGAGTATGCAACTGGATGTTATGTTACGTTCAATTGAGCGTGGACGTCAAGGTGTGAAATCTAAAACTGGGCTTACCGGTATGGATGCTCAAAAGCTCAATCAGTATATTCATAATCATGAGTCCATTTGCGGACCAACCGTCATGACTGCTGTACAAAATGCTATTGGAACAAATGAAGTTAATGCGGCCATGGGCTTGATTTGTGCAACGCCGACAGCTGGAAGCGCAGGGGTAGTTCCTGGTGTCCTTTCTGCTTTAATTGAGCGCTATGATTTATCCCGACAACAACAAATAGAATTTTTATTTATTGCTGGAGGATTCGGACTTGTGATTGCAAATAACGCATCCATTTCAGGCGCAATGGGAGGTTGCCAAGCAGAAGTAGGGAGCGCGAGTGCTATGGCTGCAGCTGCGACTGTTTCTGTACTAGGAGGGACACCTCAAATGGCAGCCGATGCTTGTGCAATGACAATTAAAAATATGCTTGGCTTAATTTGTGATCCTGTAGCGGGTCTTGTGGAAGTTCCTTGTGTTAAAAGAAATGCTTTAGGAGCCTCTCAAGCGCTTGTTTCTGCTGATATGGCCCTTGCTGGAATTAAATCTCTCATACCTGTAGACGAGGTTATTGCAACTATGCATAAGATTGGTACTGAACTCCCTTCGAAATTTAGAGAAACAGGTGAAGGTGGGTTGGCAGATACACCGACTGCACGTGAGCATCAACAAAGAATTTTTGGAGATAATGAATAGAATTAGAATTTTTATGACATGAGAAAACTGTTTTGTGACACTTTCACCTACAGTATTGAATCTTGAGACATAATAGTTATGTAATACATGATTAAGATGATAGAAATATTTCATACCTAACATTTGATTACTAAAGCGATTTTTACTTCTTGAGTGCGTCGAGAAGTAGGAGCGGTTCCTAACTTTTGTAATCACAATCATATCACTCAAGAGATTGTATCAATGTATTACCAAAGCTATCATCGACATAAAAAAGACGATTCTGAGGAATCGTCTTTTACTTTATAATTAACTATTTGATTACAAATTCTGTTTCTTTATCAAAGAAGTGTGCTTTGTTTAAGTTTAATGCAAGTTCGATAACTTGATTTGGTTTATATGATTGATTAACACCAACACGTGCAATCAGTTCTTGTTCGCCAGATAGTGCGTAGAGCATGGTTTCAGCACCAAGTAATTCAGAAACGGTTACTGTAGGTTTAATGATTGATTCTGGATTTGCATCAAGAACAAGTTGTTCGTCACGAATATCTTCTGGACGAATACCCATAATTAGTTCTTTTCCTTCATAACCTTTGTCTTTCAACATTTTGTATTTACCTTCTGGTAAACAGAGTTTGAAACCATCTGAAATTACACAACCATCATTAAGTGTGACGTTAAAGAAGTTCATCGCAGGAGAACCAATGAAACCAGCTACGAAAACGTTTACTGGGTTGTTGTAGACTTCTTTAGGTGATCCAACTTGTTGAATAAAGCCACCTTTCATGATAACGATACGGTCAGCCATGGTCATCGCTTCAGTTTGGTCATGGGTAACGTAAATTGTTGTTGTTTGCAAACGTTGGTGTAATTTTGTAATTTCAGCACGCATTGCAACACGAAGTTTCGCATCAAGGTTTGATAATGGTTCGTCCATGAGGAATACTTTAGCATCACGAACAATAGCACGTCCTAAAGCGACACGTTGACGTTCACCACCAGAAAGGGCTGCAGGTTTTCTTTCTAAATACGTTTCGAGTCCTAAAATTTTAGCTGCATTCTTTACTGCTGCATCAATTTCATCTTTAGGTGTTTTACGAATTTTTAAACCGAAAGCCATATTGTCATAAACTGTCATATGTGGATATAAAGCATAGTTTTGGAAAACCATTGCGATATCACGATCTTTAGGTTCAACATCATTCACAAGACGATCTCCGATATAGAGTTCACCAGAAGAAATATCTTCCAAACCAGCAATCATTCGAAGTGTTGTTGATTTACCACAACCTGATGGTCCAACAAATACAATAAATTCTTTATCTTTAATTTCTAAGTTAAAATCTGTAACGGAATAGTTAGGGTTTTTATCATATTTTTTATGAATCCCTTTTAATGTAATATCTGCCATGAATAAGCTCCTTTTTATCTGTAGCTCTATTATAAATGTTT
Organism: Erysipelothrix sp.; assembly: GCA_036637915.1. Taxonomy (GTDB): domain Bacteria; phylum Bacillota_I; class Bacilli_A; order Erysipelotrichales; family Erysipelotrichaceae; genus Erysipelothrix. Next base: position 13,499 of record JAVWLP010000007.1, on the reverse strand, counting down.
TAACTTATGCTATGATAGTGTCAACGTGAACAATAAAAATGTGCAAGGAGTTGAAGTGATGAAATTAATTGATCTTTTAAAGGTATATCCCACAGCAACACTCGAAAAAACAGAAATAGCATTGGATTCTTCTTTAGTACTGACAGATGGAATAGATACAATTGCAATTCCTAATGATGTTTTATCAGAATCGGAAAGGGACTTGTTAGAACTTATGTATGGACAACAAGAACATTCAAATTCACCGTGGTACAATCGGCTTATAAATCATCAAGAGACAACAAATCTCGTGGATGTGGAATCATGCCGTTTGATTCATTTTGAAGTCATAGGTAAAAACTTTGATAAGCAATTATGGTTAGATACTTTTGAGTCTGGTTTTATCGATGTGGTTGATGACTTCTTTATTTCTGAAAAAGCGGGAATGGTTGTTATTCGTGATGACATCCTTGATAAGGAATCAATATCTGGATTGATCAATGCACTCGACTCGGATTTTAATACAAAAACATCAATCTTTATCGGAACACCCATACTTCAACGCATTCATTTAGATGCACTCTATGAAGAAGAGAAAATATTATTTAATCTTTATAAACACCAGCAACCGCTGACTGATTACTTATCAGTCTATACGCCTCATTTTTTAAGTAAGTTAACCCAAGATTCAACTACTGCGAAAATGTTGGCGTACCGTCTTTCAAGTGATCAAGAAATGCAAGAAATCGTCGATGTCATGTGGCAAACGCAGGGGAATGTAAGCCTTGCGGCAGGGAAGTTATATATCCATCGGAACACCTTGAATCATAAACTCGATAAGTTTTTGGATCAAACAGGGTTTAACCTCAGAGATATTCACCAACTTGCTTTGCTATATCTAATTGAATCAAGTATATAAAAAGAGATGCTTCATTATGAGCATCTCTTTTCCTCTATTTGAGGAATTTATTCCAATATTCTTCATACGTTAATCCGGAATTGTTAACCTTAGTTGCGAGGCCTTTTCCGAGGTATCGAATATGCCAAGGTTCGTATTGATACCCGGTAATACTTTCTTTTCCTTTAGGATAACGGATTATGAAACCAAATCGGTGTGCGTTATTAGCAAGCCAAATCGATTCTTCGGTACTTCCAAAATCAAACATGTTGCCACCCGGAACGGTGACATCAATACTTAATCCTGTTTGATGTTCTGAGAAACCAGGACGAGAAGCAAGCTGCAATGTTTTTTCATATCCAATCTCACTAACATATTTATCGAAAATTCTTTGTTGTGATTCATAAGGTCGATATGAAGATGTTACAAGAACTCTTTTTCCTGTTTCGTTTTCGAGTGCATCGACTAAAGCCATGAAAGATTGAACTGCTTCTGGGTGTGCACGATATCCCTGGTCAACGGCATAATGATTTGGAACTTCACGAAGTTTTGGTACGAAACCATCAGGTAAGCGACGCGTTTTATTTACAAGAACACTGAGGCTGTGAGCATCTGAAACTACGACATCTCCACTGGTTCCTGTAACTCCAGGTTTTTCTTTATCAGGTTTGGTAGTGGATTCAGGTTCTTTTGTTTGTGGATCTTCTACATCTTTTTTAGGAACTATGACACTAAAATTAAAAGTGATACTAGGATCTTCGGTGATGAAGATTTGAACGGGATAGGTTCCAGGAGTACTCATGTTTAACTCTGTATCAATTGAACAATCTACATGTTTGGGATCTTCACTAAAGTAGGGAGTCAATCCGAGATATTTGAACTCCGAATCAAAGTCACTACTCATCCGAATTGAATCATTCTCTTCGATTTGTTTATCAAAGTGATAAACCTCGATATAAGCCGATTTGCTGACTTCAGCTTTAACGGGCACTAAAACACGTGAATGCTGACTTTTTTGTGTTAGTTTAATAATTAGGGTAAAATCCTCGTCGATGGGTAATTGGTTTGATCGACTGTTTTTAAGAGTTAGCTTTTCATTTTGATGCGAAACAGCATCCTCCCACGACATAGGCTCATCTTTTTCAAATTGAATTTCGTAGTCGATTTCTTCAAATTTACTTAGAGTAAAATCAACCCACGTATCGACTTGGCTTTTTGATAAGTAGTCATATTTCTCAACAACAGGGTTTTCATTAAATAGGATTACAGTTGGCTTGTTAAAGTATCGGTATGCGATAAATAACAGAACCCCAAAAACAACTGCGACTCCTGATAATATAAAATAGCGATATCGTTTCATAAGATCTCCCTTTCATCATTATCATATCAAGTTATCGGTTCGAAAACTATGTGAATTCGTGGGTAAAACGTAATAAATAGCGGTGATTGAGGTGGTATTCATGATTTCATTGCATATTGTTATATTGTTATGTAGAATAAAGGGGACAGATGGAGGTTATTATGAGACGTAAAACACTCTTATATATTGAGGTTGCTAACTCAATTAAAAAAGATATTTTAGAAGGAAAATATGAGGTGGGGGAATATATTCCAACTGAAAACGAATTAGAACAAATTTTTGATGTCAGTAAGATTACCGTACGTAATGCTATTGATATTTTAGTCAATGAAGGATATTTAGCAAAGAAAAGTGGTAAGGGTACCACTGTATTAAGTAACCGTCTTTTTAATAAGCTTTCAAAAGCACGTTCATTTTCATCAATTTTAGAAGAGGATCATAAATTAGATAAACAATATGTTTCATTTAAAGAGATTGATGTATCTTCTAATGAGGAACTTCATGAAACATTTGGAAACAAAGCTTATTGTTTAGAACGAGTCTACTTTCTTGATGATCATCCTTATATCTATTTTCAGCACTATCTCCCAATTGGTGAAGAAAATGGAATTGAAGACATCGAGAAGCAATCCTTATACAAGTGGCTTGCTATGAATGGTTATGAAGTTGAACACTTCAGAGATATGTTCTCTGTGGCAACAGTAGGTATTGCAATTCAAAACTTACTTGAAGTAAAATCAGATACTTTGTTATGTAGAAAACGATATTCATATGACCATAAAGGGAATATTATTGAACTTTCATATGGATATTATGATTCGCACAAGTATCCATATGTTATTGATTACGAAATATAACAAGATTACATAAGTACAAACCAAGATACACGTTGATTGAAAAACCAGTTATACTTATCATAGAGTTATACAGGAGGAAAACAATGAAAATTTTAGTTACAGGTGGTGCTGGATATATTGGTAGCCACACATGTGTCGAATTATTAAACGAAGGTCACGAAGTTGTTGTTGTCGATGATCTATCAAATTCAAGTGAAACGTCTTTAGAACGTGTCGAAAAGATTACTGGTAAAAAAGTAGTTTTTGAAAAACTTAATATTTTAGATCGTGAAGCATTAGATGCTTGTTTCTCACGTCATGATATCGATGGTGTTATTCACTTTGCTGGATTCAAAGCAGTAGGTGAGTCAGTTTCAAAACCAATTGAATACTATCATAACAATATTACAGGAACACTTATTCTATGCGATGTAATGCGTGCTCATAATGTTAAGAAAATTATTTTTAGTTCTTCCGCTACAGTGTACGGTTCCCCTAAAACGGTTCCTATTACGGAAAACTTCCCACTTTCAACAACCAATCCTTATGGCTCTACAAAATTGATGTTAGAGCAAATTCTACAAGATATTTATATCTCTGATCCAAGTTGGGGTGTTGTTATCTTACGATACTTTAATCCAATTGGAGCTCATGAATCGGGAATTATTGGTGAAGATCCTAAGGGAATTCCAAACAACTTAATTCCTTATGTTGCACAAGTTGCAGCAGGTATTCGCGAGAAAGTTTCTGTATTTGGTGATGACTACGATACAGATGATGGAACAGGAGTTCGAGATTACATTCATGTTGTTGATTTAGCTAAGGGTCATGTAGCTGCCATGAATAAAATAATGAAAGAGAATGAAGTTCTAATCTATAACCTTGGGACAGGTAATGGTTCCTCGGTGCTGGATATCATTAATACATTTAGAAAAGTATCGGGTCAAGACATTCCGTATGAAATTTGTGAACGTCGTCCTGGTGATATTGCAATATGCTATGCTGATACTGAAAAAGCATTCAAAGAACTGGGTTGGAAAGCTCATTACAATCTTGAAGAAATGTGTGCAATGTCATGGAATTGGCAAAGCAACAACCCTAATGGGTATGACAAATAATTACTATTTTTTATAAAGCCTTGAGTTTATCGCTCAAGGCTTTTTGCTGTTCTATTTTTGTGACATTAATCGCTATTTTCATGACGTCAAATGGTGTTTTTATGACATCGCGTTAAAAACCACTGTTAGTTGTGTTAATATTTAAGTCGAAATGAAAACGCTACCTGTAACGTTTGTTGTCAGTAACAACGTGAATAGCTAAGAATTTGTATGGGGATTAACGATTATCGTTAAAAATCAATGGACGCAATCTAACTTTCATAAAAATTTCATCTACTTTCACCTTGATTACTAGTTTGTAAAAGCACGAATGATACAGTTTAAGTGTATTAGTTTTTAAAAGAAAGGATAGTTTGTATGTTAAAGAAGAGACATTCCAAGTTTTTAATGGTGCTCTTGACCGTTTTTATGATGGTCCAGATGGCACCACTTTCCTATGCAGATACTAAACCAGATACTGGCAAAAACGCCGTAACTGCTCAAGTTGATGACGATAAGAAAGAAAATTCACTTACTGATGAGTCAAAAAAGGATTCTAAAGATGAATCTGAGTTGAAAGACGTAGAAAAATCTAAAGAAGAATCTAGTAAAGATAAACCAGTAAATCCAAAAGAGGCTGCTGATGCAGAAGATGTGGTAATAAATACATTGCAACTCACATTTGATCGTGCAACAGGAAGTAAAGATGTTACGGTCGTAACTGGTAATAAAACAAATGCTATCTTAACGTTTGGGTTGGGTAGTAATGTTGCGAGTGGTCAATTAGGATTACGAGTTAAACTACCAAAAGGTGTAAAACTTGATTACGCTGAATTTGTCGAGTTTAAAGTAACGAGAGGTTCAGAATCAAATCCAACTACACCTGATGCTGAAGAAACAGCTTTTGATTACTATTGGATTACCAATACGAGACCTTTAGCTTCCGGATCATCCCGTGATATCGAATTTAGACTAACTCCTTTTGTGACTGGTATTACTGCAGACGGATCTAAAGTTGATGTCGTTGCAGATGCATTCCAAATTAAAGGGAATGATGCAACACCTATCAATAGTTCAGATAAAGCAGTTATTACAGCGAAAACTGATTCATTCAAATGGACGAATCCTTCCAATTCTAATTATGTTTCGGGTGGGTCATTAACTACCAAAAATACAACGATTGGTGAGTTCCAATTTTCAGCATATGTAAGACCACTCAGTGCAAACATGGGTTCTTCATTTGCGGAAAAAATTGTATATGAAACTCGAATCATCGTTCCTGTAGATGATTCAAATAAATCACTCATTAAATTTAAAGTTAATGATATCTTAGATAACAATCGTCAACCCGTTGCAACAAATCGTTTATCAAACGTTAGTTACGACTCAGATGGAAATGTTAAGAGTTTTACATTAAAAACTGAAGTCATAAATAGCAACACGAAACAAGAATTTACAAATAACACAGGTACATTCTATGTTAAAGGGGCTACCATAAGTCCAGACCAAGTTGTGAATCAATATAACTTAAATCCAGGGGATACTAAAACCTTAGAACTTACTCAAGAGCCTACTAGAGCAACAATTTATCCTGTTGTAAAGACAACAGAATACTCTGATACCAATCCGTTAGTGGTTATAAGTCCGAACACTTATAAATCGGGAGTTACATTTACGAATCAAGTTGAGATTGGTGATGAAACGAACAGTACACTTGAAAAGAAAATTGTCCGTTTGGGTGGTGTTGATACAACAAATACTGACTATAGTAAATTATCGGGTTATGATAATGACTTAATCACCTATACTTTAGGTACTAACTTTAAAAACCGTCAAGAAGGCACGTTGAAAGAACTTCGCTTCACAGAATATGCAAATAAAGTAGACGGAAATGGAAAACAAATTGGTTTTAATACGGACGAAATTCGTTTTGATAATCTAAAACCAGGGATTCTAAAACAAAAGGATAATGCACCATTTATCAATACAACGCTCGATATTGTTGTTTCGTTTGAAGGAACTACCGATACATTAAGTAAGAGCTACTCCGCTCAAGACCTTAATGAATTGGCAAATCCAAATGGTGAAAGATATAAAGCTGAGACGCTAATTCGTGATCCTAAAGATGAACGTGTCGTTAAGAAAATTGAATACGTTTATAAAAATGTTGAGTCAGGTGCATTTATCAGTACTGCACCACGTCTTACATACAAAATTCTTGCACGTGACCTTGTTTTCGATAACACGAAAGTAATCAATAATGCTGAAATGTCTTATGATTATATGAATAAAACATTTACAAATACAAGTAAAGATGCATACTTCTCATATAAGAGTCGTAAAATTATTGATGAAGATGGAATCATCATTGACAATAAAGAAGGTTACAACTTTAATGATGATCGTTTCCAAAGAAAAAATGATGTCATTCGATTCACTATTAAAATTGAAAATGATAAGAGTGATCCAGTCACCATTAAATCTATAGAAGATTTCTATACAAAAAACATGAGTTTATATAATGGTGCTCATTCAATCTTTAACAACGAAGGTTCACAAGCAATTGATCCAATTTACCTTCAACAAGATAATGAAGCAAATATCGTTGTTTGGGATTCGCAAGATCCAACGAAACGCCTTGAAACACAACCAGGTTTCACAATAACATCAGATACAAATATTGATAGTTCTCTTTATAACTTGATGACAATTACATTTGATAATGATGTCGTACTTCAACCTGGAGAAACCTTAAAACTAACTTATGCAATGTATGCTAATGAAAACTACATTCAAGACACGGCTATTGGTAACCGATACACTGCGTTTAATGGACCTGATGAGCCACCAGTGGCTAAAGGTGAATATTGGCGCGCACGTCGTGAACCAGGAGATTGGTTCAGAAATATCAATAAAGATGTTATGAATGCTTCCAGTTCTAAATCAGCAGAACTACCTGTTGAAAATGATTATCTCATCTATACATTACTTGTAAAAAATGACACAGTTCATACATGGTATAATCCAACAATCGAGGATACTTATACAAATAATGTAAAACTAGCATATGATAAACCAATTACTGACGAAATTAGATCCGAAGTTCTTGAAAAATATCCAGTTAATGATGATATTGATAGCAAACTTCACTTAGCTGTGGGTGTGAATGATAAGAATGAACAATACCTTCCAGAGGGTGTTGATGTTTCTCAGATTACAACTGAAGTAAATGAAGAGCATAACCATTTCATTGTGAAAATGCCAAACAGTGTGATCAAACCAGGCGAAGAATTACGCTTGATTTATGCAGTGAAAGTTAAAGAAAATATTGATCTTACAATTGAAACTAACCGCAAGATTGTGAACCGTTTTACGACGAAAGCTTATCCTACAGCAGATTCAACAACACCAATTGATGTTCTCTTTGGTCGCAATGAACTTGCATTAAGTCCTGATTATGGTAAAACAGGGGACGTTTCAGTCGTGAAATCGGCTCAACCTCTTAACGATGCGAAAATCAATGGTTTAATTCATGGTGATGAAATTCGTTACAAAATCACAGCATCAAACTACTTATCGAGAGAAAACAGAATCGTAAAAGTGAAAAATGTTGTTGATTTCTTGCCAGATAGCATTGATTTCAAAGATGATTCTCTCAAAGTTTATACACTGATAACACCTGAAAATGAGGGTTATGTCGATGTTGAGGCAAACCGAACAGCGGTTGACCCATCGTTATACGATGTAACCTATGACAATACAACTCGTAAAATAGTTGTTGCATTCAAAGATAGTTTTGAAATTCCAGGATTAAGTGTCGATGGTTCAAATAAAAATCGTGAACACGTTCAGTTGATCGTAGAGTTTGATGCAGAAGTAAATACAACCAATACAGTTTTCGGTCTAGAAGAACTCTCTGTATCTCGCACAAATACTGCAGGAGTTTACTACACACATCCTGCAAATGAACTTCTTTCGAAGAGTGGTCAATTAATTTCTAAAGATGATATTCCAGAAGAGTTTAAACAATTTGATGATAATGATCCAGAAACAAAGAGCTTCATTATTGGTAAAACACAAGGAGCTATTCTCTTAAATCAAAATATTCTATATGGTAATGTCTTGAAGAAAGTTAATCCATATGTTCATGATGTTGGTAATAATGATACTAATACACGTACTTATAAAGTTCATATGCAAAACTTATCCTTTGTGACATTAGAACCGACACATCTTGTAGATCTATTGCCTAAATATGAAACGATTGATACAACAAAAGATGTCATTGTATACAACTCGAAAGATTCTAATTCAGTGAAACATCCTGTAGATTATGTCGTAGATACAGTTACGATTGAAGGTGTAGAATACAATCGAATTCAATTTACAAATCGTCCGAAAGATGATGTTCATCATATTGCAGTTGATGGTATCAGTAAATTTGGAGATGTTAATGAATGGGTCTTAGAGTACTCAACAGTTATTGATAAAGATACAGCATTGAGTGACTTTTATGAACAAGATATATACTTGCAAAATCAAGTAAACAGAATTGCAATGTATACTGAAAAAGAAATGATTGTTCGCGCTCAAAGCTCGTATGAAGCAGCACAGAAACAAACAAATGATGACCAACCAGAAACTAACTGGGACAGCAACCCTGATACGAAGATTCGTTATGTTAACACTACTGAAGTTCGAAATGTTGCACAATCAATTGTGCCATTTGTAAACGTACAAAGTCAGTGGATTCGTATTTCAGGAAATCAAGAAGAATATATTAATTATAGTAGTGGTCAAGCTATTAACCCTGGTAGTGTTGTTGCTTGGAAAGTGAACTTTGGAAATGGTAATGCAGATGATACTCCTAATATTACGAAAGGCTCTTATGTGACATTAGAGCTTCCAGTAGGAAGTTACTTTGCAGGATACCGCGATAATACACTTCCTACATATCTTGAAGAAGTGGACGGACCATTTGTAGTAGGTGACTCTCAAAAACGACTTCTAGTATGGCGTGTTAAAGAGGATCTTCCAAAGGGAACAGTTAAAGAATTTACGGTTCGTTCAACAACACAAGAAGCTAAATATGAAACCTATGAAGCAAGTGCAGAGTTTATCCCGCTAAACCAACGATTCATTGAATCTAAGGTTAAGAATTGGGCTCGATTCCAACCATACTCATTTGAACCAGATTACGGAGATCGTACTCATATTGGTAATGATCTTGTCGGTGAATCATACCTTGTAAAAAGTCGTTCCCATGTGGATGTCTTTGGTAGCTTAGGTATTGGAGCATCCTTGAAAGTAACTGATAAAACAAATAGTTCAAATACTGCAACAAGTTATTCACGTCCTTATACAATTAAAGTACCAACAAGTGCAAGTGAAGTACGTTATACAATGCAATTTGATGTTAAAAACTCAGCACACAAAGTAAAAGACATCTCGCTTGTAAACAGACTTGCTCGTATTGATGATACATATGTATTACGTGATGAAAAACGAGATAGTTTGGCTTCCATGAATCTTGTGGGTGATGGTGATTTTGAAATCTTACTTGTCGATAACAACTTAAACAGTGTTACACGTACATTTGATCCTTCAGAATACACAATTCAATATGCATTTGAGAGTCCAAACTATATCTTTAATGAAAATGACTTTGAAGCTAATGGTAGTGACATTTGGAAAACTGCTCAAGAAATCACAGATGGTGGTTTATCTTTTGAAGATGTTACAGCTGTTCGTGTTCTCATGGATAGTGATATTGAACTTGAAAGTGGTCAATCAGTCCGTGCAAACTTTACAACGTCACTCGAAGAAGCATTCCGTGAAGATTGGTATGCAAATGATTCGTTTGCTTACCGTGTACGCCTAGGTGATACACTTCATGTCAATGCGGAAACACGTAATGTTGGAGTCAATACAAATGTTCAAAAAGATCGCTTAGTTATCAATACTAAAGTTATCGATCCTGCATTAGTGCCACTACGTACAACATTTGATGTTGATGTTATTGCGAAAAATGGTGATGCAGAAGTCGCACGTATACCACTTACTATCGATGTTATGAAAGCTGGATTCAATCTTGCTTCCATTGACTGGGTAGAGGCGCTCTCTCGTGACTATACATACACTATTGAACCAAAACACTACGAACAATACCGTGCTCCGAAATTCAGTGTATCGAGTATAAAAGACCGTACAGGACTTACTACATATACTGTTGATTTAGAGTATGAACGTATTATTTATGATGAAGTAAAAGTTGATGTTAATGTGATAAATCCACGTCAATTCAACATGCTCAATGAAGCAAGTTACACTATTCAAAAATTTGATTCAACAGGCATTATGGTCGATGAATTTACAGATACATTAACCGTGGATGCAAATCATTCAGCTACGATGGCTTACACCACTTTTGAAACAGGATTTACATATAAGTTAATTCCTAATGAAGAAGCAGGATACCATGTAACGGTTGAATCATCCGAAGAAACATTGGATACTACAGGCATCCTTTATCACTTCGTGATCACATATGAAACTCAGCACACAGATACTGCAGAGGTTAACGTTAAGGTTATTAATCATAGCGGTAAAAATTTACTTAAAGAAGTTGATTATGATTTCATGGAAGGCGATGCAATTCTTGTCTCGGAAACATTGGGGCTTACTAATCTTGAAGGGCAAATGATTTACTCAGATTTGAATTCAAAATCTGTCTTTGCTGTGAAAGGCAAAGAATATAAAGGATACAAACTTACTTCAAAAGCTCGTACAGAGGTAACTGAAGAAGGAAACCTTCATTGGATCTTTGATCTCGAATATGTAGAAGACAAAAAAGATGACGGTGGAGAAGTGATTCCGCCAACAGGTGTCGATAATGGCATCATCTACGGAGCTGTTGCTCTTGTAGCAGTTGGAGCAGTTATTGTTCTTATAAATCGTAAGCGCAATAAAGATGACGAAGATAAATAATAAAATCCAAAGAAAACATGAGGCTTCCGGTCGGAGTCTCATGTTTTTATATATTGATTAGAGTCTGTCTAAGATATCTTTTAAAGCGTGAAGAGCGGCAAGTTTTTTGATACTTTGTCGCTCATTTTTCAGATTGCGACTTAGGTGATATTCTTTGACAGTTACATTATTCTTGATTGCAACCGCAATGTATACAAGACCTACAGGTTTATCCTCGCGATAAGTAGTGGGTCCGGCTACACCAGTGATGCCAATACCGATATCTGTTTGAGCATATTTTTGAATACCTATGGCCATTTGCTTGGCAACTTCAGCGGTAACTGGGGTATTGTTGCTGATTTCATCATGAGAAACACTCAGTAACGATTCTTTAAATGCAGAATCATAGGTACAAGCGCCAAACTTAAATACCTTGGAACTTCCATCAACCGATGTGATAAGGTCGCTAATCTTGCCGCCTGTAAGGCTTTCGGCAGTGGCGATGGTGAGTGACTTATCTATTAAACAATCGACAAGCACCTGAGCCATATTGGGTTGGTTGATGCTGTAAAGGTGGTTCTTAAACTGATTGGATAGTAAAGTAACCATCGGATCATTTAAAGCTTGAGCTTCCTTTAGTGTTTTAGCTTTTGAAGTAACACGCAAAACGACATGGTCAACGGACGCATAAGGAGCGACACTTGGGTTGCTTGAATGAAGTATTTCGTCACTCAAGGATGCTTCAACAGAAGATTCGCCAATGCCGAAAAGGTAAAGATAATCGGATACCAAACGTGCATCCATAAATTGTTCAAGATACGGGGCTACTTCATGATTTACCATTGGTTGCATTTCTTTAGGGGGACCGGGCAATACAACTACAAGACAATGCCGACATTTGAAAGCAAATCCCGGAGCGGATCCTGTTTCATTTTTAAAAACATGAGAACCTTCAATGACTAATGCTTGTTTTTTGTTGTTTTCAGTCATTTCTAAATTACGATCAGTATATGATCTCACAATTTTATCCAAGCTATCTTGGTGATAAACAAGAGGGATTCCGGATACTTCTGACATAATACTTTTTGTCATATCATCAAAAGTTGGACCAAGGCCACCTGTGGTAATAATAAGTTCACTGCGTGACAATGCTAATGATAATGCATTGTTTAATCGTTGTGAGTTATCGCCGACAACACTTTGGTAATAACAATCCATGCCTAGTTCCGCAAGTTTCTGAGATAAAAATTGAACGTTTGTGTTTAAGGTTTGTCCCATAAGTAATTCTGTACCAATACATATTATTTCCGATTTCATACCATTCACCTCGATTAATTCTTCTATTATTATATCAAAAACTAAATGGTACTGATGCCATTTTAATGAAACTTAGTAGGTAAGTAGTTTTTGATATTTATAAATGTTATAATTGTACGGATTAATGCTAAGGAGAATGTCTGTGTTAAGTACAAATAATTTATCGTTAATGTTTGATGGGAAGGCTCTGTTTGAAGATGTTTCAATTACATTTCATGAGGGAAACTGTTATGGAGTAATTGGAGCTAATGGAGCTGGGAAATCAACATTTTTAAAGCTTTTAAGTAAGGAATTAGAACCAACAAGTGGTCATGTATCGCTACAATCAGGGAAGAGACTCTCGTTTTTAAAACAAGATCACTTTGCATATGATGATTTTACTGTGTTAGAAACAGTTATTATGGGTAATGATGCGTTATACCAAGTTATGAAAGAAAAAGACGAAATCTATATGAAGTCAGATTTTACTGAAGAAGATGGAATTCGTGCAGGTGAACTTGAAGAAAAGTTCGCAGATATGAATGGCTGGAATGCTGAAGCTGAAGTATTTACTTTATTAAATGGACTTAAAGTTGATTCGAAGTACCATGAAGCACCAATGTCAACACTACCAGGACCGGATAAAGTTAAGGTGCTTTTAGCACAAGCAATTTTTGGTAATCCTGATGTTTTACTACTGGATGAGCCTACAAACCACTTAGATGCTGATGCAATTCGTTGGTTAGAGGAATTCGTGATTAATTTAGATTCTGTTGTTATTATCGTTTCTCACGACCGTCACTTCTTAAACAAAACATGTACTCATATTGCTGATATTGATTACGGAAAGATTCAAATGTTTGTTGGAAACTATGATTTCTGGTATGAATCCAGTCAATTAATTCTTAAACAAATGAAAGATGAAAATAAGAAAAAAGAAGATAAAATTAAAGAACTTCAAGACTTTATCGCGCGATTCAGTGCGAATGCATCAAAGTCAAAACAAGCAACATCTCGTAAACAGGCACTTGCTAAAATTCGTGTTGAAGATATGGTGCCTTCCAAAC
>JAVWLP010000006.1:64187-69978 GCA_036637915.1 Erysipelothrix sp. | reverse complement strand
AAGCTACAAAAGATGCAGGTAAAATTGCAGGTCTTGAAGTAGAACGTATTATTAACGAACCAACAGCAGCTGCACTTGCATTTGGTATCGATAAAACAGATCAAGAACAAAAAGTATTAGTATTTGACCTTGGTGGTGGTACCTTCGACGTTTCTATCTTAGAACTTGCTGATGGAACATTTGAAGTATTATCAACAGCAGGAGACAACGAACTTGGTGGAGATGACTTTGACCATATTATCGTTGATTATCTTGTAGACATGTTCAAAAAAGAAAATGGTGTTGACTTAAGCAAAGATAAAATGGCTATGCAACGTCTAAAGGAAGCTGCTGAAAAAGCTAAAAAAGATTTATCAGCAACAGTATCCGCTTCAATTTCACTACCATTTATCTCAGCTGGTGAAGCAGGTCCATTACACTTGGAAACATCATTAACACGTGCTAAATTTGATGAAATGACAAAATCACTTGTAGAACGTACATTAATTCCTGTTCGTCAAGCTCTTAAAGATGCTGGATTAACACGTAATGATATTCATCAAGTATTATTAGTTGGTGGATCAACACGTATTCCTGCAGTAGTTGAAGCTGTTAAAAAAGAACTTGGTAAAGAACCAAACAAATCAGTTAACCCTGATGAAGTTGTAGCAATGGGTGCTGCAATTCAAGGTGGTGTTATCTCTGGTGATGTTAAAGACGTGTTACTCTTAGACGTTACGCCATTATCATTAGGTATTGAAACAATGGGTGGTGTGATGACAACACTTATTGAACGTAATACTACAATTCCTACATCAAAATCTCAAGTGTTCTCAACAGCTGCAGATAACCAACCAGCAGTAGACATTAACGTTCTTCAAGGGGAACGTCCAATGGCAAAAGATAACAAGGAATTAGGACTCTTCAAACTTGATGGTATTGCTCCAGCTCGTCGTGGTATTCCTCAAATCGAAGTTACCTTTGATATTGACGTAAACGGTATTGTAAACGTATCTGCTTCCGATAAAGGAACAGGTAAGAAACAATCAATCACAATCTCAAATAGTTCAGGATTGAGTGATGATGATATCGAACGTATGGTTCGTGAAGCTGAAGAAAATGCTGAAGCTGATGCAAAAGTTAAAGAAGAAATTGAATTAAAGAACCGTGCAGAACAATTCATTCATCAAATTGATGAAACATTATCAAGTGAAGAAGCACCAATTGACGATGCTCAAAAAGAAGAAGTTACAAAACTACGTGATGAACTACAAGCAGCATTAGATGCAAATGATATGGATACATTAAAAGAAAAACTTGATGCACTCGAACAAGCTGCTCAAGCAATGTCACAAGCAATGTATGAACAAGCTGCTCAACAAGGTGATGCTGGACAAAGTGCATCCCAAGATGATACAGTAGTTGATGCAGAATTCGAAGAAAAGAACTAATTGCTTTAGCGGAGGTAGATTATGGCAAAAAAAGATTATTATGAAGTATTAGGAGTCAGTAAATCTGCCACCGATGCTGAAATTAAGAAAGCGTATCGTTCCTTAGCTAAAAAGTACCATCCTGATGTTAATAAAGAGGATGGTGCTGAAGCTAAGTTTAAAGAAGTACAGGAAGCTTACGATGTATTAAGTGATTCACAAAAACGTGGCACTTATGACCAATTCGGTCACGCAGCATTCGACCAAAATGGTGGTGCTGGCGGTGGATTCAGCGGTGGCTTTGATGATTTCGGCGATATCTTTAGTTCGTTTTTCGGTGGCGGTGGTCAATCCCGTAATCCTAACGCACCTCAACAAGGTCAAGATCGTTTTATGAGCATGAAAATTGATTTTATGGAATCAATTTTTGGTGCGGAAAAGACGGTTCAACTTAATGTCGATGAGGAGTGTCATACATGCCATGGTTCAGGTGCACACAGTAAAGATGATATCAAAACATGTGCACGATGTGGTGGTACAGGTCAAACTGTAACACAACAACGAACTCCATTCGGTACGTTCCAATCACAAACAGTATGTCCTGATTGTGGTGGTAAAGGTAAAACGATTACTAAGAAATGTGCAGAATGTCATGGTAAAGGATACAATACCAAAAAAGTGAATGTTGATATTAAGATTCCTGCTGGTATTGTTACTGGCCAACAACTACGTGTTGCTGGTAAAGGTGATCGTGGTATTAATGGTGGCCCTCATGGGGATCTATTTATCGAGATAATTGTAGGTACTCACAAACACTTTAGACGTGAAGGTAACGATATCCATATTCAAGTGCCGTTATCAGTTATTGATGCGACATTGGGTACGGAAATTGATGTTCCTACAGCTTATGGAGATGTGAAATTAACAGTGCCTGCTGGAACGCAACCGAATACTAAATTTAGATTGCGTGAAAAAGGTGTTAAAGATCTAAGAACAGGTCGTTTAGGCGATCAATATGTAGAAGTAAAACTTGAAGTTCCGACAAAATTATCGCGTACAGAACGTGAACAATATGAAGAACTTAGAGAAGTGAAAGGTGATTCCGTCTTTGACCGTTTCAAAAAGGCGTTTAAGTGATGAAAATCACTTTTCTTTAACAAGTGCGTTAGCACTCTAAGTAGTCAACTGCTAATAGGAGGTGAACAGAATGAACTACGAAAACTTAACAGAAAAAGCTCAACAAATATTAATGGAAGCAGTCAACTATGCAACATCAATGCAAAACAATGCTGTTTCTAATTATCATATTGCGAAAGCAATCTTAAATTCACAAGATCTTGATTTAATCTTGGAAGAAGCAGAAGTCTCTAAAACACATATGCAATCTGTGTTAGATCAAGAATTACAAAAATTACCACGTGTTCAAGGTGCACAAATGGGAATGGATCCCTCTGTACAGAAAGCTTTAGATAAAGCACAGAAATGGGCAGAAAAACAAGGGGATACTTATATCTCCATTTATGCATTGTTTATAGCAATCCTAGAGGTCACGCCTGCACTTCAACAATTTCCTATTAAGAAGATTGAGACTGTAATGCTTGATCATCGTAAAGGAATGACCGTTGATACGCCAACTTCAGAAAATCAAATTGATGCGCTCCTAAAATATGGTCGTGACTTGGTTCAAGATGTTCGTGATGGAAAAATTGATCCAATCATTGGTCGTGATGAAGAGATTCGTCGAGTAATTCAAATACTGTCACGTAAAACAAAAAATAATCCAATTTTAATCGGTGAACCAGGAGTTGGTAAAACTGCCATTGCAGAAGGTCTCGCTTGGAGAATTATGCGTGGTGATGTTCCTTTTAGCTTAAAAAATAAGCAGTTAATAGAACTTGATATGGGATCATTAATTGCGGGAGCTAAATATCGTGGTGAATTTGAAGAACGTTTAAAAGCAGTACTTGACGAGGTTCAAGCATCAGAAGGTAACATTATTCTCTTTATTGATGAAGTTCATAACTTAGTAGGTGCTGGTAAGACGGAAGGATCCATGGATGCTGCGAACTTACTTAAACCAATGCTTGCACGAGGTGAACTACATATGATTGGTGCAACGACTTTTAATGAGTATCGTCAACATATAGAAAAAGATGCTGCCTTAGAACGTCGTTTCCAACGTGTCACAGTGAGTGAACCAACAGTTGAAGACACAATTTCGATTTTAAGGGGTCTAAAAGATCGTTTTGAATCACATCATGGGGTTAAAATACTTGACGAATCTATCATTGCTGCGTCCAAACTTTCAGATCGTTATATTACGGACCGTTTCTTACCAGATAAGGCGATTGATCTAATCGATGAGGCATGTGCTTCGATTCGTGTCGAAATGGAGTCGATGCCTGAAGAACTTGATGAAATGAATCGTAAAATTCGTCAACTTGAAATTGAAGAAATGGCACTCAAGAAAGAAACGGATAGCCGTACCCTTGAAAGACTTGATGAAATTTTAGAAGAACTCAGCAATCTCAAAGAAACATATCAAACAATGTATGCGAAATGGGAAAATGAAAAAAATCAACTTGATGGCATAAAAGGTGCAAAAGAAGAACTTGAAAAAGCAAAACTTGAATTTGAAAAGGCTCAAAATGAAGCGCGTTATGAAGAAGCAGCGCGTCTTCAATATGAAACAATTCCTGCCCTTGAGAAGAAAATTAAAGAGAATATTGATAATGAAAAATCAGATGGTATGATTCAAGAAGTTGTAACTGAATCATTAATTGCAGAAATTGTTTCTAAATGGACACAAATTGACATCACTAAACTTGTTGCAACGGAACGAGAAAAACTACTCAATCTTAAATCTGAATTAGGGTGTGATGTTAAAGGCCAAGATGATGCACTTCAAGCAGTTACAAATGCCATTCTTCGTTCAAAAGCTCAAATACAAGATGAAAACAGACCTTTAGGTTCCTTTATGTTCCTAGGACCTACAGGTGTTGGTAAAACAGAAGTTGCTCGTGTCTTGGCAAGACAACTCTTTGACGATTCAAATCGTATCATTCGAATTGATATGAGTGAGTATATGGAGAAACACAGTGTGTCACGGCTTATCGGTGCGCCTCCAGGATATGTGGGATATGAACAAGGAGGACAACTTACTGAAGCGGTTCGTCGTTATCCTTATTCCATTGTATTGTTGGATGAAATAGAAAAAGCACATCCAGATGTCTTCAATGTGCTACTACAAATTCTAGATGACGGACATATTACGGATAGTAAGGGTGTTACGGTAGATTTTAAAAATACGATTATTATCATGACTTCAAACTTAGGCAGTCAATTTGCATTTGAAACAGATTTAAACACCCGAAACGATCACTATATGAACGCTGTTAGAAATCATTTCAAACCAGAGTTCATTAATCGTATTGATGATATCATTATCTTTAATGCCTTAAATGAAACAGTTCTTACAGATATTGCTAGAAAGTTCATGGAAGAACTCAATAAGCGACTTCAAAGACGTAATCTCAATCTTGAAGTTACTGATGCTGCACTTGCGTTAATTGTTACTCAAGGTAGTGATGTTACATTTGGTGCGAGACCTATGAAGCGATTCATTCAAAGTGAAATAGAAACTCGTATTGCTTATCTTATAATTGAAGATGATGTGGCTGATGATACAACATTGTTAATTGACGCAGAAGGTTCAAAATTTATAATTGTTCAAAAACCTCAAGTCTTGAATTAAATGATATAAACCCTAAGATTAGAGAATTAATATCTCGAAATTAGGGTTTTTTGTTGGTTTAGTATTGCAAGATTTTGTTTACCATGAGTTAATAAAACTATACTATGCTAAACATATAAAAAATAGGAGTAAGAACTTATGGCCAAAGAACATTGTAAAAATAAGATAGTGAGGAGGATATTAAAAATCATGGGAATAATATTGGGTGTTATCATTTTAATATTTGGATCACTCTATGTTGCTAATAAATTCACGCCGCAACCATTTGCAATGATGTTTAAGTCATTGAATAAACTTAATAATGATGTCGTCAAACTTGGTGATTATCAAGGTGATGTGGAATCGATTGTAGAACACAAACCCATAATAATCCCTGTTGAAGGTTATCCAGATGCGAAGATTACAATTTATGATAATGGTGACAATACACTCAAACCCTTAGTTTATTTTATTCATGGTGGTGGATGGATTATAGGTGATGCAACACAACTCAAATCTTATTCTAAACTGATTGCTTCTCGTGGTTACACTGTTGCAGCATTGGATTACTCACTTGCACCAAAATACGAGTACCCTACACCAATCTACCAAGCGATTGCGGGATTAAATTATTTGAATAAAAATGCCC
>JAVWLP010000006.1:24110-64177 GCA_036637915.1 Erysipelothrix sp. | reverse complement strand
AACACTTGGAATCAACAATACTGAAATCTTTGTTGGTGGAAATTCTGCAGGTGCTCAAATATCGGCGCAGTTAGGATCAATGATTACCAATAAATCCGACTATGAGCACGAATTCAAATCTCTCGAGACTATTATGCCCGAGCAACTAAAAGGATTGGTACTTCTTAATGGCGTATTCAATTTTGATAACGTTGGTGATGCGGGGTTTCCAGGGTTTGATATGTTTGCTTGGAGTTACACAGGTACTAAGAAATATCAAGATTTCGAAAGAATCGATGAATTATCTGCATATAAGCATGTCAATCAGGATTTCCCCCAATCCTTTATAACAGTAGGGGACGCAGACCCTCTAAGATATCAATCATATGATATGGAAAGCAAATTAAATGAGAACAATGTACCAGTTACTACAGTTTATTGGACAGGCAGCAATTACGAACTTAATCATGATTATTTTTTTGATTTAACGCAAGAGTCATCTAAGGTTATGTTTGAAAGGATGATTGAATTTCTAAATACTCATCGATAAAAAAGTCTAGGAAGTTAATCCTAGACTTTTTTATTTTTAATAATAGATTATTCGACAACTGGTCGGTCGTATGCTTCAATATAAACATCAAGAATATAGTTGATGTAGATAGGTTGTGCGAGTAATGTCACAAGGCTTGCGAGTGTTCGTACTAATGCTGGTTCTTTAATAAATAGACCAAAGATGCTCGATACAGCTCCTGTAAGGATTGAAATAACAATACCCCCTAATAGAATTTTAAGCTTGTATCCGTCTGTTAGTTCCATACTGCGTTTGATAAGATTACTATGTCCCTTTTCATCGTAGAGTAAAAACCCAATAAATGAAAATGCTAACGACAAGTAAATACCTGGAATAACAAATAATATAAGACCAATTGCAATGAGGAATGATGCGATGAAGTTAATCTTTAATGCAGTACCCCAATTAACATGTTCAAATGCTGCTTTAAAGTTTTCCATAGTGATGGCATCATCATTACGGTATGCATGGATGGCTACTGTTTCAATGAATACAGCAAAGAAGAAGGTAACTACAAAACTTGCAAGTGTTAAAAGCAGATAAATGAATGGATGATTCGAACTTGAAGTTCCAGCCATAAAAAAGTTTAAAATACTCGAAATTAAGGTACCTACTAAACCAATCATGACAATTGCCCCGTAGTTCTTAGTAAGTTTTTCTTTGTTAAACATAATCAATTCTCCCTTTCTATTCCATTTTAACATACCTTGTTTCCAATGATAGTTTTTTATGCACTTTTGTACTAATTTTATGAATATTTCACACAAGTAACAAAATGTGTTTTATAATATGTAAGAAAGGGGGTGACAGAGTCATGATAGAAGATAGAACTCTGTGGCAACGAATTGGAACAGTACTGTTTGGAGTTGTATATGTAGCATTCGGATTTTGGGTTATGAATCATCCTGTTACAACACTAGCATCAATTTCATTAGTCATTGGATGGGTAATGACAATTTCAGGTGTTGTGCTATTAATTGCTGCATTTAATACCCCGGAAGTTCTCACATTACGATCAATTTTATTGGTTGAAGCGATTCTTGTGGGATTGTTAGGATTGATGTTCTTATTTGGAGATTTCATTCAAAGTACAACGATTCTTGCTTATTTATTAATATTCTGGATTTTAATGGATTCAGCGCTTCAACTTCAATTTGCACGTTTTATATCACGTACATGGGTCCGTTTATTAACGATTGCAATTGATGTTATGGTGATTGCTTACTGTGTCTATATGTTATTTAATCCATCACTTGCTGAATCATTTTTAGTAGTTGCAATTGGAATTGGATTTATTGGTACAGGTATTAATAAAATGATTAAAGGAATTTAAAGAAGGAGACGCTTATGTGTACAAATATAACTTTAAAAAGTAGTGATAATACAGTGCTTATGGCACGAACCATGGACTTTTCGTTTGCACTCGATCCTGAAATGATGGTTTATCCTCGTAATTTCAAATTAGATTTTGCATTTAATGAACCACTTGAGAATCATTATGCATTTCTAGGTCTCTCTAAAAACATTGGTGTCTTTGCACTTGCTGATGGTATCAATGAACACGGTCTCACTGCTGCTGCCCTTTATTTCGAAGGCTACGCAACTTACGAAAGTACCGTAGTTGAAGGAAAATCAATAGCTCCAAATGATATTGTTATGTGGATGCTTGCGAAATGTAAAACAGTGGAAGACGTTAAAGAAGTGTTTCAAACTCACCATCTTGTTGAACTAAAACTAGAATTCTTAGGGATGATTCCGCCACTCCATTGGGTATTCCAAGATATTGAAGGACATTCAATTATCGTAGAACCTCTCGAAGATGGCATTAAGATTTATGAAAACAAACTGGGTGTTCTTACAAACAGTCCTGATTATAGCTGGCATAAAACAAATGTAAGAAGTTATATTGGACTTGATCCAGCACAAGTAGAGCCACGTACAATTTACGGAGAAGATTTTAAAGCATTTGGACAAGGAAGTGGAACCTTTGGACTTCCAGGAGACCTTACACCACCATCACGTTTTGTTAAAGCACTTTATTCTAAACTAAGTACTAAAAAAGCTACGAATGAAGCTGAGCTTGTTGTAGCGGCATCACATATCCTTAATAATGTGGATATTCCTAAGGGAAGTGTCGTAACGCAACGTAAGACAATTGATTATACACAATATACAGCATATATGATTTCAAATTCTCAAACATATTATTATCGTCTTTATGAAAGCCTAAATACAGTAGTCGTTAATTTAAATGACTTTGATTTAGACGGAAACGAAATCATTAAAGTTTAAACGTAGAAGCAAATAGTTGCGACTGTTTGCTTTTTTTATCAGGAGGTCTTTATGAAATGGTTCATTGACTGGGTAACAATTAAATTGTCACCACTCATGAATAGACTCTCTGAAAACTATTGGATTCAGGGTCTCTATAAAGCGAAATTAAGAACACTACCGATGATCTTTGTTGGGAGTGTTATTTCAGTATACATGGTGGCATATGCTCATGTGCCATGGCTTCTAGATCTTTCTGATATTCGTCTTTACACGTATGGTTTGATTTCACTTTTTATGGTTTACATGATTCCGTATTATACACTTATGTTGAAAGATGATTCACGTCATAAGTACGTAGCAGGTTGTACAGGAATCTCGATTTATATGATTTTAGTGAACCCTATTGTTACTGAGATGGGACATGTTTACCAATTCTCTAACTTTGGTGCAGGGGGCATGTTTGTCGCAATTATTGCTGGAACATTTACGGCTAAGATATTTATCCTTTTCGAAAAGTTTACGATAACCAAATATTTTAAAAATTTTCCTGAAGCACTCGTTGATGGGGCTGATTCTGTATTACCAATCCTGGTTGCTGTATTTACGGCATGGTTTATTGTTATTTTCCTAGAGTTCGATTTGTATAAATATATGGTAAATATGCTAATGCCACTACAAAGTATTGCTCAAACATTCTTTGGCTTTGTGATTCTGAGTTTTTTACCAGTAGTATTTTATTCGATGGGCATTAGTAATTGGGTTATGGCACCAATTGTAAATCCTGTGTTTAATGGTGCTATTCTCATGAATACACTTGCAGGAGCACAAAATATTTTCACCAATGAAACATGGATTGCCTATATAAATCTAGGGGGGAAAGGCGCTACTTTGGGTTTAACATTGCTGTTACTTTTCTCGAAATCTAAATCACTAAAAACGCTTGGAATGGCTTCAATTGTACCAAGTGTCTTAAATATTAGTGAACCTGTATCATTTGGGATAGTAATCTGGAATCCTACTTTGATGATACCGATGTGGATTAATGGATTAGTATTGCCCATTATTACGTATATTTTTGTAAAAATAGGAATTGCACCTGCACCTGCTACTGCCTTTAATATGTGGTATATGCCTATTGGTATCAGTGCGTGGATGATGACACAAAGTTTAGGTGCTTTATTACTTGTGGTTGTGAACTTAGGCGTATCAATGATAATTTGGTATCCCTTCGTAAAATCAATAGAGAGAAAAGGCGAGCTCAAGAGAGAACAACGTAAAATTGATAAAATCAAACCTGTCGAGAGTATGTCTTGAATTTTGTGATAATGAAAGTTAAAATAGAATTAGAATATTAACTAAGGAGAAAACATATGGGAACGTTCTTTGATTTAAACTGGCTAATCATTGTTGTGACGGCTTTAATTTTAGTAGGGGGATACTTTGCACAGAGCAAAAAAGAATTTATCTCTAAAACTTTAAAGATTGAGCTGAAAAGCTTTTATATTATAATTGGAGGTCTGGGACTTATCTTAGCTATCGTTAACTACTTAGCAGTAACAGTCTTTGGATCTTGGAAAGCAATGTTTATTACTGCAGGTATTGTAGCGGTAGTAGTTATTGGATTGCTCTATTACTTCAAAAATAAAAAGAAATAAATTATGATTTTTAGGCTGTCCTGATTCGGACAGTCTTTTTTTAGGAGGAACTATGGATTATCTTAATGTCTTTTTAAAGCTTGTCATTGGTGTTGTCTATGCAGTAGCGGTAATGAAAATATCGGGAAAGTCCAACTTAGCCCCAATGTCTCCCATTGATCAAATTCAAAACTATATTCTGGGTGGTATTATCGGGGGTGTTTTATATTCGCGTTCGATTACAGTATTGGATTTTGTCTTTGTCATGACGTCATGGGCGGTAATTTCACTTTCTGTTAATTTCTTAAGAAAGAAGAACAATTGGTTTCGCAAAGCACTGGATGGTTCAACAATTACGGTTATTGAAGACGGTGCAATCGTAAGGAGTGGGGTTGAACAAGCTAAAATTAATTTATCGGATTTATATCTCAAATTGAGACTCCAAGGAATAGTGGATATTCAGTCAATATCGCATGCACAGTTGGAGCAAAATGGTCAACTTGTCGTGATTACTAAAGAGGAAAGTCAAAGATTTCCAATTTTACTTGTCGTTGATAAAGTGATTTATACTGATAATCTTACAAAGATTGGTAAGGACGAATCATATATTGAAGAAATTATGAATCAATTTAAGATTGGCTCACTCGATGATATCGCAACAATCGAATACTATGAAGAACAAGTTCGGATTATCGATTTTTGCTAGGTTTACATTGAAAAGGATTAACATCAATTTTAACTAAATTGATGTTAATCCTTTTTATTAGTTTAACTTAATTTTATAAATATAATTGATGGTAAAGTCACCATCAAGTTGTGAGTATTGTTTTAAGAGAACAAATACTTCTGAATCCCCTAAGAGGATACTGTCAGTTTCGGGTAATTTATAGTAAAGATATTTTAAGCTTTCCTCATAATTATTGGATGGTTGTTCATTCAACTTGCGTTTTATTGATGCTCCATCAACTGTGACAGAGTTTGCTTCAAAATCTTCTTTAATAGTCTTGATGATATAATTCATGTCAAGCTTCGCAGATTCAAGTTGCTGTTCACTTGTCAGGCGTTTCCCAGTTTTCTTATCAAAACTATAAAACTCAATGCTTTCTTGTGAATGTCCTGGCATCATAAATGATTCAGATCGAACAACAAATGATACATGTTCCTGAGTTTCGATTGTTTTAAGTAAGGTACGTGATGCCCATGTAAAGACATACTCTCCACTCTCTATATCTTTTTTTGCTTTGGTTCTAATATCTAAGTATTCTGAATTTTTCTCGTTTATTTCTTTTGTTAAATTCTTTGCATCTTCCGTGTCGATATTAATTATAATATCCTCATAATCAAAAATTGATTCGGATATAGGGAATAAAGCTTCGATACCTTTTAAACTAACTCTCTTTGGATCAAAATCTCCTTTTCTACCATTATCAGTTAGAATTTTATCAAGATCCAGATTGTCTTTTTTCTCAGCGTATACATAATTTTTATTTGGATCTATTATCTTTGCGGTAGTTTCTTTTTGACTTGTCGTGCAGGCGGTAAGGGAAAGCAATAGAAGTGCAACTATAAATTTTCTCATGAAGTACCTCCTTTTTTTAATTATATCATCACATTGTTATTAAACGTGTATTTTTAACGAAAGAAAACACTCTGAATGAAATTTTCAGAGTGCTATTGTTTGTTGAATATTATAATTTATTTTTTCTTGTTTTTCTTCGATTCTTTTTTAGGTTCTTCATCTTCTTTTGGATTTTTTTCTGAAGCTTTTAAGGCTTTTAATTTGCGTTTGATTTTAAAGTAGCGTGATCCATAGAAAAATGAAATACTTAATAAAATCACATCAGCAATATAATAGAAAATTGTATCAATTGCATCGATAGAATTTTTGGGATCATTTGTTGTAAGTATTACAATTAATACGCCAAACAGTGGAATCAGTGTAAAGAGTAGATTATCACTGTTAGAAGCTTCTACCATTTTTGGACTTTCCATTCTTTCAAAATCCGCATCAGAAATTTTCACAATATTACGATCTTTAAGAAATACAAATCTGAAATACATTGCCATTGCAAGATAAACAACGAGTGGGGCAGCAATACACCATAGAATTGGTAATTTAAATATTCCCATCATAACCACAAAAATCATTATTGCCCAAAGTTTACGTCCGTCGAGCAAATTGAGGATTTTTAAATCGCTTTCTTGAAGGTGGTATCCTTCTTGTTTTCCTTTAATAAGATATAACATTCGACGACGTTTATCTTTAAAGATATTCATTTTAATTAAATCTTCATCTGTATGATTCATAGAATCCTCCTATAATACTCCGAAGTATTTTAATGCATGAGCAATGCCGTTATCAGCAACAGCTAAGGTTGTGAAGGTTGCAACTTCTTTAACTTCAGAACAACCATTCATCATTGCCACAGAATAATTCGCATTTTTCAAGAAATCCACATCATTATGTCCGTCTCCAAAACCGGAATATAAACTGACATTTAAATGTTTGTTGAGGGTTTGAACCCCGTTGTGTTTTCCAGAAGCTTTTAATATGAGTTCTGAATTTCCAAGTTGATCAAAAACTATATCGATATCTTCGAAGAAAGTTTCTTTTAAATCTTCTGGGAATGTATCAAAATTATAAGTAATGATGTTGTATGCTTTTTGATTGGTATATGTTTCTACAGGATATACCACTGGTATTTTAAAGTGCTCCAAAGCAGCATAAAGACGATCGTTGGGTTCGTCTGTGAGAAAGTTTCGTTCACCTTCAATCAACAAAGGACCAGGATTGTGCTTTACAAGTGTTTGTACCCACTTAGGATCCATAACAACTTCCTTAATAACACTCAGATTCTTATCGAGAATGAGTGAGCCGTTTGCTAAGACGTAACCATCCCAATCAATGAGCTTATCAACACCTGCTTCTTGAATTCCTACAAGTGTTCTACCTGTACACAAAGCAACAAGATAACCTTTAGATTTCAATTCGTTTAGAGCCGCTAATGTTGACTCTGGGACAGTATGGGTTGCGTTATCGAGCAACGTGCCATCCACATCAAAATAAAAAATTTCACTACGATTCATTTTATCACCGTGCCTATTATATCATGTTTATGATATGATACTCACATGAAGATAGAAATTATTAAATCAGACAGAAAAACACTTGCAATTCAAGTTAGAGACGGTCGGGCGTATGTGCGAGCTCCGTACAATATGGATGATCAAATCATACAGAATTTTATCGATGAAAAGTTCGATTGGATTGCAAAAAATATAAATCGCTATGAAAAATTAAACTTCGAATTTAACGATGAATCACTTCGTATCTTTGGTGATCTAAAAAAAGTTGAGTACATTCCATCTGTTCGTTTGTCACTCGAAGAACGTGAAAATCAACTAATCATTTATTATCCAGAGAATATATCCAATCAAAAAATTGAAAAATATGTCGAAACTTATTTCAAGAATCAGTTAATCAAGAAACTTGATTATCTGTTAGTAAAATATTCTTTACTTTTGCATCTTGATGTTCCTGAATACAAGGTGAGAAAGTATAAACGTCTTCACGGACGCTGTAGTGCAAATCATGAATTAGCATTTAACACCTACTTATATCATGAATCTGCTGAATTTATTGAATATGTTGTTTTGCATGAATGTGCCCATCGCATTGAGTTTAATCACAGTCATCGTTTCTACGCAATCATAGAAAAACATATGCCGGATTATAAACAACGTATCAAACAGCAAAGAAATCAAAATCTATAGAAGGGAAGGATTTAAAATGATATTTTACCAATTGTCAGGACCTTCAGACGAAATGATCGGGTTTGATCCGCTCACTTTTAATTCGCTAAAGAAAGATCTTCCTAACCTTAAAAGTGTGGTCGTTTTTGCATCGAATCCTAATGATTATGACGTTACCGACGACTACTTTAATCGTAATAAACCATGGTTCGTAACTCTATCGAATACTAGTATAAATTACGAAGTTATTGATTATCGTTGTACAAGAGAGAGGGCGCATGAACTTGTAAAGAATGCCGATCTTATTCATTTTATGGGTGGTGATCCTTTCATTGAAAAATCCTTTCTAGTTGAATACGGATTTGATTGTGTAGATGTTTTCAATAATAAAGTTCTTCTAGGTACAAGTGCCGGAGCGATGATTATGGGACCTGTTATCATTGATACAACGGAATCATTGCACGTGGAAGCGGGATTTGGTTGGGTTAGTACTTCAATAATTCCTCATGTCGTGTTTGAAGAGTCGATTGATGTTCGTTGTTATATTGAATATGCACCTGTTCTTCTTATTGCGGATGATGGTGGGATTCGCCACGAATTTGATTCATTCACACTCTTGAATCAAGTGCTTGTAATCGAAAAAAACCAAGAAATCAATGGCTAAGTTCCATGTTTCTTGGTTTTTCTTTACTGTTGTTTGATCCTCATTGTATCGATTGAGTGTAAAATATAGGATTCATCCGGATCGATAAACATTCCTTTATGAGTACCCAAGCTTACAAGTCCAGGAGCTGCCCCAGGAATTTTCTTTATATTTTTAGCTTGTGAATAGTGGATTTCGACGCTGCTTCCAAGTCTGTTTTTAGAGAAATAAGCAGCAAGTTGAGCACAAAGTCTTAGTTTTGGTTCATCCAGTTCGGGTGTCTTAATTAGAACATGAGCGCCTCCTGTATATGCAGCATGAAACCAAATATCATCTTTGCGTGCAACCTTAAAGGTGATTGCTTCATTTTGAATGTTGTTTTTTCCAATATAAATTGTCGTTTCATCATCATATTGGAGAACGGTATAGTTTGGTTTCTTTTTCTTCTTTTGCTGCTTCGATTGTTTGAGCCGGCGTTGATTGATTATGCCACTGCTCAGGAGTTCTTCAGTTATTTCTTGTGCATCTTCAACGGTAGCTTGTTCGGTTTGAACGTAAAGGTTTTCGAAGTATTCAATTCGTGATTCTGTTTTCTGAATTTGATCTTCAAGATACATGAGGCTGGTTTTAGCCTTATTGTACTTTTTGAAGTATAAACGTGCATTGTCTTTACCACCATATCGAGGGTCAAGGTCGATAATAACCTCATTACCTTCAAAATCATTCACGGTGATTGAATCATTTCCTTTAGGATTATTACTTGCGAATGCAAAAAGTAAGTCTCCTTTTTCTCGTAAATGATCACAATCTAATGCTTTATCTAAATCATCATACAGTTTGGGCAGTTTTTGCTTAGATCGTTTTAATTCGCGTCGTATTAATTTAAGAAGATCTCCTGTATGAGCTTTAACACGATCGCGTTCTTGTAGATCTCGGTAAAATTCATCCAAGCCTTCCATAATCGGTTTTTCAATCGCTTCTTGATTTAAATGTTTCAGTTCAAGAATGTGATAATCATTTTTATAGATATAAAGTGTATTTGAAGTCATGATTTCGTCAACAATTGATTGAGGATCTTGTGTCTTTAATCGATACAAAATTTCTTTTTCTAAAAGGGGAGAGATTCCATTGAATTGGTGACTTAGTGATTCATTAGGGTCATAAGAACTGAGTTCTGTAAAATCCTTTTTATCAAATTGAGGAGGATAATCGTATTCGCCTCCTGCTACAATTGCTCTTTGAGAGTTCTCGAAAGGAGAAATTCGTTTGAGTGCATCAATAATAAGTCCTTCATCATTCACAATAATTACGTTTGCGTATTTACCAAGCAATTCAATAATAAGACGGTAGGGGCGTATAACACCCATATCATCACGATGCTCGATGTGAAGCTCAATTACACGGTCGAAACCATATTGTTCGATTTTAGTAATAATACCCCCATCAAGATATTTTCTCATTAAAACAAGCATGTGAGTTTGATCAAGGTTAGCACTTGTTTTTTCGTGAGACCACTGGATTCTACTGAAAAGTGGGTGTGTAGAGATAAAGAGATTAATTTTTTTACCTGCAAAACATTGAAATACGAATTCATGATTTGAAGGTTGATTGATTTTGTTTATTTTTACAGGAACGTTATCGTTCATGATATTTGTTATGCGTTTTAAGAGTACGCCATCGAGTGCCATAGATATCAGCCTTTCTTCAATGGTCTCATTATAACAAATAATTGTGCTCCATGCGTTGTGAATCCATTTTACTTGATAATAAAAATAGTGTAGAGAATTTTTATTTAAAACATTAAAAGTTTATAGGGTTAAGACTTCCATGTTAGTTTTACTATGGTATAATAAGTGAAATAAAAGGGATGGTGACTATGAAACGAGGACTCTTAATTATATTTTCGGGACCCAGTGGTGTCGGAAAAGGTACGGTTCGTAAATTGTTTTTTGATCGCGAAGAATTAAACTTAGCATTCTCAATTTCAATTACGACCCGCTCACCAAGAAATGGAGAAGTAGACGGCCGTGATTATTATTTTGTAACTCATGATCGTTTTCAGGAAGCAATAGAAAATGAGGAACTTCTAGAGCATGCTGAATTTGTTGGGAATTATTATGGAACGCTAATTTCGGAAGTAGAACGACTACGCGATATGGGGAAAAACGTGTTGTTGGAAATTGAAGTTCAAGGTGCTTTACAAGTTATTGATAAAGTTCCAGATTCTTTAAGTATCTTCTTGGTACCACCAAGCATGGAAGAGTTGAAACGTCGAATTGAAGGGCGTCAAACTGAATCACAAGACGTTATTAATTCGCGTCTAGAAAAAGCAGCTAAAGAGATGGAATTGATGAATCATTATCGTTATGTAATTTGCAATGAAGATCCGCAACTTGCTGCAGATTCTGTTGCTTTAATTATTAAGCGAAATATCGAAACAACTCTTTAAGAGTTGTTTTTGTGTTAGAGGAGGCTTCAAGGTCATGAAATATTTGGATGTTTATATTGAAGAAAGTTTTTTAAACAATCAAAAACTCACCTATTCAAGTGGGTCTTTTCATGTTGAAGTTGGCATGCGTGTGAATATTATGCTGAGAAATCGAAGTATGGTAGGTTTTGTGGCAAACGTCTATGAGCCTGTTGACATGGACTTTAAGGTGTCTGAGATTACAGGTGTTATTGATGACTCACCACTCCTTAACACAGAACTCTTCGAAATTGCATCATGGATGAGAGATAATACGTTATCGCCCATGATTCGGTGTCTTCAAACAATTCTTCCCAACAAGCTAAAACCAAAATCCTCGGCAACACCTCTCAAATACCAAAAAGTTGTTTATCTCGTTGATGAAACACAATCGTTAACGAAGAAGCAAGAAGAAGCTGTTGCGTTTATAAAAGAACAGAACGTTTGTCTTCTTAAAGACCTGCGTCAAGTTTACAGTGGTTATAAATCTCTTGTAGATAAAGGGGTCATTGAAGTAGTAGATGAAGTTGTACTTTATCAAGAACAGGTTGTGGAACAAACATACAATGTTTTACCACTCACACCGGATCAAAAAAGAGTCTTTGATGCCATTAAATTTGGAAAATCCAATACGTATCTACTACATGGTGTTACAGGAAGTGGCAAGACTGAAGTTTACCTTCAAGCAGCTCAAACTGCTTTGAAAATGAATAGACAAGTCTTGATTTTGGTACCAGAAATATCTCTTACACCGCAAATGATTCGACGGGTCTCATCGCGATTCGGAGAGGATGTTGCTATCTATCATTCAGCTTTAAATGATCAAGAAAAATACGAACAGTATATGCGCGTTAAAAATAATGAAGTTCGCATTGTTGTGGGAACACGTTCTTCTGTTTTTATGCCTTTTGAGAGTCTTGGGTTGATAGTCGTAGATGAAGAACATGATCTTTCATACAAACAAACGAACGTTCCATACTACCATACTCGGGATATTGCAGTCTTAAGAAGTGAATACCATCAATGTCCACTGATTTTAGGGAGCGCATCACCAGCGTTAGAATCGTACGCTCGTGCTTTGAAAGGTAATTATGCATTACTTGAACTTCATGATCGTATCAATCATCAATTTCCAACTGTAACCGTAATTGATACTCAGGCTGCTTTGCGCAAGAAACAATCAGCATGGTTAACACATACTTTGTTGGAAGGAATTCAAATCCGCTTGAATCAAGGTGAACAGGTGATGTTACTCTTGAATCGACGCGGTTATCATACCTTATTAAAAGTTGCGGATACAAATCAGGTATTGCAATGTCAAAACTGTGAGGTTGCACTCAATTATCATAAGGAAGATCGAAGTATTCGTTGTCATCAATGTGGCTATCAAACCCATCAACTACCAATTGTAAATGGGAAACCAGTCCAACTCGTTGGTGGTGGTGTGGGAACACAAAGACTTCAAGAACAAATCGAAAAATTGTTTCCTCAAGCAAGGGTAACACGAATGGATGCTGATTCGACACAGCGAAAAGGTGCTCATGAACGGATACTTACAGAGTTTATTGATCATAAATATGATATTCTTATAGGGACACAAATGATTGCGAAAGGGCTAGACATTGAAAACGTAACGCTAGTTGGAATCATCAACGCTGATGAAACACTTGCTTATACAGATTATCGATCCATCGAGATGACATTTGACTTGTTGCTTCAAGCATCTGGTCGAGCAGGACGTGGAAAACATCGCGGAGAAGTGATGATTCAAACATTTAATCCGGATCATTATGCTGTAATTTGTGCTGTAAATGAAAAATACAAACATTTCTTTAAACAGGAAATGAGTTACCGAAAAGTAGCTCAGTATCCACCATACAGTTACTTAATATCATTGATATTCCAAGATGAAGATGATGCCGCAACTCTTAAAGCTGCGACGCTATTTGAAAGTCTCTTTAAAGCGGATGATGTTCAAATTATTGGGCCAACTGCATTGCGAAGGCTTCAAAATAAACATCGAAATCGGATAATACTAAAAGGAAAAGACCTTGAAAGCATGATTGAAAGATGTGGGGGAGCTTTAGAAGTGTATAAAAAAATTAATAAGACAGGAGTTGTCGTGGATGTAAATCCCATGACATTAGAATAAATATGAGACGATTAGAAAGTTATCAGGTACTCGTGGAAGTATTGGTGAAGCATCGCCATGCACATCTTGTACTAAAAGAACAACAATTACCGCCACAAGACCAAGCGTTTGTAAGTGCCCTAGTTTACACTACCTTACAACATAGTCTATTTTTAGAATATCAATTTGAGGACCTTATAGACAAGAAATTACCCGTTGAAGTTCAAATAATTATCAAAATGGGATGTGCCCAATTCTTTAAAATGAATTCCATCCCAGACTATGCTTTAGTAAACGAATCTGTTGATTTATGCAAGCAAGTAGGAAAAAAACGATATGCTGGCGTTGTGAACGCAGTCTTGAAGAAAATAGTGCAACGTGGTGAACGTGAAATTCATGGTGATGCTCTGACACAGGCATCCATTCGTGAAAGTATGCCGCTTTGGATCATGAAGTTGTTGTCGAAACAGTACAGTGAAGCTTTCGCATTGGAATATGCAAAATATTGCCAAAGTATTAAACCGACTTATGTACGATTTAATACCTTGAAGTCACTAGAATCTGTGGACTCTAATCTTGTGATTCAACAAGATGGAAACTGGATTGCGCAACCGGAACTTTTTAGAAGTTCATATTTATCTGATGGATACTGTCTTGTACAAGATATCAACAGTCAAAAAGTCGTTGAACGCATGAACATCGTTGAAGATATGACTATTTTGGATTGCTGTTGTGGACCAGGAACCAAAACAGTTCAAATTGCGAACAAGCTTAATAATTCGGGACACATTGATGGTGTTGAATTATACGAATCACGAAGTCTTGCAACTGAGTCTTTAATGGAGCGTTGTAATGTTATTAATTCAACGATTCATACATCAGACGTTTTAGAGTATAAATCAGACGTTAAATATGATCGAATTCTTTTAGATGCACCATGTTCGGGTCTGGGTGTTCTATCTCATAAACATGATTTAAGATATCATATCCTTCCAAGTGAATTGGATGAATTGGTGATTCTTCAGGCGAAAATGTTGGATCATGTGGCTAATTTGTTAGCTAAAGATGGAATGTTAGTGTATTCAACATGTACATTAAACCGTAAGGAAAATGAGAAACAAGTGGAAGCATTTATTGAGAGACATCCAGATTTTGAAGTCATATCTTCTGAAACTCTAATTCCTCATGAAACACAAGGGGATGGATTTTATATCGCACAATTGATGCGAAAATGATACTATTGAGATATAGAAATTGTGAGGGTTCGTTGTGAAATATACAAGTATTAGTGAAATTGGATTAATTCGCAGTAATAATCAAGACAGCGCGACTGTCATTGAAAATGAGAATGCGTTACTTGCTGTTGTTTGTGATGGTATAGGTGGTGCCAATGCCGGCGAAGTAGCCAGTAACATGGTTAAGAGCCTTCTCAAAGAATCCTTTTTGGAAAAAGGCTCATTTAAATCAATTGAGGAAGTTAGAAAATGGTTTGTTAATGAAATCAAGCATATAAATAAAACAACGTTTCATGAATCATTAGTCGTGAAACATTATTCTGGTATGGGAACCACACTTGCTGCTCTTGTTGTATTGGGTACTGAGGTTGTGGGTTTTAATATTGGTGATAGTCGTATCTATTCTTTACATGAGGGAAAGTTAGAATGTTTATCACATGATCAAACGTATGCCTATGAAATGTATTTACGAAAAGAAATTGACTTCAATGAAATTGATACACATCCTAAACGAAATGTATTGATGAATGCAGTGGGAATCGATGAAGATGTGAAATTTGAAATTATTCAAATTTCGAAACCTTGGGATTACCTCATGATTTCCTCGGATGGGCTGCATGGTTATGTTCCATTTGAGAAAATACAAGAAACGTTTGAGTTGAATGATATTTTAAGTATTCGTCAAGAATTATTGAAGCTTTCTTACGAAGCGGGAGGTTATGATAATATCTCGATTGTCTTGATTGAAGGTGACCGTGATGAATGAAATGATAAGTAACCGTTACCTGTTGGTTAAAAAAATTGGTTCAGGTGGTATGGCAGATGTGTATCTCGCTATGGATACCGTCTTGAACCGAGAAGTAGCACTGAAAAAATTACGTGGGGATTTATCTCATGATCCAGTGGCACTGTTACGTTTTCAACGTGAAGCGAATGCAGCCAGTGGTATTAATCATCCTAATATTGTGGAAATTTATGATGTGGGACAAGATGGTGATCAACACTATATTGTCATGGAAGTTGTTCGTGGTACGACATTGAAACAATTGGTACAGCGCCGTGGTGCTCTTGATAAGTATGAAGCAGTCGCTATTACTAAACAATTGGCAAGTGGTCTTGTAAAGGCACATGACAGCGGGGTCATTCATCGTGATGTGAAGCCGCAAAACGTTCTTATTAAAGATGACGGCACAGTAAAAATTACCGACTTTGGGATTGCACTTGCTGGGGATGCACTTCAACTTACGCGTGATGATTCTGTACTAGGATCTGTTCACTATATGGCGCCTGAATGTTCACGTGGTGAGGGGGCTAGCATACAATCGGATGTCTATTCATTGGGCGTAGTGTTTTTTGAATTGTTGACAGGAACTTTACCATTTAGAGGTGAAACACCTGTGGAAATTGCGATGAAACACCTGAGAGATCCTTTTCCATCAATCTTGGAATTCAATCCGACACTACCAAACTCACTTGAAAATATTATTGCTAAATCAACGCATAAAAACAGAACTTATCGTTATACAAATATGCATGAATTTTTAGATGATTTAGAAACTTGTTTATTTGAAAATCGAAAAGATGAACCTTTATGGCAACCTGAGGAAGAAACTGATGATGAAACTAAAGTAATCAACAAACTTGACGCAGTTGATCGTGTAGAAGGTAAGAAACCTAAAAATCGTAAGAAACTTTGGATTACACTTTCTGCAGTATTGATTGTGTCGTTGGGTATCTTTACATATTGGTTCTTTAGTCCATCGAAATCCTCAACAGTGGAGCTTCCTGATCTTACAAAGATGACAGTCAATGAAGCAGAGGCAATCTTAAAAGAAAATGGTCTAATCTATAACTCTTCAAACTTGGTTCATATCTATTCTGATGATTTGGAATCGGGATATGTTATCAGTAGTCGTCCTGAAAAAGGAACACAGGTAAAAAAAGGAACAGAAGTAAAGCTAACAGTTTCTAGTGGTAAGAATTTTGTTATCGATGATTATACAGGAAAAACATTTGAAGAAGTTAGTTCAATTCTTAATGGTAAAAACGTCAAGATTAAACGTGTTAATGAACCGCGTAAGGACATGAAAGAGGGGATTGTATTAAGACAAGAACTTTTACTTCCTGGGGAAAAAATTAATCCGGAAAATCCTCGTGATATTACTCTTGTCGTGAGTTCAAAAGTTGAAACAGTTCTTCCAAATGACTTAGTAGGAAAGAGTCTTGATGAGGCATCTAACCAACTTACTGATTTAGGTGTTAAAGTTTCACGTAAAGAATTATCACAAGATGGTTTAAGCTTAAGTGAAATCAATAATCTTAAATACGGTGTTGTTGTGAAGACAGATCCAATGCCTGGTAGTTATTACGTTCAAACTGATAGTTCAACTGTGACTTTATATTACTATACTAAAAAGTCCGAACCTGATAAGTCAAAACCTGATACTGACAATGGCGATGAAGCCAACAACAATCAAAAACCGGGAATACAAAATGATTAGAGGATATAACCATGATTAAAGAAGCAATAATTACGAGAATTGTATCGAATAAGTACACTGTCTACTTTGATTCGGAGTTTCATGATGTCGTTGCAATGGGGAAAATGAGATTGGGAGATAAACCGATTGTAGGAGATCGCGTGGAAGTGGAACTCTTGAACGATAAGTATGTTATGCAAAAAGTACTACCACGTAGAAATAAACTGATTCGACCTCATGTTGCGAACATAGATCAAACACTGATTGTAATGTCAGTTTTAGAACCTGATTTTTCGTACACACTCGTTGATCGTTTGATTTTCTTGATATCCCTTAACGATATTGAGCCGATTATTGTGATTTCAAAAGCAGATTTAGCTTCAGAATCGTTGATGATATCCATTCGAGAAGAATATGAAAAAGCGGGATATCATGTTATATTTACGGGCGAAGGTTATGATACCCAACCTCTAGAAGCAATACTGAAAGATAAAATTAGTGTTCTCGCAGGTCAATCAGGAGTTGGGAAGTCAAGTATTCTTAACCGAATTAATGAAGACTTGGAATTGAATACTCAAGAAATTTCAAAGGCTTTGGGCCGGGGGAAGCATACAACGCGTCACAATCAACTGTATCCAATTGCTCAAGGTTGGATTGCTGATACACCGGGATTTTCATCATTGGACTTTAGTACAGTTGACCCACTTGAACTAAGTAGAAGCATTCCAGATTTTAGGGACTATGGTGATGATTGTCGTTATCGCGACTGTCTTCATATAAAAGAACCGGGATGTGCACTTAAAGAAGCAGTAGAAAATGGTAGTGTATCTAAAGTTCGGTATCAACATTATTTAGAGTGTTTAAAGCTTATTGAAGAAACTAAAGTAGTGCGTTATTAACTTTTTTGTAGGGAATCGTATATAATAAAGAAAAAAGGAGAATATCATGGAAAGAATTGTTTCACCATCATTGTTATCAATTGATTTTAAAGATTTAAATAAGCAATTAAAACGTGTTGAAGTTGCAGGGGCAAAATGGCTTCACTATGATGTTATGGACGGTCAATTCGTTGATAATATTAGTTTTGGTCCTGGTATTTTAAAACAAATTAATCAAGCTAGTGACCTATTGTTAGACGTTCACTTAATGATAATGGATCCACGTAAATATTTTGATGCTTTTATTGATGCCGGAGCAGATGCTATTACATTTCACGCTGAATGTTTCAAACATGTTGAAGAGGGTGTAGAAGCTGTAAAGTATTTAAAATCAAAAGGAATTAAAGCTGGAATTACGCTAAGACCGGGTACAGAGCTTGATGCCATTGTTCCATACTTAAAACTTGTGGATTTGGTATTAGTTATGAGTGTTGAGCCTGGATTTGGTGGACAAGCTTATATTCCTGAAATGGGACTTCGTATTCAACAACTTAATGAAATGCGTAAACTAAACAATTACAACTATTTAATTTCAGTAGATGGTGGTATCAATAAAGAAACTGGTGATATCTCTCGTCAGTATGGTGCCGATGTGTTAGTTGCTGGGAGCTATGTCTTCGGAGAAGATATTGAAAAAGCTGTAGCATCCTTACTATGAAAACAGTAACCATTGTCTTAGGCGACTTCAATGGTGAAGTGGAAGGCGATGTCATTGGTGTTGATTATGGGGCATACATTTGTGTCTTAAAAGACATCACGATGACCCTAGCTTGTGGTGATTTTGATTCAGTTACACGCGATCAATTTGAAGCTATCGAATCTTATACAAGTGAGACTATATCCCTAAACCCTGAAAAAGACTTAACAGACTTCGATTACGCTTATCGTTTGTGTGCGGATTATGAACGTATCCTCGTCGTAGGAGGACTTGGAAGACGAAGGGACCATGAGTATCTAAATGTGATGATTGCCATGCAAGACAGCCGTATAGAGATTGTGGATGATCAAAATCGAATGCAAAGACTTGATGCAGGTACTCATGTAATAAACAAACAGGATTTTCAATATATCTCGTTTCTAATTATTACACCTGGATTTATTACCCTGAAAGGATTTAAATATCCACTTACGAATCAACCTATTAAACCCAACGATACATTTCTAACATCGAATGAAATAATCGATTCGTCGGGAACAGTCTCTCTTGAAAAAGCTGCTGTTCTGATGATTCAAAGTAAACCATAGGTTAATTTATCATCAATATTTATAAAAAAGTAAACCACCATGAGTTCTCAATTGAACCGTGGTGGTTTTGTGTAAGTTAGGTACAATATCACAATGGCGTGATGTACTTCAGTTTATATATTTATCATTACAAAAATATTACAAACCTTTAATTATAGTCGTTGAGTATCTGATAAGCATAGGATAATATATGAGTATAAGTCTATGAGTGGGGATGTTACTTCAAGAAAGAGGAACAGTATGAAGAACATATTTAAGATGTTTAATAAAAATACAAATAATGATAATGCAGATAAGGAAGAATCGCACGTAGGAGATGCAGAAGCAGATAATTTTGTATACGGCGTAGAGGATACATTTAAACTTCGCGATTCAAATGATCTTATCGTTGTGGGTCATGTTCGGGGAACTGTAAAACAGGGAATGGCTGTTTACGTATCGAACATCGGAGACGATGATGGAGGGGTTGTGTTAACAGAAGTCATATCAATGGAAAAACTGGGAAAAATGGTAACGGCCGCTACCGATACGCCTGTTGGGATTCGACTCAGTAACTGCTCTAGTAGTGGTGTAAAAATTGGATCTGTGATACATACCCGCGAAACAAGTACTAAAGATGTTCATACTGCTTATACTTTTGCTCTGAATGAAACGTATATTAAATTAAAAAATTTAGAGCTTACCGATGAAGAAATTTCTAAAATGAGTATTACAGATTGTGCGGAATCGTGGAATTTATTTAATAAAAATCAGCACTCAATGCTTCAGGGTGCATCTGATATTGAAGTTCAAGTATATCGTAGTAAAATTGATTTTCTTGCCAATCACTTAATAAATAAAATACTTGATG
Organism: Erysipelothrix sp.; assembly: GCA_036637915.1. GTDB lineage: Bacteria > Bacillota_I > Bacilli_A > Erysipelotrichales > Erysipelotrichaceae > Erysipelothrix. The sequence continues at coordinate 43,977 of JAVWLP010000006.1, read as the reverse complement.
CGCAGGAAATCTATACTGTCTTTAATAAGAGAACTGGTGAACCTCATTTGTTCTCTAATACTATTAAGCAAAACGATGGAAATTATTTATGTACTCCTCCAGATATTTTAATAGTATCAAAAGCATATTCAAAAATTTACGAGCAATACTATCCTAAGGAACTGTTCGAAATTAAGGTTATCAAGAATGGTGATCAAAAAGATGGTATCTATAATTTTTTTGGAAGTAGCTTTTACTTGAATGGTGCATGTGGGGTAGCAGTTAACTCGCCGAAGACTGCAATTAATGCTGAAATGATTGTGCCGAAGCCTGATTATGGTGATACTCCAGAGATTCAAATCCCTATTTCTAATCCCGATTTGGTAAGATGGATGATATTGATGGGACAAGTTGGAAAACCTCAATCACAAGATGAACAATTAATTTATAATTTATACTATCGCTTCATGTCGTTCGCATTAATGGAGGCAAAACTTTTAGTCCCTATGAAAAAAGATGGAAATAAAATACCGAGTATGACTGCTGATAATGTTCTGAAGGAAGACATAAAAATCAGCATACCCATGACAAAAGGTAAGGATAAAAAAGATTCCGTTCCATTATTTACTGATTGGAAAAGGCTTAGAATGTCGTATGATGAGGAATGGGATGCCATGATTCAACCAATTTCGGGACTCATCAATACATTTGATTGTTCTATTAATCCGACAGAATATTCTGCCGCAGGTTGCTATATTACTGAGGAAACTTTCGCTCAAATGAAAAAGATGTTTGAGGGCAAATAAAAATCGTACTAGTATTATATCTTTAGCATCTAACTACCCAACAATCGGGTAGTTTTTGTTTTAATGTATAAAAAACCAACGATTCAATGAGAAAGGTTGGTGTGATTGTAAACAATATATAAAAAAAACGGCACAAACACCGTATTTTTTATTATTTAGCTTGTTGTGCCTTTAATGATTTTAGTGCACGGGCGGAAATACGGACTCTAGTTGGTTTTCCATCAACCATAATCGTCGCTTTTTGTAAGTTAACATTCCACTTTCTAGGAGTTGCATGAAGTGAATGTGAGCGTTTGTTTCCTGATAAAGTTTTTTTACCGGATACGGAACATACTCTAGGCATACCGTAACCCCCTTTCTTGTCTTAATAACGCTTTGTAACTATATCATATAGATATTGATTTAGCAAGAGATAAAGCTATATTTTGTTTAAAAAAGTATTTGTCAGAGAAAATGAAGAAATATGAACTCACAGAGCGTTTTAGGAAGTGTCTGTAAAATTGATAAGTCATGAAGATTTTAAGATTATTGTGCCAATATCTAAACATGTTTTCTTTGCAGTTTTTATGAAACCGATGATATACAATTATGAACTTGTTGTGAAATCTCTAAATGGTTGTGAAAAAACTCTATTGTGAACGCTATAATGCCTTTAATCTTACGATTTAATGTGATATTATACTTGTAGCACAAGGAGGTTCGCAGATGGAAAAACAAATACTCGCAGCTTTAGAAATTGCGGATCATGAAGTGCGATTGCTTGTTGGGCAATTTTATAACGGTCGTTTAAATATATTAAAAGTAGAGCGCGGAGCGCATATGGGTGTTCAAGGACATACCATAGTTAGTGAAAATCATGTTGTTGAGGCAATAAAAAAAGCAGTTGAGAACGCTTCTCGTAATTTAGGGGTTGTGATTCGTCGAGTGCTTCTTTTAGTACCTAGCGCAAATATGAAACATGTCAATCGACAATTAAGAATCCCAATTACAGGTCGTATTTCTGAACTCGATGTTCGTAGAGCTTATAGAGAAGTCTTGAAATATCCATCTCCTGATGGATATGTATTGGCTGATATACTCATCAGTAAATTTTTTGTCAATGGAAGTTCAACACGTAAAGTTCCAATGAATGAAAAGTGTGATAATTTAACACTTGAAGCGGAATGTTACTATATAAAGGAATCCATTGCATTTCCTTTTATCGGCTGTGTTGAAAAGTCGGGATTAAAAGTTATCGATATTATTCTTGATGATATCGGATTAGCTAAAGAAGCATCATTATTTGAAGCTTCGATAGATACACCAATTATTGGTCTTGCTTTAAATGAACAATCAGTTCATTTAGCTTTATTCCACAAGGGAGTATATCTCTCAAATGAAGTGATTGATAATGGCTTCCATCGTATTTTAGGAAAGCTTGAAACATCACTGAAGGTTCCTTCTGATGTTGTACACAGACTCTTATATTATAATGTAGACCTGAGTCTTCAAGAAGCAGGAACGGATCCGATATTTATGTGGTCAAGTAAGTCAAATACTTACACAATCACGCAAGCGGATATCATGGATCTCGTAGCGGATGATGTGAAAGATATGTTACGTGATTTATCGGATCGTTGTGAACCGATATATACTTTAGGAAAACCACGATATGTCATTACGGGTGTATCCAGTGAGATACTTGGAATTCCTGAATTTATGGAACAAGCTTCGGAGTGTGATGCAGAGTGTTATCGCTCAACAACATTCGGAGTTAAAGATGCAGGCTTAACATCATTGTTAGGAGCATTCTATTATTACAAGGATCAACAAGTTTATCGTGATTATACGCTGTCTAGCGTTGATGAAGAAGAATATAAACGAGTTGTGCTACAATATAATCAAGAAGTTGAAGAAGAATCAATTACAAAAAAATTAAAGAATATGTTCTTTGAACGATAATAAGTGGAGGAAATAATATGGATTCAATGCAAACTGTTGCGAAAATAAAAGTTATTGGAGTCGGTGGGGCCGGATGTAACGCGGTAAACCGCATGGTCGATGAAGGAATGCGTGGTGTCGAATTTTACGTTGCAAATACTGATTTGCAAGTATTGAATGTTTCACCCGTTACAAACCGAATCGAATTAGGCCGTGAAATTACTAAGGGTCTTGGTGCGGGTGCTAATCCTGAATTAGGACGAAAAGCCGCTGTAGAAAGCGAAAATGAAATTCGAGATGCTGTAAAGGGTGCTGATATGGTCTTTGTTACAGCGGGTCTTGGTGGTGGTACCGGTACGGGTGCTTCACCATTGGTAGCTAAAATTGCTCAAGAAGAAGGCGCACTTGTTGTGGGTATTGTTACAAAACCATTTACATTTGAAGGTCGTCGTCGTGGGAATCAAGCACTTGAAGGACTCGAGGAACTAAAAGCTTACGTTGATTCATTAATCATTGTAAGTAATAACCAACTTCTTGAAGTTATTGGACGTATTCCATTCCAAGAAGCATTTAAAGAAGCAGATAATGTTTTACGTCAAGGTGTTCAAACGATCACTGATCTTATTGCTGTTCCTGCTATGATCAACTTGGACTTTGCAGATGTTCGTTCCGTCATGGCTAACCAAGGTAGCGCCTTAATTGGTATTGGTATGGCTCAAGGTGAAAACAAATCTGAAGAAGCTGCTCAAAAAGCAATTACATCACCACTTCTTGAAGCCCAAATTTCAGGTGCAAGAAACGCTATTGTGAACGTAACTGGTGGCGATTCAATTTCAATCCAAGATGCGAGTGAGGCGGTTGATTACATCCGCGATGCTGCAGGAAATGATATTGATATTATCTTTGGTGTCGCAATCAATGAAAACATTGGAGACGCAATTATTGTGACTGTTATTGCAACTGGTTTTGACAAAGAAGAAGAAATCAAAGAACCAGTCCGTAATTCATTTAATGACACACGTAACAACAATCAAAATGCATCATCTGAAACTAAGAAAGATACTAACAACGATATTCCTGAATTCTTCAAGAGTCGATAATTTAAAATTAAACAAAAGCTGCAGCAAAGGTCCATGAGGGTCAGAGCTACAGCTTTTTTTGTTTTTATTTGAATCCGCGTTCGTATTGACGAGGAATAAATTCGGGTTTTCTTCGTGCTTTTGCAAATTCCACAACCCAGTTTGGGTTTTTAAGAAGGGGACGAGCAAGACCGATGAAATCTACTTGATCCGATTCAAGAAGATAACTGGCTAGATCATGACTACCAAGAAGGCCGCAAGCTACAACAGGCATTTGAAGAGCTTCTTTAATTTTTAAAGCATGTTCAACCTGGTAACCTGGGAAGATGTGATGTGGTGGGGTTGGTGTGATTCCCCCGGTTGATACATTAATAATATCAACATCATCTTTGATTGGTTCTAATGTTTTGATTGTTAAATCAGTGTTGAGACCTTGGTCTTCGTAGTCTGTAGCACTGACACGAATGAGAATTGGTTTTTCTGATGGCCAGACAACCTTAATTGCATCAATTACTTCTTTTATTATGATGCTTGCATCTGCATATTCGTCAGTTCTTTGATTCGAGATGGGACTCATAAACTCAGATAATAAATACCCGTGAGCTGCGTGAATTTCTAAGGCATCAAAGCCTGCTTCGTTGGCTCTTTTTGCTGCATCTTGGAAAGCTTGAACTACCTCTTTAATCTGATCTTTTGATAATTCAGTAGGTGTTCTGTAGTCTTCGTTATAAGCAATGGCACTGGGTGCGAAAATTTCTTCTACACCATCTACTGCAGTACATTTACGTCCTGCATGGTTTAATTGAATTGCTATTTTGCTACCTTGGCTATGTACAGACTCAACGAGACCTTTAAATGCATCCATTTGCTCATCATTCCATAACCCTAAGCAATCGTCAGTAATGCGACCTTCTGGGACAACACCTGTTGCTTCAACGATGATAAGTCCAACCTTGCCGATTGCACGACTTGTATAATGAGCGCGATGAAAGTGAGTAGGGATTCCATCATGATTCGTTGCGGAATACATACACATCGGTTCCATGATGACACGATTCTTTAATTCCATTTTTCCAATTGTTGCTGCCTCTAATAGTTTCATAAAATCCTCCTAGTCTTAGTATACACAATTATACCTTTAATTTAGAGGAAGTGAAATGTATTTGTAGTGGTGTAATCAAGTAAGTGTGAAAAGATGATATAATACTGGTATTGAGTTTAAAAGGAGTGCTACTATGTCGAGATATGCTTGTCCTTGCTGTAAATATTATTCTTTCGTGGATTATGATGATGCTTTTTTTGAAATATGTTCTATTTGCTTCTGGCAAAATGATACAAATGAACTCGACAAATGCAGTGGAGCAAATCATGGTTTAACTTTACGACAAGCACAGATTAACTTTTTAAAGTTTGGCGCCTGTGACGAAAGGTTTATTGGTTCAACCCGAAAACCAAGGGAATATGAATTGCATAAATAATATTAACTAAATCAGTTTTGAGTTAATACGTTTCGAGCTACTATAATAACTTATACTAGTTTTAAATTAGCTGAGAAAAGGTTAAAAAAGATGAAGTTGATTCATGTACTTCTAAAGTGCAAAGTATAACCTATAGGTATATGGAGAATGGAATTTATGAATGCATATAGGTCATTTTGTATCAAAATTGAAATATGATACCTTTTTTAGTTGATCAAGTACAATTTAGTAGTCAAATAATAGCAAATATGGAGTGAACACTTATTTTGAACAATCCTTCTTGAATAAGTTGTTGACTTTTATGGAAAAACATCTCATAATAATGAAAAGCAATGAAAAGGAAAGTATTCTTTTGAAAATCTTACAGAGAGTCTGGCTAGGTGGGAACAGATAGATGGAATTAAGAAGAAAATGGCCTTGGAGCAGTATTTCTGAGACACAGTGTTTAGGAAGTGCCGGGTACACCCGTTATAGTGTCCGAGTATGATAGTACTCGATAAGATTTATACTGTGAAGTATAGATAAATTAAGGTGGTAACATGAGCACGCTCATCCTTAGGGATGGGCGTTTTTTATGTTTAGGAAACATTTAGGAGGAAATATAGGATGAAAAAAAGTTTCTTAATTATATTAATTGCATTATTAGTTACAGGATGTGGTGCAAAACCCTCTGCAAACGCAAAAGAAGCAGATACTGTAATCCGTATTGGAGCAACACCTGTTCCTCATGCTGAAATATTAGAACAACTCAGACCGAGCTTGGAAGAGCAAGGATTTCAATTAGAAGTTAAAACGATGGATGATTTTAAATTACCAAATACATTAGTAGAAGATGGAAGTTTAGATGCTAATTACTTCCAACATATTCCTTACATGTTGGATTTTAATGAACAGGCAGGAACACATCTTGTCGATGTACTCAAAGTGCACTACGAACCCCTTGTCATTTATGGAGGCAGCAAAAAGTCATTAGATGAAGTTTCAGCAGGAGATGAAGTGTTAGTGCCTGATGATGCAACAAATCTCTCACGCGCTTTAAAACTTCTTGAGGAAGCAGGGTGGATTGAATTAAATGAAAACAAAGATACAGCTACGATTAAAGATATTGTCAACAATCCAAAAGGGATTGTGATAAAGGAAGTGGTAGCGGATAGTATTGCACCACTCATCGATGACGCTCCTTACATTATTTTGAATGTTAATTATGCCTTAGGAGCAAAAATTATTGATCGCGGACTCCAAGCAAAATCAATTTCACCTGAGACAATTGAAAAATCTGTGAATGTTGTTGCAGTAAAAGAAGGTAATGAAAAATCGGAAAAAACACTTGCAATTCTAAAAGCATTTGAAGATCCTCGCGTTAAATAATTTATTAAAAAAGAGTTTGGAGAGGCAGTTACGACCGTTCTCAAATAATTAAGGAATAGTGTTATTCGTCGTTTATTTCGAAGTGGTGATGAATGATGAAAATATACGAAATGAATCCTTCGGTTAGGCCACGCGAAAAAGCGGAATTACTTGGATTGGCAAGTTTATCAGATAGAGAACTTTTGGCATTGTTTATTCGAACAGGAACTTCGCAAAAGTCTTCTCTTGAACTTGCAGATGAAGTATTGAATCAATGTGGATCTATTCGCAAATTACATGAATTATCGCATTCTAATTTATTGAATATTAAAGGAATCAAGAGTGCTAAAGCAATTGAAATTCTAGCACTTTGTGAGATTTCAAAGAGAATTGTTGAGCCTAATCTTGATGATCGTATTGTCCTTGATAATCCACAAACATTAATGAATTGGCTCAATCTTGAAATTGGATACGATGTTCAGGAACATTTTATGGTCGTATTCCTCAATAATCAAAATGCATATTTGGGCTCTGAGAAAATATTTAAAGGAACTTTAAATCAAAGTTTGGTACATCCGCGCGATATCATGCGCCTTGCAATTCAACGTAATGCGACACGTTTGATTTTAGTACATAATCATCCTGGGCAAACAATGTATGCAAGTAACGCTGATAAAGAGATTACACAGCTCCTAGTTTCTATCGGTGCTATGATGGATATAGCAATTCTTGATCACTATATCGTGTCACATGGACGCTATATTTCAATGCGTGAGAAGAATGCTGACATATTTAAATGTGAAATTAAGGAATAAGAGGTTTCTCTTATTCTTTTGTTTGTAAAAAGGGTCACGCTTTCGTATAATAAAAGAGGTGATTAAATGAAACGAAAAAATGTATTTAAACGTGTGGTAATATTTTTTATAGCTTTCTCGGTAGTATCTTTGATAGGAATGGGTTTTATTAAGAGTAACGCCTATTATCAAAGCGCTGACCGTGGTTTTTTTAGTTTCGTTTCAATGATACGTTATGGCATATTTGATAAGCCAATTAAAACAGTAGGAAACGTTAGCAATGATGTAGCAACGATGTGGGATGTGCGCTATGAAAATGATCAATTGCGATCTCAATTGGACGCTGTTAACCATTGGCAAGCGCAACTCAATGAATTGCAACATGAAGTTAATGAATTAAAAGAACTTAACAATCTTAAAACAATTCACTCTGAATATACTTTGATTAACGCAACAGTTATGAATCGCTCAAGTGAAACTTGGGATAGTGCAGTTACTATTGATCGTGGAAGTGATGACGGCATAGAGGTTGGAGATGGTGTTGTGACTCCGAAAGGGATTGTAGGTCGAGTTATAAAGGTTGATGCGAAAACATCGGTTGTATCGCTTATCGTTGCGAATGACGATTATTCTCAAATGTCAGTTAAAATTCAAGAACCTTCAGGAAGTTTTGTTCAAGGGATTTTGAAATCTTATAACAAAGATACAAATTTGTTTACAATTAGTCTACTACAATCAAATATTTCTATTACCCCAGATATGGTTATTTCCACATCTGGATTAGGTGGTGTGTATCCATCGGGGCTCTTTGTAGGGAATGTTGATTCTGTTAAAGAAGTTGCGGATGGTGCTGGGATAACGGTCTATGCTAAATCGTTAGTAGATTTTAATGCATTGAATTATGTTTCGGTGGTGAAAAAACCATGAGAAAAATAAGATTCCTTCATTTTGTTTATCTAAGCGCACTTTTGGTTCTTGATTCATTTCTAAACGTGTTTGTAAATGAGTTTTTAAGTTCTAAGATCCTATTTATAAGTAATTTACACTTTCTGGGTCTTATCTTACTAACACAAAATGATAGTAAAGTAGAATCTGTTGTTAAAGCATTTCTTTTAGGGATGTGGATGGACTTGACTCATGTCAGCACATTTCCTGTATTTATGATTGCCTACACAGGCACAATTATCATCCTACGTTGGTGGGATCGTCATATTGGAAGTTCCACTTTCGAATATGTTTTAATTGGAGTCGTGGGTCTTTTTATAAAAGAAGTAGCACTGTACATTCTAATTGTATTAACTAAGAATTTGCAGACCTCATTTATGTCGTTTCTCGCATTTAGAACTTTCTGGGTAATACTGGGTAATGTGATACTTTGTGTAATTCCTTTGAAACTTTATCAAAAAATGCATTCTTCGATATTAAAACAGGCGCAAAATATATATGTTCGCTAAATTATGATATTATGATATCAAAGGAGAATTATTATGGAAAATTCCAATGAAAAAGAACCTAAGAAATTAAGTCCGAAAATGTATCGAATCCGTGATTGGTTTGACGAAAAAATTACGGCAAAACGACTCATTCCTGTACTTGTGGTTTTACTCGTTGTTTATTTATTAAACTTAACATGGCCAGTTTGGAACACTGCATACGTATTATTAATGCGTATTTTAAAACCATTTATAATTGGATTTGGGATTGCATATATCTTACGTCCCGTTACTTTATTTTTTGAAAAATACAAGATTAAACCAGCAATCAGTGTACCTTTAACACTGCTGGGCTTTATTTTTATATTAGTATTACTATTCTCATCAATTATTCCAACATTATATGAGGATATTTCAGTATTGTTCTCGACGAGTGTTGAAGGTGTACAAAAATTATTTAAAGAATATCAAATGTGGAATAATGGAACATCAGAGCCATGGGTTACAGATATTTTTAACCAAGTGATTAATGTGTTAAAAGGATTAATTGATTCAATTCCTTCTTTACCTGCATTGGTATCGCAATTTGTAGGTCAATTCTTCTCGATTTTAACGACAGCGTTGTTCTCGTTTATTATTGGTATGTACTTCATCTTTGATTATGAACGTGTAACTCGTGGTGTTGTGAATATGGCTCATAAAGTTTCACCTCGTTTATCAGCATCCATTATTGTCATTAACCGTGCCGTTCTCGGATATCTTAGAACGTTGCTATTTATTATGACAATTACATGTGTTGAGTACGGGTTAATCTATACTCTTGTTGGACATCCTTATGCGCTTGTGTTAGGTGTTCTTACGGCACTTGGATTACTAATTCCTTATATTGGACCAACAGTTGTCCATGTGTTTGGAGTTCTAACCGCGTTAACTTTACCAATGCCGCGTGTTATTACGCTAACTATTGCATTGATGGTGATGTCTCAAGTGGATGGATATTTGATTTCACCGATGGTTTATTCAAAACGTGACAAGGTTGATCCAATCTCTTCATTGTTTGTATTCTTTGCGGGTAGTGTGCTCTTTGGATTTGTAGGAATTCTCTTATCTATGCCAACTTACTTCGCAATTCGCGCAGTTCGTGATTTAAAACGTAACAATTGGCAACTTGAAGGTCTTAATTAGTGTATAATTGTTTTTGAAAAGAGGTTTGTATGAAACGTATAATCAAGATGATATGTGTGAGTGCCATTCTGATGACAGTAATGACAGGATGTGTACCAAAAAATAAGAATGTTGTAGTTACAAATTATCCGGTTCAATTTTTATTTGAGCGCCTTGCGGGAGACCGTGTTAACGTTCAACGTATTGATAAGGGGTCTGTTCCACAACGTGCAACGATTGATCCGAATTATCAAGAAATCTTGAAAAATGCGGATGCAATCTTTTATATTAACGAATTACAACCCTATTGGGAAATGTATCGTGATGTTATGAGTGATAACTCAAAAATTGAAATGGTTGACCTTGCTGAGAAATCAACGCTTTATCGTTTCCAACGTTATACAACAAGTGAAATTAGTGGTCAAGTGGTTACAACAGAATCACCATACTACGATGGAATCAAACCAGAAGATGTTGACTTGTATGAAAATGATCCGTTTCTTTGGATGGATCCATTAGCAATGACATCTATGGCGCGTTCAATCAAAGATTGGCTCGATGTAACGTATCCAGATGAACGTAAGACGTTTGAAACACGATTCAATGAGTTAGAAGTCGAGCTTACAGATTTGCAAGCTCATTACAATAAACTTAAATCAAATCACAAACCAATTCGAGTTGTAACAATGACTCCAAGTTTTGGTAACTGGCAAAAGAGCTATAAGGTGGAAGTTTATCCAATGACGATTTCACGCTATGGGGTATTGCCAGATGAGGCAGCTCTAAAAGAAATCAGAGCTAGAATTATAGCAGACGATGTGCGATATATTGCATATGAAGAAGGAATGCCCGACGATTATGTCAAATTATTTAATCAGTTAAAAACGGAGCTGGATCTAAAAACAATCAATTTAAGTTCGGTCTATACATTGACAGATGCGGAAATGAAAGATAAACAAACATATATCTATAAAATGTATCAAAACTTAGAAACCCTTGAAACGATTGCTGCTCAGTAATCACAAGGGTTTTATTTCTTAGAAAGAGGGTAAAGAAATGAATAAAATATTAGTAATTGATGGAAACTCGATGCTCTTTAGAGCTTATTATGGAACAATGGCACGTGGTTACATGAAGTCAAGTAGTGGTGTCGTCACCAATGCTGTTTTTGGTTTTTCTACCATGTTGGATAAAGCTATTGAGATTACAAAACCAACCCATATCTTGGTTGCGTTTGATACAAAAGATAAAACTTTTAGACATAATATGTTTTCAGATTATAAAGGTACGCGAAAGGAAGTTGATGAAGAACTTGTATCTCAATTTGCTTTAGTTCGTGAATTTTTAGATTCCTACCCTATTAAAAGATTTGAGTTAAGTGGTTATGAAGCTGATGACATAATTGGAACAATGTCAAACAAATTCCCAAATGATCGCATTGAAATTCTTACAAGTGATCGGGATATGTTGCAACTTATTGCCCCAAATACTGATGTCTTATTGATGAAAAAAGGATTGACAGAAATTAAGACGATGACTACAGAAGCACTCTACGAAGAAATGGAGATTACACCAAGTCAAATTGTCGATATTAAAGCATTGATGGGGGATACCAGTGATAATATTCCAGGAGTACCTTCAATTGGTGAAAAGACTGCCCTTAAGTTAATTAAAGAGTATGGAACATTCGAGAATCTTTATGACCATAAAGATGATATTAAAGGAAAAATGGGTGAAAAGCTTCGTGAGTATGAAGATCAAGCTAGAATGTCCTATGTTCTAGCAAAGATTGAAACTGAAGTTCCTTTTGAACTGGAGTTGGAAGAAATTGCCTATACAGCACCGCTTCAAACACTCAATGCTTTCTATCGGAAGTATGATATGAATTCCTTGATTACTGATGATTATGAATCGGAAGAAGTAAAAGAGGATATTGAGATTGTGCTTTTTGAATTTGATTCGAGTTGGTTGAAAGAAACAATCAACATACATCCAGATTTAGATAAAAAACAAGAATTAAGAGGCGTTTATCTCGTATCTGATGATAAGTTTGCTTATCTAACGCGTGCGGAAATGGTGACTCGTTTTGAATTTAAGGAATTATTAAATAATGATGGTGAAATCATTTGTTCTGACTCGAAACCAATCTATCGTTTTGCTTTAGAGTATCATATGCCGGTTATAACGAAAATCCAAGATCTTTCTTTGCTCTCATTTATCGTGGATTCTTCTATTACGACACTCGATAAAATGAAGGATGAATATAATTTATGGTTTGAAGCATATGATGAAGAAAAAAGAGATTATCTTTTCACTCAAGCTTTGAAACCTTTATATGATACATTGATTACAAAAGCACAGAATGATGATGTTTTGCATGTTTATCAAGATATTGAACTGCCGCTTGTTTCAATTCTTGCAGCGTGTGAGTATCGTGGTATTCATGTTGATCAATCTGTTCTTGATCGTATTGCGGATGAAACAAAAGAGAAGATTGATCGTTTGCAAGATGAAATTTTTGGTTATGTTGATGGTGAATCATTTAACCTGAATTCGCCAAAGCAGCTAGCTGAAGTATTATTTGATAAACTCGGATTACCAACTAAGAAAAAAAGATCAACAGCTGTGGACGTTCTCGAAAGTTTGGAACCAGAACACCCAATTATTACCCCAATTTTAGAGTATAGAAAATATCAAAAACTCTATAGTACTTATGCAATTGGGCTTGTGAAGCATATTTCTTCAGATATGAAGATACACACAACTTATAATCAACATGCAACTCAAACAGGACGTTTATCATCTTCTGAACCAAACTTACAAAACATTTCTGTTCGTGATGAGGAAACTCGAGAAATTAGAAAAGCATTTGTGGCGTCAGAAGGGTCGACACTCGTCTCAATTGATTATTCTCAAATTGAATTACGTGTCCTATCTTACTTAGCTGATGAGAAACAAATGTTAGATGCATTTAATAATGATAAAGATATCCACACTGAAACTGCAAAAGCAATATTTGGTACGGATGAAATTACAAGTCTCATGAGACGTCAAGCAAAATCTGTAAACTTTGGAATTGTCTATGGAATGTCTGGCTTTGGCTTGTCAAAACAGCTCGATATTACCGTAAAGGAAGCAACTCAATTTATTAATCGATATAATGAAATATATCCGAACATTACCAAATATATGGATGAAGTAGTCATAGATTGTGAAGAAAACGGCTATGTTAAAACACTCTTTAATCGTCGTAGATATATTAGTGAGATTTATGATAAAAACCGTGCTGTGAAAGAATTTGGTAAGCGTGCAGCGATGAATGCTCCAATTCAAGGAACTGCAGCTGATATTATTAAGCTTGCTATGATAAAAGCTGAGAAAACATTAAATGAAAACCAATTTGAGTCGAAAATGATCCTTCAAGTACATGACGAATTGATTTTTGATGTCAAAGATGATGAACTTGACCGAGTTGTTGCTATGATGGTTGATGTTATGGAAAATATCGTAGATTGGCCAGTAAAATTAAAAGTTTCAGTTGCTACTGGAAAGAACTGGTTCGAGGATTAACATGCCAGAATTACCAGAAGTAGAAACGATTATAAGGACATTGGAAAAATCGTTGCTAAATGAAACAGTCACGTATGTCAAGTTGATGTATGAACCTCTTTTGGAAACTGACAGTATGTATCCGATGGAAATTCTCGAAGGGAAAAAATTCATTGGATTTCATCGACGAGGAAAGTACTTGTGTTTCGAATTTTCTGATGGATATTTTTGGATCATTCATTTACGAATGGAGGGAAAATTTCATCTCTATGGAACACATCATCGATTAACCAAACATACTCACTTACTCATGAGAACTGAACATCATGAAATTCATTATTTAGATACTCGGAAATTTTCAAGAATGGCTGTAACTAAGGATCCAGATTCTTATTTCATGAGAAAAAAATTAGGATTTGAGCCATGGGATACTCATTTAACAAGTAGTTACCTCTATGAAGCAATCCATAAATCCACACGAGCTATTAAGTTAATTTTATTGGATCAAAGCATTATTACAGGTATTGGAAACATTTATGCAGATGAGATTTTATTTGATACTCAAATTCATCCACTGACTAAAGGAAATAAAATAACAAAAAAACAATGTGAGTTAATTATTAACTCAACTCGAAGTACATTAGAAAATGCGATTGCGGCAGGAGGGACAACAATTCGTTCCTATACCTCTGCATTAAATGTTACGGGAAGATTTCAAATTACACTCAAGGCCTATGGTCAAGAAGGAGAGCCTTGTTATCGTTGTGAAACACCAATGGTTCGAATTGTGGTGGGAGGTCGTTCAACCGTATTCTGTCCGAAATGCCAAAAGGTGAAGCGATGAAAATAGCGATTACAGGAACTATAGGAGGCGGTAAGTCTCAAGTAGGTAAGTATCTAACAGAACTGGGTTATAGTGTCTATGATACCGATAAAATGGCTCATACCTATTACAAAAAAGGTAACCCACTCTATGAATCACTTATAGAAAAATTTGGAGAAGACATTCTTGACGTGAATTTTGAGATTGATCGCAAGAAAATGGCGTTTTATGTTTTTAGTAATCGTAGTATGTTAATGTGGTTAGAATCTCAAGTTTTTCCACTTGTTACCCAAGATATTCAAGCTGTTAATACTGAATCAATCGTATTTTTTGAAGTCCCTCTACTATTTGAGGCGAAAATGGAAGCATTATTTGATAAAATATGGATGGTTAGCGCACCCTATGATCTTCGAATTAAACGATTGAGCAAAAGAGGTCTTAATCAGCGAGAAGCAGATCAAAGAATGAAGCGTCATCTTGATGAAAATGAGAAGATTCTTAAATCAGATGTGTTCATTAATAATAATAGTACGCTTGATAATCTACACCAAACAATAAATGATTTGCTTAAAGAGATGGAGGAAATGAATGAAAAGATATAATGTAAATGTTGCTTTTAAGTTAGCACCAGATGAATACGAGTCGTTGGCACTTTTATATCAGCCACTCTTTGCATTTCCAGCTATGAGTTTGTATCTCTCTCTCTATCAATTTGGAATTAGAGAAGGTGGCATTGATGTTCGCGATTTAAGTACTTACTTACAGTTTGATACTGAAGAACTTCAACTTGTTCGTAAAGAACTCGAGAAATTTGCTTTGATTAGAACTTTTGATATCGATACTAATAACTACAATATCGTGTTGAATCGACCACTCATTCCAAGTGAATTTTTACTGCATCCTACATTTGGCAGACTTTATGCGATTGTGATGGGACATGACTCTTTTATTGAAAAATCGATGTTCTATCAATCTAGTTTATTGATTGATCAAGGTAAAGAAATTTCATCTTCATTTGATATTACGCGATTATCTTCTTGGGATGAAAGTCAAGAGGCGGAGTTTTCGGATGTTGGCCAAAAAACTGAAAGTGCGAGTGAGTATAGTTTTGATGTTCAAGGATTTTATAAATCGTTATCTCCATCTGTATTTCCGATGCGTTTGAGAACGCAAGTGGTAACACAATGCATTGGAGAATTTGGTTCTCTTTATAAAATGAATCATGCTGACATGAAAGCGTGTCTGATGTCTGCTACTAATTTTTCTTCGAATACGTTTGATGAGAAGAAATTCCAGAGAATTATTGAAAGAAACTATGGACGTGTTTCCGTAGAAACAGTATCCAATCCATATGAATTAGATCCGATGAGCTTTTTAGCGTATAAACAAAATCATGATTACATTGTGGATGCAGATAGGAATTTATTGCACTCGCTCAGTCAAAATTTTGGTTTCGATAATCAAGTCATTAATGTTCTAATTGAGTATATTCTTGAAACAAATAATAAGAATCTTAATCGCTCTTATGTTGAGAAAATTGCATCTGTTTGGAAGCGTAACAATGTTGATTCGTTGGATAAAGCATTGAAAGAAATAGCGAAACCATTACAGAAATCAAAATCAACAACAACGAAATCACGAGTGAAAATTGAAATCGCACCACCTCAATATTCAACTAACGATCAAATTGAAGGTGACGTATCTGAATTAAAACAGAATTTAAAAGATTTAATTAATAAGGGAGGTTCCTAATGTCATTTAGAAAT
The DNA here is from genome assembly GCA_036637915.1 of Erysipelothrix sp. Classification (GTDB taxonomy): domain Bacteria; phylum Bacillota_I; class Bacilli_A; order Erysipelotrichales; family Erysipelotrichaceae; genus Erysipelothrix. The sequence goes on along the minus strand of JAVWLP010000006.1, from coordinate 27,839 downwards.
TTCAAATATGAATTAAACGAAGAACAAGTAGAGTATTCGAAAAAAATTGGGGAATATCTCCTTCAACAACCAGAAATCCAAAGCTTTATCGAGCAATTTGATTGTCCAGAAGATGTTGTGAAGGAAAATGCCAGTTCATTCAAGAATTGGTTGGAAAGCAAGCGAAAAGCTGAATCGCATACACGTGAACAGTTAGAAAAAGATCCCAATCTAGGGAACTACATAAATCTTGAATATGACAGTAATACAGGGATAATTTCTGAAGTGTTCTATCAACTTCCACTTGTCCAAGAAATAGAAAAAGAAGTGGCATATCTCAAGAACTATGAAATTTTCGAATTACCTCTAGCACTTCAATCTGCTCATTTCGACACAATAAATCTTGAAAAAGAAAATCCAAATTATTTAAATATACTAAAAACGATGATTGAATTTACATCTGATGCTAATCTGGGGTATTTCTTGTATGGAAATCTTGGGATTGGGAAAAGTTACATTTGCGCTTGTGTAAGTAATCAGTTTGCGAAAAACAAACAAAAAGTAATCTACGTCCATGTTCCAACATTGATGAATACACTCAAACAGTACTTTAACAATCCGACTCAAATGGAGTATGTGCTACGAAGACTTCGTAATGCGCCATTATTAGTACTTGATGACCTGGGAGCTGAATCAATTACATCATGGAGTCGTGATGAAATTTTACTTTCAATCCTGAATGATAGAATGGAAAACAAACGCAAAACATTGATAACCAGTAACTATAACCCTGATCTATTAGTAGACTTGTATAAAGTAGATCAAAGGGGAGTGTCAGATGAAATCCGTGCAAAAAGACTCGTAGATCGCATTTTTTCACTAACACAGCCCTATGAAATGGTTGGAATGAATCGTAGAACTAAAAATTAACAATGTTTTACATGGTTTTGACAATATTTAGCAAGAAAATAACATTAAAAAATGATATGATAGTGCAAGAGGTGAATTATGAAGAAAATCGGTGTATTGACATCTGGTGGTGATGCTCCAGGAATGAATGCCGCAATTCGTGCAATCGTCCGTTCCGGAATCTCCTCAGGACTTGAAGTTTATGGTATATTCGATGGTTACGAAGGATTGGTTAATAATAACATTCGTCGTCTTGAAAGAGGAGACGTGAGTGATATCATTACCCAAGGTGGAACCACTTTAGGAAGTGCACGCCTCGAAGAATTTAAATTGCTTGAAGTTCGAAAGAAAGCAGTTGCGAATTTAGAGAAGCATGGTATTGAAGGTCTCATCGTTATCGGTGGTGATGGTAGTTATCGAGGTGCAATGGCACTAAGTGAAATGGGGATTAATTGTATTGGTATCCCCGGAACAATCGATAATGATATCGCATCAACAGATTATACGATTGGATTTGACACTGCGTTAAATACTGTTATTCTAAATGTTGACAAATTGCGAGATACATCAAGCTCGCATCATCGCTGTTCAGTAGTGGAAGTAATGGGAAACCGTTGTGGAGACCTAGCAATTTATGCAGGGATCACCACAGGGGCTGAAATTATTATCACAAAGGAAACAGGTTATGATGAGGCTGAAGTATTAGAGCGTCTTCGTTATTTTGAAGAATATAAGAAGAAACGTCATGCTATCGTAATTATCAGTGAAAAAATCACTGATACAGAATTGTTAGCACAAAAGATTTCACAACATACTGATTTCTCAGGTCGTTCCACAGTTCTTGGACATATCCAAAGAGGTGGTTCGCCAACAGCAAGAGATCGTATATTAGCTACTGAATTTGGTGATAAAGCTGTGCAATGCTTATTAGCCGAAGAGAGCAGTCGTTGTTTAGGGTTTGTTGATGGACAAATTATATCTATCGATATTAAAGAAGCTCTAGCAATGCCTAAGAAATCAAGAAGACCATTTTTTGAATTGCATGACAGATTGGTATAGGAGGAACTTTCTAATGAGAGAAATGAAAAAAACCAAAGTTATTTGTACTATAGGACCTGCATCAGAGTCCCCAGAAATGATTGAAAAATTAGCAAAAGAAGGAATGAATATTGTTCGTTTCAACTTTTCACATGACGTTCAAGAAAACCACTTGAAACGTATGGAACGTGTTCGCGAAGTTAGCGATCGTATTGGAATGAGCTTAGCAATCCTTTTAGATACTAAAGGACCAGAAATTCGTTGTGGCGATTTAGAAAATGGCGCAGTCGAATTTGCTGAAGGCGATATTGTAAAAGTTGGGTTTGATGCTGACTATGTTGGTACCAAAGAACGCTTTACTTTATTAGTTCCTGAAGTTTATAATGACGTTCAAGTTGGAAACTACTTACTAATTGATGACGGAAAAATCCGTTTAACAGTTATCGATAAAGATGATAAAGACTTAATTTGCCGTATTGAAAATCCAGGATTTGTAAAAACACGTAAAGGTGTAAACATTCCTAATGTAGTTCTAAGTATGCCATTCTTGTCAGACAAAGACCGTAGTGACATTACATTTGGAGCAAACAATGGAATCGACTTTATCGCAGCATCATTTGTACGTCGTGCACAAGATGTTCTTGATATTCGTGAAGTTATCAATGCAGCTGGAAAACCAGATATCCAAATCATCGTTAAGATTGAAAACCAAGAAGGTTTCGATAACTTAGAAAGCATCCTAGAAGTCGCTGACGGAGTTATGGTTGCTCGTGGTGACTTAGGTGTTGAAGTTAAGACTCACCTTGTTCCAATCTATCAAAAACAAATCATTAAAACAGCAAACAAAATGGGTAAACCAGTTATCACTGCTACACATATGCTTGAATCAATGCAACAAAACCCACGTCCTACACGTGCTGAAGCAAGTGACGTTGCAAATGCTGTCCTAGACGGTACAGATGCAATCATGCTTTCAGGTGAATCAGCAGTAGGTAACTACCCAGTTGAAGCAGTTCGTGTAATGCGTGAAATCTCATTGGCTATGGAAGCAATTATTCCTTACCGTGAAAGATTAGAACACTCAATCAAAACATCAAAACGTACAATGCAAGACTCCATTGGTATGTCAATTGCTGAAACAACTTTAAACCTTGATGATGTTGAAGCAGTTGTTGCCTTTACACAAAGTGGAACAACAGCACGTCGTATTTCAAAATACCGTCCAAATGTACCAGTTATCGCAGTTACATTTGACCGCGAAGTTCAACGTCGCCTTGCAATGACATGGGGAGTAATCCCTGTATTCTCAGATGTACGTAATGATATGACAAATGATGATGAATTAGCATCTGCATTTGCAAAATCATATGGTGTTGAACCAGGTAAAAAAGTTATCATCGCTGCAGGATATCCTACAGGAACAGGTAACACAAACTTAATGAAAATTATTGAAGTAAAATAACAAGGGGGACAACAATGTCGAGATATTTAGGTATCGATATTGGAGGAACGAATGTTCGTGTCGCTGTTGTAGATGAGATGGGCGAAATTATTGAAGAGATAAAGCGCCCTTCTTTAGCAACTGAAGGACCTGAAATTGTTCTTAACAATATCGTAGATATGATTAACAACTTAGAACACTTTAAGGATTGTTTAGGAATAGGAATAGGAATACCTGGGCCAGTCGATACAGAAAGAGGTTGTGTTTCACTCGCAACTAATCTTAAAGGATTTACTGGATATCCAATTGTTGATTTCTTTAAAAATGAACCTGCTGATTTTGCTCCTGGCGAAAAATTTGAC
>JAVWLP010000006.1:0-24100 GCA_036637915.1 Erysipelothrix sp. | reverse complement strand
GAATTTAAATTACCTGTATACATGGATAATGATGCCAATGTAGCTGGACTTGCGGAGGCCCTAGTTGGCTCTGGTAAGGGAAAACGTGTTGTTTATTACTTTACGCATTCAACAGGTATTGGTGGAGCACTTGTGGTAGATGGACACGTTGTTTCAGGAAATAAAGGATATGCTGGAGAGGTCGGAAATATTGTGATTGACCGCAGTCGCCCACGTTTAAGTGATGTAAACTCACTTAATGCAGGTGCTGTTGAGAATGAAGCAAGTGGTTCCGCAATCGTTCGTAAAGCTCAAAAATTAATTGATTCTGAAATCACTTCAGGTTATCAAGTATTTAAGTTGTATGAAGAAGGCAATGAAGTGGCAAAGGAAATCATCGATAACATGAGTTATGATATGGGAATGATGCTTTCATGTATTGCACATGTTTGCGATCCACATGTCTTCGTAGTTGGCGGTGGAGTGACCAAGTCTCGTGATTTATACTGGGATAAAATGATTGCTGCTTATCAAGATTTAGTTCATCCTCAAATGAGAGATACTGAATTTGTTATGGCATCACTTGAAGAACCAGGAGTAATTGGTGCTGCAATGTTATGTTATTCAAAAGAGGAACTATAATGACTTTATTAGAAAAATACGCAAAGCTTGCTGTACAAGTTGGAGTTAATGTTCAAAAAGGTCAGACTTTGATTATTAATATTAAAGCTGAACACTATGAATTTGCTCGTTTACTTGTAAAAGAAGCATATGCTTGTGGTGCAAAACGTGTTGTCGTCAAGTATGGCGATGATGTTATTGCTAAAGAACATGCATTACATCAAGATATTGATACATTTACACGAGTACCGCAATGGCTAATCGACGAAAATGATGATTATTTGAGTGAAGATCTATGCAGACTTTCAGTCTATGCACCATCACCAGGACTTATGGCCGATGTCGACGGCGAGAAACTTGCTGCTCAAGCTAAAGCACAAGGAGAAGCTCTTAAACGCATGAGAGAGTACACAATGGCTAATCGTGGTCAATGGTCACTCATTTCCCTTCCTACCGTTGCTTGGGCGCGTGTTGTCTTCCCTGAACTCTCAGACGAAGAAGCATACCAAAAACTATTTGAATCAATTCTTTACGCAGTTAGAATTAATGAAAATGATGATCCGGTAGACGCATGGAACAAACATAACCATGTTCTTGCTCATCAAAATAAGGTATTAAACGACTTTAACTTTAAATCATTACATTTTAAAAATGCTAAGGGTACAGATATCGTAGTAGGTCTTGTAAAAGATCATGTTTGGGCTGGCGGTGAAGAAACTTCAGAAAAAGGTACAACATTTAATCCGAATATGCCAACTGAAGAATCATTTACAATGCCTGATCGGTTAAATGTAAGTGGTAGAGTTTATTCTACAAAACCTCTCAACTATAACGGAAAACTTATTGATGAGTTTTGGTTAGAGTTTAAAGATGGTAAAGTTATTGATTTTGATGCGAAACAAGAAAAAGAAACACTCCAACAACTTCTTGATACTGATGAAGGAAGTCGTCATATTGGAGAAATCGCACTTATTTCTCATCAATCACCAATCTCAGATTTAAATATTTTATTTTACAATACGCTTTTTGATGAAAATGCGTCATGCCATATGGCTTTAGGACGTGCATACCCAATGAATATCAAGGGTGGTACTGAAATGACACAAGAAGAACTTTTAGCACATAATTCAAATGATTCCATCAATCATGAAGATTTCATGTTTGGTAGTGAAGATATGAGTGTTATTGGTTTAACTTACGATAATCAAGAAATAACAGTATTTGATAAAGGGAATTTTGTTATTTAAAAGCGTGATTCGTCACGCTTTTTTTATAAAGGAGACACAATGAAAAATTTAGATAGAAAATATGCAGAGTTACTAGTTAAAACAGGTGTTAATGTACAAAAGGGTCAAACATTACTCATTAATGCTGGACCAGAACATCATGAGTTTGTAACGATTTTGACTGAAATAGCCTATGAAAATGGTGCTAAAGAAGTTATCGTTAAGTTTACAAGTGAAGCTATTACAAGACTTAATTACTTATACCAGGATACAGAAACCTTAACGGATGTCCCTGAATGGAAAATCGATGAATACGAGGATTATCGACATCGTGATCTTTGTATGATTGCCCTTAGAAGTCCTAATCCTGGATTAATGGATGATGTTGATAGCAAGAAAGTTTCGGCATCAATGCAAGCAAATGGTAAAGTGATGGCTAAGTTCAGAAACTACTCCATGAGTAGTCAAGGTCAATGGTTAGTAGCGGCATATCCAACTTACAACTGGGCAAACGCGGTATTCCCAGATGCGGACCATGAAGAAGGGTATCAAAAACTATATGAAAGTATCTTATATGCTTCAAGGGTAACAGAAGATAATGATCCACAACAAGCATGGGTAGAACACAATGAAGTGCTTGCACATCAAAATAAGCTTCTTAATGACTATGATTTTAAAGCAATTAAATTTAAAAATGCTAGAGGAACGGATATTCAAGTTGGCTTAGTTGAAAATCATATCTGGAATGGTGGAAAGAAAAATTCGCAAAAAGGAATCGCATTTAATGCAAACATTCCTACTGAAGAATCCTTTACTACTCCAGATAGAATAGCAGTTGAGGGAATTGTATATAATACTAAACCATTAAACAATAATGGTCGCTTGATTGATGGATTCTGGTTGAAATTTGAAAACGGTGTTGTCGTGGATTTTGACGCAAAACAGGGATACGACGCACTTAAAGAGCTTCTTGCAACAGATGAAAATAGTAATCGAATTGGTGAAATTGCCCTAATTTCTCATGATTCACCAATATCAAATTTAAATCTATTGTTCTATAATACACTCTTTGATGAGAATGCATCTTGTCATATTGCTCTTGGTCAGGGTTACCCATTAATTCCTGATGGTGGTATGATGGATAGAGAAGAACTTCTTAGTCATAATGTTAATCAATCAATGATTCACGTAGATTTTATGTTTGGTAGTGAAGATATGAATGCGATTGGAATCACAAAAGATGGTAAGGAGGTAACAATCATCGAAGCTGGTAATATTATTTTATAAACACTCAGTCGCAATAATATTTATTTTATTAAAGAGATAAACCAATTAAAAAAGAAGACTCCAACAAATGTTGGGGTCTTCTATATTAGTTAATCCATTTGAAGAATTATGTAATATACAGCATCAGGATCCAAAGCGTTTTGAGTTAGATAGCGATAGGTCAATAGAACACTCAGTTTTCCAGATTCATTAATATACAATGACTCACTGGTACCAATTGAAATGCATTTCTCGTACTTGGTGGCATCACAAGAGTCGAAAGCAATCTTGTAGTCGACTTCATTTTTATTATATTCTGGTTCTATCGGTTTGAGTTTTTTTGTCATTTGATCATAAATATCATCGTTGGTTACTTTTGCTAAATCTAACACCTCTTTATTATTTAAAAGTTTTCCATCAGTTTTGCTGAAAACATAAGATTTTATGGTGTACATTCCTACATCTGCGGGAACAGTGGGATAGATTCCTTTGTAAGTCATAAATGAGATTGTATTGTCGGATTCTGCATAATTAATAAGTGCAAAAGTTCCTCTCATATTTTGATATTCTTTTTGTTCTTTCTCAAGTGATTCAATTTCTTTATTAATTTCGTCTTGAACCTTCTTTGAAGATTCGGTTTCGAAATTTAAAGTAATATTATGAAGATCATCTATATAAGGTTCTTTAGAAATAGAATCTTTAGTGAAATATGAAGAATTCTTCATGAAATCTGATATTGATTGTTCTTGATTGTACTTATCTTTTATTTCACTATATACGTAGGGTTTTGTAGTATCAAGTTTTTGTACCACTTTTTGAGGTTCGGGTTTCCCGCCATCTTTACCGGAATCTTTATCTTTCTTTGAACATCCCGTCAAAATCATAATAAGTGCAAGGCAAACTATTAGAGTTTTTTTCATAACTTTACCATAGAGTTAATTTCTTAACTTCCTTTCACAATTCAATTATAGCATGTCAATAATGAAAAGGGTTACATTACTTTGCAAATTGTTCACTAAATGTGAATTAATATCGAAATCGTTAAGAATAGAGTATTCTAACTTGTTTTTTATTAAATTATTTGTATAATGTATCTATAAACATTGAAGAGAACATGGTTAAAGATACTTTGAATTAGAGAGTGAAGTGTTTGGTGAAAACTTCTCGTAAAAGTCTTTAATTACCATCTCAGAGTTGAACCTTCGAAAAGGTTCCGTATGCTGGCGTTAACAGTTTGAGAGCACTATATTTTTAGTGAATTAAAGGTGGTACCGCGTCCATTCGTCCTTTTGTCGAATGGGCGCTTTTATTATATGAAGGAGAGATATTATGGTTAATATTAAAGAAGATCCGCAGTTAAATGTGTTGAATCACTCATCAGCACACTTGCTTGCACATGCAGTTAAAAGATTATATCCACAAGCTCATTTTTGGGTAGGACCTGTCATTGAAGATGGTTTCTATTATGACATCGACTTAGGTGATGATAAAATCACTGAAGAAGACCTTCCGAAAATTGAATCGATGATGCGTAAAATCGCTAAAGAGGATAAGAGAATTACTCGTATTGAACTCTCTAAGGCTGAAGCTTTAGACGAATTTAGCGATGATCCTTATAAAGTTGATATCATCAACAATCTTTCAGATGATGAGACAATTTCCGCATATCGTCAAGCAGAGTTCATCGACTTATGTCGCGGACCTCATGTTGAAACAACAAAGAAAATGAAATACTTCAAACTTACAAAAGTATCTGGTGCTTATTGGAAAGGTGATGCGAACAATAAAATGTTGCAACGCGTTTACGGTATTACATTTGAAACTCAAGAAGACCTTGATGCGTATCTCGAATGGTTAGAAGCTGCGAAGCAACGTGACCATAAGAAACTGGGTCGTGAACTTGAACTCTTTATGATGAGTGAATATGGACCAGGGTTCCCATTTTGGTTACCAAATGGTATGACACTTCGCCATGCACTAGATGAATATTATCATGCAGCTCATGTTCGCCGTGGCTATGTATTTACACAAACGCCTACAATGTTAAATAAAGAACTTTGGGAAATTTCAGGTCACTGGCAAAACTATCGTGATAACATGTACACATCAACAATCGATGATCGTGAGTTCGCGATTAAACCAATGAACTGCCCAGGTGGAATGTTGGTGTATAAGAATGGTCTTCATTCATATCGTGACTTACCAATTCGTCTTGCAGAGATGGGAACGGTTCATCGTCACGAAGCAAGTGGAGCATTAAACGGATTATTCCGCGTGCGTTCATTTACACAAGATGATGCTCACTTATTTATGACAGAAGAACAATTACAAGATGAGATTGTGGAAATCCTTGATTTCATCGATGAAATCTATACTGTATTTGGCTTAACATACTCAATTGAATTGTCAACAAGACCTGAAGATAAATATATTGGAGAGATTTCCGTTTGGGATCACTCTGAAAAAATTCTTGAAGATGCGTGTCGTGCCGCTGGAAAAGAATTTAAAATTAATCCTGGAGATGGCGCATTCTACGGTCCTAAACTTGACTTCAAGGTTCGTGATTCTCTAAATCGTATTTGGCAATGTGGTACTGTTCAACTCGATATGAACTTACCAGAAAGATTTGATCTGACATACGTTGCTGAAGATGGAACTAAGAAACGTCCAATCATGCTTCATCGTGCTATTTTCGGATCAATCGAGAGATTCATTGGAATTTTAATTGAACACTTCGGTGGTGCTTTCCCAGTTTGGCTTGCTCCAACTCAAGTTGAAATTATTCCAGTTAATACAGAGTTCCATATGGACTATGCTTATGAAGTTGCGAAACAACTTGAAGAGCAAGGTGTTAGAGTTCATGTTGACGGACGTAATGAAAAATTAGGATACAGACTCCGTGAAGCTCAAGTCAATAAAATTCCGCTTCAAGTAATTATTGGTGATAAAGAAATTGAGAATAAATCTGTGAACCTTCGTCGATTCGGTGAACGAGCACAAAACCCATTCTCACTAAACGAATTCCTAGAACTTGTGGATAATGAGATTAAAAACAAAACAATTCACGAAATAGAAAAAGATTAACTCTCGAGCGCTCGAGAGTTTTTTCACAAATAATATGTCATGACATAGTGCCGAAACCCCTATAAATGTGAATTGACAGCGGTTACATTCTTACGAAAAATGTTGATTTTATTTTATATATTGGATACACTAAGGTTACAAGGAAAAACTTGTAGGAGGAAAATATGAAGAAGTTGCTTATGGTTGCTTTATCATTAGTAGTTGTTTTAGGGTTAACTGCTTGTGGTAAAGGAAAAGAAGATACTGCTGCCGAACTCGGTGACGGTAAAGCTGATATTATATTAATTACTGATGAAGGGACAATCGATGACCGTTCATTTAACCAAGGATCTTGGGAAGGTGTTCAAGAATACGCTAAAGAAAATAAAGATGTAAAAATTGGATACCTAAGACCTAAATCAACAAATGATGATGAGTATTACAATACGATTAAAAAAGCGATTGAACAAGGTGGGGCTAAAGTTATCGTAACTCCAGGTTTCTTATTCAATAAAGCTGTTTATCAAGCACAAGCAGAATTTCCTAATGTGCACTTCGTTTTTGTTGATAGTCAACCTCAATTAGACCCTGAAGATTTCTCAACAGTAAAAGTTGGCGAAAACACAGTGTCATTAGTTTACGAAGAACATCAAGCAGGATTCCTCGCTGGATATGCTGCAGTTAAAGAAGGCATGACAAAGCTTGGCTTCGTTGGTGGTATTCGTGTTCCTGCAGTTGAAAAATTCGGTGTTGGTTACCTCTACGGTGCTGACGCTGCTGCTAAAGAATTAGGCGTTGATGTAGAAGTTCGTTACAACTATGTTAATAGTTTCGTACCTAAACCAGAAGTTCAACAATTAGCTGCTGGATGGTATGCAAACGGAACTGAAGTTATCTTCTCTGCTGCTGGTGGAGCTGGAGCTTCTGTATTTGCTGCTGCTGAATCAGCAAACAAAAAAGCTATCGGAGTTGACTCCGATCAAAGTAAAGAAAGTGATGTTGTTATAACTTCAGCTGTTAAACAATTACAAACTTCAGTGAAAGATGTTCTAACAAAACACTTTAAGAATGAATTCCCTGGTGGACAAACACTTTCTTATGGTATTGATGTAGATTCTGTTGGATTACCAATGGATACAAGCCGTTTTGAAAAATTCAAACAAGCTGACTACGATAAGATCTACAAAGAATTGAAAGAAGATAAAGACGGAATCAGAACTAAGATGGAAAAAACTCATGATAATGATTTCGGAAATATCAAACTTGAAAAAGTAAAAGTTATTTATAACTAAAACTAAAACCCTCTGTGGAGGGTTTTAGTTTATTATGGACATCATGTAACCGCTTGCTAAAATGTCGATGAAGTGATAAAATATCTATAGTATTTAGGATAGATAGCGTTGCAATTTCATTACAACTCAACACAAAGGGTTTCATAAGACATCATAATAGAATGAAGGAATGCAGCTATTGATGACTATTTAACACAATATAAAAAGGGGTCAGATATTTAATGATGAAGAAGGTACAATTATTTTAGATTGTATAATTTTTTTAGTTTAAGTTTATAAGATATTTTAATTGTGTAAAATAGAAGTATAGGAGTGCGGAAAATGAAAAATATAGTCGAAATGAATCATATAACGAAGACATTTCCTGGCATCATCGCAAATGATGATGTGTCGTTGGCTCTTCGTACGGGTGAAATACATGCGCTTTTAGGAGAAAATGGGGCAGGTAAGTCAACCCTTATGTCAATACTCTTTGGAATGTATCAACCCGATTCTGGAGAAATAATTGTAAATGGAAATAAAGTAGAAATAACCAATCCAAGACAAGCAACCGAGCTTAAAATTGGGATGGTTCATCAACATTTTAAATTGGTAGATACTTTTACTGTTACTGAAAACATCATCTTAGGTGTTGAAGAAGTTGTTAAGGGAGCTGTTGATAAAAAGAAAGCCCGCGAAGCGATTGTTCAATTAAGTGAACGCTATAATCTAAATGTTGATCCTGATGCGAAAATTGAAGATATTTCTGTGGGAATGCAACAACGTGTTGAAATTCTTAAATTATTGTATCGTGAAAGTGATGTTATGATTTTTGATGAACCGACTGCTGTTTTAACACCTCAAGAAATTGAAGAGTTAATGGAAATTATGTTGGAGCTTCAAAAAGAAGGGAAATCAATAATATTGATTACTCACAAACTAGGTGAAATTAAACGCGTAGCTAACCGTTGTACTGTACTACGAAAAGGTAAATATATTGGGACTGTTGAAGTTGCTGATGTATCAATTCCTGAAATGTCAGAAATGATGGTCGGTCGTAAAGTTGACCTCAATATTGATTTAAAACCAATCGAGCGAGGTGATGTCGTGCTCAGTGTCGAAAATCTCTCTGTTGAGTCAAGCCATGGAAACCACGATTCTGTCAAGAGTGCTAGTTTCGCACTTCATAGCGGTGAAATCGTAAGTATTGCTGGTATTGAAGGGAATGGTCAACGTGAACTTGTCTATGCTATCGCAGGAATGATGCCTATCAAATCGGGTGAAATCGTATTGAACGGTGAAAATATCGAAGATAAGTCCATTCGCTACAGAAATACACATGGTATTTCCCATATTCCTGAAGACAGACATCGTGATGGTCTCGTTTTGGAATATAATCTAGCTTACAACTTGGCATTGAAAAAATACTTTATGCCGCAGTTTGCTGAACGAGGTTTTCTAAAATTTGCTCATATCGATAAATATGCGCGTGACTTGATTCAGTCATTTGACATTCGTAGTTCTAAGGGTCCTGAATCCATCGCACGAAGTATGTCAGGTGGTAACCAACAAAAAGCTATTCTAGCACGAGAAATCGATTTGGGTTCTGATGTCTTAATGGCAGTTCAACCAACACGAGGACTTGATGTTGGAGCTATTGAGTATATTCATAATCAATTAGTTGCACAGCGAGATGCTGGTAAATCAGTTTTACTTGTTTCTTATGAATTATCAGAAATTATGAACGTTAGTGATCGTATCTTAGTAATCCATGATGGGGAACTAGTCGGAGAATTTAAGCCTCAAGACGTAACTCAACAAGAATTGGGTCTTTATATGGCTGGAGCAAAGCGAGGTAACAAGAATGAAACGATTTAATGAATTCCGTAAAACAGATGAATTTGATAACTTGTTAGCATCGGTCTTTGCGATTATTTTTGGTCTTGTATTTGGATTCATCATTATTCTAGCTACAAACCCTAATAATGCTATTGATGCATTTGGAATTATTTTGCAAGGTGGATTCTATCATGGAATTTTTGGGTTAGGAAACGTATTGTTTAGTGCAACACCAATCATTCTAACAGGGTTATCCGTTGGTTTTGCGTTTAAGACAGGACTCTTCAATATTGGAGCTTCCGGTCAATTTATGATTGGTGCATTTACTGCTATCTATGTAGGTGTTAACTGGACATGGCTTCCACCATCAATTGCTTGGTTAGTTGCAATGCTCGCTGGGGCTTTTGCTGGAGCGATTTGGGGAATGATTGTTGGAGCGCTTAAAGCTTATCGAAATGTTAACGAAGTTATCGCCTCGATTATGATGAACTACATTGCAATGTATTTCGTAAACTTTTGGATGAGAATTTCAACATTTGATCAAGTATACAGTAGAACCATTCAACCTAAAAATGCTTATCTACCTCGTATGGGATTAGATGTCATCTTTCCAAAATCGTCAATAAATATTGGGATTATTATTGCTATAGTAGTTGCCATTGCAATTCATATTATTTTAAATAAAACAACATTTGGTTTTGAACTTAAAGCTGTTGGATATAATAGACACTCAAGTAAATATGCTGGAATCAATGAAAAGAAAAGTATTATCCTTTCAATGGCAATAGCAGGTATGCTAGCTGGCCTTGGTGGGGCCCTACTCTACTTATCAGATGTCGGAGTATACTTAAATGCTTCATACTCGATTCTAAAAGAAGGATTTGATGGTATTTCTGTTGCGTTACTTGCACAAAGTAATCCAATTGCTATCATCTTCTCAGGTATCTTTATATCTCATATCACTTATGGTGGTAGTAACTTACAATTACTCAATTTACAACCTGAAATTATTGAAGTTATCACTGCTGCTATTATTTATATTAGTGCCTTATCAATTCTTCTTAAAAAGTTTATTGGTAAGTTTAAGAAAAAAGATAAGGAGGTTCAATAATTATGGATATGTTCTATTTCATATTTCAACAAACCTTATATATCGCAATTCCACTTCTGATTGTTGCTTTGGGAGGACTCTTCTCAGAACGAAGTGGTGTTGTAAATATTGCTCTTGAAGGAATCATGGTTTTTGGATCTTTCTTCGGAATTGTAACGATGTTTATGTTACAAGGCTCAATGAGTGGGCAATTACTCTTCATCGTTGCAATGCTTGTCGCAGCTTTAAGTGGTGTGTTGCTTGCAGTAGTCCATGCATTCGCATCAATTAATATGAATGCTGACCAAACAATCAGTGGTACAGCAATCAATATGTTTGCTCCAGCATTTACAGTATTCGTAGCTCGATTATTCAACAATGTTAAAGAAATTCCATTCAAGAATACTTTCTTAATTAGAAAGATTCCGGGATTAAGTGATATCCCAGTTATTGGAAGAATGTTCTTTACTAATGTATATATTTCTACTTTAGTAGGTATTATACTCCTGATTGCTACAATCTATATTCTTAATAAGACACGCTTTGGACTCCGTCTCAAAGCTGCTGGAGAAAACCCACATGCACTTGATGCTGCTGGTGTTAATGTTAAGAAAATACGTTGGACAGCTGTCTTGGTTTCTGGAGCTCTAGCGGGTCTTGGTGGACTCTTGATTACCGTTCCGGTAAGTACATCATTTAGTGGAACCGTTAATGGTTATGGATTCTTGGCTGTTGCTATCTTAATCTTCGGTCAATGGAAACCACTCAATGTATTCTTATCGTCATTATTCTTTGCGGTTGCACTTACAATCTCAAATACATATTCTGCAATTCCTGTGCTCTTAAATTCAGGAATTCCGGAACAATTCTACAAGATGATTCCATATGTAGCAACACTTGTTGTTCTAATCTTTACCTCTAAGAAATCCGCGGCACCTAAAGCACTGGGTGATCCGTATGATCAAGGCAAACGATAATAATCAAAAAGAGAAGGCATCGATTGTCTTCTCTTTCCTATTAGGTGCATAAAAAAGTGTGGTTGGTTCAACCACACTTTTAGTTATTTATTAGTCGTTGTTGACGTCATGCAAAAGTTGTAATTTAAGATCATACAATTCTTGTGATAAGTCGACATAGTATTTGTGAGGGTAGTGAAGACGTTTCACTTCGTCCCAAATAGTTTCCATTTCTTTTTCTGAATAAATTCGAATCTCTTCGAGTGTCGGTACTTCGTAGACACACCCACCAGCTACAAATATTGGAACTTGGAGTTCGCGAACTTGGTAGTTTGTCAGTGTCTTTTTCTTCCATGTTGCATTAGGGTCGAAAATTGTAATGGTATCAGTAGGGATTGATTCATCAGCAAGTGCAATATAATCAGCAAGTGCTTTGTTCGTATTGTTATCGTAGAAGCGATACAAACGCTTGTAGCCGGGATTCGTGATTTTCTCAATATTTTCACTTACTTTGATTTTAGGAGTGATTACGTTATCAGTTTCGGAAGCGACGAGTTTGTATACACCACCAAGAACTGGTTCTGATTTTGAAGTAATGAGATTTTCTCCCACTCCGAATTGATCAATTTGAGCGCCTTGATAAATTAAGTCGTCGATAATAAATTCATCCAACGCATTGGATGCCATAATCTTACAATCTTGAAGTCCGTTTTCATCTAACATTTTACGAGCTTCTTTTGAAAGGTAAGCAAGGTCACCTGAATCTAAACGAATTGCTTTTAGACGATGTCCATTAGGGATGAGATACTCTTTCGCAACCTTTATTGCATTAGGAATACCGGAGTTTAATGTATCATATGTGTCAACTAAGAATATTGCGTTGTCAGGGTTGTACTTAGAGAACTCCATGAATGCTTCAAGTTCTGAATCGTGAAGTTGAATATAGGAGTGAGCCATAGTACCTGATACCATTGCACCATACTTATAACCGGCAAGGGTATGCGATGTTCCTACACATCCTGCAATAATTGCTGCGCGAGCACCATCAACTGATGCATCGTAACCGTGTGCACGACGTGCACCAAATTCTAAGACAGCACGACCACGCGCTGCATTAGCGATGCGGCTAGCTTTTGTTGTAACAAGAGTCGAATAGTTTATTGAAAGCAAGAGTAATGTTTCGATTAACTGTGCTTCAATCACTGTACCACGAACAGTTACAAGAGGTTCGTTTTTAAAGACAACAGTTCCGTCTTCAACTGCCCAGATATCGAGATTAAGTTTCATATTTAGAAGATAATCTAAGAAAGCTTCATCTGTAAATCCTTGAGTACGAAGATAGTCAATGTGTCCTTGGTTAAATTTAAAGTTGTTAAGAGCTTCAATAAGTTTGGATAGACCGTTAAAGATTAAGTAGCCCCCATCGTTAGGTATTTTTCGTGTAAACATGTCGAAATAAACGATTTCTTCATGGCGTCCTGCTTTAAAGTAAGAGTATGCCATCGTAAACTCATAAAGGTCTGTTAGAAATACGTTATCGTTATTTTCAATCATTTTGTCACCGTTCTTTCTATTTGTAAAACATTGATGTACAATAATAACTACATTGTATCATTTTTTTACGGAGGGCGTATCATGAAAAGTAAAAAACGATTGAATAATGGTATCAATGTATACACAATTCAAGAAACTAAGTTTAATGAAGTGTATGCAACCGTTCGTGTTATTTTCCCTATGGAAAAAAGAACGAATACCATTGCCAATATATTAACAAGAATGATGGGAGATAGACTCCAATCAAATCCAACAAAACAATCAATTACGGCAAGACATGATGCATTATATGGTGCGAAGATGTCTGCTTTAACGTATAGCTGCGGTATTTACCAAGTCATTGATTTAAGTGTTCGCACGATTTCGGGGCGATTTGTCGAAGATAATCTCCAACAGGATCAATTGGATCTTGTGGCAGATATGCTTTTTGAACCACTTTTAAATGAAGAAACATTTAGTGAAGCGGTAAAAAATCTAAAACAAAGTCATATGAGAGTTAAGGAAAACACGAGCCAATATGCTATTACAGAATCTTTTAAGTATGTTGGTAAGAATCAAGTATTTGGACTTTCAGCGATGGGAGAACTACAGGATGTAGACACAATTAGTCTGGACGATGTGAAATCGTTCCATACATTATGTGTTTCACAGTTTGCTAAAGAAATTTATGTCGCGGGGGATTTTCAAAACGAATTAAATTATGCCGCGTTCGAGAAAGCACAATCTATAAAAATTGGAATTGCTCAATCGTTTACTCATATTGCGAATGGATATCATGAAGTGCATCATCAAGGATCACAAACTGAACTTGTTTTGTTATATGAGACGGACATCGTTCCAGGACATGATTTATATTATGCATACCTTGTGATGGTTGCCTATCTTGGTCAATCACCATCATCATTACTATTCCAAAATGTAAGAGAGAAACACAGTCTTTGTTATTCAATTTACGCAGCTCGTCATATTTTTGATGGTGTGCTGTATATTTCGACTGGTATTAATGACAAGAATACTGATAAAGCAATCCAACTAATCCAAGAACAATTCACAATTATGAAGACTGAATCTCTAGATATAGAATCAGCAAAGCAATATCTAATCCTACAAATGGAAGGAACAAGCGAGCATTTAAGAAGAATCGTAGACCACGAATTTAGAAATAACTTGATTCAACACGATGATTCTGTTGAAATGATTCAATCCGCCTTAAATGAAGTAACTCAAGAACAAGTCAAAGAAGTTCTGGATCATATTTCAGAAGGGTTTATTTACGCATATCGAGGTGATGACCATGAATAAAATCGAAAATAATTTTAATGAGTCAGTTTATTCGTTTGTAACTGATAGTGGACTTCAAGTATATCTCGTCCATCGTCCAGGATTTAAGCGTTCTTCTGCTGTTTACGGTACTCCTTTTGGGGCTTTAAACTTAAAACAAGTTGTAGATGGAAAATCAGTAGAGCATAAATCTGGAGTGGCTCACTTTTTAGAACACAAGCTTTTTGAAGATGAAACAAAAGATGTTCTTAGCCAGTTTGCAGATATGGGAGCAAATGCGAATGCATTTACTTCTTACGATCAAACAATGTATTACTTTGGTCACAATGGAAGTATCGAAGATCCTCTTAGACTACTTATTCAATTTGTAAGTAAGTTCTCAGTAACGGCTGATAGTGTTGAGAAAGAAAAGGGAATTATTGTCGAAGAACTTAAGATGTATGAGCAAATGCCAGACATGCGATTATTGATGGAAACATATCGTAATATTTTCCACACGTATCCTTTTATTTATGATATTGCTGGTACAGAAGATAGTGTCAGAAGTACCACCTTAGAAGATTTACGACAAGCTTATGAGCTGAATTACTCAGATCATAGAATGTGTCTTGTCGTGGTAAGCCCTGAAGAACCTAAAGTACTTGAAACAATTATTCGTGAGGAATGTCAGTCACATCCACTTAAAGATGCAACGATTGAAAATGTCTTTGAAGAAGAACCCGATACAATAGCAAATGCTTATCGTGAGATTGAAGATATTGTTGAACAACCAAAAATGAGTTTGGCATATAAATTCCCTTACTTAGGACAAGATCGCTTGAAAGATGAGTTTATCATCCGCATGATACTTGAAATGAATTTCTCGGAAATGTGCGATGACTATCAAACATGGTTAGATGCCGGTATTATCAGTAATGGGTACGGTTATGATATTGACTTGCGTGATGGTATGGGTGTTCTCTTCTTTATGAATGAAGGAAATCAATCTCAAAAATTTGAAGCGTTGATTGATCGTATTATGAATAATTTAGTACTTGATGAAGTGATGTTCAATCAATTGTTGAAACGATATTATGGTGAAATGATCATGGCGCTTGCGAAATTTGATGACCTAGCGATTACTATTGCACGAGCACATTTTGATGGGGTTAATTACTTTGATTATCTTGAGATGGTCAAAAACCTTAAATTCGAGGATCTTAAAGCTTGTTTGAAATACTTTGAGAAAAAAGAGAAAACATTTTTATTGATGAAAAACGCTGAATAATAGCGATTAAAAGGCAATTACTACCGTTGGTGATAGTTGTCTTTTCTTTAGCTTGCTTTCATGAAATATTGGCGTATACTACTGGGTATAAGGGGGGATTGGATGAATTTTATTCAATTGGTGGGGACTGTATCCAAAATGCCCGAACAAAGGCCTGAGAGTACAGCTCGTAATTATTCTGAAATGACCTTAGCAGTTACTTCAAATTTTAGAGAAGCAACCGGTCAATTTAGAACGGATGATTTTCGTATTTGTTTATGGCGGGGTATTAGTGATACCATTGCCGAATCCATTAAGTTGGGAGATTTGTTAGCGATTAAAGGACGGGTGGAGATCTTTGAGGGTCAATACATCGTAATCGCTGAACATATTGAGTTCTTACATCACAAGTAGTATCTTTGTGATGTTTTTTTTTGTATAATTAGACTAGGTGATAAAATGAAACAGTACTTAGAAATGTGTCAATTTGTTTTAGAAAAGGGTCAAGATCGTGCGGATCGTACCGGTACAGGAACGCGCGGTGTTTTTGGCTATCAGACTCGCTTTGATTTAAGCGAAGGATTTCCTTTATTAACAACTAAGAAAGTCCACTTTCCATCTTTAGCGAAAGAGCTTTTATGGTTTGTCAGTGGTGACACAAATATTAAGTGGCTTGTTGACAACAAGGTAAGAATTTGGAACGAGTGGCCGTATCAAACGTATACTCAATCTGAAACTTATCAAGGTGAAACCTTAGAGGAGTTTGTTGATAAAATTCGCAGTGATGCACAGTTTGCTCAAGAACATGGTGATCTTGGCCCTGTATATGGGAAACAGTGGCGTGACTTTGAAGGTGTCGATCAGTTAGAAAAGGTTGTCGATTCAATTCGAAACAATCCTTTTTCAAGACGTCATATTGTGAGTGCTTGGAATCCTTCTCAAGTTGATGACATGGCTTTACCTCCTTGTCATGCGTTTATGCAATTTTATGTTAGTACCGATGGAAAACTCTCACTTCAGTTGTACCAAAGAAGTGCTGATTTATTCCTAGGAGTTCCATTTAATATTGCTTCTTATGCATTACTTACCCATATGGTAGCGAAGGTATGTGACTTAGAGGTAGGGGAGTTTGTTCATACTTTTGGAGATCTTCATATTTACAATGACCATCGTGATGCAATTCTGACACAATTGGCACGTGATCCACGTCCCTTGCCAACACTTGTTATTCATGGTGATCAAAAAGAAATCACTGATTTTAACTTCGAGGACTTTGAAATCATTGGCTATGATCCCCATCCGCTTATCAAAGCTAAGGTAAGTGTCTAATGATTGTACTTATTGCAGCAATGAATCAACATAAGACAATTGGTCTTGATGGAAGTATGCCATGGCGTAATCCAGAAGATCTGAAGCACTTTAGAGAAACAACACTTAATCATACGGTTGTCATGGGAAGGAAAACTTTCGCAGGTCTTCCAAAACAGCTTGATCAACGAGATATGAAGATTGTGACTCGAAATAAGGATTATCCGAATCGGATTGAAAATTTTGAAGAATTTCTAAACGAAACACAAAATTCTGAGGAAATCATTTATATCGCAGGAGGAGGAGAAATCTATCGTCAAAGTTTACCGTACGCTCATCGGTTGGTACTCTCATACATCGATAACGATGTCATCGGCGATACGTTTTTTCCGGATTTTTCAATGGATGAGTTTACGATCGTAAGTCGTAGTGAAAAAGAAACATTTTTACAGATAACTTATGAAAGGATAGTGTAAATTATGACTATTGTAGAAATTATTGAAAAGAAAAGAGATTCTAAAGAACTTACTCAAGCAGAGATTAAGTTTTGGATTGAGGGTGTTACCGATGGTTCAATTAAAGAATATCAAACCAGTGCACTCTTAATGGCAATTGTATTGAATGGTATGAGTGTTGATGAAACCGCATATCTAACGGATGCAATGCTTCACAGTGGGGATGTTATTGATTTGAGTTCGATTGTTGGAAAGAAAGTCGACAAACATTCAACCGGTGGTGTTGGTGATAAAACCACAATAATTCTAAGTCCAATTGTTGCTGCTGCAGGCGCAAAAGTAGCGAAAATGAGTGGACGAGGATTAGGTCATACGGGTGGAACACTTGATAAATTAGAATCCATTCCTGGATACAATATCGAATTAACTCAAGATGAATTTATTAAACAAGTTAATGATATTAATGTTGCTGTAGTTGGACAAACAGGAAATCTTGTTTATGCTGATAAAGTTTTATATGGACTTCGTGATGTTACGGGTACGGTTAATGCCGTTCCATTAATTGCTTCTTCAATAATGTCCAAAAAATTAGCTGGGGGTGCTGACTGTATTCTTCTTGATGTTAAATACGGTGAGGGTGCATTCATGAAAACAATTGATGATGCACGTGTCTTAGCTCAAACAATGATTGATATCGGTGATAAATTAGGACGCGAAGTTAATGCAATGCTTTCAAACATGAACCAACCATTGGGTAATTCAATTGGAAATGCACTTGAAGTTCGTGAAGCAATCGAGACATTAAATAATAAAGGTCCTAAAGACCTTGAAGAATTGTGTGTGGTTGCTGCAGGTTATATGCTTGCTCAAGCACGTCTTGTTAGTGACAAAGATGCTGGTTATGATTTAGCTTTAGAAACACTGAGAAGTGGTGCAGCTTATGATTGTTTCCTTAAATGGATTGCTGCACAAGGTGGCGATGTAACGGTATTTGATGATCTTGATGCCTTTACACATGCAGCATATGTGCGTGAAGTATCTTTAGAATCTGAAGGTATTGTGCAAGACTTAAGAGCAATGGAATTGGGAATTGTTTCCATGCATTTAGGTGCAGGACGTCAAACAAAAGAAGACAGCATTGATTACAAAGCAGGAATCGTATTAAGAAAAGATGTCGGTGACCGCGTTAGAACAGATGATGTTGTCGCAACATTATATAGTTCAAACCCAATTACTGATGAACATGTGAAAGCATGTCAAGAGTGCTTTATTCTTGGAGATAAAGAAATTTCAAAACCAAGTCTTATTGCAGATGTGTTATAATTTCGGATAGGTGATATGAATGAATTTTGAGATTTCGTTAGAACAGTTTAATGGCCCACTCGACTTAATGTTACATTTGATCAAGGATAAAAAACTTGATCTTTTTGACTTAGATATTGTTGAACTTGCCGATCAGTATATTGCGTTCATCAATAGTGCACGTGATTCAAAATTAGAAATTGCGAGTGAGTATCTTAGTGAACTTGCTGGCTTAATTGAATTTAAAAGTAAGAAACTTTTACCACGTGATAAAAGTGAACTCGAAACAGAAGATTTGGAGGATGATGAAAATGATCTTGTCCGAAGATTGTTGGAGTATCAACGTTATAAAGAAGTAAGTCTTGAACTTGCTCAAAGATATGAAGAACGCTCCTTGCAATACAGCAAACCATTCTCAGCGGGTCTGTTCAAACAAATAAAACGAGAACTCAATGAAGCAATTTCATACGATCAAACACCGTATGATTTAATGAATGCTATGATTAAAGTCATGGAACGGTTTCGAATTCAGAATCCGCAAGATGTTTCATTGCAACGTGTTGAGTTATCTGTGGATGATGTGATTGACGACTTAAGAAACAAATTTCTAAATCGTGAAGTCTACACATTAACCGATGTTTTAAATTCTTCGCGTTCGATGCAGCATCTCTTGGTTAACTTTTTGGCCATTCTTGATATGTTAAGAATGGGTGAATTGTTGGTTAGCTACCAAGGTGAAGAAGTATATCTGAAAGGGGCTCTATCATGACAAATATTGCAATACTAGAAGGCATTCTCTTCGCGTTTGGTGATGAAGGTGTCGATTTTGAACAATTGAAATTAGCACTCAATCTCGAAGAAGAATCACTAACACAACTGCTAGAAGAATACAAAAACCTTCTAAATGAAGATAGCCGCGGCTTTGAATTAGCAAACTTCGGAGGAAGTTACAAATTAGTAACCAAATCACATCTGCATGAGATTATTGCTGATATGTTTGAGTTTAATAAAACACGTCAACTCTCTCAAGCTGCATTGGAAACACTCGCTATCATTGCCTACAAGCAACCTATTACACGACTTGAAATTGAAGAAATTCGCGGTGTAAATAGTGATATGATGTGTCGCCGTCTTGAGGCACTTGATCTTATTCGTGAATGCGGACGTGCTGAAACAATTGGAAAACCTATTTTATATGAAGTAACCAATTCATTCATGGATGTATTTAAACTCACGACTTTAAAAGAATTACCAGAAATTAAATTAGAAATGTTGGAAGAAAAAAATGAACTCTTTAAATGATACAATACGACTACAAAAATTTATTGCGATGACCGGATTCTGCTCACGTCGTAAAGCAGAGGAACTTATTCAAGCGGGTAAAGTTACGGTAAATGGTAAAAAGGTAACAGAACAGGGGGTCCAAGTAGCTTTTAACGATAATGTTAAAGTTAATGGAAAGCAAATTATAATTGAACAACAAAATGTTTATTACCTCTTAAATAAACCTAAGGGAGTCGTATCGACGGCTGCGGATGAAAAAGATCGTCAATCTGTCGTGAACTTAGTGCCAGGACGTTTTCGCGTTTTCCCTGTAGGCCGTTTAGATCGAGAAACGACAGGTGCAATTATCCTTACAAATGATGGTTCTTTCGCTAACTATATGACACATCCTAAATTTGATATGAACAAACAATATCGTGTCAGTGTTGATGGACGATTGACCCTCGACATTTCGCAAAAACTTGCTGATGGAATTACAATTGAGGGAGTTCATTATCAAGGTGTCGAAATAAGCGCAGTGAAATACGATCCAAAGAAGAATCGTACGCGTTTTAATATCACACTTCATGAAGGTAAAAATCGTCAAATTCGTAAAATATTCGCTCATTTTAATCTTCCAGTATTAAAATTACATCGATTCGCAATTGGTCCAATTACTGTAGAAGAACTTCAAATTGGTCAATACCGTGAACTGAAACCATTCGAGGTTAAGAAGTTATTATTAACTGCAAAGGGTGAGATTTAATGCAACAGTTTTTTGTGGAAAAATTGGAAGCACCGTTCTTAGACTCAAAACAATTTCAACAATGTCAAAAAGTACTTCGAATGCGAAAAGGAGATCAAATACGGATTGTAGATCTCGCAGGCAATGGTATTCTTGCAGAATTTGTTGATGATAATGTGTCGTTGCTAAAGGAGATTGAACCTTTGACATGGACACCTAAACAACACAAACTAAGATTAATTGCTTCTCTTATTCGAACTGAGAGACTTGAGTGGATGATTCAAAAAGCTTGTGAGTGTGGTGTTGATGAAATTGTCTTATTGCAAGCAGAGCGTTGTGTTGTTCGTGATTTTGGAAAGCGCGAGGATCGTAAGATGGAGCGACTAAATCTAATCGCTAAGGAAGCTTGCGAACAATCCTATCGACAATATCCTGTTTCAGTAAAAGGAATAGCCACGATGCAAGATTTAGAACAGCTTAAGTCAGAACAAAACATTTATGCTGACTTAGGTAATCATGATCATATCGTAAAGGCTATTGATATGGGTTGTAGGAGCCTGTCGGTTATCGTTGGGCCAGAAGGTGGTTTTAGCGATAAAGAACGAAGCTTTTTCAATCACAATGATTGGCAATGTGTTTCTCTTGGTAATCAAGTATTTAGAGCGGAAACTGCAAGTATGTTCGTATGTAATATGGTATCTGTCTGTGAGGTGGTACGATGAAGTGGTTACATAAATATCATAAACAAGCACGTTCGAAAGATGTGTTGAAACACTATAAAACGTTAAATCAAACCTATAAATTAGGATATGACTGTAAGCAAGAATATGATCTCTTAATGCTTTCGGTATTTGATACAGGACTAAAAACGAAGCAACAATTTGAAGCGGGCTTTGAAACTACTCGAAATCATCAATTTGATATGTGGGAGAATCTGAGTTTTAATGAACGAAACTTTCTGTTGAAATGTGACCTTGCACCGATGAAATCAAAACTGCCATCATTTACTTTCGAGGAAGAGACGATTTATATCCCTTTCTTTGATAAGTTAATGAACGGACTCTATAACCGCGAAACAGCCATTTTGGAGTTACCGCAATTCTTTAAACTCTACAATGATTTCACCACAAAGATGGTTCCATTAGATACATACAAAGACTTGGTTCTTACTGCCAATATGTCGGATGCCCGATACTTAGCACGTAAGGAAAAAACAAGCATACTTTTTAATGAATCATTAAATATATTCTATCGTGTTGAGGATAAGCAATGTGAGACATTTCCTATTAGAACGGATGTATCGTTAGAATCAAATGATGTTATGAATCTTGCAAGAGCATTATTGAATGATGATGTAATCTTTATTGATATCATGATTGATAAAGAGTGGCTCAAACCTAAATGTATCAAAAAAATTCAAAAAGACAGACGTAAAGAAGAAAAGAAATCGAGGAAATAATATGAAACTCAGCAAATTCGTAAAATGTGATCATGATGTTGAAATTGAACACCTCATCTTAGATTCACGAGATAAAAAAGAAAATGGTATGTTCTTTTGTCTTGAAGGTCTGACGGTTGATGGACATCAATTCGCAAACCAAGCTATTGACAATGGAGCAGTAGCAATCGTGCACTCAAAATCTCTTGATAAAAGGGAGGGAGTACAGTATATATTAGTTGATGATGTCATGACTGAGTTGCATCGGATAACGAATATTTTCTATGACTATCCATCAGAAAAAATGTATGTATATAGTATTACTGGAACAAATGGTAAAAGCACTACAATGAAAACAGTTCGAAATATCTTGGAACGTTTCGGTGTTAAATCAGGATATATCGGTACCATTTCTGTAGAGTATAATGACCACAAGTTTGCACCGAGTTTAACCACCCCTGATATTGTTGAGTTGCAATCTTATCTTCGTGATATGGTTGATGAAGGAATTGAAGAGGTTTGTCTTGAAATTTCGAGTCAAGGATTAGCGCTTAGACGCGTAGAATCAATTGATTTTGATTGTGCTTCATTCACAAATCTTAGCCATGATCATCTTGATTACCATAAAACGATGGAAAATTACTTTGAGGCAAAGAAAATGTTGTTTGACAATCTGAAGCCAGAAGGATTTAATGTAATTAATGCAGATGATCCGTATGGGCAACGTTTATTAGCGCAAGATTATAATAATGTTGTGACTTATGGTATTGATACACCTGCAACATATATGGCGAAAGATATTGTACTCCATGATAAATCAACTGAGTTTACCCTGATTTATGATGGCAAAGAATATCCTGTTGTAACATCATTTGTGGCGAAATTTAATGTCTATAATATGTTAGGGGTCATTGCTATCTTGCATATGAGAGGCTATGACTTGGAACGTATTATCCCAGAACTTAAGGATATTGAACATGTTGATGGTCGCCAGACTATCGTTGAAGCAGGACAACCGTTTAAAGTGTTTGTGGACTTTGGTCATGCTCCAGACAGTATGAAAAATGTTTATGATTTTGTACGTACTGTTACACCAAAAGGTAACCGCCTTATTACAGTATTTGGTGCAGCGGGTGCCCGAGATCACTTAAAACGTCCGGTAATGGGTGAAGTAAGTTCAACGCTATGTGATCATGTTATTATTACCGAACATGATAATCGAAATGAGATAGTTGAAGAAATTACACAAGACATTATTGCGGGGATGCCAAATGATAATTATGAATTTGTTCCTATTAGAACAGATGCAATCCGAAAAGCACTTTCAATGGCACAACCTAATGATTCAGTTGTAATCATTGGGAAAGGTGAAGAAAAATTCATCTATAGAGATTATGGTAAAGAAGTTTGGATGGGCGATGAAGTTTGCGCCACAGAAATTTTAAATGAACTATACGGAGGAAAGAAAAATGAAAATCAATAAATTAATCGATCACACATTATTAAAACCAGATGCAACGGAAGCACAAATTCGCACCCTTTGTGAAGAAGCAATACAATACGACTTTATGTCAGTATGTATCAATCCAGGATTTGTAGCTCTTGGTCATGAACTGCTTAAAAATTCTGATGTTAAAGTGTGTACAGTTGTAGGATTCCCATTAGGAGCAACAACAACCGCTACGAAGTTATTTGAAACTCAAGACGCTCTTAAAAATGGTGCTGATGAAGTCGATATGGTTATCAATATTTCAGCATTAAAAGACAAAAATTATGATTTTGTTCAAGAAGAGATTCGTGTCTTAAAAGAAGCGGTTGGAACTAAAGTGCTTAAAGTTATTATTGAAGCATGTCTTCTTACAGATGAAGAAATCGCAAAAGTTAGCGAACTCTCAGTTGCTGCAGGTGCTGATTTTGTTAAGACATCAACCGGATTCTCAACTGGTGGTGCTACAGCTAATGATGTAAAAATCATGAAAGATACTGTTAAAGACCGTGCTCAAGTTAAAGCATCAGGTGGTGTTCGTTCTATTGATGATGTTAATGCACTCGTTGAAGCGGGAGCAACACGTATCGGAGCATCTTCAGGTGTCGCAATCATGCAAGGTCAAAAATCAGATTCAAATTACTAAAATCACAACAAAGCGGCTCTTGAAAATCTAGTGTTGGTGAACTCCAATATTGATTTAGAGTCACG
>JAVWLP010000005.1:64170-80769 GCA_036637915.1 Erysipelothrix sp. | reverse complement strand
AAAGGGCTACGCCCGCATATGAAAAACCACCAGCTAAGCTGGTGGATATTTATTTTGTGAACAACATGTTGTATCGCTGAATATCATTTAATGTTTCATCAACATTAAGCCCTCTAAGGGAGTTAATAGTGTTAAAGATGTTTAAAGTCTTTCTCTTTTGAGTCCACGGTATTGGCTTGTATGATATCAAAAATTCTCCCATAAAATCGGCATCTGACTCATAGACGGATGAAACCTTAGTTGCAAGGTAGCCCTCTTCGAAGAAATTGAAATCCACAATCCAAATATCATAATCATATTCATTTAACAATGAGACGACATCATCTGGAAGCAAGGATGCATCTTCATATAAGACTGCCATATTTTTCTTAGATTTAATAGAATCTAGATTGAAAAAATCGACAGGAACGGTATAATCATTAAGTACCTTTTGAAAACCTTTGAGAACATATAAATAATGACTTGTGTGTGCACAACTGTATTGATGATTGTTGATGACACGGGTAATTCGATCTTGTAACATAGTAAATTCACCTCTATCTATATTATAAGGATGACAATGCCTATATCAAAGCCAGTTGCCTTGCCAAGCTAAAGATTTAGGTATATAATATAAAAGATTAGGTACACCTAATTGATTGGAGTGATAATATGACACCAAACCGTGAAGACTATTTAAAAGTAATATTTCAAACAAATGAGAAAAATCGTAAACTGAGCAATAAAGAACTTGCAGAAAGACTTAGTGTTTCACCCGCATCCGCGAGTGAGATGATAAAAAAACTGATTGAGTCGAAACATGTTGAAAAGGATTCTAAGCTTGGTTTAAAACTTACAGATATTGGTACTAGTGAAGCAAAATCACTCGTTCGTAAACATCGCCTTTGGGAAGTATTCCTTGTAAATCATCTGGATTACTCTTGGACAGAGGTTCACGATGATGCTGAAGTCCTAGAGCATGTTACTTCTGACCGTCTGGCAGATCGTTTGAGTCAATTTTTGGGCAATCCAGAGTATTGTCCACATGGCAGCAAAATATATGGAAACTATACTGGTGGAAAAGATCTGAGTATTCCACTCCACGATTTAAAAGTTGGAGACAAAGGACAATTTGTAAAAGTTAGAGATACTGAAGAACTCCTAAACTACTTAGAAGGTCTTGATTTCAATCTTGGAGAGTCATTCGAAGTGATGCGTGTTGATGACTATGAAGGTCCCTACCACATCAAGGTAGAAGATAAGATTATTATCATAAGTAATAAGGCAAGTCTCGATATCTTTGTAAACGAGAAATAATCAATAAAAGCATCAGCCCACATGACAGGGTTGGTGCTTTTTTGATATGATTAGCAGGGTGATATATATGGATATTCAAATTTTAGACCTAATTCAAACCTTCGCGAATCCATTTTTTGATCAGTTTTTTAGTGTGTTTACACAGCTCAATGATCATGGTGAATTATGGATAGTGCTTTTAATTATTATTGGATTTAAAAATAAGAGCAAAAAAATAGTGTATTTAGGGTTGATTGCAATCGTGTTAGAGTTGGTATTAATTAGTGGAATAATCAAACCTATTATTCATCGGCCAAGACCATATATGGAATTTCCGTTTGAGTTATTGATTAAAGAACCTAGTGGATGGTCATTTCCTTCAGGTCATGCAGCAAGCTCATTTGCTGTAGCAGGATTACTATTTTTTAAGAAAGAACCTATGAGATGGTTTTACATATTTTTAGCAGGATTAATGGGATTTTCACGTCTCTATCTTTATGTTCATTATCCAAGTGATGTCCTTGTAGGATCAATATTGGGGCTGTTAATTGGTTATTTTGTAGTTAAAAATCAGTATAGAATAATGGATCTGACATATATGTTTTTGGATAAATTAAATTTCACTAAACTTTCATAAATATAATAATTTGAGTATATTCATTAAAAATTTATTTTATAACGCTTTATGAGAGCACATTGTGAAGGTCCTAAAATAACGGATTGGATTCATACTTTGAAAAGCCCTGTTGGTACAATAATAATTCTTGCACACTTCTCTTAAAGTAGATATAATAGCCGTTGTGAGACTTAAAAGGGGATGTTTGAGTGAATAAAAGAATGATACTTTGTTTCGCATTTGCGATAACAATGATTTCGTTTTATCCGATTGAAGTGTCGGCTGAGGAAGAAATTCCAGTTACGTCGTCTATTTCAAAAAAACCAAAAGAAGATACAGAATTAAATAAGGAAGAACCATCCCAAGTTGTGAAAGTGGAGTACATTGGTATCATTACCTTGTTCTCATGTGGATCCTTAATCTACTTTAATAATAAGAAAAAGTAAAAATAAAAAGAGTTGTTATCGTATTTGAATTCAAATAGAGGCAACTCTTTTTATTCGAAATTTAGTAGTGCTTTGTAAGTAGGTTCAAAAATTTTGGATGACATCGTATAGTATCTGTAATTATTATTGTAGTGTCGATACTCCTGGAGGATGATATCTTCATTATTGCGATAGTAGGTTAATGTCGTAGTTCCATCAATTTCAATAACATGTCCGAAAGTCGTATTTTGATAGATAGGCTCTTTTCGGTTGGTAACGATTGATAAGAAGGGTTCCTTCAGAAGACTTTGATTCATAAAGTCGATGACTTCATAGTCTTTTGAATCTTGATAATCAAACACCGATTTAAGAGATATCGGTTTTGAAAAGCTCTTTTCGGTATGATTATCATAGTCCACGTAGGAATTAATGAAATATGATTTATTACTTTTCGGATAAGATGATTTTACAATTTTACTGTCTTTTGATTTTCCAGAAACAATATCTGGTATCTTGGTCGTTTGTGCTAAAAAGATACTTGGGGCAACTTGTTCAAATGAAATTCCAGATCTATCATCGTTAAAGTGAAGCATAACGCTATCAACATCAGAATCAATTACGACATAATAGTAAATTTTATCAATCATGAAGGCAATGAAGTTCATCTTTGATTCTTTGATTGATTGAAAGTCATATATATTATTAGTATTTACACGACGTGAAGCGAGTTGAGAAACGATAGGAACATTGGTTGCTTCATTTTTCCATAAAAAGTAGGACTTTTTATAAATGACGGGAAGATATTCCTGATCTTCAATATGGAATATTTTAAGAGAGTAGTGGTCTTCAAGAGGTGCTTCATAGACACAGGTAGGAACAATATCTGTTCTTCCACCTACAATTTCATCAACGATAACATTTTCATCAGTTCGATATCCAAAAAGATATAAGGAGATAGAAAAAAGAGAACATATAATAAGTACTACCAATGTAATATGATAGGAACGTTTCATACATACCACCTCCATTATATTAATTATACGCAAATGATTCGATAGATACGTGACAGATTTGTTAGCATATTGGAATATCTATGTGAAAACTTAAGTATAATTAGTCCTTTTTTATTATATATCAATATAAAATAGAATTCATATTGATGCTCTAAAAATACGAATAAATGTTATAATTGCGGTATTAATTTAAGAATGAGGTATTCCATGGAAATTATTAAATGCAAAATTGAAGATCTTGAAGCAATTCAAAAAATTAGTAGAGAAACATTTTATGATACGTTTAAAGAAACAGCATCAGCTGAAGACATGAGTAATTTTTTGGATAAAAACTATGCATTAGATAAGCTTACGAGAGAATTAGAAAATCCGAATTCTTATTTCTATTTTCTTATGGATCAAGATAAAGTAGCTGGATATCTAAAACTTAATTCTGATGACGCACAAACTGAAGATATAGCTGAAAATTCCTTCGAACTCGAACGAATTTATTTAGATAAAGATTATAAATTTCGTGGTCTTGGTTCGGTTCTCTTTGACTTTGCTGAACGCAAAGCACGTGAATTAAATAAGTCATCAATATGGTTAGGGGTTTGGGAGCACAACAAACCTGCATTGAGTCTCTACACTAAGAAAGGTTTACAGGTTGTGGGAAGCCATCCTTACAATATTGAGAATGAACCTCAGACAGATTTGATAATGTTAAAAAAAATATGAAAGAAACGGTGAGAGAAGTCTCACCGTTAACTTTAATTACGCGTTGTCGATATTTATGGGATAAGCAGTATATATTTTGTTTTGTTCTTTTGATGCAGATTTTGCAAAGATGAATGAAACGATAATTAATGCTACCGCACCAAAAGCTATATTTCCGATATATGTCCATAAGATTTCGCTATCTGAGAAGGCATAAGGCATCACAATAGTGAAAATTTCGGAGAATGAAATTTGGCTTTCAAATAACTTATAGAACTTATAGGCCATACTAAGATATTCCGATATCATTATTGTTACAAAATTGATTGCAAAAATAAGAACAGAGTCAGTTTTTGAAGGCCTTCCTGAATTCTTTTCAAAAATATAATATGATAAGACGATCATACCAATGCTTATCACATAAACGATGTATCCCATTTGACTAATAATAAACCAAGCAAGACCAAGTAATAGTGATCCAGCAATAATTTTTAGATAAGAATTCATACGATTTCCAGATCGTTCATAAAAATCTTCTGCTACTATTTTTTCTTCGGCATAAACTTCTGGTGATAGAAAAAGAATATCATTATTAATTCGATAAAGTCTGACATTTTCCTGTTCTAGTGAATATTGACACACTTGTGGGATTGACTCTCTAATAAAGTAATCCACGATAATTTCAGCATAAAACGCAATTTCTTCAGAGAGCATATTTTTCTTCTTGGTATTAACAGTAAGAATTGAGTTTTCCCAGGTGAATGAAAGTGTAAAGATATCGCTCAACTTTTCCTTTAGAAATTTTTTAAAGTCTTTTTGTTCATTATCTCTTTCATTATTGATGCTGAAAGTAATAGAGTTTTTTCCGATAACAAAATAATAACCATTTACCTTCCCAACATCAGCATTGAGATCTTCAATATGTGTAAGCATAGTTTCTCCTTAATATATATAGTACAATGGTAGAGTATTAATTTAGAGAATAAGTGATAGAATTATAAAACTTGTATGATTAAAAGTAAAGGAGACTCGTAGTGTTAGATTTAGAAGCATTTCAAAAAGTAGATATGAGAGTAGGGACAATTATTGAAGCATCTCTCAACGAAAAAGCACGTAAACCAGCCTATAAATTGAAAGTTGATTTTGGGGATGAACTCGGAATTAAAAGCACTTCGGCACAAATTACAGATTTGTATGAAAGTGAATCCCTTGTAGGTCGCAAAATTATTGCTGTCGTCAATTTTCCACCTCTTCAGGTTGCTTCGGTAATGAGTGAAGTCTTGGTGTTGGGGTCATTATCTAATCAGGGGGTTGTCTTATTACAAGCAGGGGATGAAGCACAGAATGGTGACAAAGTCGCATAATAATTCAAATAAAAGGCCACTTAAGTGGCCTTTTATTGATAGTTCTCAAATACAAATTGATTATGATAAAGCTCTGAATAGTGGCCTTGATCATCAAGAAGAGACTGATGTGTTCCTTCTTCTATAATTTGTCCATCTTGTAATACAATAATATGATCTGCTTCAAGAATAGTTTTTAGACGGTGAGCGATAACAAAGCTTGTTCGTCCTTTTACTATCTCATCCATTGCTGCTTGGATTTGATGTTCGGTTACAGTATCCACATTACTTGTTGCTTCGTCTAAGATTAAAAGATCTGGATTTACAAGCATGGTTCTCGCAATACTTAGCAGTTGTTTTTGTCCAACACTCATGGCACTGTTGCTTTCGCTTACAGTCGTATCATAACCATCTTCGAGAGTCATGATGAAGTCATGAATATGAGCGCTCTTCGCAACAGCAATGACTTCCTCTCGTGAGGCATCGCGTCTTCCAAATGCAATATTATCGTGAACAGTTCCAGTAAATACAACGGAATCTTGGAGTACAATACCAACGTGATTTCTTAATGAAGATTTTGTAATGGTTCTTATATCCGTGCCATCAAATTTAATAGAGCCTTTTTCAATATCATAGAATCGATTGAGCAAGTTCATAATCGTTGTCTTACCCGATCCAGTATGTCCGACAAGTGCAACCATCATTCCTTGGTCAACTTTGATATTAATATCCTTGAGAACATAATTGTCATCGTCATATGCGAATGATACGTTATCGAGTTCAACATTACCTTGAATACCATCAATAGTTATTGAATTAGGATTATCAATTTCTTCAGGTTCATTCATGATTTCCATAATTCTCTGAGCCCCAGTGAATGCCAGCTGCATTTGGGTAAATTGTGAGGCGATTTGTGAGAGAGGTTGGTAAATCATACGAACATATTGTGTATAAACAAAGAGAAGTCCCGCTGCTTCTTCAAGAGGCAATCTCCCGCTCGTAGTCATCCAAGCACCATAGAAGATTACGATACCACTCGTAACCATTTGGAGGCCTTGAAGTGTTGGAAAGAGTAAGTTTGGATAGAGTGTACTCTTAAAAGTAGCTTGGAAGAGTTTCTCATTATACTCTTTAAAATTCTCAATTGAATCTTCTTGTAAGCCATTCGCAATTACAAGTTTCTGTCCAGTAAAGCGTTCATCTGCAAAACCATTCATTTCGCCAATTCGACGTTGTTGCTCCGACATTGCTACTTGTGCTTTCTTTAGGATAACAGTAGCAATGACTAACATAATAGGAACAGTTGATAATGCTACAAATGACAATTCAACATGATTCATAAACATTAAAACCAGTGTGAAACCTAGCATTGCGACATTAGAAATAATTTGGTGAATGGATTGATTCAATGTATTTGAGATATTATCCAAGTCACTTGTAAAGCGAGATAGAATTTCTCCATCGCTAGATTGATCGAAGAATCGAATCGGTAGTCGTTCAATTTTACTGAATAAATCTTTTCGCATGTGGTCTGTCGCATCACCAGATATTTTAGTCATGACAACGTTTTGTACTAAACTAAAGATCCAGGATAATCCGGCAAAAAGTGCCATCATGAATACAACGTTGAAAAACTGTGATTTATCTTGTGAACCAGCAAGGTATTTCGTTAGTTCATTGATGGCATCACCGATGAACTCAGGTGTTCTAACGACAAAGTACATACTGAATAGCACACTAACGATTACAAGAGTTAGTTTTAATTTGTATTCTTTAAGATAATGCCAGAAATATTTAAGTGATTCTTTCATTGTTAAAACTCCTTTCTATCAATGCTTGGATGTAGATTTTCATGATCATCTCGTCCCTTTTGGGTTTCAAATATTTCACGATAGACATCTGAATTTTGAATGAGTTCATGATGTTTACCTTGAGCCACAAGATGCCCATCATCTAAAACGAGGATATTATCGGCATGGACGATTGAAGAAATTTTTTGCGAAATGATAATTTGAGTTGTTTCTGTTAGTTTCTCAATAAGTCCTTCTCTAACTAATTTCTCTGAATGAGCATCGAGCGCACTTGTACTATCATCTAAAATGAGAATTTTTGGATTTCCAATTAATCCACGTGCAATTGATAATCTTTGCTTTTGTCCACCGGAGAAGTTTGCACCACGTTGATAGACTTTAGCTTCGAATTGTTCGGGTTCTTTTTCAATAAATTCTAGAGCTTGAGCAATCTCGGCTGCGCGAACCATTTCATCAAGAGTTGCATTTTCCTTACCTTGTCTTAAGGTGTCTGCGATTGTACCTGAGAATAGTACAGGTCTTTGTAGAACAAGCGATATATCTTGGTGATAGGAAGATTTACTTATTAATGGGAAAGGATGATCCCCAACAATAATGTCACCTGAACTTGGATCATAAATCCGTGCCATGAGTTGAACTAAAGTGGATTTACCAGAACCGGTAGCCCCTACAACTCCAATTGTTTCGCCATGGTTGATCGAGAAGCTAATATCATGGAGTGTTGGCGAATCTTGACCAGGGTAAGTAAAGCTAACGTTATTAAAGACAATTGATCCGTTTTCAAGATGTGGACCGTCTTCATTAAATGACATGTCAGCTTTTGTGTTTAGCACTTCGTTGATTCTACTTACTGAGACAAAAGCACGAGATGCGAAGCTGACCATCATACCACCAATCATCAATGACATCATTACCATAACAAGGTAACTGATGAATTTTACAGTGGATCCAATAATAGCAGGATCAATTTCAGTCATATTACCAATCATAAAAATTACGAATGCAGACATACCGTCCATAATGAGGAAGAACGTTGGAATCATAAAAGAGAAAATATATCCGACAACAATGATTTCATGAGTTAGTTTTTCACCTTCAGAGTTAAATTTTTGGATCTCTGCATCTTCTTGAACAAAGCTTTTTACAACTCGCATTCCTAGAAAGTTTTCTTTTGCAATTGCGTTGATGTTTTCGAGATAATGTTGAATTTTTGCAAACTTAGGTCCCATCATTCCAAATGACACCATAACTACTAAAATAACTAGAACCAGTACTAGGAGGATGACCCACCAAAGTTGAGGCATTGTCATAATAGCGAGAATTAAACTACCAATAAACATCAATGGAATACGCATTAATGACATCAGAATAATAACAACAAGGTTTTGGGCTTGTTGAGAATCGTTAGTCAGACGAATAACAAGATTGCTCGCACTAAATTTTTCAATATTGCTATAGGAAAAAGTTTGTACTTTTGAAAAAATTGATTCCCTGATATCAGAACCAATTCGTTGAGAAACTTTTGATGCCAAAATCGTATTCAGGATTCCAGCGACAAGTCCTAAGAAAGCAAGTCCAATAAGTACCATTCCATAATAACGGATAGTACTGGTATCGCTCACAACAATCGAATTGATAATCAATGATAGAATGTTAGGTTGGATTAACATCGTTACAACCGTAATGCCAACAAGTAGAAAAGAACCTATGAACGCTCCTTTATACTTTTTAATATAATCTAAAAATAAATCCATAATGCCTCCTTGCCAATGTTTTATACCTAAAACAGATAGTCACTATTATACAGTAATAAAAAATATGATGATACTTATTTGATAGCAACTTCTTTCTGAAAATATGGTGAAATATGACAACTTAAATGTTAAAAATGTCATGTTAGCGGTAAAACGTTTGTGAAATAGAAATAATCCGTAAGATAGTGGTAAAGGAGAATACAGTATGGAACATATATTCAAATGTGAAGTAAAGGATCTGAAATTAAAAATTAATGCAGGCAGTATCAAACATTTTGCGATTACATTTTCAAAACGGGAAGATATCCAAATTGTAGCAATGGGAGACCTCTCACAGTACTCAATTCAAAATGAAAGAACTTATATTGAGATTAGAACAACAGATAAAACCGTTATCTCTTTACCTGATGACAAGATTACAATTGTGGAAAGCTTAGTCATTGATTTACCAGAAGAAATGACACCCCACCTTGATTTGCAAGCCATTGACTCCTATGTTGTTTTAGATTATCAACACGAACAAGCGTTCCCAACTATCCGAATCGATGGCGTAGGAATTAATACAGAGTTAAAGAATATTACTTCAAATGTTTCATTCAATGCTCTCAATTCTATTCTTAAAACAGATGGATTACTTGGGAATATCGATATAAATGGACTTAATACAACTCTAAACGTGTACAATATTCAAGAAACCAATCTAAAAGTTAATGGTCTCGCTGCAACAATTACGATACATGAAGAAGGTCAACCATCTAACTTCAACATTAAGGTAATGGGACTCAATGCAACAGTGCGTTACCATCAATACGAGAAGAAAGGATTAGGAAAGATAACTTTCCAGTCACCACAAATCTCAGGAGCTCCCTACTGCAATATTTCGGGAACTGGCGTTAAAACAACTATCACGATTCATGAATAAAAAAATCCACAGTTCAACTTACAAATGAACTGTGGATTTACTTTTTCTTAATTAACTGCGGTAACAGTAACATCATAGTTATAAACTTCTTTAACATTGTTTCTCGGAAGTCTAAAAATGAAGAGATAACTTATTAGTTGAAGTGTTCCAAAAATTAGAGCAATAGCCCCGTAAGGAAGGTAAGCGCCCATTAAACCAACTAGCCCTTTACTGAAAAATATTGCTAAGTTAATCATAACTCCAAATAAAGCATTAACTTTTCCAAGCAGATTTTCAGGAACCATCGCAAGGATCGCACTGGTTCTAAAGTTTGCAGATTGAGATCCAAGGAAACCAGCAATAAACTGAGTAAATAATAAGATCTTGAAAGGCATAAAGAACAACAGGCCTTCAGCAAAGATGAAATAAATGAAAATTAAAGATGAAAGGAAAAAACGTTTCTTGGGAGGTATCTTAAAGAAATATAAAAAGAGACCACCACAGATATAGCCAAGAGAACTTACTGAAAGCAAAAGAGCGTAGTTTTGTGATCCAAGGCCAGGAGTAGAAACAAAAAATGGATATAATAGAACTTCTTTTACACTGTTCATCATCATTACTGTCATAAAGAATAAGAAGATTGAACGTATACTAGGAGTGGTTCTAACATAGTCTAACCCAGCTTTTATATCTTTGCGAAATGAGTCATAGGTTTGTTTCGAAGAATTATCAAGAAATGAGAATGAAACATCAATTTTACTTTCTAGAAAAGCATCAAGAAGAGAACAGATTGTACAGACCATAAAGAGGAAGGGAACACCCAATGTATCTATTACCCACATGATTAGAGGTGTCGTAGCAACTGAAGATAAAGGATAAATCATGTTCATAATGGAGTTTCCCTTATTAAAGTTTGTTACATCCATAATTTTTGGTAGGATACTACCAGATGCAAGCTGTGAGACAACCCCCAGTAAGCTAATCAAGAAAGTTATTAATAATAAGAAGAAATAGTTAAAACCTAGAATATGTAAATAAATTGCAGCAAAGAGAAAAACGAATGACAATATTATCTCATTTACCACTAGGACCTTCACGGGATGTTTACGATCAATTAATGCACCAACAAATATAGGGAGAATAAATTGGGGAATCATTGATAAACAAGCGAATAATGCAGAGAGAAGTGTAGAGTTTGTTTCGTTATAGACAAAAACAGATAATCCCAAGCTTAGTCCGACACTCCCGATAGCAGAAATTATAGTGCCGATAAAACTATAGGTGAAATTTTTGTTCCAAAGTTTCATAAGAATACCTCCTACTTATAGTTTAAGTGGATGGAATAAAAAAACCTAGAAAACTAGGTTGGGAAAGTTAGCATTGAAAATCTGCAATAAATACTGAAAATTAATGGTTGCTAGGAAAGTTCGTTAAGGTGAGAGCGCGTTTGTATCGTTTCTGTTTTTTATAAATGAATATCAGCATGTTTTGGATAAAAATAGCGCGTGTATAGATATTAGACTTTAAATTAAGATCTAAAATGGATTCTATTAGGTCCGCGTAGCCTCGGTCAAGATAAAAGGCAGAGTGGGATATTGCATATTCAAGAGCGTGATACTCTGCGATACCTTTCCAGGTATCATCTGTAAGTTTCATCTTTTCAAAATAACTAGCGGCGGAATCGTAATCGTTGAGATAAAGGTGAATTAGAATTATTTTCTCAAAGTGATAAAGACTATTTTTAGAAGAACTTGTATAGGCACTCAGAATTAGGTTTTGAGCTTTTAACAAATCATCTATGTTTTCATATTTAAAATATAAATCAAGATAGTCTGCAGATAAGTTATAGTCAAGATCAGAGATAATTTGCGAATCATCACAGATTTTCGCAATGCGTCTACAGCTCTCAAAATGAGATAAAGCTTTTGCAAAGCTAGAGTAGATAATTGTATTACCCATTTGAAAATGAGCATACATCATCATACGAATATTTCCAAGACTCGCAAATGTAGACAAACTTCTTTGAGCACAATCGTAGGACTTATCGAATTCTCCTGCATAAAAATAACTTTGGGCCAGAGAAAAATCAACGATACCGGTATCGTCCTGTCCTTGGGATAGTAAGAGACGCCTGATTGCTTCATCAATTTTATCGGGATTTATATGTGTTTGTGAATACCATACTGAAACAAATGGATGGTATTGTAATTGATTGGGGAGTGATGAAGATAATTCGTTATGAGTTGTATCAGACAGTAAAAGCTCATGAATGTAAATCTCCCAATAGTATTTAGAGTACTTGAATTTGTGGAGTTCATTTTTGAACTTCTTTCTCAAATCCGAATCATAAGCTTCGTAAAGAACACAATTTGAGATTTCATCAAAAAGATGTTGAAGGGCGTTATTGGGAATATCTGAAATGAACTTGATATCGAGTCGATCAAAGAGCAGGACTAAAATATCGTCACTGGGATTTGCTTGGTTACTCTCAATTTTTGATAAATAGGATGGAGTACAAATTTTATGACACAGGACCTCTTGTTTGATATCCTGGCGTATACGCTCTTCACGAATAATACTTCCTAAGTAGGGATGCATACTAAATCCTCCTGAAAATGGAATATTCTTACCTTCATTTTAACATATAAAAATTGGTGAAGATTAGTTTGACAATGTATAAATACTTGTCGATACCAAACGGTATATCTTATTTTAATATAATAAGAATTAAAGCATAAAAGGCAAATCCGATAGTCCACAACCAAAAATCAAACATTGGGAAAAAAGGTTTCGTATCTTTAGCTCGGCTTTCTGCTTCTTGGTAAGGTAAGAAACCACCGTCGGGTAAAGAGACAGAAGTAAAGAATTGAATTGCAATGAGAATTGCTACACCTATGTATATGTATTTAGAAATATTAATTTTGAAGATGAGCTCAACAGATAATAGTATTAGTAAGATAAGCATATATATGAAGAAAGCAAACCATCTTTGTTTTGTCATATTCAGTCCCTCCTATTACAAGTGTATCATAAGTTTATTTCTAAAAATGCTAAATTCGAGTGTGAATTTAAGAGCTATGTTTATCTCTATAATGATTCATGATTATTTTAAAGTGAAAATACTTATAAGAAAAACCCGCCTTAAGGCGGGTTAATTGTCATTTGGTGGAGCTGGCGGGAGTCGAACCCGCGTCCAAGAAGTGTTCCACATTTAGACGTCTACAGTTTAGTCTGCTTCATAATAATCAAAGAGGACGAAGCCGACAAAGGTCTCTTTGATGTGCTCTTAGGTTTTCGAGTTACGTGTCGAGCACACGCAA
Source organism: Erysipelothrix sp. (assembly GCA_036637915.1). Lineage (GTDB taxonomy): Bacteria > Bacillota_I > Bacilli_A > Erysipelotrichales > Erysipelotrichaceae > Erysipelothrix. Next base: position 67,615 of record JAVWLP010000005.1, on the reverse strand, counting down.
CCTTATCCTTCGTTGGTTATGTTGATGATCTTCGCCCAAAGGCAAAGCTTAGATTCATCACGCTACAGCTATAAATAGCTAATTAAGCAGCGAATTGTAAACTGTTATTGTTTCCAGTTAATTTTTGTTTGGTTTTAAGGTAACCACACCACTGCAATCTAAATCAAACGAAATCCTGTCGAAACCATGACAGCCCCGTGTAGTGATTATATCACAAAGATAAGAGGGATAAAAGAATGACTATCCTTTAGAAACAGTCTGATTTAGTGTATTATATTGATAGAAATAAGAGGAAGTAAAAATGCTAAGAGAGATATTGAAGGAAAAAAAGAGAATTGTAATTAAAATTGGCTCCTCATCTTTAACTCATAAGGAAACTGGCGATATTAATTATCACAAATTAGAACAGTTGGTTCGAGTATTATCTGATTTGAAAAGTAGAGGAAAAGAAATCGTTTTGGTTTCATCAGGAGCTCAAGCAGTAGGAAGACAAGAACTTAGAATGAAAGCAATGCCAAATGAAATGCCAAAGAAACAGGCGTTGGCAGCAATCGGTCAAGCCAAACTCATGATGGCATATCAGAAGTTATTCTCAGAATATGGGCAAGTTTGTGCTCAAGTGTTATTAACGAAACATACAATGGTAAAAGAAGAAAGTCGTGTCAATGCTATGAATACATTTCATGAATTGTTGAATATGGGAGTAATTCCCATCGTGAATGAAAATGATACAGTTGCAACACACGAAATTGAATTCGGAGATAATGACCATTTGTCTGCGTTTGTACTCGCAATGATTGATGCAGAATTGCTGATTATTCTTTCGGATATCGATGGATTTTATACAGATGATCCAAGCAGGAATCCAAATGCTGAATTAATTGAATATGTAGAGGAAATTAATGATGAACATTTCATCATGGGTAAAGATACAAGTTCATCATCAGTAGGAACTGGCGGAATGAATGCGAAAATTGATGCAGGTAGAATCGCAACACAATATGGAGCAGAAATGGTGTTGGTGAATGGACGTGATGTGAATGTACTCTATGATGTTGTAGATGGAAAGAATGTTGGTACTTACTTTAAAGCCAATAAACGTGAAGATTTTTCATTGGCTGAATATTTATAGGAGGCACTATGTTAGAACAAATTGGTAAGAATGCAAAAAAAGCATCCTTAGATTTACTGGTATTGGAAACAGAACAAAAAAATGCCATACTTTGTGACTTAGCAAATAATCTAGAGTCATCAATTGAAGAAATAATAAGTGAAAATAAAAAAGACCTGGATGCTGTGACACTGTTAGACTATCCAAAGGCATTCATAGATAGATTAACACTGGATAATGGAAGAATTATTGCAATGGCTGAAGGACTTAGAGAAGTAGCAGAAATCGAGGATCCAATTGGGAGAGTTATTGAGACCATATCACGTCCAAACGGACTCGTAATTAATAAAGTGAGTGTACCTTTAGGGGTGATTGGAATCATCTATGAAGCGCGTCCTAATGTCACAATTGATGCATTTTCCCTTTGTTTTAAAAGTGGTAATGCAGTAATTCTTAAAGGTGGTAAAGAGGCAATCAACACGAATACTGTTTTAGAAATGATAGTTCAAGAAACTCTATTGAGTCATGGTTTTAATCCTTATGTTATCCAAGTAATAAAAAGTACTGATCGAGAAACAACTCATGAAATGATGAAAATGAATAAATATATCGACGTACTTATTCCGAGAGGTAGTGCACAATTAATTCGTGCTATAGTTGAAAATAGCACAATTCCTGTTATTGAAACTGGATCAGGTAACTGCCATATTTATGTCGATGAAGATGGCGATTTAGATATGAGTATCACAATAATAGAAAATGCAAAACTTCAAAGATTAGGTGTATGCAATACTATGGAATCATTAGTTGTTCATGAAAGAATAGCAGCTCAACTCATTCCTATGCTCGTAGAAAAGTTCACAGATGTTGAGTTTTATGGAGACAAACAAGCTCAAGAAATCTCTTCAATAGTATTACCCGCATCTGATGAGGACTTCTATACTGAATATCTTGATAAAAAAATGTCAGTGAAAATTGTCGGATCAGTTGAAGAAGCGGTAGAGCATATAAACGAACATAATACGAAACACTCTGAATCGATTATTACAAACAATGATTCGCATGCTAAATACTTTACACAACGTGTCGATTCATCGACAGTATATGTTAATGCGTCAACCCGATTTACTGATGGTAGTGTCTTCGGATTCGGTGCTGAAATTGGTATTAGTACACAAAAACTTCATGCTCGCGGACCGATGGGAGTACAACACTTAACTTCTTATAAGTATATTGTCCACGGTAATGGCCAAATAAGATAAACAAATCAAAAGTTCCTGAGGAACTTTTTTTGTTACTGTGAAAATTATCAGTTTTCCTTAAAAGTTCCCAACTATAACAACAATAGGTTGTTATTGACAAGGTTTAGTATGTCAGATATACTAGAATAAGTTAAATTTGTACCATCAAATATTATTGGTGCAAACAAAGGGGAAGTTATGAAGAAAAATAGAAAAAATATTTTAAGTATGTTTGCGTCACTAGCTATTTTGCTATCGACAGTTGTAAATTATGAGAATATAAATATTTTTGCTGATTATAATGTGAATAATTATCCAACATGTGAAAGTGCTGGAGAGAAGTGTAAACCTTATAAAGATACTGAAATGTATAAGTTAATTGAAAAAGGTGGAAATGGCGTCATACCAACAAATAAAGCAGATACGATGACATGGACTGACGGTAAATACATCTATTTTGAAACGACATTAGACTATGATGTTAACGTGACTCTATATTTCCCAATTGATATTACGGTATCTAAGAGTGATTTTGAAGGCTTAGCAGAAAAAGCATTAGCAAGTAAAATGGAAATCAATGGATTTGTAATCTACAAACACAAAAAAGGGGATGATAGATTCAAGAAACTTGATAATTTTATGGCAATTAAAAATGCCGCGGGTAGCGTAAATAAAGAAGGATACTATCCAATTAAATTAGAAGAAACCTCAAGTCCAGCTGGTTTTAATATTATTTACTATATCTACATTGATAACGGAGAGGGAGCTTATCCTGAGTTGTCTACTTTTGATGAAAATATAGAAGTAGGAACAATAAAATTCTATAATCCTATTGCTGAAGATAAAGTAATTGGAAAAGCTTCGTTTGAACCGGGTAAATCAAAACAGATTGTTTCTAATGACAAATTGAAATATACAATAAAAGATGAAAATGGTAGAACCGTCAATGAAATAAATCCAAATAAAGTAGGAAAATATACTATTACTTATGAGCTAACAGATTTCTTGGGACGTACAGTAACTAAAACAAAAAACGTGACTGTAGAGGATAAACGCCCAACACTTACTGAAGTGAATCCTGAAACACCTAAAG